>NZ_PXXU01000045.1 GCF_003011925.2 Nitrosomonas supralitoralis
TTAAACTCTCATGGAGAGCATTCTTGCCGTGCCATTGAATCGATAACGATACCGTCACCATTTCGCGCCGGAAGGTTGAATCATTAGAACCAGTCTATGACCCTCGGTAAGGGAGTAGGGCTTCTCTTTGGGTTTTGCTGCCTTAATTTCTGAATCTGTTAGTTTCATGTCAACACACCTCCACCGGTAGCTTGCAGAAACATGTGAGTAACAATTTCATAAGTATTATAGTTACTCACTAACTTACTCACTAATTTATCGTGTTACTCGCATTTCACATGATTGGCTACAGATACCAACAAAACCCGCATAAACTTATCATTTATGCGGGTTTTGTTGGTATATCCGTGGCGGAGAGAGAGTCTGTTGATCTGGTGTTTCACTGTATTCCACTATGTTGTATAACAGATTCTTTTTAATAGAAAATATAATTATTATTGTTCCAAATTGATTCTTAAGATATCATCAAATCTCAGTCATTTTGATGGTAACATTGATGGGAAAAATTAAGTCTGCCATATCGGCTTTAGGTGTTAAGAAACTCGCTAAAATACCAGGCATGCACGCAGTTGGTGGTGTTTCTGGTTTATACCTTTGCGTCAATGTCAGTCCTTCTTTATCCGCCAATATGAATCCCACTTTCGCAGCCTCATGGATCTATCGCTATTCTTTTTCTGGACGACGCCGCGATATGGGATTAGGCAGTTATTCCGATTTCTCCTTGGAAGAAGCCCGCCATAAAGCCAGTAGCTACCGCAGTCAAGTTTTACAAGGCATTGATCCCTTGGAAGACAAACAAAAGCAAACGGATGCTAACAAGAAAGCACATATCAAGCGTGTTACCTTCCAACATTGTATCAATAGTTATCTGGATGCGCATGGTGATGCCTGGAAGAATCCAAAACACCGAGCGCAATGGCGAAGCACCTTAGAAACTTATGCCTGTCCTGTAATCGGCAATCTTAATGTTGCACATATCGATGCCAGCTTAGTGTTGAAGGTATTAGAGCCCATTTGGAAAACCAAGACAGAAACCGCGACCCGGTTACGGGGACGCATCGAAAGCATTCTGGATTGGGCAACTGTCAGAGGTTTCCGCGAAGGGGAGAATCCTGCCAGGTGGAAAGGGCATCTTGATAAGCTGCTGCCATCACCATCAAAAATTGCCAAGGTAAAACACTTCACTGCATTGCCCTACAAAGAAATTCCGCAATTCATGCGGCAATTACGCAGCCAACCCGGCATTGGTGCTACTGCACTTCAGTTTGCCATTTTAACCGCAGCGCGCTCGGGTGAAGTGCGGGGTGCGTTATGGTCGGAAATGAATTTGTCCGAGCGCTTGTGGTTAATTCCCGGTGACAGAATGAAAGCAGGGCGGGAACATAGAATTCCTTTATCCGATACAGCCATGGCAGTACTAAAACGAATGCAAGAAAACCATGTTTCAGATTATGTATTCCCTGGCATCAAACAAGATAAGCCATTGTCGGATATGAGTTTAACAGCAGCCTTGAAGCGTATGGGACGCAGCGATCTGACAGCACATGGTTTCAGATCAACCTTCCGTGACTGGGCAAGTGAAACAACAGCCTATCCGCAAGAAGTTTGTGAAATGGCGCTGGCTCACACTATTGCCAATAAAGTGGAAGCCGCTTATCGTAGGGGTGATTTATTTGATAAGCGGATTCACCTCATGACTGATTGGGCAAACTATTGCAATGGCTTGACGGTAGCTAACCGTTCATAAACGGCAAGACTTAGACAAAATTATTGGATGATTACAAGTTCACATTGCATAGGGTTGGAACTTTGTACTTTCCATTATATAGCTTGGGTAAATGCTGCATATTCCGGTATAGATGAAAAGAGTCTCCTCAAGTATAAACCAATTAAAGTAGCCGGACTTATGGTCCAGCAACCAATTAACCTGCTCGCCATATCTTGATCCAATAGCAATTGGAATCTGCTATAACTGCCTATCTTTATTGTTCTGAAAAGCGTAGACTTTTTCCGTCTACATCATCTACGTTGCCCTTGTAGACGTCTTTGCATCATCAATTTATCTTTACTTTTACTTGGAGTAATTAAAATGTTAAATATGAATGCGTATAGATTAAAAAAAATAGCGATTGTGATTATAGCGTTATCATGGTGGGTGTCTAATCAAGCCATCGCAGCTCCGCCTTCCAACGATACATTCTCAAATCCAACCCCGGCCACTGCCGGGTTCAGCGAGGTGCTCGACACCACAGGGGCAACCACAGATAGTGACGATGCTCAACTGAACTTGTCGTGCGGCGCGCCAGCAACCGACGCCAGCGTTTGGTATTCATTTACCGTCCCTTCTGACACGACCATTGTTGTCGATGTCTCGCAGTCCAACTACTCAGCTGGCGTATTGGTAGGCGAGGGTAGCCAAGGCAATTTACAGATCGTCAATTGCGGGCCTGGGGCCGTGTCTTTTTTCGCAACAGCGGGTACGACCTACTACGTGCTGGCCATAGATGATCAGGGTGACGGGGGCGGCAATGGAGGGCTCTTGAGTATTTCGTTCAACGCAGTAGTAGCGCCCACGCTGGACGACTTGACCGTGAACCCCGTCGGTAAAGTTAATACTCGCACTGGTGTTGCGACGATTTCTGGAACGTACACTTGTAGCAATGGTGACTTTCTTGGCTTGTCCGGAGACGCTAGCCAGAATGTCGGCCGAGTAGCTACCATTCGTGGAAGCTTCTTTTTATTCGACTCTGGCACATGCGATGGGACGGCGCACTCATGGTCCGGAAACGTCATTCCGCAGAGCGGCAAGTTCGCGGGTGGCAAAGCGATGACTATAACATTTGCGTTTACGTGCGGCCCATTCCTATGCGCTGATGGATTCGTGGAGCGGAAGATTCAACTGCGTGGGGGTAAGTAAACATTAGCAGCTTGCGCCGAGGGTGATGAGTAGGTCAGCAAGACATCATCCTCATAAACTCTATCGAGGCAGCAAGATCTTTCTCCTGCCATTACCGTGCCGCTTGTGGTTTCTCAGCAAGCGGCACTTCTAGCATGCATGTCAGCTATAGAGTATTTCTATATATTCAGTAATCGCCCGCATTACTTGTGGCCCTGTCTTGAATTTTTGACGGCCCTATTCACAGCCAAAATAACACTTGTTGATAGGATTCTATCGGAGTAGGCTTGATTGCGTTATTCTAAAAATAACGGATTAGTTGATATTTCTTTCAAGTAAGTGTTTTGATAAATCCTTTTGAAGGAGTTCTGATTATGTCAACAACAATAATTAATTTATCCAACCTCGATGGTAATAATGGTTTCCGCCTAGATGGAGTAGCGGAATATGATTCGTCGGGCAGACCAGTCAGCAGTGCAGGAGATGTCAATGGCGACGGTTTTGCTGACGTGATTATCGGCGCTCCGAGTGCCGGTCCGAACGGAAGTTTTTCAGGATCCAGTTATGTGGTATTTGGCAAGACAGCGGGTTTTGATGCCACGCTGAACTTATCCAGTCTTGATGGCAGCAATGGTTTCCGGCTGGATGGGGTGGCGCCGAGTGACACATTGGGCTTATCAGTCAGTAGTGCTGGGGATGTCAATGGAGATGGGTTAGCTGATGTGATTGTCGGTGCCCTTGGAGCTGATCCAAACGGATCGGTCTCCGGATCCAGTTACGTGGTCTTTGGCAAGGCTTCCGGCTTTAGCGCCACGCTGGATTTAACCAGCCTCGATGGTAATAACGGTTTCCGCTTGGATGGAGTTGCGCCGCTTAATTTTTCCGGCCAATCGGTCAGCAGTGCGGGGGATGTCAATGGCGACGGTTTTGCTGATGTGCTTGTCGGTGCCTTTGGAGCTGGCCCGAACGGCAGATTTTCTGGTTCCAGTTACGTGATATTTGGCAAAGATTCTGGTTTTTCTGCCACACTGAATCTATCCAGCCTCGACGGCAGCAACGGTTTTCGCCTTGATGGGGCGGCGGCGGGTGATGTTTCAGGAGCTTCACTCAACAATGCTGGGGATGTGAACGGCGACGGTTTTGCTGATCTGCTGATCGGTGCTGTTAGTGCTGATCCGAACGGCAGCGGCTCCGGCTCCAGTTACGTAGTTTTTGGCAAAGCCTCGGGTTTTGATGCCACGCTAAACTTATCCAGTCTCGATGGTAATAATGGTTTTCGGCTGGATGGAGCTGCGGAGTATGATTCGTCCGGCGCATCTGTCAGCAGTGCTGGGGACGTCAACGGCGATGGTTTTGCAGACTTGCTTGTTGGCGCTCCCAATGCAGGTCGAAACGGCTACTATGCCTCAGGATCCAGCTACGTGGTGTTTGGCAAGGCCGCCGGTTTTAGTGCCACGCTGAACTTATCCAACCTGGATGGCAGCAACGGTTTCCGTCTCGATGGAGCGTCAAGTGACTCGGCGGGATTTTCGGTCAGCGGGGCCGGGGACGTCAACGGCGACGGCTTTGCTGATCTGCTGGTCGGTGCTCCTGGTGCCAGCTCGAACGGCCCTGCATCCGGATCAAGTTATGTGGTTTTTGGCAAGGCTTCCGGTTTTGCTGCTACGCTGGATCTGTCCAGTCTCGACAGCAATAGCGGTTTTCGCCTTGATGGGGCGGCGTATGATTTCTCGAGCGAATCGGTCAGCAGTGCAGGGGATGTGAACGGCGACGGTTTTGCTGATGTGATGGTCGGAGCTGTTCAAGCTAGCCCGGGCGGTGTTGTTGCTTCCGGATCTAGTTACGTGATGTTTGGAGGTAACTTCACAGGAGCGGTGACTGCTTTGGGCACAGCCGGAGCAGATAAACTCAAGGGCACCAAGGCAGCAGACCGTATGGTGGCAGGTGATGGCGACGATACGCTGATCGGTCGTGGCGGCGCGGATGTGTTCCATGCCGGTGCGGGTGACGACACTATTGAGATCCGCGATGTCAACTTCCAGTTAGTCGATGGCGGCGCAGGCTACGACACCTTGAAGCTTGCTCGCAGTCACATGGACTTGAATCTGTCCAGTGTGCACGGCAGGATTAGCGACATTGAAGCCATCGATATGAAGGGCAGCGGTCATAATACGCTGACCTTAACCGCGTTGAATGTGCTCAATTTGTCGAGTACCAGCAATACGCTGAAAGTGGATGGAAATAATAACGATAGCGTCGTAGGACTCAGCAACGGCTGGACGGACGGCGGCATTGATCATGATTATCACACTTTCACCAATGGTGCGGCGGTGGTGCTGGTTGGAGTTCATGTGATGACTGATTTTGCTTAGGGGAACGCTGAATCCCTGGCACTTCGAGCGCAGTGAGAAATCTATGTTGTTGGTTTCCTCACTGCGTTCGGATTGACAAATGAGAATATATACGCAATGCCCGATTAATCCGGTTGAATGGTCAACTAAAGTCAGACACCTTCTTTTAGCAATCTTTCTATTAAATTCCAGCAGCAGTAACTAATAACCTCATTTTTACACTATCCGGATTTATTGGCAAATATCAAAACAACGATGATATGTACCATCAAAAATGAATACCACTGACGAGCTAGTTTGTCGATTTCTGAATTGCTTCGCCACTCCTCTCAACATCCTTCCCCACTCCACGCATAGTGTTACAGGCAGACAATTGAATAACAACAATGAAAGCAAACATTAATGTCAATATTTTCATAGCTACTCCACTCCATTAGGGCTTAGTAAAGATACGGACTTCTGCAAGTTTAATGTAACAACTTAGCGAAAAATACTAAAAATGCTAAGCTACCGTTACATTAAACTTGATGTTGAAGTTCACGACTAAAATGGCTAGTCTTTTTTGAAAGCTTCTTTCAAATCGCCGATACCTTTCTGTATCTTTCCTTCGATCTGCTTTCCAAGACCTTTAGCTTGCTGTTCATTGCTGTCAGTAAGTTCGCCAGCTTCTTCCTGAACTTTTCCAGCTATATCTTTTACTTCGCCTTTTACTTGATCCTTATTCATGATAAATTCCTCATTCTAAGATTATATGTCCATCAAACGAACCGACATCGGTCCGTGCCTGCTACAAAATCTACCTCTAACTGAACGCATTATAAAGTGGATGTAACTCTACTTCGGTGCGGTAACGCACAGAAGCAATAAAAGAATCGGCGTAATTTCGTTCGTTGCAATTGTCATAAATCAAATGGCTATTGTAGCGGCACGCCATTTTGACCCTAAGTTCTTCAGGAGAAACGCATGAATAAAGGTATATCTGTTGCGCTACTTATCGTTGGAGTTCTTTTGGTTGTCTGGGGCGTGAGCGCCTATGATTCTGCAAGTTCAGAGGTGTCACAAGCACTAACAGGTTCGCCCACTAACAAAGCCATATGGTTATTGGTCGGCGGCATTATTGCAGGCGTTATTGGATTATTTGGCGTGTTACGGGAAAGATAGATTGAAAACAATAATTCTGTCACCTAAGTTATAGCCAAATCTTTTTAAGAATGGTTAAGGAGAAACAAAATGACACTAGGAACAATTCTGTTGGTGATTCTGATTCTGATGCTAATTGGCGCGATTCCAACGTGGCCACACAGTAGGGAGTGGGGCTATTTCCCCAGTGGTATTCTTGGGACAGTGGTACTGATCTTGCTCATTCTGATGCTGTTGGGTCGAATATAGAATATAGTACCCACATTTGATCGAGCAGAAAGAATGAAATCAAATTTATGAAATATTGTACATTCGGTTGGTTCTGTGTTTTATGCACAGAACCAGAGAGGGAATATTCTCGTGCTTTTTAGTGAAGCTTAAAATACATAACCTGCGAAATAGCTCCTGTTGCTCCGAATGATGACTACTGTATCGTCGTAGGACCTATGAATTCCTGCTTCAGCAAGTGGCACCTTTGGAGGTTGGCGTAGCCTCCATTGTGCACTACGAACAAATTGTACGTAATAATTCTACCTATCCCGTTATTGAAAAACCAACGGATTAGTGACGCTCTAAATAAATCGCCCGGTTGCCTATCGTCAATCTCCCAGGCTGGATTTTCAGTAAAGTATCTCGCTGATAATATGATTTAAAATCCTTGGCTATACTCTAAGAAAAAAAGGAATTAGCGTTTAAGCTAACCCCGATCTTATTTGGTAGGTCGTGCCAGGATCTAAATGGCAACCAACGAATTAACAGTCCGGGTCCAATACTTAATGCCCGTCGATCACCCCGTGACTACTTCATAAGCAGTTGATAGCAAAGTCATTGACATTTGATGCGCTAAGAATAACCTCGTAAAATATAGCTGTATTGCAATTGTCTGTGCATAACAAAACGACAGCTGCGCCTCAGCCAACCTTGCAATACCAAACCGTATTAAAGCAGCACTCAGCACCTCAGTAACCCCTCAAACAAATCCCATTTGATGTAGCAATCAGGACAGGCACATTTTTACACCTGATTGTATTTGCTCGTCCTGAGAAAGGAGAAATATATGTGTAATCCCCGCGGCACCAACAAAAATAAATCGAGCAGGTTGTTTCCTTTAGGCCAGATCGTCGCCACACCGGGAGCCCTGGAAGCAATGGATCAGTATGCAATCAATGCGGCTGATCTCATACAGCGTCATCAATCAGGTGACTGGGGCAATGTGCCCCCTGGTGACGCAGAAGAAAACGATAAATCGGTTGCCAATGGCTGGCGCATCTTATCGAGTTACACCATCAGCGACGATCAGAACATCTGGATTATTACCGAAGCCGATCGCAGCGTAACCACTTTGCTGTTACCCGAGGAGTACTGATAACAAGTTCAGCCTTTAGATCAACTTATAACAACAAGCTCTTTTCGGGTGTTATGGGAGCAAAATAAATGAAAACACCCAAACACTCGCCTGCCAGCAAACCTAATGCTGGTGGGCTTTTTACTTTTCAACTAGCGATAACTCATCATTATGACGACCGTGATGAATGCGTTATCAACTACTTATAGAGAAGAACCCATGATGAATTCAATTAAATCCCCAGACCAACCCCCAGCTCCACTCACCGATGCTGTCGTGCAATTAATAGGAAAAGACAGCAATGCATTCGCAATCCTTGGATATGTTCACCGCTGCATTCTCAGTAGTAACCGCCCTGAACTAGCAGGTGACTTTATGCGCGAAGCCACTGCGGGAGACTACAACCATCTGCTGATTACCTGTATGCGCTATGTCACCATTAAATAGAGAGTACTTTGATGAAAAATAAACCAACCCTCACCAGTAACGATACCCGTAAAAAAGTCAGTGAATATCTGGCAGCCACTCAAGCCAAGAATACCCAACTGGCGTACCAGAACGATTTGGCTCATTTTCTGCGCAGTGGCGGCAAAATTCCAGCCACACCCAGTAGTGTTGCCTCATATCTAGCCATCCATGCTGAAACACTTTCCATCGCCACTTTGAATCGCCGAGTGGTAGCGATAGGCCGTGCTCATACTGACAAGGGACTAATATCACCGACTCAATCCTCATTGGTGACAAATACCTTACGCGGAATTCGGCGCATCAATGGTAGTGCACAGCGTCGAGTAACTCCGTTGTTAAAAACTGACTTGGTAAACATCACAAAACAACTCACTGGACTTAAAGGGTTGCGTGATAAGGCATTGTTACTGATTGGATTTGCCGGAGCATTTCGCCGCTCTGAACTGGTGGCTATACAAGTGGAAGATATTCGGTACGTCACTGAAGGTGTGGTGATCCGTATCCATCGGAGCAAGACCGATCAAACCGGATTAGGACGGAACGTGGCGATTCCTTTTGTCAAAGGGCGCCATTGTCCAGTTCGCGCTTTGAAAGCCTGGCTTGAAAAATCACGTATCAAAACTGGAATAATCTTCAGACGCATGAATCGCTTCGATCAACTGATGGAGCAGGGATTATGTGCGCCATCAATAGCACTGATCATCAAGCAGCGTGTTGCTAAAGCCGGTTTCAATCCCAAACTGTATTCAGGGCATAGCTTGCGGGCGGGATTGGTAACCAGTGCAGCCAAAGCGGGAGTCAGTTCCTGGAAAATTCGTCAGCAAACTGCGCATAAGTCGGATGTGATGTTGCAGCGCTATATTCGCGACAGCCAGTTGTTTGTCAACAATGCGGTCAGCCAAATCTGGTGAGCTGAATGTCTGATGAGGAAAGTGTGATGCCCATCCGGCAAGGAAGTATTGATGGACTATGTGGCGTGTATTCGGTTATGAATGCAACCGAAGTTGTTATCGGCAAATTTCACTATGACCGCAAGCTCAAACGAAAAGCCAGTCAGCGAAGAGTTTTATACAAAACCTTGATTAAATATTTGGCTAAGGATGAGATGCTGGAAGAAGCCCTGATTTTGGGATTTGATGATATTGACGCCAAAGGTGGTTTCATTGATATCGCCATCAAATCGGTCAAAAAGTATCAGAAGCGGAAACTACGCAAACAAATCGCCTTTGACACGGATGATGTCACGCTGGAACAATATTGGGAAAAGCTGAGCGAACACTTAAGCCAACCGGACTCGGCTGTCATTATCAGCTTGAGTGGTCGTATTAAACACTGGACTTGCGTGAGGAGGATTACACCCGGTGCACTGATTCTGTCGGACTCGTCGGGTATCCGGCAGATTGCCCGGAATCTATGCACCATAGAAACGGAAAGTCGGGAAATGTATACCTTGTGGCCGACGTTGACTTATTTGCTATCGGTTGAACGAAAAGACCGAGATGAATGTGTTCGCTAAAACCAACCAAACGGAATAGTGCTAGTGAGTCACAATTATTAACCCGGTCGAGAATACGGACAGTAATTTTTGCTAACTGTGGTGAGTGTCATGCAGGTTTCCACGCCAAACCATTGGCCGGAAACTACTGTGCAGTGCCTGGCATCTTTGAACTGGACAGGAACCCGGCTAGTAGCAATTAACATTTCTTGCCTAGTGCTCTGACAACCATAATCCGCAAAGATTGGCAAATAGATGCGATGGTATGGACTGATTTGAACAGGGGAGGTGATTGATTCTTGTTGAACTTGCGTGTCACGTTTTTCTGGTCAATTTCCGACCGGCGTCAACACTACAGCACAGCCGGAAATTGTCCCCAGGACACCAACTAACAGGGGTAAGAAAAAGATATTATCCCGGACTATACTTCCTTGATTAAATTCTGGAATCGCTGCGATTGGCTTAAGGGGTATTGATGATTCATAAAAACATGGGCGGATAATCCATCATACAATTACCCGCCCATATGCTTTGATCAGTTATTCACTGCTTATCTTCGCAGCATAACCTTGATTTTGCTTCCTTACGACCTTAACACTCTCTTTATCCGCCGGTGAAACAAAGCAGTAGAAACGAACCTTTTTGCCATTCAATGTAATGGAGCGAGTGTTATTGCCATTTGCATCCGATAATAGATAGCCTTTCGATTTGCAAATACGGAGCACATCATTTAAATAAATTTCAGGGATCAAATGTTTTACGACCTCACGTTTTAATGCAATCAATGGAATATCATTTATGG
Source organism: Nitrosomonas supralitoralis (assembly GCF_003011925.2). GTDB lineage: Bacteria > Pseudomonadota > Gammaproteobacteria > Burkholderiales > Nitrosomonadaceae > Nitrosomonas > Nitrosomonas supralitoralis. The sequence continues at coordinate 10,498 of NZ_PXXU01000045.1, forward strand.
AAACGCTAAACCCATCAATTTCTGCAACTACTTTTACACTCCACGATTCTTTTGAATCCAATGCAAGAAATTCTTGGGAATCTAGGTACTTAGCAAGTGTGCTTTTTTGTTGATTTACCTTTGCTTCCCAGCTTTCTGGTTTCACCGATAAAGCGGCTTTATAGCAAGCAGAGATGCCCTTAAATACATCTTTCCTGGTGAAAGGAAATATTCCATAATCAACTGCCAAGCACCCAGCAGCATAAGCAAGGGCAAAACGATTGGTGAAACGTACTTCAATCCCAGATTTAGGATCAACGCCACATTTCTTCCGGAACAATTCCATCCATTCAATTAATTGGACTTTAACAGGAGTTTCAGGATTTTCTGCGCTAAGGTTAGCTATTAATTCTTCAAGAAATGCGGCTTGTGGAGTGCCATAGAATAATTGGCTTTGCTCATCTAAATATTGAGCGTAAGTACTGGAATCCGTGAACTCTTCGGGTAGTGATTCAAAAATACCCATTGCATTACCCGCATCAGCTGGAACATCAATCACTCGAACTTCCTCACCTTCCATTCGTCTACTCCCGGCTTTTTCGGCATGCATTGCTAAGCTTACCTCACCGGTGCTCATTATCGAAGTCCGCCAACGATCTTGATCAGGCTTATATTTTCTTGACCTGTTTCTCTCAATCCCTGAACAAAGCCTATAAATTATTGCCGATAGTTTTTTAATCGCTTCTTTATCATTCGGATCTATTGTTTTTATCTCATCAAAAGTAATAAAACCATCATTGTAGCCATAAGCCAGTTCCTCAACACCGGTGTCCGTTTGATTCCATGATTGCAAATTGCACCTGGGGCCGGCGAGTGAAATTGTTGCCTTCAAAACTGTGGTTTTTCCAATCGAGCTGGCTCCAAAAAGATTAAATCCACCGCTTTCAATAATTCCGACAATTTTCAACACATACCCGGACAATCCAGCGCAAAGGCCCATCATGATACGGGTACTATGTAATGCAGAAGTTGCAATCTTCTCTTTCCATTCATCTAGTGAACCACTTTTGCTATAGTCGGGACGAAATATGGATTTTTTAGGATGAAGGTATACTGTGTGTGCTTCTTCCGATCCTATGAAACTATTGTCAGGTAAAAAATAGTTCTTTTCAAGAAAGTAGCCGAACTTTTCGACGATTGTTCCCGTTTTTGTAACAGGCACATTAAGCGTTTCAAAAATCTTTGTCCATGCTTGATTAACAAGCAGGTTTTGAGGAAAGCCACGTTTAATGAGCCAAGTTTTTGCCTTTTTTTCTTCTAGCGTGAGTTCAATTGGAAACAATTCGTACCTATTTTTGCCAGAGCTATCAATATATGAGATAACCAGGAAAACATCGGGATCAGCATCCTGCGTTTCCAGTTTGCATAAAATAACCATAGCCTTCTGTGTATCCATTGTGGGCATTCCTTTAAAATGAATTGAATTAAATATTTGTCTGATCCGGTGATCTGCTGAACTACAGATCGGGAGATCAGCAGATCAGCTATTTCTTCAATGCGTGCAGATTTCATTGATTCGTGAAATTAGTGCGCTTATGGCTGAGTAGTGTTAACAATCATCCCTCCGCAACTTACCCTCCCGTTCGCTCAAACTAGGGTTTATCCGTAACTTTCTAGGGTTTTCAGCTTTCTGCTCACAGACAGGCGGGGTTACTTTGAACTGGTTACTAATCACTCTAACTTTGTATGTAAGCATCAGATCACTGAAGGTATAACTATCTAATACAGTTAGTGATAGGATGAACGCATACCGATTTAGCCTATATTTCTTGGTTCTACGTTTACCCGTTACTATGTCTATGTATGCACGAATAGATTGCCATCTCTGCTTGCATAGATAGCTAAGTTGCTTGGGTGGGTGCTTTAATATCTGCACCATCATGGATCTGCTGATGTAGCTAGTAGGTGGGTTATCAGGGGTTGGTCGTTTCTCCTTGGTGAGGTACTTCTCTCTTAGCGCAGCCAGGGGACTGATGTCATCTACTACAAGTAAATGGAAGTGGGGTATCCACAAGCCAATATCCTCGTGGTAATCAAGCTCAAGGCCACCTATCACAGGGTGTCTGAAGCCGCTACGGGTTAACTGTTGGCGTAACCTGTCTTTTAGTTGCTTGGGGTCAAAGTGTTCTAACTCCTCGTTTGTCATAGCTTCTGAGTAGTAGATCAGGGTTGCTGTGCGTTGGTTAGCTCTGTTGTGTTGCTTAACAAGTGTGTTTGCTGCGTGGTAGAAACCCCGGCGGTTAATTCGTGCGCACTGGGGGCAGGCGGGGCTTGTGCAGCGGTAATCCCTATTACAATCACCTAGTTTCTTAGCCAGACGGGGGTGTCCTCCTTTGATGAGTGCCTTTTGTCTGATCAGTGATTCTTTGGTGGCATCTTCTATGGTTTCAAAACCCGGCAGATCAGTTCGTATGTCGTAGAAACCCGGGCGCTTGCTTTGCCTGTTTGGTTCAAATGGGAAGGCCATGTTATCTGTTCTCCCGGTTAGTACCGTGTAGCTGAATACGCGGGCGGGACTCAATCCACTTTTCCAACTCACTTAGTTTGAAAGCGATGCCTCGTTCACCAATTCGGACGGGAGTCGGGAAGGTGCCGGCATGAATCCATCTGTAGATACTGCTGCGGGAAACGCTGACCATTCTAGTCGCTCTTTTTAGAGAAACAAGCTGCGGTTTGTTGTTCGTTTCGTGGTCTGTTTTGCAATTCAATTTTTACTCCTTTAGGTTATAAAGAATTAGATTTTTCCATCACTTAGGTTCGATTGATGCCGCTAATAAGCTCCGCTGGTTATTTGTAGCAACTTGGAATCATTCACTTTGCTGGGATCACAGTTTATGGATAGTTTCTTATCTGTCTGATAATGAAGGGATATTCTTGATTCCTATGGCGATAGGAAGGAAAGTTATTTTAAATGTGTCCATGTATATAATGGTAATATGCATTAGTAATTGGTTAATAAACCGTATGAGTAGCCATGTATATTGATATAGTCCCCAATCGAGGTTCTAAACCCGCTATTCTTTTGCGCCGTTCTTTCCGTAAAGATGGGAAGGTGAGTAAAGAAACGATTGCCAATCTGAATGAAATTACTGAAGATCAGGCACGTGCCATTCAAAGAATTTTAAAGGGTGAGAAATTGGTAAAACAGAATGACGTTGGTCTGGAGATCTTGCACTCAGCGGCACATGGTCATGTACAGGCGGTATTATTGGCTATGGAAAAGCTTCAGGTTGGTAAATTGCTGGGTGAAGAAAACGGCAAAGACCGTAATCTGCGGCTTGTGAAGGCCATGATTGTTTGCGATGTGCTCCAGATGGAACCCAGGCATGCTTTGATGCGTGATTTTAACGATACGACGCTAGGCCAATTACTAGATCTCGATCCCGTGGAAGAACATGAGTTGCATACTGCAATGGATTGGTTATATCAACGTCAAATCACCGTAGAAAGGCAGTTGGCACAGCGCCATTTGCAGAAGAGCAATCAGATCATTACTTGTCTTTCAAGCTGCTATCTGGATGGTGATTTGAAAGTTAATTTCAGGCTTATTACCGATGATCAAGGGTGTCCCATTTCGATCTATGCCTATCCGGCCAATAAGTTAATCAGTATCCCAGCCTTTAAAGATTATCTAGATAAATTACTGGAAACACCTGATTTGCAATCGGTCATTCTGATGGGTGATCGCATAAAAATACCACAAAAAATGATCGATAGGCTTTCAGATCCGAAAGATATGAATTGGATTGCCGGTGTGAAAACTGGAAGCCTGCAGGATTTGTTTGATGGAACCGACTTGAGACTTGAGTCCTTATTTAATACCTATGATCTGGCTGAAATCCCTCATAGCAATTATCCAGAGGAGAAATTTATAGTCTGGCGTAATCCTGATCGAAAAAGCCTGCGCAAGGATGAGCGGGATACCTTAGTGAATTCATTCATCGGATCCTTAGACGAAATTAAGAAATCTGTTGATCAGGGAGGATTGAGAAAAGCAATTTTAATCAAACGCAAAGTTGATCGGGTGTTTCAGGGTTATGGATTAAAAAAGTACTTTTCTACCAAGATCGCGGATCGTAAATTTGAATATGTGGTTGATCATGAATCACTTAATTCCAGGGAATCTTTGGATGGTGTTTTTGCGATTAGAACCTCGTTGGTCCAGGATCTCTCGTCGTTGGAAATCAGGAGTCTGTATAGAAAAACTTTAAACGGGATGACAAAGAAGGGTTTTTATTACATCTCTAGTATTAATCCCAGAACGCATCCGATGTTCGTCTATGACAAAACCCAAGCCAACAAATATCTTTTATTGCGGCTACTGACAATCTATGTCGAGTGGCAAATGAGGAGGAGTTGGGATTCGTTAGGCATGTTTATAGAATATGATTCGCAGTCAGATAACCCAGACCTGGGAACAACTGCTGCTGAAAATAATCAACGAACTGGGTCCAAAAAACAGTTAGAGATACCGAACTCTGATCTGTCCAGTCGAAGCTTCAGTTCATTATTGCAACACTTGGCGACAATTACGCGGAATACTTGCCGTAAAACCAATGAAGGTGCAAATGCCTCGCGATTCACCGTTGACTGCAAACTCAATCCAGCTCAGCAGAGAGCTTTTAATTTGTTGAAAAAGATCAGGGTATATCGGTGATCTGTGGAATTAGCTTTGCTGGGCTGTTGCCCCCACTAGCAAAAAGAATCATCGGCCGCGGTGCCAGAAGAAATTCAGAATGCCAGTAATTTTTTGTAATTGAAATCCCTTAATTTTTTGGCCGCTTTCAAATTATTGAATATGGTAGTCCTGGATTTCTCTTCTTTGGGATACAAAACATTCAGAATCTCAGCTTCTGGAATATCCATGAGTTCAGCATCCAGCAATCGTAAATAGGTTATATACTTATCTTTCCTTTTTCGGAATCCGCCGTTGGTGTCTTTTTTTAGTTTCAGCTGATCCTTGATCCGATCAAATTGATTATCCAGATTTAGACTGGTTGATAACACTACTACAACTTCATCTTGCCTTAATTCAAGAATTTCTTTATCGGTATCGTCTGTGGCATCAAATCCAAGAAAATCATCCTTTTGTAGATAACGCGGGCAATCTCCTTTAACGAAAGCGGGTAGTGTTGTAATCTTTGGATCAATATTGATAAATTCCCGGCTCAGTCTGTACCAATCCAACATATCTTCATTATGTGAGATATATTGACCCTCACTGGATAGGGTGTATCGGGTATACCCGGGAAACTTTTTAGTACGCTCATATACTGAGTAGTCATTTTGATATTGTTTATTTCTACGCAAAAATTCCCAGGCATAAACTTCGTCAGAGGAGTCTTCTTCTATATGTTCATAGTTTTTGAGATCAATCCAGTTGATCAGCTTCCAGGCAAGTTTTTTCACAATTCACCCTAATAATTAAATGAATTAGGAATGAGTACGGTAATTCTATGCCTAGCTTTAGAATTTGATAGTCTTACGGCCGGTGAATGGCGAATGTTGCAAGAAACTGGTTTGGTATTGGCTAGCGATAATTTATTTTATCGCTAGTAGAGTATGGATAGCATTCTTGCCTTGTCCAATTTATTCATAAGCGCTATGAAGTGAATTGTTGGGATAAACCCTCAAGTGTCATATTCTGTGCAATTGCGTTGTGCCGGATCAAAACATAGCGCCAAGGCTTGCCACCATTGGCTCTGGCATAATCAGAAGCATTTTTGCACCACCTGATAGCAGCTTCTTTTTTGGCAATAACGATGGGATCGGTCATTTGATTACTAGCCTTGGGCTCAAGCATGTAGATTGCGTCATTTGTCTCAGCAACAAAATCCGGCTGATATTCAGGATGATCAGCTCCTTGTTTGTAGAAAATCTGAAATTGTCCCTTTGCCGGTTTAAACCACTTCATTGCATCGCGGTCAATAATAACTGCCAATAAACGCTCAGCATCTGAGGCAAACTTCTGTATTGGATACAAGCAACGTGTAAAACCACCAAAGACATACTTTGACATGTTGCTTTTATCATTGGGCGAGATTCGATAATCCGCAACTGGGTCATTGATCGAGTAAGTATAAGCACTGGGTTTGAGTTCCACATATCCTTTACTTACAACTACTTCATAATCAACTGCCTCCTCCCAACTATGATCTTGCATTTGTGCATGTATAAAGCGAGCAATATCGTGTTGATAGCACCGCAAAACCCTACGTGCTTCATCCTCAGATAGATAGCTGCAAAAATGCTTAGCAGTCTGTGCAGCTAAGTCATATAACAGGTCCGCTTGATCATCGTAAGAAATATCATCGAAATCCATCAGGCCGCTAACGACATAATCTTCTATCCGCTTTTCTTCAATGCCCCCAGCACCCAGAGTCACTTTATCTCGCTGGCTGGTACGCAGGTGCTGTATCCATAGCTCATCGGACACCGCTGGATATCTCAATGTATCCAGTTTCAGAGTGAACGGTTTAAAACCAGCTTTCACTTCTCCCTTGGGTACAACTAGAATGCGTGGAATATCAATTGTGTGCTGAGTTACCAGCTCTACCGTCTGAGCCACAATCGCTGTAAAATCTGGCAGCTCTGCTACTCCCTCCAACTCCAGTTGTTTGGGACGATGTTGTTCTTGCACTGCCTTAACGATAGCAGCCTGCACTTCCGGGTTTTTCAAATGCGCTAATGTGGGCACAGTCCTCGGCTGATTCTCCATCTTGCGGATGACCTCATAAGCAATCTGCGCTACCTTTTGTTCTTCCGGTTTGGTAAAAAGAGGCTGCACATCTTGCCCCGCAATTTGTGTGCTGACAGTTGTATCTGCTGGCTTTATTCCCAATTGGGTTGCAACCTGGGATTGAGAAACAATTGTTGCCGTCTTTTGATCGAGCTCATCAATATCCAGCACCACTGCTTTCAGATGAATGGCGGAATCAGGTCGATTCGCTTCGTCGATTATTTCCTGAAACTTATCATGCGCCACAATATTCAGCCGATCAACCGCCGTCACACCCGTGCGCTTACCATAAGGCAAACGCAAACCACGACCGATGGATTGTTCAATCAGGGTACGAGCATTGGCAGCTCGCAGCGGCACGATAGTATAGAGATTGGTTACATCCCAGCCTTCTTTCAGCATATTCACGTGAATTACGATCTCAGTTGGCTCTTCAGGGTGCTCTACCTTCAATAGCCGCTCGATCATTTCTTCTTCATCCGCACCGGTTCGGCTTGAATCAACCTGAATGACCTTGTCTTTGTAGCGTCCTTCGAAGAAACCATCGGATTGGATCAACGCCAATAACTGCCAAGCATGGGTGGTATCTCGCGCAATCACCAGCAGGAAAGGTTTGACGATCTTGTTATCAGTTTCTCTGGCGTAAGTTTCCAACTCGACTTTCGCGCTTTCATGCAGGCGTACCCCGTCTTCCAGCTTCATCCGCTCGATCTCTTCCGGCGACATCCCAGCTGGATTGAAATTTTTGCGCGTCACCACGGCAGGCTCTTTCACAAAGCCATCTTCCATCGCCTTGCCCAGCGGGTAATCCACGATCACATTTTTGAACGGTACAGCTCCCTTGGTGCCTTCCACGAACGGTGTGGCCGTCAACTCCAGCCCCAGAATCGGTTTCAGCTCGTTGATTGCCCTGATGCCTGCACTCGCGCGATAGCGATGCGATTCATCCATCAAAAGCACCAGGTCGGGTAGTCCGGCCAGATAGTCGAAATAACTTTCGCCGATATATTCAGATAACCGCTTGATACGCGGAGCTTTGCCGCCACGCACCTCAGAATTGATTTTGGAGATATTAAAAATATTGATGCGCACTCCACCAAATAGCGTGCCACTGGCAGGATCATGCTGATTGTAATTGTCACCGGTGATAATGGCAGGTGCATCAATTGCAAAATCCGAGATGCCTTTGAAAACATACTTTGAATAAGTGCGGTCGCTGAAATCCGTGATCAGTTTATTGTAAATCGTCAAATTCGGTGCCAATACAAAGAAGTTGTTGATGCCGTGCGCCAAATGCAGATAACTGATAAATGCGCCCATCAAACGGGTTTTGCCGACACCTGTAGCCAGTGCAAAACACAGGGACGGAAACTCGCGTTCGAAATCTGTGACGGATGGAAATTCACTGCGAATAATCTCCAGTGTTGCCAGAAGATCTCTATCTTTTTTGGGCGGAGTAATCTCAGTGATTCGATCCAGAATTTCTAACGAACGGCGCTGCGGTGCACGCAAGCTGAGCCGACCGGCAATGGCGTTGACATGACGATTCATCGCGGCTTTGGTACTCCGCTTGGCTTTATATGCACACATTTACCATTCCGCAGAACGACGAGCTCAGTGTTCGTACTGACCGCTAATTGTCTTGCCCGCTGAGCAGCACGGCGAATTGCAACCAAAGAACCCGTCAAATCTGGATCTTTTGCCAGCTCTATACTTTTTTGATTCATGCCCTTTCTCCCCAATTAATTAACACCGGCTCATCGCCTGCATTGTTATATATCACCAAGACATCGACTTCATCGCAATAAATAGCTCAAAATTTCTCAACCCGCTGTAAAGCGCCTGCGGATAACCGCGATTTGTACATTATGGCAACCTTGGCGTATGCGTTGTGCATAAGTCAATCCGGAAAGCGTAGTCTCGAAAGCAAAACTTTCACCGTTTTTTCAAGCTCTTTAATACTTTCCAACATAATACGAGCAGCTTTCATCGCAACCACATCCGGCGCAAACGGCGACAAACCCGCCGCAATCAAATCTGCGTTCACGAACTTTGGACTACCAGCTTCATTGGGCAAAAATTCCCGAGCGAAAGTTGTTTTGCCAGCCCCATTCGGCCCAGCAATGATGATAATTTTCTTCATGACACAGACCAACAGGAAAAAATGGGATGTTTGAAGTTTCCACTCACCTGCGACACAATTTTTGAATAAACTGGCACACGTGATTTAACAGTTACCGCAGAATGATCTGATTGCTTCACAAGAATCATTCCATTTCCTCATCAAACAATCCACTTTGCACCGAATTCGCGGCACTATGTCCCTTGGTTTTTGTGTTTTCTACTTGTTGTGGAGGAGGTGCTTTGGGAAGATTTTCGACTCGTAGCGAATAATCATCATGCCCCCATTCACAGCGTGACAGCACCTGCTTAGGGATTTTCTTCACGGTGAGATTCGGATAATCACCTCGGCCACGGAAAGCAGTGCACAATACTAATAAACTTCGTTCCGATCCCACTTCATCGGAAAGCTGCTGTAATTGCTCGTGATTCAAATTCGCTGTGGTGACGTAGATAAAATCTCGCTCAGTAGAATACCCGTGTATCCAGTAATGTACTCCTGATGGTGCATAGGTGAATCCTTCCAGCTTGCATAAGGCTTGCGCCAGCATCTCGGCATTGTATTCCTTGTTGATTACCCATTGCCCGTAGGTATCCAGCTGCAACAAGCTAGGCGCAAGTTTGTAATAGCGGAAACCACCTCCACCCGACCATCCAGTTAACTCGGAGATACCTGATTGATCCGTCCCATCGATAACTGATTGCATCCTAGGTGCGCAATGAGTGTGACAGTGCTCTCCTAGCTCTATACCAATCCAGCGACGTCCCATCTTGTGAGCCACAGCCGCAGTTGTTCCAGAACCAAGGAAAGAGTCCAATACCAAGTCGCCCGGAGCGGTTGCCAATTCCAAGCAAATAGAGATCAGTTTTTCTGGTTTCTGTCCATTTGGAAATCTAACGCCACCCTCACGAGTAACATTATTCCAATTCAGGTCATCCCAAAAGGTTCCCAATTTCTCTCGCTTAATTATTTTCTTGCCCTTTTTGTAAGTAACATTACTAAACCAGCTCACTAAGCGTTTTTGAGGCCCCACGAAAAGAAGTTCAGTTAACGTACCTTTGTTGCGACCAGATACTGGAATATATTCTAATGAGTACATGTTATCTAAACTATCCGTGGCATCTTGAACACGTGTCCTGATAGATGTCTGTGCATTTTCCGTCGTGTGAACTTTATCGTAATACTTGTAGATTACTTGTGCCTCTGATAGCCCTTCTTCTTTTGCAAGTCTAGAAATGCTTCGAGTCTCGTAATCCTCAATTTTGTAGAGCTGCATATCACTTCCACCCCCATCTTTAATGGTTTTGACGAAGGTCTTTTTCCCCAGTCGATAAAGGACAGACGTGTATTTAAAACTCTTTCCTTCAAGTCTCATCAACTCCAGATAGTTATCAAGTTCTGTTTCGCTGAATACAGAGTTAAATGACACAAAGTCTTTACCGCCGTAAGCGAGAACGAATTCAATATTCTTTTTTAATCGACGGTCCTCTCCACCTCCACTGGCACCCGAACTTTCTTTGGTTTTTACCGCGATAGTATTTATATACTGACTCACCCCAAATACTTCATCCATTACAAGTTTGAGATGCGCAAAATAGTTATCATCTATTTGAACAAAAATGACCCCGTCATTTTTGAGTAACCGACTTAATTGACGCAACCTTTCACTCATTAAAGAAAGCCAGAGGGAAGCTTCTATTCCATCATCGTAATGCTCAAATGCCTGCCCAGTGTTGTAAGGTGGATCAATATAGATACACTTCACCTTTCCAGAAAACTCCGCTTCCAAAGCCTTCAACGCAAGTAGGTTGTCGCCAAAGATAAGCTGGTTATCGAAGATGTCGTTATCCTTCACCCGATGCTTCGCGTGATAACTCTTCGTCGGGTCTTCCAGCAAAATGCGCGGCTCCAACTTAGGCTGATTCTCTTTGCCGATCCAGGTAAGTTCGAGTTTATGTTTCTTGCTCATATTCTTCTCTTCTCAATATCTTGGTGTGCTACGTGCCTTGTGCTGGCAATGTTGCCGGCTGCATTGCTTGCTGCTGAGCGTCTTGTTCCGCAAGCCGCTGCAATACACTGTTCGCAAGCGGCTGTGCATCAGTGAGATTGCGGAACATCGCCAAGTACCCCTTGAATGCTTGTTGCGGCACCGTGACTGCGTAGATTAACTCAGAAAGTTCGTTTGTGCGCTGCGAAAGTAAAGTTATATCAGCAGGCACAAGCTCAAGCTGCGGCCTATTTATGATGTCGGCAGATCGTAGCGCGACGAACGCCATAATGAAATAGCGACCATGCCGAAAAAACATACGTCGATGGTAGCCAGTTTCAGATTGTTCCGTACCAGCAAGGATGCGGTCAATAAAGCGGTACATGCGAACGGATCGACATACTCGCACCCCAGACAAGCCCGCAGGAAACAGTTGCCCATACAAGGTGCCGCCTTGCTCCCATAAGCGACCAATCTCTTTCTTTGCAGCCACAACAAAATCAATTGCATTAATCGGTTTCGGTTGTTGTAGAAGCTCGGCAGATGCTCTTACCTTGAATGCCATGCACGCCATGGCAACAGCGGCTTCCTCCAACGTAAAAGTGTCGTCTCTTCGCACGCGTGCTTCGGCTGATGACCGATAGAAGTATGTAATTCCCGCTACTTTAAGCTCTTGACGAAGACGTTCCTGATTAGGATCGAGGGCGGCGAAGTCAACGCCGCGAACCACGTTCTGATAATTACGAGCGCTCGTGATTTTTCTACCGATGTCATCAACGTCATTGCCAATTTCAATAATGGTGATAAGCACCTTGGCGTCGGGTGAAATATCTCCAGCCAGGGTTGCTATGGTAATTGCACCTGCCGTCTGCGCACCGTTGACGATTGAAAGATTCTTCAGTCCAAAGGCGCATTTTAAGTTATTCCCAGGGGCTGGTGTGATTGCCTCTGCTACTGCGGTAATGCCATTATTAAGGTAAAAGAAATCACCGGGCCGGGAGCGCACCGTTCGTTCAATGGCTGTATTGACGCCAACAGAACCCAGGTAGTGCCGGATATTGCGCTCGAATAGCGCCTTGCCATGATCTTCAACCAGTTGGGCAAGAGCCGCTGCGCTGATCTGCCCGTAAAATGCTTTGCGTGGAGCTGTTGTACCAGCCCAGTTTTCCAAAGTGATCTGGTCGTCGACCGTTGCTGGCGCCTGTTCTGCAACAAGCCAAGCATAAATCTGCTCAAGACCGGTTGTGTACCATGTCATCACAGGCGAGAAGCGATTCAACTCGTCCCGAAAGGCATTTAAATCGGTTGTGACATGTGAGCCTACTTCGTCTCCAAGGAAGGTCAGAAGTAATTCAAGTTTTACGCCTGCCATATCAAGCGCATCCTCAATCTCATCAAGCCGGTTGCGAATTGCCTCATTAAACCGGTCGAATTGTCGTGCTTGAAGTGCTTTAACCCCGTTTATTGTCTTCAGAATATCGGCTTGCGTTGGTGCGGCACCTGTCTTCTTATATTTCGCTTGGACAAATACCAAACGATTACCAATACGATCAAAGTAAAGGGCATCGATGCCACCATCGTTACTGCCATCTGTAATAGCGCCGGTCGCCGTTGTGTCGTCAAGCTCGCACTGACTGGCTAGTGCGTAGGCCGCCAAGGAACGTGAAAGGCGGTCAAGGTCGTGCTGCTCCTCAGTCCAATTTTCTCGGCCCTGTTTGATTATCTTGGGAACGTTTGGAAAGAACCGGTTTCGCAGCGCGGCTTCGATCTGTACGATTTTTTCATCCCGGGGCGGCATGATGTCAGCTCAGCTTCCAGCGAATAACGAACAACGTCTGAACGGTTGCGGCTTGTTGCAGCTTCCCCTCAATCTGCGCAATCAGTTCCTCGCGTTGCTTGTCGACCTGGTCCTGTGCATCAAAGAGTGAGCGTCGCTTCAGATTGCGCTGCGCCTCTAACGATTTGACCAGTTTTTGTCCGGAGAGCTTTTCTTCCAGAGTCAGTGCAGTTACCGCAGTACGGCGCGCTTCCTTGATTTGGCGATCAATTTCTTTAATTTCTCTTTCCAAGCCAACCTTCAAGTCATCTGCCCAGCCATCAAGTTTATCAGCCTCAGCCTCGAAGAAACGGGCATTGCGTTCTGAAATATTGCGCTGTATGTCCAATTGGTGCTTTTGGGTTTGTGCTTCCAGAGACGTGATTTCCAGGACAGTCTGAACTTGGTTGATCACATTCCCAGGAAGAGTCATTAACCGTGCAGCAATTTCCTTATCTAATATTTTCCCATCATCGGTTTCTGCTGCAAAAATAAGATGATCTTCCGCTTGATCAAGTGATTCAACGCTAAAAAGCGAGAGAGTTAACCAGCCAGTCTTGCCAATGAATTCTTCTAGTAATGTAACCTTGCCATCGTACTGCTGATAATCAAAATGAATTTCTGCTGGAGGCAGGTTGCGCATTTTGGCCTGCGTAATAAGTGTTTCAGCAAGTGGATGATTGAGGCGATAAAGATGCGCTTCACCGGATCGTCGCGGCAGTTCATATAATCCAACTGGGATTGTTGCAGCCTGCTCCGGAAAAGGCTGTTTCTCCAGGCGGAACGAGGAATCATCCAGAAACTCCGCGCGGCTATTGAGTTCATATTGGGTAAGCTGCATCAGCAAACGTTCGTAATGATTGAGGTAAGCTTTTGATGCCTCGTCTCGCACTTTGAGTTTTTCACGCACCTCGTCATCAAAATTATCTAATAATTGTTGACGTGTGCGTGTCATGGATTCATTGATTTCCAGGCTCAATTCGAGCTGGAGCTGATCAAAAGCTGTTTGAATTTCTTCCTGCATACGGCAGTGTTGGTAGATGGCAGCTATGCGTTTCTCAAAATCAACACCCGATTCAATAGCTCCCAATACTTCATCGCTGGCACCAAAAACACCTTCAAATAGTTTGAATTTCTCTGCCAATAATTCGAAAACGCGCTTGTCCGCAGCATTCTTGCGGTTAAGGAAATTTACAACTACGACATCATGTTTTTGCCCATAGCGGTGACAGCGCCCGATTCGTTGTTCGATGCGTTGCGGATTCCATGGCAGGTCATAATTAACTACCAGTGAGCAGAACTGTAGGTTGATACCTTCGGCACCTGCTTCAGTAGCGATCATGATGCGTCCTTCTTCACGAAAATAATCGACCAGTGCCGAGCGCATATCTGCGGTGCGTGACCCTGTTACTCGGTCGGTGCTTAGGTGACGTTCAAGCCACTGATTATAGATAACTTTGGATTGATCATCGGTATTAGTGCCATTGAAAAGTACTATACCTTTAGCAAAAGGACTGTCTGCCAGCAGGCGCAATAAATAGTTTTGTGTGCGGCGTGATTCGGTGAAGATGATTGCTTTCTCTGCTGCGCCAAGTTCTTTTGCCTTGGCAAATGCAATGCTTAGCGCTTTTAGCAGCGCCTTACCCTTGGCATTATGGTCAATTGAAATGGCAAGCGTGGCGAAAGCATCAAGCTCGGCAATTTCCTGTTCGAGAGCCTTGCGATCATTCTCGGTGAGAAGTTCGACCGATTCGTCCTCCGTCCATTCCTCAGCGGTTTCATTGAGCGCTTCGTAATCCTGGTCCAGTTCATCTTCAATCGATTCTGCGGATTTTTGTTTGCCCAGCTTGCGTTTGAGTCGAGTTGAAATCGAAGTCAGCGCACCCGCAATGGCAAAGGTGGATGAAGCCAGCAACTTGCGTAACACCAGTGTCATCAGGGAACGCTGGCTTGATGGCAGCGCTTGTAGATTGTCACGTTGCAGATATTCAGAGACAAGGTGGTAAAGACGATCTTCGCTTTCTTCCGGAGTAAATTCCTCCACCAACGGCAGGCGCTTGGTGTATGGAATATAGGCAGAAACCTGGCGGCGTAGCGTTCGATGACAAACCGGCTTGAGCCGAGCCTTGAGTGTCTGAAATACTTGTTCCTGGTTCAGATTGGAAAATTGCTCACGGAAACTTTTTAAATCACCGAAAGTATGTTCATCAATAAAACTCACCAGTCCATAAAGTTCCAACAATGAATTTTGTAGTGGTGTCGCTGTAAGCAGTAGCTTATGTTTACCTGCTAATGCCATCTTCAGCGTATTTGCTATGACATTGGATGGCTTATAAACATTGCGCAGTCTATGTGCCTCATCAATAACAACCAAATCCCAAGGTATTGAATGAACATCTGCTGCCTTACCTTTTGCGAACTGGTATGAGCAGATAATGATTTCAGGTAATTCAAATGGACGAAATCGGTCTTGTTTGATCGCAGCATTATAGGATTTGGCTTCGAGGATAAAACAGGGAAGAAAGAATTTTTCAGTTAACTCCTGATGCCATTGTTTACGTAGGTTTGATGGTGTAATAATTAGGATGCGTCGTTTACGCTCAGCCCATTTCTGGGAGAGGACTAGCCCAGCCTCAATGGTTTTGCCTAATCCCACTTCGTCAGCAAGTAGCGCACCTTTTGAAAGTGGTGAGTTAAAAGCAAACAAGGCAGCATCCACTTGATGCGGGTTGATATCCACCTGAGCGCTGGCTACTGCGCCTGCTAATTTCTCAGCGCTATCTGTTGGGAAACGACGCGTGAGTTCGTACGCAAAGTATTTTGCCTGGAAAGCTGTAATCATTAGCCGAAGTTCATTAACAATTATTCCAATTTCTGTCGACCTGAATGATTAAACAAAAGGATTATTATAATTGTAAATATTCGGAAATATACTATCCATGTTTAGAATAACCTAGAAAAATTACAGAACCTTGTTTGTAATAAAACATTAACCGCAAAGCAACGCGGAATTAACCTCAGAAGAGATTTAAGTCAGCTTGAGTTGATTCCAAATCTTTTTTACTTTATCAATAAATATACTGTTTCTTACTAGCTGTATCAATGTCAGAGCTAGAGAAAAGGCTATTGTTTACAAATTATGTTGTTATTTAGACATATCCTTGGATGTAATGTGGTGATTTTTAAACCGGCTTACTTAATTCATATAGCGACCAACACCGACAGACAAATTTATTTATTCGGAACTAGATTTATTTCTCATCAATTTAGAATTGAAACCATATTGATTAAGTTCTGATTGGAGTATGCCGTAAATTCTCTCCATAAAAGCTACTAACATCATCGCTAAATGGATGGAATAAAATATATCACACAGCAAACAATGAAAGATGAAGTGCTCCGTAAGATTGGAAGCAACTTGTTGTTATTCCAGAAAATCGAGGGTCTACTGAAATTGTTATTGGGTAACTCGCATGTGCGGGGCACAACCAGTGACATTCTCGCAAACTGGAGTACTTCGAACACTCTATCGAGTTCGCCCAAAGTAAAATTGAGAAAAACAAAGTGCCTATTTATAACCTTAAAATAACCTCAATTAAGAAACCTCCTATTTTTATAATCAAAACCGTAATTATGATGATGGAGAAACGATGCCAAGAAGAAAAACCGGTTTAGTAGAAGATCTACTGGAAATTACTGCAGCACTTCCCTGGTGGATGGGCGTTACTTTAGCTGCTATCGTTTATGGTGTTTTGCATCAATATGCTTCACTTGAAATGTCGGCTAACAATATTCCTGGACAGATCGGCCATAGGGTCGTTGAACAGATAGGTCGAACTTTCGCCTACTACGGACAATACGTTCTGCCATTGCTATTTTTGTTTGGTGCGCTAGTATCCTTTCTAAAGCGACGTAAGCGTATGGGCCTTATCCGAGCAGTGGGCAACGGAAGATCTGACGATGTTATACGTGACATATCTTGGAGAGACTTTGAGTTGCTTGTCGGAGAAGCTTTCCGAATGCGTGGATTTTCAGTTATTGAAACTGGCGGAGGAGGTGCTGATGGCGGCATTGATCTAGTACTCAAAAAAGATAGCGAGTTATTTCTTGTTCAGTGCAAACAGTGGCGAGCTTACAAGGTATCAGTCAACGTTGTGCGTGAGCTGCTTGGTGTAATGATATCAAGGAGAGCGACGGGTGGATTTGTTGTAACCTCAGGTGTTTTTACTGCGGAAGCACACTCTTTTGCCAAGGGGCAAAACATTGAACTAATTGATGGTTCCAAACTTGCGATAATGATAGAAAAGGCACGTAACGTTGCTTCTATTAGCGCTTCTACAGAAGATAGTGCTTGTCGGTCATTCACAGAAATCCCTGCTATGTCGATACCCACCCCTATCTGTCCTCAATGTGGTGACACGATGGTGAAGCGAGTGGCCAAGAAAGGTGTGCATGTGGGAAATGTATTTTGGGGATGCACTGGATTCCCAAAGTGCCGTGGAGTTCGATCTGTTGATTAATGTGGTGAGAAAACATTACTTATTCCAAATACTTGGCATCAGTAATAATCTCGAAGAAACCCACTGCTAGTAAATTATAATCCACTCATGTGTGGCGGCATTCAATATCAGGATCATAAAATTTACTTCCCTCAGCCCGATGCGAGGCTACCCGTAAAGCTTAGGCACGGTGATGTAACCTGGATT
>NZ_PXXU01000046.1 GCF_003011925.2 Nitrosomonas supralitoralis
TTATTTATTAGAAGATTTTCACGATAGGAACCGCCTAACTTATTTGCCGTCTTGAAAGAATACCGTAAAGGCAGACACAACCATAGGTGCAGATAAAACTCTGCTTATTCAACAATCATTATGTCGCAAGTGCTATTATGCACGGCATGCCTGATAACACTACTCAGTCGCTCGCCATGCTTTCCCATCACAATAAGATCGAAATTAAGTTTCTCTGTCCACTTCTGTATCATAGTCGGCGGATAACCCATTTCAACCACTCTTGAAATGAGGTCGTCTTTCCTTTCCACGCTCAGCTTGGCGATTTCCTTAGTAGCCTGATCATAGAATTCAGAACGATAATGCTTGATTTTCTCATCAGTTACACCGAGCTTGCGAAGCTGCTCATGATTCGGAATTTGAAATGCATGTAACAAACAAATCATTGCATTTTGCGACAGTTCGCACGCCTTGCGGATCGCAGTGTCTGATCGTTCAGAGAAATCAACAAGCACTCCGATCTTGCTATATGGCACAGAAGCATTTCTCTTGACTATTAATATTGGCCGCTTCCCTCTGACAAGGACATTCTCAGCAGTGGTGCCAACAAACATTTCGTGAGCAAAATGCTCACCATGACTTCCGAGGATAATCAGATCAGAATCGCAAGATTCCGCCGAATTGAGAATACCGTCTTCCACTTCGGCAATCTTGACACGGGGTAGAATTGTTATGGGGCGCTCAGATTCCACTCGGTCGATAAAATAGTGAAGTTGCGCATATACAGAATTAGTGAGCTTTTCTTCAACAACCTGCCTAGAATCTGGCAAAAAATTGCAGAGCGCGTCTATTGATGCCGGGGTAATGACATGAAGAACTTCGAGCGCGGTCCGATGTTCTGTTGCCAGCAGCACTGCTCGATCGAATGCTCTTTTCTCATATTGAGAGAAATCTGTTGCGACCAAAATTTGTTTCATTCTCTGATTACTCCTCTCACCACTCCCAGATTCCGTAGTTTATGAGTGCATTCAACAAAATGATTGGACCAAGTTATTATAAAATGAGTGCCGTATCCATACTGAGGCCAACCTTTCTTCGAAGTTGGTCAGCTTAACCCGATATTCTAAATGCGACTCACACAGTCGAATGGGGAACCTTCAAAATGCAAATTCTATACGAAACATAAAAATATTATTGCAGCATTCGTTTGCACATCCATAACTTGTGCGAATACAATTATAGTAAGCTGTCTGCATCAATATTGAATATAGCATGGCATTAGCACTACTTTGGGTTGACGCTAGAATTTTATTGAAGTCGCTTAGTGTAAAAACTAAATAAAGCAGTCACTTACTTGCTGATCATCATCGCATAGACCTTTTTGATCTGTCTGATTTTTGGCCTTTCGTCGTTTTAAAGTTTTTTCCGTCAAGAATCGTTTTTTGCAAAGCCACTTGGCTCAACTTGAGTTTTTGTGCCTTATTATGCCCATTGTATAAAAAATTGTGGAAGCCTTACATTTCTTATTTCTTTCGAGCATTATTCTTTCACATATAAGCTTAGAAAAGAGACAAGATGTTAATTAATAGATACGTAATATACAACAGCTCCCAAAAATCATTGACACGCAATTAAGTCATGCTTCTTTGACGCATGTGCCTCTGAAATTTTTTGATCGCAGATAGGTGGAAATTATGGATAGATTAAACGTTGTGCAAAAGCTCATTAAATCTCATCTTGTGAAAGGAGAGATGATTGCTGGTTCTGAAATCGGTCTCAAAATAGATCAAGCACTAATTCAAGATGCCACAGGGACATTAGTCCAATTGGAGCTGGAAGCCATGGGACTTAAGAAAGCAATGACAGAAGTAGCTGTCCAGTATATTGACCATAATCTTCTTCAGACTGACTTCAAAAACGCCGACGATCATCTTTTTCTACAGTCTGCAGCTGCAAAATTCGGCATGTGGTTTTCACGTCCCGGAAATGGCGTTAGTCACCCTGTACATCAACAGCATTTTGGCAAACCAGGGAAAACACTGATAGGAAGTGATAGCCACACTCCAGCAGCAGGCGCTTTAGGAATGCTTGCTTTGGGATCTGGCGGTCTGGATGTTGCGTTCGCGATTGCAGGGGAACCATTGTACATTAATATGCCTAAGGTGCTTGGCGTAAAGCTTACGGGAATGCTTTCTGACTGGGTTAGCGCAAAGGATGTTGTCCTTGAGATGCTGAGAAGATATGACGTAAATGGATGCAGAGGAATGATCATAGAGTACCATGGTGAAGGTCTTAATATGCTAAGCACAATGGACAGGCATGTCATAGCCAACATGGGAACAGAGATGGGCGCCACTTCTACAGTATTCCCAAGTGATGAAGAAACAAGAAGATATCTAAAGATTCAGGGACGAGAAAAGGACTGGGTTGAGCTTAAAGCAGATAATGAATGCAGTTATGATTTCGAGGACGAAATAGACTTAGCTAAAGTAGAACCATTGATAGCCTGCCCTTCAAGTCCTGGAAATGTGATTCCAGTAAAGGAAGTTGAGGGAAAAGAAGTGCATCAATGCGTCATCGGGTCCTCAGCTAATCCTGGGTTGAGAGATTTCTGGGTTGTAGCTGAGATAGTCAAGGGACGAAAGGTCCATGATAGAGTTTCTTTGGATGTAAACCCAAGTTCAAGACAAATGCTTGAGAATCTCACCAGCATGGGCTCTTTCAAGAGCCTTGTTCATGCTGGTGCACGGTTGCATCAGACGGGATGCATGGGTTGCATCGGAATGGGACAGGCGCCGGCTACAAATACAATAAGCTTGAGAACAATGCCAAGAAACTTTCCAGGACGCTCAGGAACACTTGACGATCAGGTATACCTTTGCAGCCCCGAGACTGCAGCAGCATCAGCACTTGCCGGAGTAATAACTGACCCAAGAAATCTCGGAAAGTTATATGGTCTAAATTATCCTAAATTTCAGCAGCCCGAGACGGAGATAATCAATACTGACCTGTTGCTTGCTCCTTCTGAAGAAGGAAGCAAGGTTAATTTGCGCAAAGGCCCTAATATTAAAGAGTTGCCTTACCTTGAACCTCTGAGAAATAAATATCAAGTTCCTGTAGTGCTGAAAGTGGCAGATAATATTTCTACAGATGAAATACTTCGCGCGGGAGCAGAAGTGCTGCCATTAAGAAGCAATATTCCAGAAATAAGCAAGTGGACTTATTTTATTCTTGACGAAAAATATTATGATCGCGCGCTCGAGGCGAAAAACAAGAATGGTGGGCACATTACGATTGCTGGTGAAAATTATGCGCAAGGATCGAGTCGTGAACACGCAGCGCTCGCTCCAAGATATTTGGGGCAAGTAGCTGTTGTTGCCAAAAGCTATGCACGAATTGGTTGGCAAAATCTTGCCAATTTCGGAATACTGCCTCTTGAGTTTGATAATCCAGAAGATTATGACAAAATAAATCAGGGAGATGATTTGGTTCTGGAAAACTTACATGAGTCATTGAAAAGAAATCTTACCATAGTGTTAAAAAATAAGACCTCAGGTACTGATATCAAGGTAAAACATAATTTAAGCGAAAGGCAAGCTGATATCGTGATTCAAGGCGGAGTGATAAATCACTTCAATATTTGCAACGGCGGCAAGATCTGCTAATTGCAAGTGTTGATTCTCGCCTAATGCATAGGTTTGCTTATACATTGTGGTTCTGGAGGTGCATATGACCTTCTATCCATAAATCACTGATGTAACGGCATTAGACTCAGCACATTGGTTAAATTATTTAAAACACAGAAGTATGTATTTATGATTCGAGAAAAAATCTTATATAGCAGAATTTAGAGAATCAGCGGTGTTGATACGCTTGCTCATTAACCACATGTGTCAGTGAAAAATTGAACAGGGAAAAATGCGTAGGCTATTACGCATCTGTAGTTAAGTACACCAGACTGAGATCTCTTTTTACCTCCTGAGGCCTTTCCTTTGGATGCACAAGGACCATTGAGAATGATGAAACTGTAACTTTCTATACTATATCATTTTAGCGAATTAATAACTATGAGGAATTATTCAGAATTTGATATCATCCGTCGCACCCGCAAAGTAAACTTACTCAATCAAATTATTCACCTGATTGATCGGGAACCGATAAAAGAAGCTATCGCTGAACATTATGTGGAATAGCTCAGATTTAACTGACAGATACCATAAAAAAGGCAACTGTCAGATCTGAGCTAATACAAGCGAAGTATTGCAAACCGTAATTTCAACTGGCTTTCTTTTGTCTTACCAGTGAGTGTTTATAGCTAAGCTTGCGCTTAGGATATTTTATTATGGTAAGTTACTTTGCTCACTTTTTCAGCTACACCTTGTTCTGTTGCTAAGGAACTCACTACCGTAGCAATAACCCCAAGGACAAAAATTACCATAAAAGTACAAACTGATGTAATTATAAAATTACTACTTGTTTTCATAATAGTCTCTCCTTGAATTGATATTTGACTGACCGGCAAGTCTAAGCAAATCAATACTTGAAGTACATCGGGGATACTATTATTCTGCTTTAATGAAAGCCATTAGGTGTTCCGGGGCGTCAATCATGGTGATATTGCCAACTTAGCTTTTTGTCAGGTGTTTCAACGCTGGACTATTGAACCGCCACGGATTGTAATGATTGCCTCGTCATTGTCACATTATTGAAACTGATAACGAGTCATTCCGCTTCAAGCACATTAGCGCAAGCGTCAAAGGGTAAATTAAATCGCCGTAAAAAAACAATATTCACCATCAGCAAAGAGCACCGGGGTCTAATCGACTACTCGACTACTATCTTGTTCAACAAATCAACAGGAGGGTCTTATCTACTGCTATGGAGTGCTATACCACCCTATTCATCTAGTCAATTTTGAATGAATAGAGTTGATCAGCATTCAATTAACGGCAGTAAGATAGTTTTTTCGCAACCATAACTTCACTATTTGGCTCAAAACAGCAATAATATTCATGACGTAACAACGCATTAAACCGGGAGAATCAACTTGGAATTCAAGGATTATTACAAGACACTTGGCATTTCGCGCGATACTACGGCCGAGGATATCAAGAAAGCATTCCGCCGCTTGGCACGCAAGTATCATCCAGATGTTTCTAAAGAAACGGACGCTGAGAAAAAAATGAAGGAAATTAATGAAGCTTATACGGTACTGTCTGATCCTGAGAAGCGCGCAGCTTATGATCAATTGGAACAACAGGGGTTTCAAGCGGGCAGTGATTTTCAACCGCCCCCTGGTTGGGATGCAGGTTTCGAATTCACAGGACAAGGGTTTAGTGATGCTCAAGCAGCAGATTTCAGTGACTTCTTCTCGCAGTTATTTAGAAATCAAATGGGGCCAGGTGCCCGCCATACTCATCGGATGCGCGGTGAAGATCATCACGCCAAAATTATGCTTGATCTGGAAGACAGCTACCATGGCGCCCTGCGCAGCCTGACTCTGCGTATGCCCAAGCTTGACAGCCAAGGGCGCACCATGCTCGTGGAGCATACGCTGAATGTACGCATTCCCAAAGGAGTCCATACGGGTCAAGTAATCCGTCTCGCCGGACAAGGGGGTCCCTGTCATGCAGGGGAAACCGCAGGAGATTTGTTCCTGGAAGTGCATTTCAACCCACACAACCGCTACCGGATCGAAAACAAGGATATTTACGCCGCCTTGCCCGTCACTCCGTGGGAAGCTGCTCTGGGTGCTACAATCAAAATACCGGTACCGGATGGTTTGGTCGATGTACGAGTACCGGAAAATTCCCAATCCGGTCGCAAATTGCGCTTGAAAGGTCGCGGCATTCCAGCGGCCACGCCTGGCGATTTATATTTAGTTCTGGAAGTAGTGCTGCCATCCGCTGCGACAGAAAAAGCACGTAAATTTTACCAAACCATGGCGCAGGAACTCACGTTTAATCCGCGCCAGAATCTTGGAGTCTAACTATGCCGCAAGAAATCGATGCCATTTTACTCGAAGATGCCATGCTCAGTCTGGACGAACTGGCGCGAAGCTGCCAGGTTAGCCGTGAATGGATCATTGAGCACGTTCAGTGGGGTTTGTTGCCAAATGAAAATCTCATCAATACAGACCCGAATGCATGGATATTTGACAGCCGCTGCTTCGTGCGCATTAAAAGAATAGTTGCAATTGAGCGGGATTTTGAAAGTAATCCAGAATTGGCCGGTCTGGTTACCGATCTGATCGAAGAGATTGAGCTGCTTCGCACTCGCTTGAGAGCATCTGAACTGAACGAAAGCTAAAATTTAATTTATATTACCGAATAAACAAGGAAAGCCGCTCATGTCTTTACATATTGTGTGCCCACACTGCCATGCAACCAATCGTGTACCGGCAGACCGTCTGACTGCAGTGCCAAAATGTGGTGCCTGTCATCAAGCATTGTTCACCGCACTACCGGTTGAATTGACAGAAGATCGCTTTACCCGGCATATTGACAACAATGATATCCCGGTGCTGGTCGATTTCTGGGCGCCGTGGTGCGGCCCATGCCGCATGATGGCTCCGGCTTTTGCCAAGGCAGCTGCTATTCTGGAACCAGGAATGCGGTTAGTCAAAGTGAACACCGAAGAAGAACAAAGTCTGGCTACTCGTTATCAAATTCGCAGCATTCCAACTTTAGTGCTATTTAAAGGAGGCAGAGAAATCTCCCGGCAATCCGGTGCTATGGGCGATCAAGAGATAATGCGTTGGGCAAAATCCACAATTCAATAATGTAAATAATAAAAACTACAGGAACAACTATTCATGCCCACACTATCCCGCTTTATCTGGATTTCATTGGCCGTCGTATTGCTAATACTGTTTTTTCACAGCTTTCTTTATCATTATTTTCCAGATTCACTCCAGTCGGGCTATTTCTCCACTGACAATAAATATGAAAGTGCTGAACCTCGGCTAGTTCAAGCACGCGGCAATCTGGCTGAAGACGAGAGAAGTACAATTGAATTATTTGAAAACTCACGCGACTCGGTGGTATTCCTCACCACACGTCAACGCGTAATGGATGCCTGGACGCGCAATATCTTCTCGGTACCTAGCGGAACCGGCTCAGGTTTTGTTTGGGATGATCACGGCCACATTATTACCAATCTCCATGTGATCAAGGGTGCCAGCGAGGCCACCGTACGTCTGGCTGATGGACGCGATTATCGGGCTTCACTGGTGGGATCGAGCCCGGCTCATGATATTGCAGTCTTGCGCATAGGTATCGGCTTCCAACGAACGACTCCAGTTCCTTTAGGTTCCAGCCATGACCTCAAGGTCGGACAAAAAGTATTCGCAATTGGTAATCCTTTTGGCTTGGACTGGACTTTGACTACCGGCATCGTTTCGGCACTGGGCCGATCTCTTCCAAGCAGTGACGGCCGTACCATCGACGATCTAATCCAGACCGACGCCGCCATCAATCCAGGAAATTCCGGCGGGCCTCTGCTAGATTCTGCAGGCCGCCTGATTGGTATCAATACCGCCATTTACAGTCCCAGTGGCACTAACGCAGGAATTGGTTTTGCTGTACCAGTCGATACCGTCAACCGTGTGGTTCCACAAATCATCAGTCGAGGCAAATATATTCGCCCGGCAATGGGCATCACCGTCGATAGCAAACTCAATGACCGCCTGACTCAGCACCTGAAAGTTACCGGTGTTGTCATTCTGAACACCAGCCCCGGATCTGCAGCGGATAGGGCCGGACTTCAAGGCGCGACAATCACACCAGAAGGCAATATCATTGCAAACGATATCATTGTAGCTGTCGAGGGCAAACCAATCGATTCAGTCGATAAGTTACTCGCTCGCATAGATAGCTATAGGGTCGGCGATACCATTATGATCACAGTGTTGCGAAAAGGCGAAACCATTGAGGCACCCGTCACTTTACAACCCGGTGAGTGATAAAAATAATGCTTATGATTTTTTAACTGGAATAATTTTAAGGAAGTGGAAAAAATCATGAGGTTCAGAAATTCATAATTCGCATGACTCATTCAATCAAACTGGATCGTATAAAACAGATCAACCGCACTGTCTTCACCAGCTTGAGTCACAATAGTCACTTTTGGCGTAAGATTGTAAGTCAATTTTGTGATACCCATTGTAGTTGCTGTCAAGCCGCGTTCATAGCTCAGATATGCACGCGAAGATATGCGCTTCCCAACCACACCAATTTGTCCGGTCAAAGAACTGCCAATACCGGCCTGTCTGAACGAGATTTCATCAACTCCCAGAGCTGCACTGATTTGTTCTGTAATACCACTTCCGGACTGCCCGCCCAATATCGATCCTGCGGCAGCTAACAATACTGACGTATCCAAACCGCTCGCATCCGGTTTTCTTCCCAAAACAATCCAGGAGAGTTTTTCAGTGTCGGGAACATCCGGCGTAGATATTAGCTTTACGCGCGGATGACGTACCGAGCCCATAATTTCAACTCCGGCTACAACCGCTAGATTTTCCCGGACTGCCAGAATGTTTAACTCTGGATCATCCAAGGGACCTTGAAAACTGACAATTCCGCGTTTAACTGATAGATTCTGGCCGTATGCTTTAAACGAAGTATCTTGCGCTGCAATGGCTCCGTTGAGCTTGAGTTTATTGTTCCTATCGTTCTGAACTTGAAGTTGGCCAGTAAGTCGACCTTCCAAACCGGATGCGCGGATATGGAATTTTTCACCTAGATTGAGGTTCATGTCTAAAGATATCGACAAGTTTTGACTGGGTTGATTTGTAGCGTTCACAAAAACAATGTCTTCAGATAATTCCGGACGACCTTCCGGTGGTTGCAGTAATAAACCGGCATCGGCCCATAGCTCCCCTTTTACACTCAGACGATTGTTCTGAAACCTGGTTACTCCGGAACCCGATGCGATTACCCAGTACTCGTTTTTATGTCCTAGCGGCAGCTGATTAATTGTGAAATCTATCTGACTTTCTTTACCAATCAGCCCGATATTGCCATTAATCGTCAGCGAACCCGACCTGCCTTCCGATTCAAACTTCTTGAACAAACGTTTGTCCGGCGGAGATTCATGAGGCGTGATAAATTGTAATCGATCGATCTTTAAATCCGTTTGCTGGAATCTAGCCGCCAGCGTACCTTGCTGCAAATTGATTCCCTGATCCAGCAATGCCACATTCATCTCTCTGCCGGAAACCATTCCACTGAAATTCGGTTGCTCCAGCGTGCCTTGAATATCAGCTTCAACCTGAATTTTCCCATCTACATGGATGCTCTCCCCAAGCATGGCGCTAAGCCACTTTAGAGTACTGATATCCATATTTACTTTACCGTGCAATGCTGATTCACGGGAAACAGGCCCATTCATGTTGGATGGCTGGAGTGGCAATAATAAATCAGCTGAGACCGAGCCCACAGACTGGCTGAACAATTCAAATTTACCGATTAGTTCCCCATGCTCAGCAGTCGCCTTCAGCTGCAATTTTTCTAACCCTAATGGCTGAGGCACTTCACCGGGTAAATACCAATCACCCTGCTCTCGAAAAATTTTCAGGCTGCCAACTAACTGTGCAGTAGAATCAAAATTCCAGTGACCGCCTAACTTCAGTTGAAGCTGATTGAATACTTGCTGCGAACCGGGGAGTAAGGCAATACCGGAAAAATCACCCTGAGTTTTCCAGATCTTCGGTGTCCAGTGCAATTGATCAATGTTGACAAATCCACCGGAGATGGAGAATTTAGCCTGATCTAGAGAAATCATTTCGGCGCTACCTGACAGTGCAGCAGGTGCCATCAAGTGTATCGGCATTTTGCCGGCAGTCGAAAACTCAGTTAGTTGGCCATTCCAACGCAGCGATTTCCGGGACATTTTAGGATCTGCCCCGCCTGTTGCTGCCAATCGGACGGTAATATCCTCATTGATCAGTGCCCTAATCGATAGACTATGGTTCGAAATTTTTCCCTGGGTATCGATCGCCAAGTGTTTGATTACAGCTTTTTCATGTGCGTTATAGTGATCAATCAAAACTTTCAGTGAAATTGCATCATTATGCAAACGTACATCAGCAGTGACTCCTGAAATACTTTGATTTTCCGCCAAATGCAAGTGCTTGCTTGAGAACTTCAGATCAAGATCAGGCGCTTCAAAGCTACCGCCAATACTCATGCTTGCATGTACATCGCCCGCTAATCCGAACCCCAACTGAGTCAAATCCGACGCGTTGATGGTCAGATGGAATGCATTTTTCGCATCTCCAATACTTCCCCGCACTAGTAAGTGATTGGATCCTGCTTTTAACTCCGCTTTACCGTTAAATTTATCCAAACCGTTGAAGGCGACTTCACCTGAGCCGCTGATCGAGGATTTGGCTAAGCGGCTATTATGGATCGTATATTTTAATATCCCAGAGATTTGGGGCGACAATTGACCTGATAGCTGAAGAGTTGCATTCAGATTCGAATCAGTGGTTTGAACAAAATCTGCAAGATTAAAATTTGCCAGCTTACCTGACAATTCAAACAATTGTTCATGACCAAGAGCAAACTTTCCTTGTCCGGTTAATTGTGATTTGTTGCGTTGTAGATTGAATTGTTCAAGGGCGACATTTTCTCCGGTCCGCGCGATAGCAGCTGTCAATTTGATCGATTTATCCTTGAGAAGGATGTGTGCAGATTGTGTTTCAGCATTACCGGACAAGTGGATTTTTCCGGAAACTTGCGCTGCTTGCAAGCGGCTATCGATATGGCGCGGATTTAACTGTTCTACAGTTAAATCGGCTGAGGCGGACTGTTCAACCCAATGCCAGGCTAAATTGCCGTGCAAATATCCCTCAATGCCAATTTGCGCACGTATATCCTGCAGCTTTAACAATTCTGCAGTGATCAGAGCATGCGTACTGATTGTTGAAACAGGAAGACCATTGTTATCGATTGTAGCGGCAGCATGATTTTCAACTCGGATATTGCCTTCCAGTTGTCCGGAATCATTTTGCGTCAGATGTGCAAATAGCGAGAGGCTGGCATTTGGCGCATCAGATAAAAAACTGGCAGGATTCAGTTGCTCGATAGTTGCATCTAATAGCGCCACTGGATTAACTGCATAAGGCCGCAAGTGTATCTGCAAGTCTCTTGTGATCGCTGGTTGTGCCGCACTGATTTGAATCATCATTTGTTCCAGATTACCTGTGATGCTCATCTGAGCATCCCCCCATGGATCGGCACCCGATGCCTCAATTTGGGCTGATAAATCAAACGGAGAATTGCCGTTAATTTCAGCTAATGCGTTGAAAGTAGCCCACGGAGTATGAAAATTCAGGCTCCTCAATTGATGAGTTTGGCCATCGCTTTCCAAAGTCAATGAAAGATTAGTTATGATGGATTCGACATTTCCATTATCTGCCGTGGTTAAATGCACCGAATTGATGATCAATGCACGAACCGACAGCGCAAATGGAAGATCCAGGGTTTCAGGTAACGCGCTGGTAGTAGTATCATCCCCGGAAGTCAATTGATGAATTTTTAATGTTTCTGTCGACAGCTCTTCAACCGTTAATTTTTTGTAAAACAAATCACTTGGGTTCCAGGCGATACGGATATTCTGCATCACAAGCTCAAATTCATTGTTGGCAAAATGAGCATTTTCAATCCGCATGTCATGTAGCGTTCCTCGAACACCCACAAAATGTATCGCACCGGAGCTCAAACGATGAATAACTGAGAAAGCCCATTGCAGCCCTGATTGGCTATTCATGAGCCAGAATCCCATAAGTGAAATAGAAATCAGCACCACAAACAACAAACACGCAAGCCATCTGAACCGCTTTTGGCGATTTTCTGATACTTGACTGTCAACGGGTGGATTGGTCATGGGTACAACTCAGAATGCCACTGCCATTGAAAAATGTACGCGCAGCGTGCCGGTTTCATGCCCTCGGGCTAAATCAAGCGCGATCGGCCCTGCCGGGCTGCGCCAGCGAATACCGCCACCATAGCCTAGAAAAGGATGCATTTTTTGCCAGCGATCCGCAGCGCTGCCGATATCGACAAAAGTTGCAACCCCCCATTGCTGCGTTAACCAATGTGTATACTCAGCGGTACCAGTTGCCATCACGAGTCCACCCACAATTGCATTGCCTTCTTCCACACCAATGCTTTTAAAATCATACCCGCGAATGGATTGAATCCCGCCGGCACGGAATAGATATTCCTGCGGAATGCCAAAGCGCGATGACGCAAGCGTATAACCCACTTCTGCGCGCAGAAAAATGACATCTTGAGATCCAACCGGCCACCAGCTCTGATGTCGCGCATAGGTACGGATAAAATCCTGATCCGACAAGAGTTGCCGACTACCGCCACCGACACGCAGGTCTGTTACATCACCACGCCGGATATTAACCGGATCATCAACAACTTGGCGCCTCCATCGCCAGTCAAGGACTAATGCTTCATTAATCTGGTTGATCGCACCGGCAGGCTTTTTGCTTTCATGTTGCCAACTTAAACCAAAATGCATTTGAATTTTTTGAGTTTGGTAATTACGAGTTACGCCGATTTTTTCTTCAACAGTCTTCAAATCCTGGATATCAGTCATTTGCAGATTGGCGCCCAGTGAATAATTGACATTATTCTGATCAGGCAAGGTATCAATGCCAGCAAAAAATGTTTGCCGCTTTTGTTCCAGGCGCAGCAAGCTGGTTAAGTTCCAGGCGCGATCCATGAGATTGTGATTGCGATAATTGATCTCACCGCGCGCGCCATTATTTGAGCTATAACCAACGCCAAAGGCAAAGCGTTGCGATTGAGCTTCCGTCACCATCACTTGAACGGGCACAGTTCGATGTTGCGTCACATCCGGCGTAACACTGACTGAAACAGAGCCGAATTGCGGGCCTTTTTGCAGCGCGATTTGATAAAGATGCAATACATCCCGCCGATAAATGTCACCCATTTTAAAAGGAGCCAGGTTAGTAATCATTGCTGGATCATAACGCTCCAATCCAGTAATCTGTATTTCACCCAAATAAAAAACGGGCCCGGAATCGATAATGATGGAAAGATCAGCACGCGCATTATCAGGGTCTACAGTGGCCTGACTACTCACAAATTGCGCTGCAGCAAATTCTTCTTGAGTAACCTCCGATAACAAAGCTTCTTTTGCTTTCTCCCATTCGGAAGAACGAAAGGGCAAACCTGTTTTTAGCGGCCAGGTGGTACGGAGTTGCGCGATGCGTTCCTGGTATTTAGAAATTTCCTGAGTAATCTCACCTTGAAATGCTATATAAATTTTACCAATGCGCGTCAATGTACCAGGATCAACTTTGATTTCAGGAATAGAAACGTTATTCCGGATTTGATGCAACACTGAAATCGAAGGAGAGAAATAACCTTCAGTTGCCAATAAATTACGGATTTCTTTTTGTGCACGGTACAAAAAAATTTCCTCAGCAGTTTCATCGGCAAAAGGCTCTGACGGCAATTTAAAATATTTAAAAAGAAATTCTTTGATGCTGCCAGGTGCAGACAATATAATCACGGTCGAAGGTTTGGTAGAATTCTGACTTTCCTGCGCTGCAGCGATGCCCGGATTAAGGTTAGTGAATAACAGGATAATTATCCAGATTCGAAAATAAAAACAATCCGCTGGATACTGAAAGCTTGGATTAGCGGTTCGATCGAATATTAGAAATTTCCTCAGCTTTATTAATTTTCTATGATTTATCAAGCGTTGTGAATAATATCAGAGATTTGCCACTATCTTGCTCGCCTGACAAGAGAGCATGGCATTTAATTGTTATTTATTATTTAGAATAAGTTACTTAAACATCATAAAGTGTGAATTGCATAATTACAATTATTGCACTTATGAGACAACTCCTTGAGATTGTTGTTTATTGTTGTTCAACATAAAAAACGATACAAATTAAATATTATAAATGCATATAATGATTACTGACACACATCTATTCCGAATTAATTCTAATTCATTATGCTGTCAAATATAGAGCCTATCGCTGAAGCAATAAAACGATTTGTTATCGTATCGTTATGTAAATCTCACCGTTAATGCAACAACTCGGTTTTTAAGAGTGCCACAAAAGCTTTCCATCAAAGTATTATCATAGCAGTCACCTTTGCGATTTATGAAATTCTACGTTTTGAACAATTCTGGCATAAACTGGAGATTAGGACTAAGAAATTGTACGGGACGAATTATAGGTGAACGACTCGACAACATATTTGGTTTAATTTTTCATTTAGAACTAGATCCAGCCCTGCGACCGGTACCATGTAATGGCATCATGAGCAGCTGTGTCTATTGGGCGTGGTTGCAATCCTAGTTCATTGAGGCTGAACGATGGATCAAAAAACATGCTGCGGCGAGACAAACGCACCCCTGTTATCGTGGCTAGCGGAGATTTACCGGTGACATAGTCTGCCCATGTTTCACTGATTCCTGCCACAAGCAGAGCAAGCGAATAAGGAATCCGCCAGCGCGGTAAAGGCTGACCTGTTTCCTTGCTCAGAATCCTTAACCAATCTGAAAGCAGTAGATTTTCTGCTCCCAGTAAATATCGAATTCCCGTTCTACCTTTCTCCATTGCCGCGATCATACCGATCGCCACGTCTCGCGCATCAATAAGATTGAATTGACAATCCAGAAAGGCTGGCAGCTCTCCCCGGCAAAACGCTAGTGATAGTCGAGTGGGTGGCGTTTGCAATCGGTCGCCAGGCCCTACAGGCAAAGTGGGGCTGACTACAACAATCGGAGCACCTTCCGCCACCATTTTAAAAACTACTTCCTCTGCATGGAACTTGCTTAGACAATACGGACCCAGCATATCACTTGCTTTGAGTCGAAGTGTCTCAACCGCATCTTGCTTTGGATTCGGAGATGTCAAAATGCTCTCGGTACTGGTATACAATACCCGCTTGGCGCCACTGTCAAGAGCAGCACGCATAACGTGAAGCGTGCCGAGATGATTAATACTATCGAATTCTCTCCTGTCACGCCGCCAGAGATTAGGATCTGCTGCCAAATGATAGACATACTCACAATTACGTGCGGCTTTTCTAACAGCATGCTCGTCACGAATATCAGTGCTGATCAAGTCGATCTGGTTCTGTGGCAGATGGTCAACGCCGGCACCTGGTCGTTCCAGGACACGAACAGATTGACCTGCTTCGAGTAATTTTTTGACTAAATGTGAACCCAGAAAACCAGCACCACCAGTGACCAGAATCAAGGATGAATCCTTACGGGCAAATGGCTTTCCAAATTCTGCAAGTGCTGATACTGTGGTTTCAGACCTTCAGTAGTAATCTTCATAATAAGTGCAAGCACAGCGCGATTCAAGGGACAGGGAAACTCTCCAGCAAGCCGAATCAAGTGACCGGTATAAGCATCGATTTCAGTACGTGCATGCTGAACGTGCATATCTGGAGCCATGGAGCAATAGGTGCCGCGGAGTGATGGGCGGAAAAAAATAGCCATCAATGCTGGCAACCAAGGTGTGCGTAAAATTAAAGACACTGTGTCCGGATGAAAAGGCCCGATACGAGCAAGTGGTATTTTAGCATTTTGAAGAATCGCATAATTCTCCTGCAGTAATGCAAAAAAGAGTAACTTAGCCAGTTGATCGGTTAACAATTCTCCATTATCTACACCAGCCGCAGCAGCCAGTGGCGAAATGGCGGCATTGTACATAAGCTTTGTCGCTTTATAAGGCCGGATATCCTCTACAAGCTCAACAGGAAATAATTTGGCTTTTCCCAAGGCCAGGGCCAATGATGCTATCTCAATGCGTTCATCATATGTAATAGGCCGACGCGCCCCAATATGCAGGCTGCCTGGTCGGGTAATTCGCGTCACCGGGTAATCACGCTGACATTCCGACACAAAAGAGGCTATACCTTCACACGCATGACTGCGCCGATCAAGTTCAGGATCAAAACCATTTTGCACCGGAACTAGAAAGGCATCGCCAGATAAACGAGCCAGTACCTTTGGATTGTCATAGGTTTTGGTACAGAGCAGAATAAATCCCTCTTTCGGCGGCATCCAATCATCAAAAGCAATAAAGGGGACAGTATGTGCTCCCAATGTTACTAACGTTACACCATGCTTTATCCCTTCTGTCACCTTGCTGCGAAGACTGTCCACCAGAATAACGGAATAACCTTCTTGTGCCAGAGCCCAGCCAAGAGCTGCACCAATTCCTCCGACCCCCACAATATGAATTGGTTTGTTGATTAAATTTGGCATGAGTCTCTATGAGCCCAAAAAATAGTAAAAGGTAGTGAGAACATGAACCCTCACGGTGTTAATCTGCCAATAAATTTACATGCCGCCGCTGACAGATTCTTACAGATACCAGATAATGCTGAACCCAAATCATATTTGAGACTAAATAGTAATCTAAAACCCCAAATTCCACGATTTATATTTTGATAACTGCCAAGACGTCCCAGAAAAGATCACAATTTTCTTGGACCGCACAGTGAAGTCACAATCTCCACGGGATTTTGATACACTTCCCTCCGTTTGTCATATAAAGGAATGGTAGTACCGTTGATGCGATTCTGTGCCAGAATATCAAGATCGACATCAGCAATAACCACTTGTTCCAGGTTAATCTCTCCTTCTGCGGCGATACCGTCGCGTGAGAACGGAAAATCAGATGGAGTCATGATGCTGGACTGACCGTAATTCAAACCCAATCCTTCTACCGGCAGATTGCCTACAGTACTGGCTACTGCAACATAAACCTGATTTTCGATCGCGCGCGCATGAGCGCAATAGCGCACACGCAAGTAGCCTTGACGATCATCAGTGGATGAAGGCACGAACAGGATATCTGCGCCCGCTTCGCATACCTGACGCGCTAACTCTGGAAATTCAATGTCGTAGCAAATGAGAATGCTGATGGCACCATAGTCAGTTTGAAACAGATGTAATTTATTGCCAGCGGCAGTATCCCACTTATCTTTCTCCCAACGAGTACGGTGGATTTTGTCCTGAGTGAACATTTCTCCATTAGGTGAGAACATAAATGCAGTGTTATAGAGCAATCCATCCCGTAGATTGGGGTGGGTGCCGGCAATCAGATAAAAATTATATTTTTTGGCCAACTCAGCCATCAGATCCTGGTAACGCGGCGTATAGTCATGCATACGGCGAACAGCGGACTTGATATCATTATCCGTATCCAGAAAGGACAACAACTGGCTGGTAATAATTTCCGGCAGCATGACAAAATTAGGTTTGTATTCGGCGGCAGCCTTGAGAGTGAAGCGAACCTGGTTTTCAAAGCCATCCCAATCACTGATAGACCTTAACAAATACTGCACTGCAGCAATACGTACTTTCATAAGATGTTTCCTTCAGGAATCAGAGTAGGTTTCTTGGTATTGTAGCGAGGATTGAGCCAAACGATTAACGCCGCATAACCGAGACTCTCCTCATCCTCTGGAATATACCCGCTGACTATACCGCAGTAATTAAAGCCTTCGTGTAACTGAAAACTGAGCACAGGATCATGGATATCACCCCATATAACTTTCTGCACATAAAGCTCAATCGGCATTTGATCAGAATAATGATGATATCCGGGCAAACGACCGCTGGCAATGATGCGTTTGAGATTTAGCCTGCGACACAATCGTCGTCGTTCTTGATAAAGTGCGTGACCAATTCCGGAGCCTCGCAAATGCGGATTGACAAAAACCTCTGCAGCATAGAGCGTCAAACCATGCGGATTATGAGTATCGAAACTGCCGCGCGCAGTAATCTCTTGCCATGTATGTTGCACTTCCCACTCATTCCACGACACCACTAGCGAACTGGCTGCGCCGACCAACTGACCATTGATCTCAGCCACCAGTTGCCCCTGAGAAAAAACCTCAAGCTGATGTTGTAACAAGTCTTCACGCCAGGAAGGAATAGTTGGATAGATCTTTTTCTGCAAACCTATAAGCGGCTTGATATCGCTTACGCAGGTGTTTCGAATTATGACCTTCGGGCTCATTGCTGGATAAACCCCTTGACAATTTTTCAAACAAAATGTTGCTGCTTAAATCCAGAGTTATTGATTGATAAGAGTATATTAAAAATTAATTTATTTAATATTCACAACCGCCCAATCGCTCGTGTTTTCATTTTAGAGCATTTCTTAGATTAATTAAATGCATATCCTTTCTGCGATGCATTTGTTCACGTCCGATTGACTGCTTTAAACTACCGCCAAAACCGATAACATGATCAGTAAAAGCTCAGTTCGTATAAAAAGTAATGAGCCATCACGATAGGATAGATAGTCAATAATTAGCTGGTTTGAGTTATAGGAGTGTCCGACATAAAACTGCCGGGAAAGTATTATCCCGTCCGTATCCGCCGCCAATATGAAGCAATGAAACAAAACAGCGATTGGGCGGCAGGATAATTAAGCTCCGGATTTGATATAGCTCGGGTAAATAATTGACTATCTTATTGTTGATTAATTTAGCTGAACACCGTTCTTTATCAGGCTCAGAAACCCTCCCAGCACCGCGATATCAAATCAATCTGTGCTGAGTTTATGGTTTAAAGAGTCTTGAATTCCATAGTGAACAAGTTAAATTTGCTACCCGGTTTGGTCGACAAAAAATCAACCTCATCTTTACAACCAGCTTAAAATAAAATTCTTTAAAACTATCCGCGTTGCTTGCGGAGAAATAAGGAATTGAGAAAAAAATCAGTTTTCACCAGCGGCCAATTCTTTTTCGCCACTCTTAGTAATTTGAGAGGAAACAACTTCCTTTATTCCATATTTACGAGGTCTTGCTGCCAACTTCCAAGTTGCTGGATTAGTTCTTGTTTATACAGGGCACTAGCGGCCTGTACGGAAAAAATACAATTCAAGGCCAGAACAGGAATTATTTTGCTCCAGATTTTATATGCATTAAGTAACCTAAATAGGGCTCTATTACGTTTGAATATATTTCTATAACTCACTTTATGACGCATAAGATTATTTTAAAATCCGAGTCTCGGATTTTACGCATTAAATTATAGAGTATTTTCTCAATAACAGTGACTTATGCTTCAATCAGCGTATAGCCTGGTTATTGAATCTCAAGTGGCCAAAATATTGGCAGCAAAAAAATCGTAACTATAGACACAACTAAAGTGAGCGGAATGCCCAGCTTTAGGTAATCAATAAATCGATATCCACCCGGACCCATTACCAGAGTATTGGCCGGATGAGATACCGGACTAGCAAGACTGGTTGCGGCAATTGCAACCACCATCATTACCGTCTGTGCTGATACGCCCAAAGTTGTACTAAGTGTCAAAGCGATCGGAGCCATGATGAGTACAAGTGCAACGGTCGGCATCATAAGAGCACCCAGTGTAGTGATGATATATAGTCCAGCGATAACGACCCACGGCCCGCCGGGACCCAGCAGGTCAAGTATGCTTTGTGCTAACAAAGTTGCTGCGCCAGTATGTTGCATTGCGGTGCCAAGTGGCAGCATGCCTGCGATCAGAAAGATTGATCGCCACTCGATTGCGCGGTGTGCCTGCTCCATATTGAGACAGCCACTCAATACCATTAACGTTGCTCCGGCAATAGCTGCAATTGAAATGGGTAGCAACTCCATAATTACTGCAGCAACCACTAACAGCATCAGCGCACCGGCTATGGGTGCCTTACGCGTGTTAATCGGCTTGACCTGCACCGGATTAAGAATCAAAAGATCTTCAATGTCGTTAAGCCCGACCAAACGCACCTTTGGTCCGACAAAGAGCAACGCATCACCCGATTGCAGGGTCATTGTGCGCAGACTTGATCGATGCGGTTTACCTGCACGCCAGATTGCGGCCAATTCCACGTGATAATGCTCATCGAGCTGTAGATCTTCCACGCGACGTCCGACAAACTTGCTATGGGGATGTAACGTTGCTTCGACTAGATCGAGCTCACCTTGTTCGAATACATCCAAATAAGGAGATACATCGCTCAAACGCTCCAGTTGCTGTAACCCGCGCAGCATATCCAAATCACTTTCACGACCCTGAATCAGCAATAGATCTCCCGACTGAATAATCTCTTCGGAGGCAGGTGATTCCAGTACCTCTCCATTTCGGAAAATACCAAGTAAACGAAAATCAAAAGCATCTCCTAACTGATTCTCGGCCAATGTGGAGCCGGATAATGGCGTATCGTTCGGCACGTGCAATACGAACAGACGCGCGTCAAGCTGATAGTTTTCCCGCATTTCCTTAGGTGTAACCGGTCCTACGGTGGAAAATTCTGATGCATCATGTAATGCCGCCAGCGCCTGAGGTGTACCTTGTACCAACAAACGGTCGTCCGTAGTGATCACCATTTCTGCCAACCGTGTTCGGCGCACTAATCCTGTGCGTCGAATTGCAAGTACATTGACTCCGAAATGCTCACGAAACGCTCGGTGATGCAGAGGTTTACCAATCAGGGTCGCATTGTCGGCTACCGTTAATTCGGCAAGTTTGTTGTCTGCCAATAATCTCTCGTGCAGTATGGGTGCCTCACGTTCAATCGTGAGAGTACTCCAGCTGCGTAATCGCTCGAAGTGATCAAAACGTCCTTGTGTAAGTAGAATATCCCCCGCCTGTAGCAGAGTGTTCGCTTTAGGCAACACTTCGGTTCGACCTGCACGAGTTAGTGCGATGATTACCAGACCCGCAGCCCAGGTCAGACCAGATTCAGCGATCGTCTTATCAATCAGTAATGCATTGGCGGGTACCTGAAGCACAAAGATACGTTCCTGCAATCCATATTCGTCATGCAAGTTTCGTTGCTTCTCCAGAATTTTCGTAGTGTCGGTTACTGGTAACAGATGGCGCCCCAGCAGTGCAACAAAAGCGGTACCGATCAATAAGATCGGCACGCCGATGAAAGCAAAATCGAAGAATTCAAATTCTGATTCACCAGCCTCGCGCAGCGCAATGCTCACTAGCAGATTTGGAGGGGTGCCGATAAGAGTCATCAACCCGCCGAGTAATGTACCGTAGGCCAACGGCATCAGCACTCGAGACGGTGCAATTGCGGAACGTCGAGCAACTTCGATCACCACTGGCAGCATTAATGCCGCTACAGCTATATTGTTCATGAAAGCCGACAATATGCCGGCTGAAATCATGAAAATCGTTATTATGCGCACTTCACTACGCCCGCTTACATGCATCACCAAGCTACCGATTTGATCTGCAATGCCGGCGCGAGTAAGTCCCTCACTCATGATGTACATCGCCCATACTGTGATCACCGCCGGATTACTAAAGCCGCTGATAGCCTCAGCAGGTGACACCAGTCCGAAGATCGCCAGACTCGACAGCACCATCAAAGCCACTACATCCATCCGCACCCATTCAGTAACAAACAGAATGAGGCATGAAAAAAGAATTCCAAATACCAACACGATTTCAAAAGTCATTCTCGTTCAGCCTCCGGATTCATTTAACGTTATCAGTTAGAGTGGCCAAAAGATCAATAGCAACGGAATACTGACAGTGATTACTAATATCTCGAGCGGCAATCCAAGCTGCCAGTAGTCACCGAAACGAAAACCGCCAGGACCCAGTATAAGGGTATTATTCTGATGTCCAATCGGTGTCAGAAAGGCACAGGAAGCACCGATCGCCACCGCCATCAAAAAAGAATCGGCGTTAACTCCAAGTGCAGTAGCGGTACCAATGGCGATTGGGCACATCACGGCTGCAGTGGCTGCATTATTCATTAAATCGGAAAGAAACATTGTAATAATGAGAATGAGTGCAAGTCCCATAATGGCGTGCCCTTGCACAATATTATCGATCATGAATCGTGCCATCAGATCTGCCGTACCCGTAGAATCTAATACACCGGCCACTGGAATAAGTGCTCCGAGTAAGACTATTACAGGCCAATCAATTGCGTCATAGACCGCTCGTGGCGCGATGATGTGAAAAACCATTGAGGCCAGTACGCCGAGAGCAAATGAAATGGCTGCGGGCAGCAGACCAAAAGCTGCACCACCGACTGCGGCAGCCATGATACCACCGGCAATTAGTGCTTTGCGTTTGTCTGGAATATGTAGCTCGCGATTAGCTAATGGCACACAACCAAAGTCAGCTGCAAACTCTGCCAGCACTTCTGCGGTACCTTGGAGCAACAGCAAATCGCCAGGTTGAATTTTCAGCGTTCTTAGCCGAGTTTTAGCACGTGAACCTTCGCGCGACACCGCTAGCAAGTTGAGTCCATAGCGGGTACGTAACCGCATATCCGCAGCCGATCGACCTGAGATCGTTGATTCCGGGCGAACAACGAATTCCATCAAAATAATCTCATCACTTTGAGAAGATTCTTCTTCTGCTTCAACTGATTCTATCGCTCCGTTTTTTTTATTACTCACCTTAATGTCATCGTGTCGCCGAGTATGCTCGGCCTCACTTTGACTCTTTTCTCTATCGTTGTGCTGGGTATCTGCTTCTTCCAGATTTAATCCGAGATTCGATAGAATGTGCGCCAGAGCCTCGGCTTCAGCTTCAATAATCAGAATGTCATTAGCTAATATCTTGAATCCGGCTCGAGGTGTAGTCAAATGTTTCTCATTTCGTACCAAACCTACGACTTGCGCGGCGTGTTCATCGAGTATAGTTTCAAGTTCGTGCAAGACCATCCCAGCAGCTTTACTATCGGCCGACACGCGCACTTCGGTGGTGTAGGCTCCTGTCTCAAAAGCTTCTATGCCAGTTTGTTTACGCATCGGAACCAGCCGCCAACCGACAACAGCTATGAATATCACTCCGCTTAAGGCTACAGCTAAACCAACCGGGGTGAAATCGAACATACCAAAGCTGCCATCGCCGCTTTGGGCACGAAAGCCTGACACAATCAGATTAGGTGGTGTTCCAATCATAGTCGTCATACCGCCGAGAATGGTTCCAAAAGCCAATGGCATTAATATTCGTCCTGGAGGCAGTTCAAGACGCTCAGCCAGTTGAATCGCCACTGGCATCAAAAGCGCCATTGCCCCAACATTATTCATGAAGCCGGAAAGTACTGCGCCCAGTCCGACCAGCGCCACCAGATTTAGCGTCGGTCCGGCATTTTTCGGTAAGGTATGACGAACTAGCACATTGACTGCCCCTGAGGTCTGCAAACCACGGCTCAGTATCAGAATACAAGCCACACTAATCACCGCTGGGTGACCAAAACCAATAAAAGCATCTGCAGCAGCAATCAATCCGGTAAGCACACAGGCAAGCAACGCACCCACCGCGACCATGTCGTGACGCCAACGCCCCCATAAGAACATAGCCATGGTGAATACTAGAATAATAAGAATTACTGTTTGATTTGAGGTCATATTGTTTTCTAAAAGATTATTCTAGTCTAGGTTCTGGTTGTCTATTATAGATAAGCATTTAATATAACAGATAAATATCAACATGTAACTCTCACATCCCCCAAGAAGCGAGTTTACAATACTACTGCTTCGACTAAAGTTCAGTCATGAGATCTGATCGAAACTGGAGATGATTCTGCTTCAAGAAACCATTTATAACAAGCGCAATTTACACCTGATAATAGAAGGTAGATTCTATTGGGTGCGGACTACAGTTTTTCCGCAGTAAGATTTATACATTTTCATAGGCGTGCTGAAACTCAATCATTCAAATTTTTAATACGACATTATTTTTTAACAATATATTTATTAATGAATTATTACTGGATTTGAACTTGTAGATCATGTATGACTTTATATACAAATCTGATCAGTTTATTCGTAAAAAACCAAAGTTGCGTTTATGCAACCTTTAGTGATTTTTGACTTCGCTTTCAATCTTTGCTACTTTCCAACGCAAATTATGGATATTCTACGCAACACCCTATGAAACAAAGAGGAATGAGATGCATGAAGAAACAGTGATGCATGATTTAAAGGCCAAGGGCCTGAAAAAAGGCTCCGTATCCAAATGGGCTGCGGTAACAATCGGTTTAGCAGCAACAGCTCCTGCTTATTCTTTGACCGGTGCACTTGGTTATGGTGCGGCAGGAAGCGGCTATCAATTGCCGATTGTATTTTTACTCTCTGTAATTCCAATGTTTTTTGTTGCATTGTCTTACAAACACTTAACCTCTTCTGCTCCGGATGCCGGCACTATTTTTACTTGGGGCACAAAAGCTATAGGACCGAGGTTTGGTTGGTTTGGTGGCTGGGCGCTCTTACTAGCAAGTGTTTTATCAGGTGTTGCCGCTACTCAGATTATGGTAAATGCAGCGGCTGTTATTTTTGACATGAATAATATCCCCAAGTGGTTCCATATTGGAGTAGCAGGCCTTTTCATCTTCAGCACAACCTATCTCACAGCGCTGGGTGCTAAAGAATCCTCTCGCACTACTATGATTCTTACAATCGCTCAGTATGGAGTGCTTATTGCGCTTGCCGCATTTCTATTATTACGCATTATGCAAGGAAGTGCTGTCAGCACCGCCGAGGCATTCTCGATTGAATGGTTCAATCCATTCGCAATCACTTCATTCACTGCTTTTCTGGATGGTTTTCTTATTGCACTTTTCATATTTTGGGGATTTGATGCATCATTAGCAATGTCAGAAGAAACGGAAGGCAGTGCAGAACAAGCAGGGAAAAGCGGCATTATTTCAATGATCATTACAGTTATCACTTATGTTGCCTTTTCCACCGCAGCTCTGGCCTATGCCGGCATAGACGCTCATCATCAATCAAGTCTGACGTTTAAGGATAACATTGATTCCAGCATAACAGTTCTTGCTACTGACATTATCGGCACAGGAGGTGCTTTGGTTGCTGCTTTGGTCATTGGAGTTTCTGCTTTCTCCGCCACAATGTCTACGATAATGCCAGCTGCACGGGCTGCTTTGGCAATGGCGACCTACCAAGCAATCCCTCAAAGATTTTCTTCTGTTAACGAGAAGACACAAACCCCAAAATTTGCAACTTGGTCTATCGGTTTGATGACACTGACCATCTACAGTACGCTAAGTTTAATCAGTGAATCGATTGTTAAAGATACGATCCATAGTGTAAGTATTGCAATCTGTACTTATTATTCGGTTGCGGCATTATCCTGTGCGTTATATTTCCATCGCACTGCCTTTAATCATTGGCGCACCACCGTATCACAAGTACTGCTGCCAACTACGGCTGCAGTTGTGCTAATTGCAGTAGGTATTCTTCAAGCCTGGAACATGCTGGATCCGAGCTATGGATCAAGCGGATCAGTTGCTGGTATGGGCGCAGTATTCCTGATTGGAGTTGTCGCACTGTTCATGGGATTTCCTTTGATGATGTGGTGGAATTTTAGAGATCCAAGGTTCTTTCGTGGCGAAACTTTACCACTTGAAAGAGCGCATATGGTATCTGACAATAATAATCCCATATAGCAAAGACAATAAATAATTTATTTCAATCAGCTAAGCAAACAGATTTTCAATTATGGATAAGAAAGAACCATGAAGCACCTCGATTTTTGAGTGCCTTGAGTGCCAATTATCAACATCAGAAGAAACACAACAACGAGAACATTCACGTTACCAGCTTTTGCACACCTTTCTCTAGCGGAAATCCTGCATCACGCA
The DNA here is from genome assembly GCF_003011925.2 of Nitrosomonas supralitoralis. Lineage (GTDB taxonomy): Bacteria > Pseudomonadota > Gammaproteobacteria > Burkholderiales > Nitrosomonadaceae > Nitrosomonas > Nitrosomonas supralitoralis. Next base: position 25,631 of record NZ_PXXU01000046.1, read on the forward strand.
ATGCTTTGATTCCGCCAGCCAGAGATAAAACATTTTTATACCCCATTAGTTGCAGCACATCGGCCACCAAAACTGACCGATAGCCTCCGCCACAATACAGCACAATAAGTGCCTCTTTATCAGGAATTTCGGTTTCAATGTCACGCTCGATTATACCTTTTCCTAGATGACGCGCGTTCGCTGCGTGATCTACCCAAAACTCATGATCTTCCCGCACATCGACAAAGTAAAATTGTTCACTTTGTGACAACCGATCCTGCAAATCACTAACTGTACATTCTTTTATTCTTTTTCTTTTCTGTTCTACTAATCTCAAAAACCCTAGATTATGCTGTCGCATTTTCCCCTTTCCTATAATATACAAAATAAAAATAGCATCTAAAGTTCCAATCAAGAAAATAAAGGTTACAAAAAATCCATTCCTATCTTAAATGTCATGGCTACATCAGCTAACTACCATACTTAGATATTAATTACTCAAAACAACAGAAAAAGGCCGTACTTCAAATCACGAGGCTCAAGGTCAATTAATTATAATATTTAACAAGATAATCTATAGATTGAATACAATGAATATCACAGCAAGCAATGAACCGCAAAGTATATGTGAATAAGCTGATAAAAAAACCGATACACCAGCTG
>NZ_PXXU01000047.1 GCF_003011925.2 Nitrosomonas supralitoralis
CTCACAATTGTTTTTAATTCCAGGTTTAATTCTGTGTTTCTTGCGATGGTGCGTTTTAAATTTAGTGATTCGTATTCTAGTTCAAATAATATAAAAACATTATTTAGGTATGTCTTTGCACAACTGCTAAATGATGTTTGGAGATTTTTAAAATCATTGTTTTTATAAATAGACTTGGGGTTTGGGCAGATACCCCTAATTGTTACGTAAATTAAATGATTTGAGGAATTTGTTTGTTATTTGTAGAACTTTAGTAGGGGGCTTAATATTCTTCTGGTGGCGTTATTATACTTAGGGTTAGGGTTGGGTATTATTAAAATATATAAAGCGCTTGTGCTTTGAATTGGGGCTTATAAAGGGTATTTAGAATATTAATACTTCTCTATTTTTTATATTTTGTATTTTGCTTTTTTAATATACAAATTTTTAAAAGTTATTAACATATCCACAGGTACGATTAATTAAAGACTAAATAAATAAAGATTAAAAGAAGAAAAGAATAGGGTGTTTTTCTAGAGTTTATTAACTAATGTATTCATAAAGATATTGTATATTTTTATACTCTAACTGTGAGTTATAACTTCTACTTGTTTTTAACTGTGCGATATACCTTCTACATTTTGGCTTATCTGTGGGATATACCTTCTACAATATGTGAGTTAAACCTTCTACAATTTTGAAGATGTGTGAGTTAAACCTTCTATGTTTTTGTAAAAATTCAATAGAATTCAGCTGCAAATGGATTCAAAAAAAGCAAAAAATTTTAACTGTGAGACAGACCTTCTACTAAATGTGAGTAGAACCTTCTACTTAATGGCTGAAGTGTGAAATGTACCTTCTACTTTGTGTGGATTATACCTTCTACTTTATATGACTTTATCCAAAGGTTTCTGTTTAATCTTTTGATTTGTTTGTGTGTGATTCCGTTGTGTGACTTAAACCTTCTACATAACTGGTAATGTGTGTGTTAAACCTTCTACATTAAATAAGCTTATGGATAAATGAAAATCAATATTTTATTTTTTGTTTTATTAATATGTTTATAAGTAGTTTTATAGGATGCTAATGTGAGTCACACCTTCTACATTTTATTAGAACTGTGAGTTATACCTACTAGTTATCTGGGTGTATCTAAGGGTATGTTTTTTGTGTCAAGAACTTGTTTTTCTGTGTCATTCACACGTTTATTGGCGGCTTTTTGTTCGCTTATAAATTGATTAGAAGGAAAGATTGTATATTTGACGTCATTGATTGCACGACTTTCTTTGCGTTCGTGTGTGTCATAATTCGCTATGATATTCTTTTCTTTTAATTCGTCTAATGCGGAAAGAACTTTTCTTCTGTTATCAATGTCTCTTTTCTGTTGTAATAATCCGCTATTTTTCAAATCAGAAAACATGAAGTGATAATTATTGATAAGATTGGCGTGCCGGTAACGATTGATTAATTTTTTATAAATAAAGCGTGAAAGCTGTTCATCACAGCTCATCAGACGATCATAGTTAAACTGTCTATATTCAAGGCGATTTATTGCATGGCTGATAAACAGAGGCAATCTTCCAACATGATGAGCGTCAGTATCAGCTAGATATTCCTCACGTCCCACGGTCACAAGGTCTTGTAGAATCGCTCCACTCCAAACTTCTTTTTTGTCTTTGAATAAGGAAATGTTACATTTATTCATGACCTCGATTGCGTGTTTTATCTCATTCCGACTTCGGGTGCGTCCTCTTGACTTAAGTTCCCGGTGTATCATGCTTAAAGAAAAACGAACCCAAGTTTCAGCTTTATTGACATCATGAATGCCATAATTTTGAATTGTAAGATATTTCTTTAATGCTTCCTCGACGAGTTCTTCAGTAACGCTAGGAAAGAAGGCTTTGTAGCCACCTTCTTTTTGTTCAATTAGAGCAGGTTGTATCTTAACGCTGCAGGAAATTCCGTCATACGAGAATTCCATTTTATATGGATCAGCATGCCCCGTCTTTGTGCGTAATTTTTCAACTTGCTTGGGTGTAAAAAAATATTTCGGAATACTTTCCCAAACCTCAACAGTATTTGAAACCTCACTTTTGTCATTGGTGACAAACTGAGAGAATAAATCAAGCTGAATGCTTTTGATGTACTTTTCTGGTGGTTTATTCACTGGCTTATATCGTATATAAGTAATTGCGCATTGATTTACAGTTGCATGTGCAATTGTACTATTAATTATCTGTGTGTTACTCATATCACATAAACCTTTGTTAATTATGCTTAGATGTGATTAGTGTGTTTAAATAAGCTTCATAATCATGACAGCAATAAAATAGGCCTGAGGCAAGTAAGTAAATTGGTGTTTTTGCTCGGAGTTGCGAAAATTTTCCTGTCGCAGAGAACGTTGCGGTTCCATTACCAATTAAGTTTATTTTGCTTTTTAACCGACACTACTAAAACAATTTAAAATCTTCTGGCATATTTATTGTGTATAACTCACAATGTGATGAATATTTGACGATTTTCTTACCTATAGCGCATCAGCAAAAATTGTTAAAAGCTTAAAAAAATTTGTCAACGACTTATATAAATCCATCCATTTTCCTGTTTGCGGATAACTTCGGCAACTCCTGAATCTACTACGATCGCAAAAGTGACAAGATCCTCCTGAGTCAAATTCATGCGTTTCATCGTATTTTGACAAGCTGCGAAAACTACTCCGGATTCATGCAATTTTTGCATACGAGCATGAGGATTTTTATCAGTATTTTTTAGTAGCATGTTGAGTCCATGACCATGACTTACAATTTCCACCTTAGTTGATTCGGTCTCAAATGCCATAAGGATATTTTCAGTATTGTTCATCAGATTTTCCCACTCTTTAGCATCACCCGAAACTGCCTCTATTACTACATAATGGGCTAATTTTGTTTTGTGAGATTCTTTATGATCCGCAGCTATGCTCATAAATGAAATTCCTGATATAAATAAAATAAAGACTAAAAAAAAGCATGTTATCAAAAATTTGTTTTGCATCTTGCTTCTCCTACTGATGAGGAAAGTCTTTCTCGATACTTATTTGGTCAAGGGGTGTCTTCTCACTTTTACCTTTTTCTAGAGGCAGTTTTAGTGTATTCCATGCCGTCATTCCTCCAAGCAAGTTAAAGAGATTCTTGAAACCATTCTGACGTAACATGCTCGTGGCAAGACTTGCTCGATGTCCTACGCTACAGGTGACGGCTAATTTCGTATCTGTAGGTAATTCCCGTATCACATCAGAAATATGATCGGGTAAATAACCTACATAGGCATGTTCCGCATTATGAATATGGCCTTCATCCTCAAATTCGGTAATTTCCCTGACATCGAGAACAGATATCTCAGTTGTGGACTCTTGTAATTCTTGAGGCGAAATTGTATCGAACATATCAATGGGTAATGCGGCATCACGCCATGCCTCAAAACCTCCGGCCAATATCCCTTTGACATTATCTATACCAATACGCGCCAGATGTTGAAGTGCCTTTTTCATATCTTCATTACGTTCAAGTATCAGATAAAGAGGTTTATTTTCTTCCGCAACCCAACCTCCAAATACCGGCAATCCTTCCAGCCATATACTATAAGAGCCAGGAATATGGCCTCCAGCAAAAGCTTCGGGCAGTCGGGTATCGATAATCAATCCGGATTTTGCATTAGCTTCAAATTCCTTGGATAGAAGTAACGGAATAGAATCCCAGTTGATTGGAGCTGCTGCGCCTCCTTCAAAATTCAGTTTTTCTATTAATTTAAAATACGGTGGACGCGGGATTCGTTCATGCAATTTATGTACAACAAATTCATCCTTGGAAAGAGTAAAAACCTTATTGTATGTACGCTCAAACCCAATCGTGGATTCATCATAATCAGCAATATTACCTCCGCACACTGAGCCAGCCCCATGGGCAGGATAGAGAAGTACATGATCGCCTAAAGGCAGAATTTTCTCGTGAATAGAATCATATAAAATGGCCGCATTTTCTGCTGTTTTATTTTTATCAGGTAAATCTGTACGACCGGTTTCTCCTATAAACAAAGCATCTCCGGTGAAGACCGCCCATACATTTTCTGGATTATCTTTAAATGAGACCGCATAAGATACGCTCTCGGGTGTATGTCCTGGAGTATGTAGTGCCTGAATAATTAACTCTTCAATTTCCAACAAGTCACCGTCTTTCATTTGGATATCTGCATTAACCGAGACAGGATTCTCCCCAGCCACAATCAGAGAGCCGGTTAGTTCTTTTAAAGCTTTTGAACCCAGTACAAAATCTTCCTGCCGATGGGTTTGCAAAATATAACTAATATTTATGGCATTTTTCTTAGCATAATCAAAATATTCATCAAGATCTCGTCGCGGGTCGATGATAATTCCTATTCCTTTAGTAGCCAGAATATAAGCATTGTGAGCAATACCGGGCGTTTTTATGCGTTTAAATTTCATTGTTGATTTTCCTTAAAAATTACACTTTATATACAATGAAGGAAGAATCTCATCGATTTAATTAATATTAAAAAATTATCTAATAATCATTGATAAATACCGCAACCAAAAGCAAAATTTGATTTCATCTAGACACAGAGTGTAGTGAATTCTACTTCCTTATTTCTGTTCGAAAACGTACAGAAATACAATAATAAAATAATTTAGTATGAATAATTGCTTTTAGCTTGTTGGCATATTTATTTGAAGGAGATACGAATGGATTTAATGGGCAATAATGGGGAAGTATGGTCTCCCTATTTAGTAGGCACTTTTATCGGATTGTTGTCTATGGCGACATTCTATTTTTCTAATCAACCTATTGGCGCTTCGACGGGATACGCAAGAATTTCCGGAATTATTGGAAAATTTTTTTCAAAAATGCATACGAATTCACTTAGCTTCTTTCAGGAAACGAAACCTATTATTCAATGGGACGTAATGTTTTTAATTGGGATCTTTTTAGGCGCGTTCGCAGCAGCATATATGGGCGGAGAAATAAAAGGTACGTGGGTGCCTACTTTGTGGGAAGAGAGGTTTGGTTCAAGTTACTTGTTTCGTTTTTGTTTGGCTTTTATTGGTGGTTTGATTATGGCATTCGGTGCCCGACTTGCAGGCGGTTGTACTAGCGGTCATGGCATTAGCGGCACAGCGCAGCTTTCAGTGGGTTCATGGCTTGCCTTGATGTGTTTTTTTATTGGAGGAGCAATTACAGCAAATCTTATTTTCAATGTTTAGGAGTTTAAAATGAATTCGATCGTACCTGATAGCCTTCAAAATCAATCTAACCAAAATATAGACTCAGCTGAATCACCAGACTTGAATAAAGACAACCAGAAATATAATCCTCAGAATACTACGCAACTCATATTAGGATTGTTTTTTGGAATAATATTTGGTTACTTAATTCAAAAAGGAGGAGTAGCCAATTACGATGTACTGATGGGTGCATTGTTCCTAACAGATTTTACGGTGATGAAAATCATTCTGTCGGCAATTTTGACAGGGATGATAGGCATTTTCACAATGCATAGGCTAGGCCTTGTAGAGTTACACATTAAACCTACTCGGTACGCAGCTAACATAATCGGAGGACTTGTTTTCGGAATAGGATTCGGCTTACTTGGATATTGTCCGGGCACAGGTGCCGCAGCCGTTGGTCAAGGCAATTACGATGCAATCGCGGGGGTATTAGGATTATTAGCAGGCAGTTATTTTTATGCGGAAATGTCAGGTTATATCAATACCACAATTATGAAGTGGGGAGATCGCGGCAAACTCATCTTTCCAGACGTTATGGGAGTTTCGCGAAAAGCTTTTATAGTGTATTTTGCAATTTTCCTGACTATATCTTTATATTTATTAGAAAGATTCTATGCTTTATTCTGATATTGTCAGCCATTTCCTTTAGACTCTATTCAAGGAAAAGTTATTAATGCAGGTTTTGTGCAAAATATAATACTTTATCTGAAGCACCTTCAGCTCAGAAATTTAAATGATTGATAAAGTATTTTTTGAGAGTTCTTGCAGAAAATGTCGGAGATAGTGAGTTCGAACTGACTATAATCAGTTAGATGAGCGAGTCATCTTTTTTAATCCTGCCGGTTTCAGCTTACCAAAACAAGATCTTAGCAATCTTTTCAGGTTGGAGATCCTATGTCGCGCCCTCGGAAATTCCCGACCCTGTAAACCAAATCGTGTTACCACCTAGATGGTGCAATACGTAGTTAGACTCACGTTACTTCATAAAGATATTTTTTTATCTTATGACAGGTACTTTCGTTATATTTCTAGGCATGGATTTTTGAAGGGGCGAGGTGAAATTTCTTAGTATTTATGCCAAAAAGACTATCTTCCAGTCAAGAATTCGAGTTGTTTAACAATGTTCAAATACATGCTGAACACATAAAAATTAGAAGATGACATACCTTTGTGTATAAGCGCACAGATAGTTAATGGGTATTGAACTAATATTAACTAAATCAAGAATTAATTAATGTTTGAATCTTATTAAAATTGTTCGAAATTTATTATTATCTTAATAGATTAATGATGTTTATTTTTGTAAAAAATTGGATGTGGTTATAAATTAAACATGAAGTCCAACTTTGCCTTTAATGTGGATAACTCTGAATATTCGATATGCGAGTTCTTCAAGCATACTCGGCAATATACAGAAATTCTCATTAAAAATTTAAATGCTGAAGATTGCCAATTACAATCGATGCCCGATGCGAGTCCAGTGAAATGGCACTTGGCGCATACAAGTTGGTTTTTTGAAACATTTTTACTTGTGCCGCATTTAAAAACATATAGGATTTTTAGTTCACATTTTCAAGTTTTATTTAACTCTTACTATAATGGGATTGGGAATCAATTTACCCGATCTCTACGAGGGTTACTTGCAAGACCTAGCTTGAAAGAAGTATTAAGCTATCGACATCATGTTGATAACTACATTCAAGATTTGTGTTGTTATTATTCTGAATTATCACCTAAATTAATTGAGCTTTTGATGCTAGGTATTCATCACGAAAAGCAGCATCAGGAATTACTATTAATGGATATTAAACACGCGTTCTCAATTAACCCAATGTATCCAGCATATTCGATAACTTCTGGAAATATGCATCTAAACAAAATTGCAGCTCCATTAAAATGGTTTAATTTCGAAACACTTATTCTTGAGATTGGTGCTAAAGATACGGAATTTTCTTTTGATAACGAAAGACCTAAACATAAACAACTCATACAAAGTTTTAAATTGGCCTCGCGGCTTGTTACCAATATGGAGTATTTGGTGTTTATGGATAACCAGGGTTATGAAAATCCTCAATATTGGCTTTCGGATGGTTGGTCAAATGTTAAACAAAATCATCAAAATGCTCCATTCTACTGGATTAAAAAAGATGATTGTTGGTACGAATTTACACTAAATGGACTAAAACCAATTAATTTAAATGAGCCAGTTTGTCACGTTAGTTATTATGAGGCCAGTGCCTTTGCAGCATGGGCTGGCAAACGCCTACCTACTGAAGCAGAATGGGAGTATGCAAGTCAATCAGAACATGCATTCGATATAAGTTGTAAGTCTGCGCATTTACACCCTCATCCAGCGGAAGGCGAGGGTCTTCTACAACTGTCAAAAGAAGCTTGGCAATGGACTTGTAGCGCTTATCTGCCTTATCCGGGATTCAAACCATTTGCAGATGTGGCCGGTGAATATAACGGTAAGTTTATGGTGAACCAGATAGTGTTGCGCGGTGGTTCTTGTTTGACTCCAATGCACCATTTAAGAAATAGTTATCGGAATTTTTATTATCCCCATCAGTCTTGGATGATGAGTGGGATTCGGCTAGCAGAGGATACTTGATGAGTATAGTCCCTAAAGATGTTATCACTCGTATCGCTGATCTCAATTTTTTGGCTGATGTATATCAAGGATTAGACAGCGTGCCCAAGACTTTGCCATGTAAATATTTTTATGATGAACATGGTTCTTGGTTGTTTGAAAAAATAACTCAACTAAAAGAATATTATTTAACTAACGTTGAATTAGATATTTTAGATCAAAATATCGAAGATATTGCATTTCAACTAGGATCGAATGTAACTATTATTGAGCCTGGTTGCGGGGCTGGACATAAAGTGCAGAAAATTCTCAATGCAATTGAACAACCTAAAACTTTTATTCCGTTTGAGATATCCGCAGAGATGCTGAGCTACTCAGTGAGTAGATTAAGGATTTTGTTTCCACACTTAGAGATTCAGCCTTTAGAGGGTGATTTTACAAATAAAAAAGCAGTAAAACAAATTATAAGTGAAACAAATATAGGAAACTCATCAAATGTAGTTTTTTTTCCTGGATCGACTATAGGCAATTTCTCGCGGCCAGAAGCAGCTGATATTCTAAGAAATTTCAAGAGATTGAGTGGCATTAACGGAAAAATATTGCTAGGAATCGACTTGATCAAGGATAAAGAAACTCTTATTAGAGCATATGATGATACTGAGGGTATAACTGCCGAGTTCAATAAAAATATCCTGACAAGAATTAATGCTGAACTTGATGGAAATTTTGATATACAGAATGGTTTCAAACACAAAGCTATTTTTAATGAAAATGATAATCGGATAGAAATGCACCTGGTATCTTGTAAACCCCAAGTCGTTATTATAGCCGGGAAGTGTTTTCACTTTGATTTATTGGAGACCATTCACACTGAGAGCTCCCATAAATATTCAATAGAGTCTTTAACTTCCATAACTAATCAAGCAGAATTAACGCTAGAAAAATACTGGTGCGACCACCAAAACAGGTTCGCAATATGTTTATTATCTGCTTAGTAGATCTGACAAATTTTACTTAGATTACTTAAAAACCAGGAGTGGAAAAAACATGGCGTTTAAGATTCACACTTGATATGGGTATCCGAAACACGGGGATGTTATCTTATAATGGCAATGTGGTAGTGAACTGATTATGCATCAATCTGTTTATCTTCAATAAATCCATTTCCGCAGTAACGTTCCACAATATCAATGAAATCATTTAAATCAACAGGTTTATTGATCCATTCGCTGATGCCTTCAATAGTCTCGTTATGCCGAGTTCGGGTTGCTGAAAAAACTAACACAGGAGAATTGTGAGCAAGCCGGAGCTTACGTTTTTTCTCAAGAAATTCGCGCCCATTCATGACAGGCATATTGAGATCTAAAAGTATAAGACAGGAGCCTTCAATTCGTTGCAAAACCTCAATTCCCTCACGACCATGAGTAGCCACATAAACTATGAAACCTTCTTCTTCAAAGAAAGTTTGAAGGCACTCACGAATATCAATATTATCATCGATGATTAATACAATACGAGGGCAGATCACGGATATTTAACTCATACTACGTAATGATAAGGACGGAATCACAATTTCATCCACTGATCCAGGAGCCTTAATGGGCAATTCCACTGTAAATGTCGATCCTTTCTCGAGTTCACTTTCTACCAAAATTTTTCCACCATGGGTAGTTACGATTTCTTTGGCGATGAGTAAACCAAGTCCCAATCCGCTATAGGTATCTACTGCATTAATTCTTTCAAAGCGGTTAAATATAATACCCTGATTTTCTTTTGATATTCCTATGCCATGGTCAATGATGCTTAGAGATACACTCGTTTCCAGGTTTTTTACCTGAACTTGAATAGGTTTACCGTTTCCGTACTTAATTGCATTCGTCAAAAGATTAGTAAAAACCTGCTCAAGCCTATGCCAATCCCAAACACCTATAACATCTTTGTCTGCATTTATAGTAAGAGAAATTTTCGACGAGTCAAGTTGATCTTGAAACCGTTCCACTACTTCATTTACCATATCCGCAAGATTCATTAGGGAAGGTTTCATCAAGAGTTTTCCATTAATAATTCGTGAGACATCAAGTAGATCGTCAACAAGATTGACCAACATTTCGATCTGACGATTGGATGAAATAAGCATCTTTTCCAAGCGTCCTTTAGGAATGTTTCTGACAGAGCTTTTCATTAAGCTTCTGGATATCATCTGAATCTGAAGCTTAAGCGAGGTGATTGGTGTCTTAAGTTCATGAGAAGCAATGCTCAAAAAATCATCACGCGCTTGTACAGCCACTTGAAGATCTGTTGCAAGTTCCTCTGCTTTCTTCCGCGCCAGCACTTCTTCAGTCACATCATGAGCGAAACCTAGAAGTCCCAATATTTTTCCGTCAGAAGCACGGAAAGCTTGATAGACCACGTTCAAGAAGCACTCTTTTCCGGCAGGATTTCGAAAAGGCATCTCTTTTCCAACAAACGGCACACCCGTCTGATAAACCCTATTCGCTAAGGATAAGAACCATCCGTCCTCTGATTCAGAAAAGACTTCTCGTATAGTTTTTCCTATAAGTTTATCCATTCCACGCTCGACCAGTTTGAGATAATGGGAATTTGCTAATGTAAATTCATGTTGTGGGCCTTTGACCATGTACATTGCTGCCGGAGACTGCTCAATAAAGTCTCGTAACTCTTGACGCACAGCCTCTGCTTGTTGGTGCAATGCCTTTATTTTTTCTTCAGCTTCCTTCCGGATGCTCACATCTTGCATGGCACCTAACATGCGAACAGGTTTTCCGTTCAGATGCACGACATAACCGCGATCGAAGACTGTTGCATAAGTACCATCGGCTCTTTGATAGCGATACTCGTGATGCCAATTTTGCTCTCCACTCTCAATGATTTGATGAATCGCTTCCACAACGTGCTCACGATCTTCCGGATGAATATGTTCATACCACCAAGTTGCATCACCATTCATAACTTCCAAGGAATAGCCATACTCGGTGTGCATCGCTTCGTTCCAAAGGATTTGATTGGTCACGAGGTTCCAATCCCAAATAGCATCTCGTGTAGCGCGACTGGCCAGAACGTAGCGAGCTTCACTTTCCCGAATTGCACGTTCTGCATGTTCGGCTCGTTCTTGAGCTAGCTTTTGTTCAATCGTAACTGCAGCCTGATTGACAGCGACATTAAGAACAAGACGTTCTGTTTCTGTAGGAAAGTCCTTGCGGGTCGATCCGGCAACTAAAACGTTATGTTTACTGACTGTACCAATAGCGATAATAATGAGCTGAACGGAGCCTTCCCCACTGAGCGGGTGTGTAAACCCCTTTATAATATTAGATCGCCATTCCGCAGAAAACAAAGGTGCCAGATTTTGATATATCGCATCAACATCATTAGACTTGAGAAATCCTTGCCGCGTATATGCTTTTCGAATGAAATCACGTCCACAATTGCAGATGGAAACAAATGTAAATTCCAAGCGAAGGGTACTATATAGCATTTCCGCCAAACTATCTGCGATCTGGTTTGGCGTATTCTGCAACCAGATTGCCGGGAATGTTGATACTGCCACGACATCCCGGATGGCTCTTCGCAGGGATTGAAGTTCGTTCGAAACTGTATCCATCGTAAACGCTTCTAACCTAACTGGTATCAATAAATTATTTAAATAGTATGATTGTGCATGATGTCAAGGATCTATTTTACGAGCCACGAGCTTCGAGCTCTGCAAGTAAATCCTCTGGGTTCACAAAGTAGGGATTTTCGTGCAACATTCCGCCGATCAGAACATATGGATGAGTACGAAGTACATCCATTACTACACTGGCGCTATGTTTGGTAAGGTCATAAGTACAAACCACTACATCATCATAATTCGGCAAAAAATGATTAAGTCGAGTTTCGTATTTTACGATATCGTTCACGCCCGTGATTTCATGTTTACAGGCCCATTCCATGTTGGCGATCAATCGGGTCATGGGGTACCCTTTAATTTTATTTTCCTTAAGCACTCCTTCAAGTAACTCAAGCATATCATCTTGGCTAAAATAACCAGGCTTCAGATATGCTTCCTCCCACCTGCGCACTTCAAGTTGACCCGTTTTACACGATTTGGCTACAGGGATTCCTGCATTTTCCATTTGTCTAAAGTGCTCAGCGTGATCTGACTCATCCAAGACGTGAAAGGCTTTGTCTCCAGCTTCAAATCCATCCTTGATGAAGGGAAGTAGAACATTATAATATTCTTCTGCAGTATGAAAGAATGCACAAGCATGTGCCGATCGTTCAATTGTTGATCCTGCAAGTTTTACGCCCGGTTTTCCTTCAGAAGCTAGCGTGGGTAGATTCATTTTTTAATCACTCCAAAGAAAGTATTGACTGTATTAATTATTATTCTCTGCTCAAAAAAATAACATAAATAAACTGTTAACTTTCAGAACCCAGGCCGAGGTTTGACCTTAGTTTTTCGCAACAAAATTCGAGTCTTATATCCCATTAAACTCGTACCAAAAAATCGCCTACATTCATTGAATTTTATCATATGCCTTAGGATTGTTCAGGCAGATAGTTTACTGGACCAGTAAAAAAGCAGCTGATTTTGCTTAGAGATGTAATAAGTTTACTGCACTTAGAAAACCTTTTTATCTTCCAAACGAAATTTCATGCCCAAATGGTTATCAGTAGTTATGAAGCAAAAAACTATCGAAGATGTAATTGAACATTTTAAGCAGGAGGTTTTCCATTAACAGTCCTGCCAAGGCTTTTTTCAGTGCGCGCGCCTTTGGTACGCAGTTTTCAGACTTTATCCGTAGTCGCTTGACGAACTATATCTCCCGCTAACCGTTTCTTCCCGGCTTCCAGAAATTCCTTCGACCAGCGGTAATATATATTCGTATTGATACCTTCCCGGCGACATAACTCCGCTATGCTGTCTTCACCACGACGACCTTCCAGCACTATGCGTTCTTTTTTAACCTGAATAATTACGGCGGGTTGCATGACGAATATCTCGTACAGTTTTCTCAGTGCTGGGGTTTTGATTATCCTTCTTTGTCATCATCGTTCCTCTTCTTTAGGGAAACGATGAACTAAAAGTGTCTCTTAAGCTATCACACTATTTTGTCGACCTTAGGATGACGCTATACAGTCAATACTGATGGAGCGCCATTTCGAATAATTTGCGCGCGTGACACTTCGTAGGCAAACAGTAATGATCGCTCTCCATTACGGCAGGCAGTTTCGAAAAATTTTGCAGCAAAACTGGTTTTTCCAGTACTTGATGAGCGGCATTCACAGGGAATTTTCTCGTCATAAAGCCCAGAAAATTTTGATTAGCTGGGCAAAAATATAATTTGTACGTTAGCGCACATACGAGATGTTCTGTTGCTGCAATACTTTAGCTTAGTTTCAGGATGTAATCGAATCCCAGCTTTAAACTACATCGAAAACAAGCGAAACACCAATAAAATCATCATTAGCGTATGCAGGTTACGCTTCGATGAACCTCATGATCAACGTATAGCCTATCGGCTTGCGTCGCTTGCATAATCTAAACATGAACTTTGGTTGGCTATTTTTGTATTGGAGTTTTATATAATTGAAAATTAATGCTGTTTGAATATTTTTTGCAGAATATTTACAAGCCCTAATTAAATCGACAATTAACTCATGGATATCCTAGCATGTTGGTTACATTGGTAATATTACATACACACCTAAACAACGTTCAAGTTGTTCAAAATCTCTTAAAGTTAGTTTTCAATACGTCAAATCATTGGTTCTTTCAAATGATCTATAGAGAAATTCCATCCCACAGAGGAATCAATACATAAATGGAACACAAAGATAGTCGTTTCTTCCAGTATTTGCGTCAATTGAAGACGAGTTTTCACGACAGCAGTGTTTCCTTAAAGACTACTTTCATTGAGCCGCCGCTACGTGCGGAATTATACAGCGCTGATCAAATGGAGGAACGAGGCAAGCATCTTGCGACCATTCACAAATTAACGCATAAAAGTCCACGAGATCATCTTTTGACTCGGTTGGCGTCAAATGAAGTGGTGCTAATCGCTGTTTGTAGGCAATTAACAACCGCCGTAAAAGCAAACCAGCAAATTACACCAGCCAGTGAGTGGTTGCTCGATAATTTTTATTTGATTCAAGAGCAGATCCATACAGCCCGTCGTCATATGCCTAGGAAATATAACAAAGAATTGCCCTGTTTGCTCACTGGACCCTCGGCAGGATTGCCGCGTGTATATGATATCGCGTTAGAGATTATTTCTCATGGAGATGGGCGCTTAGACTCAGAAAATATCAGCCGATTCATTAAAGCCTATCAAACAGTTAACCCACTTAAACTGGGAGAATTGTGGGCCATCCCGATTATGTTGCGGTTCGCATTGATTGAAAACCTTCGCCGCGTGGCCGTTCGCATCGCCGCTGACAGAGTCGATGCGGACCTTGCAAGGGGGTGGGCGGAGCAAATGATAATGGTTGCCACAAAAGATCCAAAGAGCCTAGTACTGGTGATAGCTGATATGGCACATTCGCAACCACCATTTTCGAATTCGTTTGTCTCCGAATTTGCGCGACGATTACAAGGGCAAAGCCTAGCTTTGGCATTGCCGCTGACATGGATTGAACAAGTACTTTCTGAATCCGGACTGACGATCGAGCAATTGATTCACACTGGAAACCAGCACCAAGCCGCTGATCAAGTATCCATAAGTAACAGTATTGGTAGTCTTCGTTTTCTGGGCACAATGGATTGGCGCGAATTCGTCGAAAACATGAGTGTCGTCGAACAGATATTATGTGAAGATCCAGATGGCTCCTATAGCAGAATGGATTTTGCCAGTCGCGATTTCTATCGGCATGCAATCGAAAAGATTGCCAAGAGAAGTCCCTTCACTGAGCCTGAAATAGCCCGTTTTGCAATTCAATGTGCGCATGAAGCTTGCAGAGCGACTGCAGAATGCCATGAACGCTCAAAGCATGTAGGTTTCTATCTGATTGATAAAGGCCTACCTAAACTCGAAACCAAGTCAGAAATTCATCTTTCTGTGACTGATAAGATAATGAGAGTTGGCTCACAACATGCACTAAGCATGTATTTCGGTTTTATTGTGCTATTGACACTACTGTTCAGTATTAGTTTGACGATACTCATCTACACTCAGGGAGACGTGTCAGTTGGGATTCTAATTTTAATTGGCATGTTCACCTTGATACCCAGCAGTCAATTGGCCCTCGCATTGGTAAATTGGCTGGCAACCTTATTGGTGCGTCCGAATCCTGTGCCTCGCATGGATTTTTCTAGCGGAATTCCGCCGCAATCGAAAACGCTGGTTGTCGTGCCCACGATGCTTACTAGTCTGCAAAGCGTGAATAATCTGGTTGAGGCGTTGGAAATTCGGTTTCTGGCCAACCAAGATAATAATCTCTATTTCGCGCTATTGACCGATTTTGGCGACGCAAAAGAAGAAATAATCGCCGAGGATGCATCACTGCTGCAATTGGCCCAAACACGAGTCGAAGCCCTGAATGCAAAATATGGAGCAGCAAAAAGAAGTATTTTTTTTCTTTTTCATCGCCCGCGTCTTTGGAATCAGCAAGAAAGCATCTGGATGGGATACGAGCGTAAGCGTGGCAAACTTGCAGATTTAAATGCACTGTTGCGAGATGAAACTCGCGAAATTGCTGTTAAACGCTTTTCACTCATCATCGGCGATATTACTTATCTGGCAAACGTCAAATATGTTATTACTTTGGATACGGATACGCAGTTACCGCGCGAAGTTGGGCACCAGTTGGTGGGGGCTATGGCGCACCCGCTTAATCGGCCACGTTATGATGAAACACTTCAACGCGTGTGTGAGGGTTATGGAATTCTCCAACCCCGTGTTCACGTAAGCCTTAAAGGGAGCAATCGTTCGAAATATGCGCGAATGCATAGTGGCGATGCCGGTGTTGATCCCTATACACGAGCCATTTCTGACGTCTATCAAGATTTGTTCGGAGAAGGGTCATTTATTGGCAAAGGCATCTATGATGTGCAAATGTTTGAAAAGACATTAAAGGGACGTTTCCCCGAGAATCAGATTCTCAGCCACGACTTGTTGGAAGGATGTTATGCACGTGCTGGCTTATTGAGCGATGTAATTGTGTATGAAGATTACCCCGCGCACTACAATATAGACGTGAGTCGACGCCATCGGTGGATACGTGGTGACTGGCAATTACTAGGTTGGTTACTGCAACGTGTTTCCGGTACAAGTAAATTCCGATTAAATAATTCACTTTCTCGATTGTCGCAATGGAAATTGTTCGATAACCTGCGTCGCAGTCTCGTACCTATTACATTGATAATATTGTTGATAATGGGCTGGGCCCTACTGTCATCTTCTTGGCTTTGGACCATCGCTATTGTCGGTATTGTTCTAATTCCTGCCTTAATCACTTCGCTTTTAGAATTATTCCGCAAGCCAAAAGAAGTGTTGGTTAGGCAACATTTGGCTACCGCAATCGACGCAGCCATACAACGTCTGACGCAAGTAATATTTAATTTTGCAAGTCTTCCCTATGAAGCTTATTTCAGCATAGATGCAATTATACGTACAGCTGTACGTATGATATTTACGCGCCGGAAACTGCTTGAATGGAATTCATCGACAGAAGTAGCGCATGCCAGCCGCACGAATTTCCTGGTTACTTTGCGCACAATGTGGATTGTGCCGCTAAGCGTACTTGCCATAGGTTGGTATTTAGTATTGTTTAAATCCGAAGTACTCATAATAGCTGGCCCTATTTTGCTGTTATGGTTGAGTGCCCCTGTGATTGTATGGTGGTTTGATCAACCATTAGTATCTAGCAAAACTCAATTGACAAATGAACAAATCACACGACTACATACGCTGTCGCGTAAAACATGGGCATTTTTTGAAACATTTGTTGGCCCTGAAGATCATTGGTTACCTCCGGATAACTATCAAGAGTATCGTGAGGCCGCCGTGGCGCATCGCACCTCACCAACTAATATTGGTTTAGCCCTGCTTGCTAATTTGACTGCGTACGATTTTGGATATATTCCTGCCGGTAAACTTATCGAACGCACTACCTATACCTTCGATACCATGCAAATGCTAGAACAGTATCGGAGTCATTTTTATAATTGGTACGATACGCAAACCTTAAAGCCATTACATCCCGCTTATATTTCTACGGTAGATAGCGGTAATCTTGCAGGACATCTACTGACTTTAAGTCCTGGATTAGTCGCGCTTCCCGATGACAAGATACTGAGCGTTCGGTGCTTTCATGGATTGCTAGACACACTGGGAATCCTCTCGGATGCAGTAGGAAACATGCAGTCTGACCCACTTATTCAGCTACAAAAAGAAATAAATTCTGCATGCAATTCCCAATTCAACACGCTTGCACAGACATGCCACTTTCTTGAGGAGCTGTTAAAGTGGGCAGAGGAATTTGCAATCAGCCTTGATAATGATGCCGACGAACAACAACTTCAACCCGATAGCAGACAACATTTAAACGAGGAAAGACGACACACCGAAACGGGTGTGTATGTGAAGGCAACTGAGAATTCATTGTATCACTCGACTTTGGACCATGCCAGTGCAGTCATTTCTGAGACGACTTCTGAAAACAATAGAAATTGGTGGGCCCATGCTCTGATTCGACAAATCCGCTCGGTCCTGGATGAACTGACATTTCTCGCTCCATGGTTAGTGCTTCCCGTTGCACCAGAAGAGTTAGACAATGACCTTAAAATCAATAGCATACCAACCCTGCGTGAATTGGCAAACATTGAGTGTAAATTGCTGCCAGTTATAGAACAACGGATCCTCAGCAGTGCCACTCTTGCTGAGCGTGAATGGTTGCTGGAGTATAAGCAAATTATCAAGCAAGCAGCGCTTCGTGCCACAACAAGGATTGCAGCAATCGAACAATTAGCTGTTCAAGCAGCTGAATTCTCGCACATGACGTACGATTTTCTGTACGACAAGAAATCCCATCTGCTGGCAATCGGCTATAACGTTGACGAAATGAGGCGTGACACAAGCTGCTATGATTTATTAGCTTCAGAAGCGCGATTGATCAATTTTGTCGCAATCGCGCAGGGGCAAGTGCCGCAAGAAAGCTGGTTTGCTCTTGGACGCTTGCTCACCACTACAGGCAATGAGCCCTCGCTTTTATCGTGGAGCGGATCAATGTTTGAATACTTGATGCCACTTCTTGTGATGCCTAATTATGAAAACACGCTGCTTGACCAGACCTATAAGGCGGTGGTGGCTCGACAAATCGAGTATGGGGAACAACGCGGGGTGCCGTGGGGCATATCCGAGTCTTGCTACAACTTGGTCGATGTTCATCTTAACTATCAGTATCGGGCATTTGGCGTGCCCGGACTTGGATTGAAACGTGGTCTCTCCGATGATTTGGTCATTGCTCCCTATGCCACAGTGCTGGCGCTGATGGTATTGCCGGAGGAGGCCTACCTGAATCTACAACAATTAGCCGCCGCAGGATTGGAAGGAAAGTTTGGATTTTATGAAGCCATTGATTATACCCCCTCACGTCAACGGCGCGGTGAGTCGAGTACGATCGTGCGGACTTATATGGCACATCATCAAGGAATGAGCTTGCTCGCTTTAGCATACTTACTGCTGGATCAACCGATGCAGAAACGATTCGAAATAGATCCGTTGATTCAATCAACTCTCTTGTTGCTGCAGGAGAGAATTCCAAAAATTCAAACATTTCTTCCGCACACAGCTCAATTTTCCGACATTCGTTCGGCTGATGCTGATTCGGTAGCGCCCATTCGTATTTATAAAAGCGCACTTACATCAGTACCAGAAATACAATTGTTGTCCAACGGGCGTTATCATGTAATGGTTACAAATTCCGGTGGAGGATATAGCCACTGGAAGGATATTGCTCTCACGCGTTGGCGCGAAGACACGACTTGCGATCATTGGGGATTATTTTGTTATTTGCGCGATGAGAGTAGTGGAGAATTTTGGTCCACTTCATATCAACCCACACTTAAGCAACCACAGCATTACGAAGTAATTTTTTCTGAGGGACGCGCAGAATTTCGTCGTCGTGATAACGATTTTGAGGTCCATACTGATATTGTAGTATCACCAGAAGACGATATTGAATTGCGCCGCATACGTATTGCAAACCGAGCAAGCATACGTCGTACCATATCTGTGACCAGCTACGCTGAAGTAGTACTTGCCGTACCTGCAGCGGATGCATTGCATCCTGCGTTTAGCAAACTGTTTATACAAACTGAAATTGATAATCAGCGTAATGCGATACTTTGCACGCGGCGGCCACGTTCAAGTAGTGAGCAAACTCCATGGATGTTCCATTTGATGACTACGGATGAAATGGATATTGATGCTATTTCTTTCGAAACTGATCGCTCCGAATTCATCGGTCGCGGGCATACTATCGCCGATCCTCAAGCATTGAGTACAACAAATAGGAATTTATCGGGAAGCCAAGGTTCAGTGTTAGACCCAATTGCCGCCATCCGCTTCACAATTACGCTTGATCCAGATCAAACGATTTCCATTGATTTGATGAATGGAGTAGCAGAATCCCGTACTGCTGCATTAAATCTGGTGGATAAATACCAAGATCGTCGGTTCGCAGATCGCGCATTTAATGTCGCCTACACCCACGCGCAAGTGGTTTTGCGCCAACTTAATGCAAGCCTGGCCGATGTACTGCTTTATGAGCGTCTTGCCAACTCCGTACTGTATGCCAACGCATCACTGCGCGCTGATACCGGCCTGCTATTGCAAAATCGCCGCGGACAATCCGGTTTGTGGGGATATGCTATTTCGGGAGATTTGCCTATCGTATTATTGCAGATTGGCGATGCGAGGAATATTGAGCTGGTGCGACAGTTGGTGCAGGCGCATGCTTACTGGCGCTTAAAAGGTTTGGCAGTAGATTTAGTAATCTGGAACGAAGATCACGCCAGTTATCGACAGAAACTCCAGGATCAGATTATCGGTTTGATTGCGGCGGGTATCGAAGCGCACGTTATTGATCGACCAGGAGGAATTTTCGTTCGACATGTGGAACAGATATCGAACGAAGACCGCATTCTATTTCTAACGGTTGCACGTGCCATTATTAAAGACAGTCAGGGAACTTTGGAGGATCAAATAAACCGCAGGCGTATCAATAATGTGCGAATGCCGCGTTTTAGACCAAGTCGTAGCTATCGCGCTGACCCACCGGTTGAAAATATAAAAGCGCGACAGGATCTAATATTAAACAATGGAGTCGGCGGTTTCACAGCGGATGGGCACGAATACGTTATTACCACTACCGCCGCCCAAATGACACCCGCACCATGGGTGAATGTATTGGCAAATCCACATTTTGGTACGGTTATTTCCGAATGTGGTCAGGCATATACGTGGAGTGAGAATGCGCACGAGTTTCGTCTCACTCCTTGGCACAACGACCCAGTATCTGATACAAGTGGAGAAGCTTTTTATCTGCGCGATGAAGAGGATGGTCATTTCTGGTCACCAACACCCCTCCCGTGCCGTGGCGAAAATGCATATGTTAGTCGACATGGATTCGGCTACAGCGTGTTCGAACATACTGAAGGAGGTATAACCTCTGAGCTATGGGTGTATGTGGCCATGGATGCAGCCGTTAAATTTTCTGTAATGAAAATACGCAATAACTCTGGTCGGCTGCGGCGCCTCTCTGCGACTGGGTACGTGGAATGGGTACTGGGAGATTTACGGGCAAAATCAACCATGCATATTACAACAGAGGTCGATTCCGATAGTGGCGCACTGTTTGCCCGCAATCCTTACAATACTGAATTTGCTGAACGGATTGCTTTTTTCGACACCGATGAAACCGATCGTTCAATTAGTTGTGATCGTGCCGAATTCATTGGGCGGAACGGTTCGCTTAAGAATCCGGCAGCGATGGCGCATACGCGTCTTTCAGGCAAGTCAGGTGCAGGGCTGGACCCCTGCGCTGCCATACAAGTTCATTTCAATTTGGCTGACGGGCAAGATCGCGAAATTATCTTTCGTCTGGGGCAACCGGGTAAGTGTAGAGTCGAAGATGCGCGCAATTTGGTATACCGTCTTCGCGGGTCGGCTTCTGCATATACAGCACTCCAAGCGATATGGCAATATTGGAATCATACCCTCGGTGCAATACAAGTAGAAACTCCGGATCCGGCGATTAATGTGATAGTTAATGGATGGCTTGTTTATCAAGTAATGGCATGCCGTTTATGGGCGCGCAGTGGTTATTATCAATCTGGCGGCGCTTTTGGTTTCCGTGATCAGTTGCAGGACGTAATGGCACTGATCCATGCTGATCCGCAACAGGTACGAGAACACTTACTCCTATGTGCGGCGCATCAGTTTGTGGAGGGAGATGTACAACACTGGTGGCATCCCCCATCAAATCGCGGCGTGCGCACCCGTTGTTCTGATGATTATCTCTGGCTGCCGTTAACAGTGTGTCGTTATGTGCTCTGCACCGGGGATTCTGGCGTACTGGATGAATCTATTTCTTTTATCGAAGGTCGACCGGTCAATCCGGAGGATGATTCTTATTATGATCTCCCAGGGCACTCAGCCGAGTCCGCCAGTTTATATCAACACTGTGCGCGCGCTGTTCGGCGTAGCCTTACCTATGGCGAGCATGGTTTGCCGCTTATCGGATCCGGAGACTGGAACGACGGTATGAATCTGGTGGGATTACAAGGCAAGGGGGAAAGTGTTTGGTTAGGTTTCTTCTTATATGAAGTACTGATGCGTTTTTCTGAGTTGGCGAAACAAAAGGGCGATATGGAGTTTGCTGAACAATGCCAGACCGAAGCCATTAAGCTGCGTCAGCGTATCGAGGATGTCGCATGGGATGGTGCATGGTATCGACGCGCTTATTTTGACGACGGCACACCATTAGGCTCTGAAGCCAATAGCGAATGTCAAATTGATTCTATCTCGCAGAGCTGGTCGATACTTTCCGGTGCAGGCGATATTACGCGCTCCCGTATGGGTATGGATGCCGTATATGAACGACTTGTGCGACACGACCATGCGCTAATTCAACTCTTGGATCCGCCATTTGACAAATCTGACCTGGAGCCGGGATACATCAAGGGTTATGTTCCCGGTGTGCGCGAAAATGGAGGTCAGTATACTCACGCTGCTATCTGGGCTGTAATGGCATTCGCAGTCCTGGGTGACAATGAGCGCGCTTGGGAATTACTGAATATGATCAATCCGGTAAATCATGGAAAAACGGCAGCGGGGATGGCGCTCTACAAAGTAGAACCCTATGTTGTAGCAGCAGACGTATATGCAGTTTCACCCCATGCGGGTCGCGGAGGATGGAGCTGGTACACAGGTTCTGCCGGCTGGATGTACCGAGTGATTATTGAATCCTTACTTGGTTTACGACTAGATGTGGACAAGTTACATTTCAATCCTTGCTTGCCCACAGCTTGGCAAGCGTTCAGCCTACATTATCGATATAGGGAAACTGTATACCATATCACTATCTCTAAATCAAATAAAGACGTGACAGAACAGTCAGATACCATAAAGGTTACGGTGGATGGTGTGGAGTCCATGGATAAAGCAATTTCACTAGTTGACGATCGACAAGATCATAAAGTTGAAATAAAGATAAAATAACCATATGTATTAAGTCGAATTCTAACTGACTTCCGGCCAATTTATTAGAGAGTATCCAGCCATCCTCCGCTATATTTGGCGCGACGTAGACCTCCAATCAAATATTTACAGTTGCGCATCAGCTTCCATATTCGACTCGATCGATAGTTTTCAATCATCATTACAATGGGTCCCTGGTTCAGAGCGCATTTCCAAGAGGATGTCCATCCGGCCTTATGACTTCCAGGATTAGGAAAGAGTGGATTAAAGGTAGCTTTAAAACCCTCATCTCTATCTTTCAGTTGCATTTCCTCGATATAAAAGCGAATTGTTGGCAACACAATTTCTGGCGCAAATGGAAGCGATGCCACAACAGCCCATGGTGCCAATGTGCCGTCGTCGAGTCCGAATGGCTCACGTGCCACGTAACCAAAAAAATGTCGTCTGATGCCATTAATGTTTAGCGTTTTTGGACCGGGACCAGCAGAAGCGGTAATGCCCCAGCGATGGCGGTCATAATGAGGGAACCGCAGAGGATTCTCTATAGAATAACGCTGTTGAAATAAAGTTGCACGCCGACTATTTTCGAAATAGTCCATTTCCTTGGTCTGCATGTATACATCACGAATACCGCGGAAATCTATCCAAATATGCGATAACTGATGTATAAACAGTGGGCCGCCATAGACCATTTTCAAGCCGTATTTATTTTTCCAGCAATAACTTGAGAGCCAAGCATGATAAGCCTCTTCAGGTAACGGATAAGTGGGTGACCCAAGACCTAGCACATACAAAATCAATGCTTCACAATAACCTTCCCAACGCCACGTTAAGAATCCAGTTTCAGGTTTCCAGCCATGGCTAACGGTCAAGCCGCCATTTTGTGCCCACTGCCAATCGACCCGCTGATAAAGTTGGTGGGCAAGCTGACGTAGTGCCTTTTCATTTTCATCGTCTCCATCGAAATATTGCGCTGCTAAGAGCATGCCGGCAAGCAACAACGTTGAATCAATTGTTGAAAGTTCTGAATCCCAAGCTCGTCTCCCCGTGGTCATGTCAAGATAATGGTAGTAAAAGCCTTTATAACCTGTTGCATCAGGAGCCTTGCTTTGGGGGCTATTCCAAAAAAAATCAAGCGTTATTTGGGTACGGCGCGCTGCCTCCTCCCGAGTCCAGAAACCACGTTCGACGCCAATTGGATAGGCGCTTAGTGCTAAACCGACCGCGGCGATACTAGCCGGTCGGCCTAATTCATTGCAGTCACGGATCAAACCATTACTAGGATTCACCTCCCGTAAGAAATAATTAAATGTTTCTTGCTGCAATTCATCTAACATTTCGTCGTCGGTTAAACTTGCGGCACTCATGTTTTTTGGGGAATAAATGGCGCCGCGTGGAAAGGCTGAAATTTTAAGTTAAGGGACACAACCGATTGTGGTGGCAGGATGAATCTAAGAATGATTGTGTTATCTACAAACTCATAGGGCAAATCATGCGATTTCAGTTCTGACGCTGCATGTAAATGACGTATCTGTTCTGCGGATAGATATTCCGGTTCGCCCATGGCAATCCATGCGCTTTTTGCATTGGCGTTTTCTGAATCAATACGAGTGATATCAACCGAGAAAGGAGGATTGGAGTGATTCAGCGAGAGAAATATTGACTCGCTTCTAATATGGTGCCGAGGTAATCCCCAATTTGTAGCCAGAACCATAATGTCATTTTTCCTACGCACCACCCAGACATCCACCGTTGTATGACTACCCTCGACCGGTAATTGATCTGTACCTAATTGCCGCAGCAATTGGTAGGCTCGATAAGCGGGTTTTGCAATGCCATGGATATTGAGTAAGCCAAAACCCCCATGGAAAGGAACGGAAGAAAAATAATTTTCTTCAAAGATATCGGAAAATGTCCAGTAGCTATAACCTTGCATCAGGCCGACTGCTTCCATGTTGGTCTTAATTATGAAAGCTGCAGCATAAGATTCATCATGCAAGATATCAAAAGGATTGGATGAAGTACACCATTCGGTGTAGTACACTGGTTTATTTTGTGCCTGGAGATACGTCTCGCATGCTTCTTCACGCAACACGCTGCGATGGCTTTTTGATAATTGTGTTTCCGTATCATCACCAGGCTGGCCGAATGCATCTGTGGGATAGTGATGCGTGCTAACAAAATCCGCAGGCAGATCATTACTTGCACAAAAAACAAGAAAATCTGTTATCCACGCATTCTTTGCTGTTGCCGGACCGCCAACCTTGAGTTTGCTGTCAATGGACTTAATCGCCCGGACCGTATGCTTGTAGAGTTTAAAATAATCTGCCTGTTCCGCCACCCAGAATGCCTTCAGATTAGGTTCATTCCATACTTCAAAGAACCACTGGCGAACCTCATTTACTCCATATCGCTCCACCCAGTGATTGACTAGCCTTTTGATCAGGGTTTCCCAGGAGGAATAATCTCGGGGTGGTGTAACATTTCCTTTGTATTTGAATACCGTCGCATCTCCGGAGGCCAAAGCAAGAGGCATGAATGACAGCTCGACAAAAGGCTTCATGCCAATACTCAGTAAAAAATCTAAAATTTGGTCACTGTTAAAAAATGAATAGATCAGCTTGTCCTCTTGGCAGGTCAATGTTCCAACATCATCATCAAGAATGCCATGGAAACGAACATAGCTAAAACCTAATTCGTCGTGCGCTTTTTTAAGTTGCACTTGCCAATCTGCGCGTAATGCCAGGAGTGCATGGCCGCTACCGACCATGTGCTCCCAGACATGATTTAATCTGCTTGGCTTTGCAGCAAGGTTACAGATAAAGTTTGTGTGCTGTTTGGTGTGGCTCATCGCTTCTACCCTGGATAAGCCATCGTGCTCATCAGCGCCAGTGCCGCCTGGCGAGAATCCAATCGGGTATGTTGTACAATGACAGGAACGTCGGATCTAATGACACTGGCATAATCTGTATTATGAGGAACAGGCTTTGGATCAGTAAGCTCATTAAAACGAACATGTCTGGTGCGCGCTGCTGCCACCTCAAAACAATAGGGTCCGGCAGGTTCTCTGTCGGAAAAATAAAGGATAACTTCGATATGAGCGTCCTGAGGACCGCAGTTAAGAATACACATCGCGTCATGGCTTATTAATTCACGGCTTTGATCGGAACTTGTCGGTGGAATATAACCGTCAGCAATCACCCAGCTCTTTGTCCTATCGTATTATTCATATTTATTTCTCCGTTCATAAATTTGGGCAGGGTCTGGCACATATCCACTAATTCCAATTTCTCGATAGACCTGTAAATATATATAACACTTAACTAACTGTAGTTAATATATTATTACAATATAAACCCAGATTTTCCATTAGAACTTTTTAAGTAGAGACTTCAGGACTGGTTTAAGCATAGTGCAATTAAATAATGCATGCGCGCTGATCCAAATCATCCAGAAATGCCCGTTCACTAAAACCGCTATCAGCTCGAAGCAATGCGACTCGCTTATCGCCCAACTTATCCAA
>NZ_PXXU01000048.1 GCF_003011925.2 Nitrosomonas supralitoralis
ACTCCTCCAACGACGAGTATTTCATGGTCCGAATTAGGATCTGGCTTTGCAATGCGCACATAATAATAAGGATGGCCATGATCCCACATTAAAATATGCGGCACACTTCCATTCGGGATACGCAGACCAATAACATATGTGCGATATGCAGCTTGCTTGGTATGCAGAACGACCGTGTCATTAAAAGGGGTGTTGGTTGCAACGACTACTGCTTGACAATTGATTTCTCCTCCATTCGTGCTTACTTTCTGCAAAGTATTATTACCTTCGATACTTAATGCCCGAGTATCGCAATGAATTACTCCGCCATTGTCTAAAATAGCTTTTGTTAGGCCTTGCAAGTATTTAAGCGGATGAAATTGAGCTTGATTAGGGAATTGTATGGCGGGCCCGGTAGAAAAGCTAATTTCAGGCACTTGTTCTACTATCTGGGCAGTAACCCCAGATCGATTTGCAGCTTCGAGTTCTTTACGAAGGTCAATGAAGCCTTTCTCCGATAGCGAGTATAGATAGCCCGTTACTCTTTCGAATGAGCACTCTATCTGTTCTTCCTCAATAATGTACTCGACTAAGTTTGTTGCTTGGGAAAAGCCGCGAGCTATTAATCTCGCCTCGGCAGTGCTAAAGGATTTTTCAATTTTTGAATACCATTCGTCTGGAGGAAAAAAATGCGCTGTAGTTCGCCCTGTTTCACCACCTCCAATTGAATTTGCATCAATCAGGATAACTTTTTTTCCATTCTTTGATAGCAGATATGCAGTAGAAATACCTGCGATACCCCCACCTATAACGCAAACATCAGCTTTTGTATTGTTTGTAAGAGGAGGAAATAGTGGAATAGTATTGGTAGCTTGCCAGAGTGGCACGGAAGATCCGTTCAAATTATAATTCATCTCTGTATCTTTTTAATTAAATTACTTTATTTTTGTGTGTGCTTTTAAGAAATTATAAATAGGACGTGATTTCCCACCTTTTTTTAGTCCTTCCTTTTCAATTCCAATGGTTTCTCATCAATGAACGTTCCCAATAAACTCTTTGAATTTAGCTTGTCTTTCTTGACTGCGCCCATTTAATTGAAAAATGTGCATATCGAATCTCTTTTTAATTTCTAATATATATAAAATTTCATATTACGAAATTTTATATAAAGATTATTAAAGAAGTCTGTACGCAAAGTAACTTTAAATAGAGTTAATTCAGAAATTCAGCGCGTTACTATTACGCGGGTGAGAAATTCTGATGACAAAAGAATTGAGAACAAATATTCTCCTGATTATGCGCGAACTTTTCTCCCTAACCAATGCTACAAAGATATCTAAAGCTACAGTTTATAGATTATTAAATGTCGCGGATTCAAATTCGAAGTGAAAGGCCTAACGGTGATTTGGTGTAGCGAACCGTCTTTCCGAAGAATACCTCATGCGGGGTTCTAAATCCAAGCACTTTGCGTGGTCGATGGTTGAGTCTATCCACCGCCCATTGCACTTGTTCTTGGGTAACCTCAACCAATTCCATCCCCTTGGGGAAATACTGTCGCAGTAGCCCATTGCTGATCTCATTCAAGCCACGCTCCCATGAATGGTAGGGATGGGCGAAATAAACATCCGCATCGAGTTCCGCCGCGATGGTTTGATGCTCCGCAAACTCTTTCCCGTTGTCGAATGTCATGGTGTAGCACTTGCCTTTGTGGGGGCGCAGTAGCCGCGTTACTGCCGCCGTCACACCCGACGCATGTTTGTCGGGAACTTGGGCTGCCAGAATGTAGCGCGACTTCCTTTCGGCCAATGTGACCAATGCGCCTCGGTAGTTCTTGCCGATCACGGTGTCGCCCTCCCAGTCGCCTATGCGACTCTTCTGTTCCACGATCACCGGACGTTCGTCAATGCCAATCCGGTTCTTAATTGTGCCTCGGCGCTCTTGACCACTCGCGTAACGTTTCCTGCGCGGCTTCTGACAGCGCATGTGCCGCCACAGGTCGCCACCACGGCGCTTATCTGCATAAATGTGCAAGTAGATCGATTCATGGCTGATCGGCAACCCGCCTTCCAGAGCAAGCCGCTGTGACCCTTGTTCCGGACTCATGTCCTGTCGAATCAATCGCTCAACTTCCGTCCACTCCAGCAATGAGTGACGCTGTGCATGGGCGCAATTCTTTCGACGCTCGTCCCGTAATTCCTGAGCCTGCTTCGGATGCCAACCACGTCGACCCTTGTTCCGGCTGAATTCCCGAGAAATCGTCGACTTGTGGACGCCCACTTCATCCGCAATTTGCGATTGGTTCAGACCTGCCTTCTTCAAGCCAGAAATCTGGTATCGTTGTTCTCTGGTGAGCTGTTTGTAGTGATTCATCTGTGCTCCTTTTACTTGGTCGTTTAAGTAGCTCCGATACTACCGCAGCTTGCCTATAAACTTCCTTACAAAAGTTGCACTTCAAAGTTGAATCCGCCTAGTAAAAAGTGAATACGATCGTCTGCTTAAACCTCATGATCCTTAAAATTGAGTAATCACCATATTTATATCGTAGCTTTAGATTACCTTATGTGCGTACGGTTAGGCACAGACAGAAAAAAAATCCTGCAGTAATTTAACTACTCTGTATTCTTCTTTTCTGATGACTGGAAAAGTGAAGACATGCTCAATAATTATTAATTCCTCCCATATCGAGATTTCTACAATTATAGATCTTTATGTCGCTTATTGGGTTTGCCTAATTTCACAGAAAAATGCCCGTGTCGATCATCCAAACTATCCCTATTCCCAATCGATTATTAGCT
Source organism: Nitrosomonas supralitoralis (assembly GCF_003011925.2). Classification (GTDB taxonomy): domain Bacteria; phylum Pseudomonadota; class Gammaproteobacteria; order Burkholderiales; family Nitrosomonadaceae; genus Nitrosomonas; species Nitrosomonas supralitoralis. Next base: position 2,775 of record NZ_PXXU01000048.1, read on the forward strand.
GCTTTACCTCGCAAGGATTACGTACGATTTCTCGCAGACTGTGAAGAAGTAGAACTTGCCTTAAAAGAGGTCCTCTACCATCCCGGAGAACATATTTCGTATGTTTACTTCCCGATTAACAGTTTCATTTCCTTAGCGACGCCGTTAGAAGATATTACGGGATTAGAAGTGGGATTAGTAGGTAATGAAGGCATGTTTGGCGTTACGCTTTTGCTTGGCGTCAATGTTGCACCATTACGCGCGTTAGTTCAAGGACCAGGCCTTGCGCTACGTATAACGACACCATTGTTTCTCCGTATGCTCGAGCAGAGCTCTGCGTTAGAGCGAGAGTTAAAGCGCTATCTTTATGTATTGATAAGTCAGATTGCGCAAACGGCTGCCTGTAATCGTTTTCATATGACAGAGGCGCGCCTTGCTCGTTGGTTACTGATGACTCAAGATAAGTCACATTCCAATACATTTCATTTTACGCATTTATTCCTTGCCTATATGTTGGGGGTGCGGCGCGTAAGCATCACCCAAGCGGCGAGTTCACTTCAGTACCGAAATATTATCAATTATCAACGAGGAAATATTACAATTCTCGACCGCGGTGGACTGGAAGCCCTTTCTTGCAGTTGTTATCGGAGCGACAAGGAAATTTACCAGCGTGTCATGGGTTAAATATTTGGGTTTTAATTCCAATGGTACGAAAACTTAGATTCTGTCGCCTTAACTACAAAAACGTCTATATCGGATGAGCTGACATGAGTTCTATCGCAAATATTAGTAAAGTGCAAAGCTACTCTTATCTACAGGCACAGTTATCCCCTTAAAGCTATAAACTGCCCCTTCTAGAACTGAAAGTAATTTTCCCAACGATTGCCTAATTTCAGAAGCTGATTCATATGTATTATGATAACCCTCCCTAGGTTTTACACCTTGCAATAAGAAGGAACCCAGCTTTTTTCGATAATGTAATCAGGTAATTGATTGAAATCAAAAGACTCCCCATCTCTAATCATTTGGCTTACGTCAAATAATATGCCAATTTCTGGGATATCATTAAAAAACATTGTGTAAAATGGCTTAACTAACCATCGAGAAACTCGCATCCCGATAGGTCCAATGAAATTTCTACGCTGTCCAACGTGTGCTACTTCATCTATGGTAATTTCATCTAGCAGTTCTTTTAGACGTATTCGAACTTCTGGTTCATCTACAAATAATTCATCAATCAAACGATTTAAGTGGCAATAGTAAGTAACTCCCATTAATTCCGTTACAAAAGCAGGTGTATCTAGTAGGAAGTCAGGAAACTTAGGAAACTGCTCATAAATTTTTTCTTTAACTGGACTTAACGGTACCCACTTTACTTTATCCAGACCACAAGTACGCAACATTTCTTCAAACAAGCGAACATGACAAAACTCTTCTGCCAAATGTACACGACTAATCTTGTCTTCAATTGAATGCGAATTATCCATATTTGGCACTGCATCCCAAGCACCTTTAATGCCAACCCACTCATGCCGGGCGAATTTATACATGCCAGTTAACATTAGAGTCATGTTATCCAGAGTCTTGGGGTCATCTTGCATATCAACATAATTGCGATAGAAAGCATCAGGGTTAGCTAGTGGTGCCCTTAACTGAATCGGATTGTCTTGAAAAGATTTTAATTTATTACGTTTCTTTACTAAATCTTTATCCACTTCCAGCAATTCACCATTGTGATGCTGAGTAAATAGCCAATAATTTTCAAAATTGTTAATTCGTTCTTGTTTGGATGCAGGTGTGAAAATAGAGCGAAATTTAGGCACGTTCATTGCATGGTTTATTTAATGATTATTTTACATTCATCCCAAAATAATCATGACTGATGCGGATGTTTAAAGCAAGCACATTATTAAAATCTCAAAGTGAGATTTTAATAACTTAATTCCCAAATTAATATGAATTTGTTAAGCCAAAAAGATCAGATCATATGTGGGGTAAAGCAGCTTATTTGAGACGAAGATTTTTTTCTATAATCGTACATAACCCCTACGTAATCTAATTTTTTCAATCCGTTCAATTTCTTTGAACGCGTCTTTCCATTTAGAGAATAATTGCTGCTTTGTGCTTCCTCGTCCATTCTTTAAACCAAACCAGTAACGGGTAACAATCCAGTCGCCAAACAAATCCGTTTCAAGTAACAGCGTATAACCACGAGTCTGTGTTCTGAATTCTAGATAAACTTCTGTATCCATGGCATTCTAATCTATCAGTAATCACCTTCTGATTAAAGTACCTATTACCTCGTAACCACCTGTTTCTGCGCCCTCTCCTGCTTATTTGGTTTAAGTGTATCTTGTAATTTCTCATCCTTAGCTTGATCTCTGGCGTGTTCCGATGCTTTTCTAACCACCGAACCTACTTGGCGTTTAACCGCTTCAATCCCCAGAGTGCTTTTATTGGCCAGATCATTAAAATCACTGAGTCTCAGTGACATTTGCTCCCCTGGTGCAAAAGTCGGAAAAACTGCCCCGCCATTTACCAGCTTTGCGGCTTCGATTGCTTTTTCTCGACCTGGATTGATGCCATTGACTGATTCCTGTAAAAAATCATCATCACCGGCGATCACAATCGGCTTGTGCGGGTATTTTTCATGCAGGACTTGAGCGACTTTGGACAAATTGCCTGAATCAAACGCGGCAACAACGGGAGCATCCAGGGCTTGGGATAGCGTGTCTGCGGTCGCATAGCCTTCTGAGATCACGATGGCCGGTGCGGCATCCAGTGCGGTCAATCCCCTGTTTTCAGCATCGACCACATGGAAATTGCTCTCCTTTTTGCTACCTGTTACAAAAAACTTAGCGCCACTCGGTTGTATTGTTTGAACACTCCAGACATCGCCATTGATGTCTTGTGCCGACAGTAATAAATCACCGGCTGTTAAAACGATGTTACTGGGATTTTCTTCACGGAGTGCCTTGGCTTCCTTCCAGTCTTTAGCAATTTTGATAATGGAATCCGTGGGCCAAGCATCGGCATTCTCCGGCACCATCTTCAAGTCCCCGGGGCGCGCATTCTTGTCCGATAAATAAGGATGATCAGGGTCTGCAATCGGCGCGATTAGCAGCAATTCCTTGATTGCCGCCGCCACTTTCAATTGCTGCTCGTGTTGCTCAATTCTTCTGTTTTGCTGCTTGATAGCGGCTTGGGCCGCAAGTGCCGCCTTTTGTTCGTCTGTGAGCGAATACCCTTTGGCCTTCCAGTGTGTTTCTGATTTTGTACGATTATTGATCACGTATCCGGCAGGATAGCCATCCAGATGGGCTACATAGAATCCTGATTTTTCACCCGGCTTGTCCAGTTCTACTTTAATTCTTTGCTTGGTTCCATCCATTACAGGATGATTACCCTCAACAATGCAGCCATGAGAACGTAACACTTCCGCAAATTCCGCTTCAGGATTCAAGGCGGGCTCCTGGTGTGCGGATACATTCTCAGGCAACCAGCGCTGTAATGTGCGTATATCTGCATTCTTTCCCACATACCATGATTTGGCGGTATTGTCCCAGTTCGCACCGGCAGCTTTGGCCTGGTCTTTTTCCTTAAAAGGGACGACCAGATATCGGCGAGTAACTATGCCATGTTTTTCATGGGTTTCTTGGTGAGATAGTTTCGATTCAAGTTCACTGGAGGGGTCTTTGTCCATTTCATTCGCCTTACTCTGTAAATTCTGCTCTGTATTGATTATCAATGTTTGCGCCACAGTGACCAGGTCTGGTGAAAGAGTTGCCGTAGCTGCTGTGTTTTGCATTAGTAGCTGATTCAGATTGTCTTGCTCCTGAACAACATCTTGCGTCTGTGATAATGATAGTACGTAATCCTGAATTTTTTCCGCATCAGCTGCTGCACGAAATATTTCTTTCGGATCTTGTTCCAATACTTTTATCCATGAACCCACATAAGAAACATGTTGCCGTGGATCATGACCAATTCCCAGTTCACTGCCTAAAATCATGCTGGCAATCTCAGCGCGTAATTCTTCTTTTGCATAACCTTCACTCCCGAATGGGTGTGAGAGATCACGATTCAGACGTGTCTCTGATCCACTCCAATGACCCAGTTCATGAAGCGCTGTGGCGTAATAACGATCAGGGGTTGGAAACTGGTGTTTGTGCGGCAAATGGATACTGTCTGTGGTCGGTCGGTAAAATGCGCGATCGGACTCCCCGTGCTTGATGACAGCATGGGAGGCTTGTAATATTTCTTCGGCTCGATCAATCGGATTCCAATCCGGTGTTTTAATTTCAAGCTGGGGCAGATTATCAATCTGATCACCATTAAATACTGTGGCGTAAAACGCTCTTGGGCGCTCAAGTTTTACCTGTTCTTTAATTTGCTGACCATCGCTGTCGAGAACAGAATTGCCGCTGTCATCTTTTTGGGTGCGATCTTCGGTGAATTTCCAATATTGTACCTGCGTGCCATGCTCGCCTTTGCGCACCTGGGCGCCAATGCTCACGGCCTGTTTGAACGTCAACCAGCGAGGATCACTATAAGGTCGGCTCATCAGTTTCAAGGTATTAATGCCTCGATAGCGCTTACCTGTTGTGGGATTGTGGGGTAATGTCAAAAGCGGATCGCCCGGCTTCCATGGCTTTTGCCACGGTGCAGTACCCTGCTTTAATTGCTCAATCAGGTTTTCGGCCACTTGTTCATGAAAAGCTTTCTTAATTGGCTTCATTTCGCACTCACCTGCAGTTGATCTATCGTGCTATCCAGCGCGTCTTGTTCACTTAAAGCACTTTCCTCAAACGCGCCCAGTCTTTCAGCCTCTAATGGATCAAATTCGGCCTGAAAACCGGGTGTTTCCATATCTCGCAGCTTTTCGTCTATCACTGAATCCATCATTTTCAGATCTGTTTCCAATACTGGAGTTTCGGGCTTGTTCATCATTTGCTCCTTCATTTCTGCTTCATTTCTACAAAGTTTTCATAGGATTTTTGCCTGTCATTTAGGCGGAACTCAAATGACATTAGCGTTGCGTAACATAGGGCGGTTATTCACAGTTCTATCCACAGAAATTGTGGACTAATTCATTTTTTTGGGTTTAACGGTGCCATGAGGCGATCTTCCAGCCAATCCGCCCAGTGGGCGGCTTTAACCATCAAATCAGCTCGATAGGTCGCATTGACTATTGGCGTACGTGAATGATAATTGGACGCTTTTGTCCACACATCGCCGGTATCTTGCTTAATATGCAGGCGTATTCGCCAGGCGGCCAGCTCATAGGGAAAACAACCGGGTTGTGCTGCATCGTCGGGAGTGATCCCGTATCGTGCCAAATCGCCCAAATAGGCCGTATTAAATTGCATCGAGCCGACATCATGGGTTCCATTGCGGTTACTCACCCATTGACCCGGTTTGCCTCCTTCTTTTTCCGCAATGGCCAAAAGTATATTGGCCGGTATTTCGTACTTGATCGCCGCCGTGATTGAACACACAATTCTTTCCTGTTGATCGGGTGGCAAATCCATCATGGATTAATACGCCGGTTGCTCAATATATCGTTGCTGATCCTGGTACTGTTGCTCTTCTTTCGGCAGTGTTTGTTCTTGCTGCTGTTGCTGCTGTTGCTGTTGCTGCTGTTGTTGTGGTGGCTGTGGATGCGCCTCTTTCACCAGAATCACGACCCGACGATTTTTTGCTCTATTTTCAGGGGAAGTGTTGGGTGCTACCGGCTCAGCAGAACCGCGACCATCAATACTGATACGATTGGATGCAATGCCCTGACTTACCAGATACGCACGCGTACTGGCAGCGCGATTGACCGATAACGGGTTATTAATGGAATCATTGCCGGTATCATCGGTATAACCAATAACGGTTACCTGGGAATCTGGATTACTCATGAATCCTGCGGCCAGACTATTGAGTACCGGATGCATTTCGGGTTTTATGGTGGATTGCCCGGTATCAAAGGAAATATCGCTGGGAACATTGACTTTTAGCTGATTGTCGGCGGTTTGAGTCACCGAAACTGGGGTCCCTTCGGTCGCCGCTTCCATTTTTCTTTTTTGTTCTTCCATCCGGTTAGACCAGATATAGCCCCCCACTGCACCGACACCCGCACCAATTCCTGCACCTAAAGCCGGATCTCCGGCTATGGCACCGATAATAGCGCCAGCGGCGGCACCTGCGCCAGCACCCATGGCGGTGCCTTTGGCTGTGCTTTGCTGCGATTCACTCATAGTGGCACAACCACCCAGCACAAACACAAGCACGAAGACATACAAAATTGATTTGTTATGCATAACAGTCACATCATTTAGATTCTTCATTTGGGTTTCCTTGTCAGATGATCATCAGGTACTTCCCATGGATCATGGGATACAGTTTGTGCGCTTCCATCCGGATTTGGCGTAGCAAATGGGGTTCCACCGGTATCGATAGATTTTGCCGCATCGGCAGCCACTGTTCCAGCCGCAGCCATTTGACGCGCGCCCTCCGCCAAATAAGTAGCACCCATACTGGCAACAGCCATGGTAGCTGCGGCTGCACCTACTACCTGGCCACCACTATAGTTCCCTACCCCTCCGGCATTAATACTGCTACCCGTAATAATTCCGGCTATCATGGGGGGTAGTTTTGAAACCAAGACATAAAATGCAATCACAAAAATTAACATGACGCCCAATTCTTCAAAATTCATAATGTTTTGATTCATTTTTCCATAGTAGTTGATCAGGAAATCACTACCAATGCCAACGATCAAAGTCATGACCATTAACTGAATCCCAATGCCCAATACCGTCTTGAAGTAGTTGATGGCGAAATCAGTGGTCCAGCGAGCGCCACCAAAACCTAATAAGAAAATACCTGCGTATAAGAGTACCCATGACGAAATCAGCAGCAATAACATGTTGACTGCGACGACCGCAAGAATAATTAGGATAATGAGTGAGAGAATGATGGCTAGTAGGCTATCGATTGGACTTAGAACGTTTAAATTATCGTACCCTAGCCTAAATATTTGAAAGCCTATATCCATTACATTACCGTGCCCTGACCCAGTCATCCCTGAAGCCTGATTGCCTAATACCTGCATGGATTCAATAATGGTTCCGCCAATATTGTGTCCTGATACGGCATTGGTTAGTAGCCAAAAGAAAAACCCTGTGAATATGATGAAGCGGGTAAATTCCGCAAAGAAATCTCCAAGATCGGCTTTGCGTAAGATCATCATGCCAAACGTCCACACCATGGAAATTAATACTAGTGTCCAGAATAAGCGTGTTGCAGCAGCTTCCAGGGCGGTCTTCCAATTTTTGGCTTTATTGAAAAACTTTTGAGTAACCTGTTCTAGAACGCTTTGGTTCGTTGCCGGATCAATATAAGCCAATTCAGCAAATGCGGCCGTGGAAACCAGCATCAAAGTCAAGACGCTAAAAAAGAGACATAGATTTGATTTGTTCACAGGGGTGATCCTCTAATAATTAGATTGAATGATTACTCCGCTTCGCCAGATGCGACAGGATTACCATCTTGATCAACCAGTCCATGGGTTACGCTATAGCGTATCCCTCTATCCACATGTTCGGGCTTAGGCTCCTTAAGGACAATCTTTCCGTCTCCATCCACGTGATCACCGCAACCTACCAGGGCAAAAAGTAATACAGCAGCTAGCGTAATAATTAGAGTTTGGTTGGTTTTCATAAATGACTCCTTTGATTTAAATTAAAATATGTCTCGAACATTCCAGATTTTTGGTGCTGGCAGTTTAACCGGACTTAACCGCTTGGTTGCAGCTTGATGTGCGGCTTGCTGCATCGCTTCTCGATCCGTTTGCGCCTGATTTCTGGCATTCTCTGCGTTAAACTGTGCAATCATCATGGTTCGCAATTGCAACAGCTGATTGGATTGATAGGCAGCTAATTGATTGGCGTACTGAATCGCTTCCAGCTGCCCGCCTGCAGTTTCCGCCCGTGATTGCAGCAATTGCAAATGCGCGGCATCGAGAGGCACGCCATCCTGATGTATTTCCAGGCCCCGCAATGATGCATCATTCGCACTTTTTTGTGCGCTGGTGCTGGTTGTTTGCCCTTGCTTGATCAGATCCCATGCGGTGTCTGAGCATTTGCCCTCGAGATTAAAACAGGGTGAACCACTGTAATAACTGGCGTTTCGGTATCGGTTTAGATAGTTTTCTACCCCGCCCTGGTCTTGATAATATTTAAGGGTATTGGACGCCTGGACTAACCGGTTCATCGTATATTCCGCTTTGGCCCAAACATACGCTGCTGGGGCTACCGTGTTTCTCAGCATGTTTTCATATTGCTGCAATTGCGTTCGATACTGATCGATCTGCTTGAGCCGCATCTCTACGCTCTCATAAGCGGTAATCGTAGTCTGTTGGATATTCGATAGATCAATCACAGCCATCCCCCCTGCGTGGCTTATGGATGAATACCCAGCGCCGCCGGTTGCAAGCAGGATTGCTACCCCAAGGGCGGTTAGATTTTTACGGTTTATCATGCGAGATGCTCCTTGGTTTAATAATCAAATGATTGATACGGTTTAGAAAACACCAGGTCCTTGGTGACAATAACGTTGAATCTAAAGCCTGGGCGTATTTCCAGTGTGGGCGCAATATTCAGGTTTTTCATCATTAAACGCGTGGTGGCTTGGCCCAGTTGCTGGCCTAGCGACTGACTCAAGATGCTACCGGCATTTTGCCGCCCGAATACGCCCCCTCCCCCGGCATCTCGCTGACTGTAGGTGGCACCGGCGATCACTGCTGACATTAATAATGCTGATCCGAATATGCGCAAATAATGATTATTCACTTGATCTTTAAATCCCGCCTGACCGATACCGTCAGCGCCCGGCATCGCCCCGATATCCATGGTCTTGCCATCGGGGAAAATAATCCTCTGCCATGCTACCAGCACGCGCGATTGGCCATAGGCGACCTCACTGGAATATTCCCCAACCAGCCGTGCCCCTTGGGGTACCAGACGGTGTTTGCCAATGGGCGTGTCATAAATATCCTGGCTGACTTGTGCCATAATCTGCCCGGGCAGTTCTGAATTAATGCCGGAAATAAGTACAGCTGGAATGACAAATCCCGCCAGCAGGCTATACGGTGTTTCAGGTGCCGCTGGTTGGCTATCCAGCGCCCAACGACTCCCCTGCCCTGTTGCATCAAAATTTGCATAATCGTTATTGGGTCTTTTTGTATCTGCATCGATTAATTCCGACGCTAAACTATCCATGCTACCCAGGCCATCCAGACTGTCCCGGCCACCGACAGCCCCACTGTCCCTGATGTGTTGCAAGCGCGCAAGATAAGTCGCAGCAGGATCATTTTTAACTTCTGCATCGACTTGTTGTCTGACCGCGGCTATGCGCGCCAAGGCTTCTTCCCGGTTGGGTGTGGATGCTAAAGATGAACCGGCACTTCGCGGTGCCTCCATTGGCACATTGGTTTTTGCTTTGACCGCTTGCTCGAATAGCTGCAATTTCATCATACGAATATGCTCTATATCCGGGTTAATTTCCTGCATGTTGGCTGGTGTGGGCGGTGGCAAAGGCGGTAAATCCAGGTTTTCCGCATTTCCAGGACGCGCAATGATGATTTCGGGGGGTAAATCCAGCGCAGGCTCCATGGGTGCCGGTCTTTCAGCTTCAATAAAGCCTTCCTTGTATTCACCGGTGATAAACGCGGCCAGGGTATTGCTCGATCCCGCTTTTTTGCTTTCTTCGGCATTCGCGGATTGTTGCGGTTCTGCGCGGTTCATGGCTACTATCATCATGATTAACAAAAAGACCAGCATAATGCCGACAACAATATAAATCGGCAGGTTGTTAACCCGACGCACGCCCGATGACGAGACGGTATCAGGGGATGTGTCAGCAGCCATGCTCATAACTTTTACTCCTTGCGCACCCAGTAACCTGCCGGGTTTATGGTGTTTTCACTGGAGCTATACGCGCGAGTCAGCACATGCTGATCGACCAGGACGGTGAGGCGATATAAGCCGTCCATACGGTCAAAGACATACCCAAGGGTCTTGCCATCCGATAGAGCGGGTTGTGCTGCCTGGATAGGGCTTGGCTTTTGATGCTCAATGATGGCATAACCCCCGGTTCGCAAACTATCCACCAAAACATCCCCAAATGAATCCGCCGTTGGGTGTTGCAGATTGAATTGAGTGCTCGCCGGTGGATAAAGCGTTATCAGTTGCTGCGTCACATCATGGGCGATGCTTTTGTTGTGGGCCTCATCATTAGCCGCCACAAAATTGCCGTATGGTGTGGTGGCACAACCGGTCAGCATGAATACCAGAACAAACATTGATAACCGAAACATTTTAATTTCCTTGTGTTTTGGTAATTGTTACGCGGCTTTGATCGCTGCCTACACCCGCAATCAGATACGCTTTATCAAAAACCGCATCAACGATGTACCGGTCATGCTGCAAACGATAATTCACCATCACCTGCGTGTCTTTTGAGAAAAATCCCCCTTCTTTGCGTACCACCATTAAAACCGGCGCTTCCTGTTGCGAAAAGGTGGTCGGCATCTGAATGATTGTTTTTTTGCCATCGTTATAGACGCGCAGTGGCTTCCAGGCAGCCGTGCCTGATACGCTATACAAAAAATCAAGATCGCCTAAATACTCTCCTGTTGCGGGTAGGGTTCTGGCTTGTTTTATCTGCAGTGCGCGGTTTTCTCTCAGTTTGACGGCATCCCATTTGGCCTGGGCATCTTCAGGATAGATGAATGCAACGCGCGGCATAAATTCCTGCCGGTGGGAACGAAGGCGCATGTGATACGTGCGCCGATCAGTGGTCACGACCAGTGAGGTTTCCAGTCCGACATCCAGCGGTTTGACGATTAAATGTTGTACTTCGGATGCACCGCGACCGGTTATTGCCGGTTCGACTTGCCAGCGCACTTGATCGCCCAGGTGAATTGAATTCACTTGTTCGCCGGGTTGCAGTTGTATATCGCAAACCTGCAGCACTGCGCAGACAATGCTGGGTTGTTGTGCGCCAAATAAAAAGCGGATGGTGCCATCGGGACCGGCGACCGGTTTGATTCCCGTAGCACTCGATTGCTGCCATTTGCGGGCTATTTCAATCGATGCCCTTTCCTGTGGTGTCAGGGTTGGGTTGTCTTTTGCAAAATAGGAATCCGGAAAATTACTGCCGACCGCGAGAGTTGCGGAGGGAAGCAAACCCATACTGAGTGCAATCAGTGCATAGTGAGCGTATTTCATGGTCATTGCCTTGTTATATCTGCTTGGCCCAGGAATAATCCCGAACATAGATGCCGAGCGGGTTATTGCGAATTTGATCTTCGGTTGTATTGGCCGTTGAATCGATGCTATAGATTGTTAAAAGCGCGCGCATCATGAAAGATGGTTCTTTGGGATGCCCTTGACGGTCATACACCGATTCTTGCCAGATCACCTGCCAGGTTTCAGGGCTTTGCGGAATCACCGAGATAATCTCAATATTCACGGTTTCATTGGCGGCGCGTTTGAAGGGGCTGCTGGTATCGGTACCGTTTAGCCAAACGTTGGTTTTAGCCGTTGCCGCATCCTCTGATGAAAGCATGGCATAGGCCCTAAAAATTGCGCGGCGCTGGAGCGCAATATCCGGTGTGACCATCCGCAAGTCATTAATGAACGAAGCAACCGATGCATGAATCACCCGAGGATCCGCCGGGGCTGCCATATCGGCTCGTGCCACCGCTATCGCCTCCCCCAGGTGATCAATTTGTACCACGTAGGGAATAAACTTCGACTGGCTGCCGATATGGATAATCCCACCCACGGCTGCCAGGGTGATCATTAAGGAAAGTATTGCCAGTATCTGCCACATATTGCGCGATGCCGCCATTGACTCCATGTGATCATTCCAGGAGCGCCGCGCCGACAAATAAGGATTGTCATTTTCCCCGTCACGGCGGCCACCTTCTATAAATTCATCAGCTAGTCGTGCATTTTTGGGATTAAGATTGAGTAGTGCTTGTATTGACTTCATGACATGGCCTCATTATTTAGTTTCAGTCCTTTGATATCGAGCCATTCCTTAACCCAACCCTCGCCAAATTTAGCGACCAGGTGTTTAATGGTGGCGATGGATTCTTTATCCGATGAGCCGACAAAGGCTAAAGCTACTTTGCCTAATGCCAGGTCGTAGAGCCTTCTGCCATCTTCGGATACCGAATAATATTGGCGCTTGGCAACCGCTGATGCGATGATTTCAATCTGGCTGCTATTGAGCCCCATGCGCCGATATAGCGCGGCTGTATCCGGATCACGCGCGTGTACGTTCGGTAAAAATATCTTGGTGGCAGTGGATTCGACAATCACATCCAGAATCCCGCTATTGGCTGCGTCAGATAAGCTTTGCGTGGCCATCAATACCAGGCAATTGTTTTTACGCATGACTTTTAGCCATTCGCGAATTTTTTCACGAAACGCGACATGCGCGAGCATTAGCCAGGCTTCGTCCAGGATGATTGCCGCCGGTTGGCCGTGTAAGTCACGTTCTATGCGTCGAAACAGATATAACAGCGTGGGCAGTGCATATTTCTGGCCCAGGTTCATGAGTTCCTCGATCTCAAAGGTTGTGAATGACGACAGGCTCAAACCATCCTGGTCTGCATCCAATAAATGCCCCATCATGCCATCAATGGTGTACTGCGCCAGTACATCGCGGATGGCTTCATCTTGTATCGTCACCACGAATTCCGATAACGTCTTGGCTCCACTTTTGTGCATGCTGGTAATCGCGTTACTGATTTCATTGCGTTGCGCGGGGGTAATCGTGATGTTATTCAATTCGATGATGGTGCTAATCCATTCCAGCGCCCAGGCTCGATCCCCTTTTGTTTCCAGGAATTGAAGGGGGCAAAACGCCAGCGCGTCATCATCGGAAGCTACGCAAAAATGCTTGCCGCCGACAGCTTGGGTCAGTGGATACATTGACATGCCCTTATCAAAGCAATAAATGGACATGCCCTTGTAACGTCGTAATTGCGCGGCTATCAGTGCCAGATGCGTTGATTTACCGGCACCGGTTGGACCAAACATGAAGGTATGACCCAAATCACGTACATGCAGGTTTAATCGAAAAGGTGTGGCCCCTTGAGTAATACAGTGCATCAGGGGTGCTGCCATGGATGGATACATCGGACAAGGCGCTTCATTCTTTCCCGGCCATACGGTATTGCTTGGCATCAGATCAGCCAGATTCATGGTGTTCAATAGGGGGCGGCGTACATTCTCAACCCCATGTCCCGGCAAGCTGCCCAGGTACGCGTCGATAGTGTTGATGGTTTCAATACGGGCCGTAAATCCCATATGATTGACCGCTTTGGCCACTTGCCGCGCAGCAGCCTCTAAATCCCCCCGGTTCTCGCTCATCAACACAACCACGCTGGTATAGTAGCCTTGTGCAACTTCACCGCTATTGGTCTCGGCAATAGCTGCTTGTGCGTCACTCACCATATTCATCGCGTTTTGGTCAACATGACTGCTATGGGAATTAAAGACCTGGTCAAAGAAGCTGCGAATCTTTTGTTTCCATTTTTTACTGAATTTCTCCAGATGGCCGACCGCCTCGTGCGTATCCATGAAAATGAATCGCGTTGACCAGCGGTAGAGACAAGGCAAATCAGCCAGTGAATTAATGAGACCTGGTGATGATGCCAACGGAAAACCCTCAATCGACACGACCTGTATGAAATTCTGCCCGATTTTAGGTACGACCCCACCCCAAAACTCCTGGCCACTTAATAACGCATCCAGATAGATGGGGTTTTTGGGTAAAATCACCGGATGGTCCAGGCCGCTGATGCAAAATTGTATCCAGCGCAAAAAAGCATCATAGTTAACCGAGGTATGATCTTCCTGGGTTATCGTTTTACCTTTCAGCCGCTTCATCCTGAACACACTGGACAGGTGGGATTCAATATTGGCGCATTCGCGCTTGAAATGGTTAAGCAAGGCGATGGTTCTGGTTTTGGAATCCACCGGCACACCTTCGTCATCAAACATCAGTTCAACAAACTTTTGTTGCGCCAGCAGCGGTGGCAAATAAGTCGCGGTTATGACATAACTACTTTCGTATAACGTACCCACGCGCTCGAAAAATTCGCGCCGTTCCTCATCAATGGCGGCTGAGACGGGATCCGGGAAATATGAGGCATCCTTATTTGAATACCCTGGCGCAGGTTTACGAACCGCATCGATATGGATCATCCAACCGGAACCCATGCGTGATAAAGCATGGTTAATTTGCAAGGAGATCTGGTTGCGTTCCGCTCGCGTGCTGCTATTGGAATCTACGCCCTGATAGGCCCATCCCGCCATGAGTGACCCGTCTTTGCCGACAATCACGCCATCATCAACGACCGAGGCATAAATAAGCAGATCGACAAAACCGGGATCTTGAGCGCGATGTTTAGCCAGTTTTGATTTGCCCCCGACAACCTTTATGCGCATGAACAAAATGAATAACATCACCATTGCGCTACCCGAGAAAAAGAAGATTACGCTCTCTATCATCGGTATTGTTTTCCTTGTTTGTTTGTGTTTTGGTAGAAAGGCGTACTGCGTGCCGGGTAATAGGTTCTGTATTTGCGGTGACGTAAATACACTTTGCGTAACAGCGGATCGTTCTTCGCCATCAGGCGCAGCGCAAACAAGGCAAACACCCATAATGTCGTGCCAAATACAAACGCCTTGAATTCAAACGCGCTGAATATCAATGCAAAGGCCAATAATCCGGAGAACATGACAAGTTCCCTGTCACCGCCCATAAAAAGATTGGGACGATTCGCCGATTGCCGGATTTGTGTTTGGCGCAGGGACATGGCTATCCCCTACCCTCGCTTATATTATTTCTTGGCGTAAATAATTCATGGGTTGATTCTGGCGCAGGTGGTAAAGCTTCGCTACTGGCGGGTGTAATGACAGCACCGCCAAACAGATTGGTCATGATATTTTGCGCGCCGATCAATAGCGCCATGACCAGGACGATAAAAATCAATGTTCTGAAAAAAGCATTCAGTTCGCCCCCAAAGATCAAAATACCACCGGCCACAACAATGCCGACGATCGAGAGCGTAAAAGCAACCGGGCCCGTGACTGAGTTTCTTAGGCTCACCAGCCAGGTTTCATACGGTAATGCACCACCGCCACCCACGGATGCAAGTGCCAGCTCCGGAACAAACAGCAGCAAAAGGGTTAATAAGATTAATGAGTTATTGAGAGCATTAAACTTCGGAATTGCCAGTGTCACTGCAGATTTCATTTAATACCTCTTTTGATTTAGAATCTTTTGATGCGGTAACTACCCCGCTTGTGACCTTCTACTTCTACGATCTCCTGAATACGACGACCCTTTGGGGTACGCACGATATGCACAACACAATGCACAACTTCTCCGATCAGTGCATCAATATCCGCAGGAGCTGATTTGTTGCGTGTAATCAATGAGTTTAATCTTGTTAGTCCTGACAGCGCGTCATTTGCGTGTAGTGTGGCTGCACCTCCTTCATGTCCGGTATTCCAGGCATCGAGTAAATCCAGTGCTTCCTCTCCCCTCACCTCCCCCACCAATATCCGATCCGGGCGCATGCGCAAGGTGGTTTTGAGTAGTTGGGTCATCGAAACATCAAGACTGGTGTGGTATTGCACGAAATTCTCAGCGGCGCATTGAATCTCGCCCGTATCTTCAATGATGAAAATCCGCTCGGTTGGATCATGGATGACCATTTCATTGATGATTGCATTCACCAATGTGGTCTTACCGGAACCGGTACCACCCACAACCAGGATATTGCGATGTTCGGCAACCGCTGATTTGATGATCCGGCATTGCTTAACCGTCATCATTGCTTGTTCAACGTATTGTTCTAACGTGAATATCGCAATGGCTTTTTTACGAATAGCAAATGTTGGGGATGACACGATGGGAGGAAGTTGGCCCGCGAAACGAGAATTATCAAGCGGAAATTCACCCTCAATGATCGGTTTTAACTTGGTAATTTCCTTACCGTGGTATCCGGCCACTGTTTTGATAATGGCTTCGGCCTGAGCTGAGCGCAAATCACCGATACACGCCATTGGTACGCCAAGTTTTTCTTGCCAGACACGGCCATCGGCGTTGACCATTATTTCAACGGTTTGGGGATCATTGAGCGCATTGATTAATAGTGGCCCCATGTCTCGATCCAGCTTGCGCTTGGCTCTGTCTTTCAGCGTCGTGCAGCTTTCTTCAGAACCTAACATGGATATATCCCGCTTTATTGTTAATCTCTTTTTACGGTATAACGGGATACTAATTAAAGCAACAACTATTTCTCTTTTCTTTTTTTATGGGTTAGTACTTGCTTCTTGTTTTCAGTGTCCCAAAGATGAACCTGATAAGCTTGAAACTTCGTGAGTGTTCCACATACACGCACTAACCCTTCAGGTAAGTTTGATTTTGGTATAACGCTCATAAGCTCTTTCATTTCTGCTTCCGAAAGATTTGTTTGCTCTAAAAGGATAGGAAGTGGTGTTTCCAAGGCATTAGCAATAGCCTCCATGATTCTTAATGACGGATTTGCTCTATCTTTTGTCAAGTCAGACAAAAAAGATAATGAGATATTGGCTTTTTCAGCCAACTCTATTTTTGTCATGTTTAACTCATCCAGTACTCGTATTACATTTGTTAAAAATATCTGGTTATACAAGCTCACTTCCTCATAGGTTTGACTTGATCCGATTGGTTCTCGACGTATTCGTAATTGTTTATCACGTTAAAGAACATTTTTTTGAATACTAATTCAAGAGTTGTTGCTCATTACATTTAACTTTAACTTATATATCCTTAAAGTTACAATGATTTCTATATGTTTTCTAATAAGGAATAATAAATATACCAAAGAATTAATATAAGTGATTTTGGTTTATAAAGTTATAAATCTGTATTGATAATTTTATCCTTAAAAAATCTAGATAAAACACCAATAAATAATGAAAAATAGCACTAAAAATAACATTATTAAGGTAAGTTCATTAGAGCTTGATTTAAATTTGATTGATGAAGATCCAGACCAACCGCGCACTGAATTTGATCCTGTGAGGTTACAAGAACTTTCGGACACTATTCGTCTTCGGGGTGTGAAAACTCCAATTTCAGTACACCCTCACCCCAAAATAGAAGGACGCTTTATTCTCAATCACGGCGCCAGACGCTTTCGAGCATCTTTACTTGCCAAGAAAAAAACCATTCCCGCTTTTATAGACACCGATTACTCTAAGGTCGATCAAATTATTGAAAACCTACAACGAGATGCTTTAACTCCAAGAGAAATTGCTGATTTTATTGGCTACCAATATTCCAAAGGATTTAGAAATGTTGAAATTTCGAAAATGATTGGCAAGTCTCCGGCATTTGTATCGCAACACTATTTATTACTAAATTTACCCAAATCAATTGCAGCCGTATTTGACGCCGGAAGAACGCAAGATGTGATAGTTATAAATAGTCTTGTTAATGCGTTCAAAGAAGCTCCCGAAATTGTAATTGACTGGTTAAATAATTCAGAACAAGAAATAACACGTGGTTCAGTCAAAATTTTACGCCAATTCATTAAAACAGAAGGTAAACAAATTGTTGAGACTAACAGCGAACCAAATACTAAAACCCCAAATAGCAAAAAGAAAGAAAATAAGCTCTACTACTCCACTGATGAATTATTATTTCTTTTAAACAAGTTTCATAAAAAGATTGATTCACAAAATCAATTCTTAGCTAAAGCACTTGATAACCTAACAAAACAGGAACGAAACAATCTATCAACTTTACTCGATAAATTAGTTAATTTTGCAAAAGAATAGAAAGATATATAAGATGCTTAACAATAATAAAAGACCGATATATCAATAAATCATTTTTAGCTATAAAACTCTGAATAGGAGTTTTAACTTATTTTCTGGGTCAAAGGGGTAGTCAGACATGCACAACTCGCAGATAATTTACAATAAATCTACTACATTAACTTCCCGCAGACCCCCAATGAAGAAACCACCCAAAGATCCTATAAAGAGTTTACAACTTGATTTATTTTCTCAGTTTGTAACCAACGATCTAAGTCAAGTCTCCAATACGGTTGAATTATGGGAACGCATACCGAAGTATTTCTTTACAGCTAAACAAGTTGAAAAACTACGTACTATTGATGGACTAGCAAAACCTTATAAATGGACATATACGGAAAACGGCCACGAATACTCTGTATCTATTCAACCGGCATTAGTTGAACAAAAGAATGGAGGTTATAAAGCTTATTTCCCTGGCGTTACAGAAGAACTTATAGAAGAGGCTCTAAAGAAGATATTTAGTGATCAACAATATGCGATTCATGACCCTGAAAAAATAGAAAGCTGGGTTAAGTTTACTTTGGGAATGCTACAAAAAGAACTTAAAATAAGGGGCCGAACACGTGATCTTGATCAAATCAAACATGCTATAGAAGTAATGAGTAAATGCAATATCACTCTTTCAAAAAACAATAAAGAAATTTGGAATGGAAACATTCTTCAAGACCTTGTTACCGTGGGCCGTAATGAATACTTAGCCTCTACGGATACACATCACATCGCAAGATTACCCCTCTTTATCAGCCATAGTATAAACAATCTTGATTATCGACAATTTAACTATGACCGCTTAATGAGTTGTAATGAACAATTAACTAGGTGGATCTATAAACGGCTTATCAACCGTTTTACCCAAGCCAGTCCTATTACAGAATATTCATGTATGTATTCAGATATAAAACAAACAAGTGGATTATTACAACAAACACGTGAAATTGATAATAGAAGAAAAATACTATCTGCTTTTAATGAATTACAACAAAAAGGGATTATTCAGTGTCTACAAATAGATGAACGTAAAGCAGGCCGTACTATTACTGACGTAAAATATACAATTAAAGCTGCTCCACAATTTATTAGCGAACAAATTGCATCTAATAAACGCGCTACCGATACAAAAATAATAGCTCAAAAATCAAGCATTCGCATTATCAAAAAAACATAGGGATAATTTAATCCGCGATCCATTACAAAACAATAATTTTGAATCGTGCATGTTATAGCTTTAACTCACACATCAACAAAAAAATTAAACTTCTACACATTTTGAAACATTAAGTTATAGTTTTAATCCACGTATGTTATAGCTTTAACTCACGTATGTTATAGCTTTAACTCACGTATGTTATAGCTTTAACTCACAAATGTTATAGTTTTAACCCACATATCTAGTAGTTATGATTCACACTTAGTTATAGTTTTAACTCACATACATACAAAATGATATAGCTTTAACCCACACAAAAGCTTAAATGTTATAGTTTTTAATCACACATAAGCTAAAAAGATATAGTTATAGCTCACACACAAGCTAAAAAGATGTAGTTTTAACTCACACATAATCAAAAAACTTAAAGTTCTTTACTCTTCTAAACTTCAAGATATAGCTTTAACTCACACATAAACCAATAATATTATTATAACTCATTGTAATAATATATCTTTCTTCTTGTGGATAACTTCTTATTCTTTTCTTCTTTTATTCATATAAATATATTAGTCATAACTACCGTCAATCATTCCAAACGATTAAAATATCATCAAACTTTTTGCGTCAAAAATAAATTTACAAATTTCATGTGTCATGTAAAAAATAATCTTGACTCAAATACTTAAATCAATTTAAAACACTACAAATGGTCACAAGTCAACTTTTTTAAATACCCTAAATCTTGTTGATTTCAATTTTAGTTACATATAATCACCCTCACCTTAAAAACAAATAAATTAAATCTAAGATTTACGCCAAGAAAAAAATAAAAGAATACTTTCGTTGTCTAGTTTTACTGTGCTAAAAACAAAGGATATTTGACACAATGAAAAAACGATTACTTGTTATGAATGGGCAAAAATTATCTCAAAATGATTCCACAGGTGAGTGGAAAACTGACAAAGTATCTAAAGCTGTAGGTATTGAACCCGGTATTTATAACTTATACAACGCTGTTAATGCAGATCCATCAAAAAATACCATTGGACAAGTTATCCACATTGATAAAAAAGAAAATGTGCTATATCAAAGAAATGGATTGCAATATATAAAACACGATCTAAGCTATTTTGACCAAATCCCAGAAACAGGGGTAATGATAAGTATCAAGTATGAAAACAACAAAGCAAATACAAGTGAAATTTCAAAAAAGCTTAGTCAAAATATTAAATAACTATATAATTAATAACAGGTAAACCCCCGGCTGAGCCGGGGGACTCCCGAAGGTTTGACCGTTACGGCAGTCGTCGTAACGTTCTCGTCCCAACCACGAGACGAGGAGTCAAAAATGAAGGAGTACCAAAGTTTGAGCCATACGCGCTGGGATTGTAAATATCATGTGGTATTTATTCCGAAGCGGCGAAAGAAACTGATATTTGGCAAGCTCAGGAAGCATATAGGGGAAGTGTTGCACGATCTAGCAAATCAGAAGGAAAGTGCGATAACAATAGCGCGTCAATTGGGTAGAGGAAGGAATTTCACGGGACGCGGATTCAATTTCGAAGTGCAACGCTTAATGGTGATTTGGTGTAGCGAATCGTCTTTCCGAAGAATACTTCAAACGGGGTTCTAAAACCAAACACTTTGCGTGGTTGTCAATCAGCGTTGAAAACTTTCCAGGCATCAGCGTCTAAGAATTTCCACCTGGTTTAGTTGGTTAATCAGTTTTTATGTTCTTTTTTCGATGCTTGAATCTGTAAGAATCATTTCCTGTTTCCACGATGTCACAATGATGAGTGATTCGGTCTAAAAGAGCGGTTGTCATTTTTGCATCACCGAATACCTGCACCCATTCACTGAACTTTAAGTTAGTTGTAATAATCAATGAAGTACGTTCATACAGTTGACTGATTAAATGGAAAAGTAAGGCACCACCAGATTCTGGAAAAGGCAGGTAGCCTAATTCATCCAAGATAACTGCATCTACCTGAGTGAGTCTTCTGGCTAGATTTCCGGTTTTGTTTTGTTGTTTCTCATACGCCAGAAGATTAACCAAATCAACAGCATTGAAGAATCTTAATCGTTTTCCAAGATGAATAGCCGCAACTCCAATAGCTGTGGCTAAATGAGTTTTACCTGTTCCTGTGCCACCGACTAGAATGAGATTATGCGCGTCATCCATAAAGCCAGCTGTTGCGAGTTGTTCTACTTGTTGCTGTGACAGCGAAGTTTCATTCCAGTCAAATTCTACTAGATCACGGTGGATAGGAAACTTTGCAATTTTCAGTTGGTATTTCAGGCTACGCATTTGACGATCTGCAATTTCAGCTTTAATCAACTGAGTCAGCGTAATCTCTGGAGACAAAGCTTGCTTACGTTGCGGTGATTCTGCCCTTAGTTCAGACCAAGCTTCTGCCATGCCGTACAAGTGCAATGCTTTGAATTGGGTTAACAGATCAGTGGACATAATGCGATCCCAACAGATAATCATAGCGTTGACAATCGGCTTGGGGTTCAGCGGTTAATTGTAAGTTATCACTGGTATTCAGTGTCTTCAGACGAGCAGGTTCAACTAGGCGCCTGACTTCATTCTGCACCACACTACCGCTCACAACACCGGATTCCAATGCCAACTCACAGGCTGTTTCGAGCGCATCTATTCCCACATCCCGGGTCAGTAACAACAAATCGACAAAAGCTCGGTCACCCTTGTCTTGTTGCAGTAATTTTTCCCGAACTTTCCGAATCGATTCTGGTAAATTCCAGTCTTGAAAGGGAGCGCCGTGGCGCAAGGCTCCCGTTTTCTTTTCCAATACCGACAGATAATGCCAAGGATTACAGATCAGCTGATCACGTAAGAAACTGCGTTGATGGGTTGCAATAGTTTTACCCTCTGCCACAATATTCAGATCATGGGCAGTAACTCTGACCGAAACTACTTGCCCTGCCCATTGCGCAGGAACGCTGTACTGATTCCTGTCAATACGCACTAAACAGGTACTGCTCACTTTTAATAAGTGTTCAATATAGCCTGAAAAAGGAGCGGTTATTTGGCGTAGAAATGGCAATTCTTGTTGAAAACACTCAGCAATGGTTTGTGAAGGTAAGACCGGATGCTTTCTGCTGGATAACTCATGGCACCGCTTTTCTAACCAACGATTTAAGTCATCAAAGGTCGCGAATTTGGCTCGTGGGGTGAATAGCCACTCTCTAACATTGCCCACTTGATTCTCTACCTGACCTTTTTCCCATCCAGCAGCCGGTGTACAAGCGACAGGTTCAAATAAGTAATGATTGGCCAATGCCATAAAACGTCGATTAAACTTTCTCTCCTTGCCCACAAAAACAGTATCTACAATCGTTTTAGGATTGTCATAAACCATCTGTAGGGGAACGCCGCCATAAAAAATAAACGCTTTATTATGTGCATCCATAACCATTTCCTGCGCTTCTCTCGGGTAGGCAATGACAAACATTTTGCGGCTGAAGGCAAGACGGAAATGGGCCGCTTTAATGATCTGTTCGATACCGCCTATTTCAACGGTCTCTTGACTCCAATCAAATTGACAGACATCCCCTGGTTTAAAAACCAAGGGAACAAAAGCTTGTTTTATAGACGGCGTATTCTTGCTATCGATTTTCCATTGCTTAACAAAACGCTGAACGCTGTCATAAGCACCCATATATCCTTCATCAACCAATCCTTCAAATAATCGCATTGCTGTACGGCGTTGGTTTCTAGGTAACTGGGCTTCAGTTTCCAGCCATTGCGTTAATACAGCTTTGAATTCTCCAAGCTTGGGAAATGGTTGTGACTGACGTTGATAAACAGGTGCTATCTCTGTTTTTAAATGCTTTCTAACGGTGGAGCGTGAAATCCTTAGAGAAAGTGCAATTGAGCTAATACTTTCCTTACTGACAAAATGACGTCTTCTTACTTCCGCAATTATATCCATTGGTAACACTCCAGAGTTCTCCGACTAAATGTCGGTTATTTAACAATCCAGAGTGGAAACTTTTCAACGCTGTTTCACCCAGAACCCTGGTAAGTTTTGCACGCTGATTAA
>NZ_PXXU01000049.1 GCF_003011925.2 Nitrosomonas supralitoralis
TTATATTATGATTATTGATGGCAATAATCGTGAGAGCTTCAATTGGCGTAGAAGCTAAGCAACAGTCACCGGGAGAATTTACGGCATTAATTTTAAATCCGAATCCGATTTCTCAGTCGATGCGACAATTGCCTTCCTCATAGTCTCCGAGAAGTCTGGGTGGTAGCCAGACTGGGATCTGGGGTTAGCTTACCCTCTTGGCAAAACATTAGAACAACCAATCCAGCCAAATCAGTTTTTGCAACTGTCCGGCTGAAAACAGCCAGAACCAAAAACTGTGGAAGCCGGACACCAAGCTACAGTTAACCTTGGCAATACCATATTTCTAAGTTTAACAGTTATCGCCTGCATTCATACATGAGATACAAAACCTCAAATCAATATGCAAATGAAAAAGAAAATGGATGAAAGCTGCTTAAACGGATTGTCCCAATTAGTGGGCCACGTCAGATGTAAAGGATAACCTTTCTATTGAAGCCTTCTTAACATCATTTCTCCTTAACTCTTCAAAATCGATAAGAGATAAATTATCAAGTTCTAATAGAGTTTGCTGAAGTGTATAAGCAACTTTATTAGCTCCTACTGCTTCTAATTTTTTAGTATTATTTTTGATATATTCAGGATCGCTAGTTCCGAATCTGCCCACAATAATGATTTTTTTGGGAAAACGTGCGTGTATTCGTTTGATAAGATAAATGGTATGCGCTAAATTGCTGGGAAAAACGGAAGCAATAATTACAATGCTTGCGTTTAACTTTTCTATTGAGGCCAGTAATTCAGTAGCTAATGTTCCTGAATTGATTTCATGACAATCAAAATCATCAGGAGATATTGATTTACAAAGCATATTTACTGAAAGTTCATCGGTAGAATCGCGTGCTGGAATGGCTAAAATTAATTTTCGTTCTTTTTGTTTTGGATCTTTCTTTTCTTGAAACATTATTTTTTCTTCTTGCTCTTTAATTACTTCTGCCAAGTTTTCAAGTAATTCATTTTGTTCTTCGTTATCAATTTTTCCCAAGCGTAAATCAATTCTGGCTTGCATGAGTGCGGTAATCGCTATGCTATCATACACTTGTGACAATTCAAGATCGGGGTTTGAAAGCTCTTTCTCAATTAAATCGGATGCCTCATCGACGTCATCAGCGAGTAGTCGCTGATAAAAGCGTTGCCCAATGGAAAGAGTGGGTCTGTCTCCGAGCAATGTATCAAGAAAGCCTAAGCAAGGGACGTATCGACCTAACACCACAATACAGACTGTTAATGGAGAAGCTAATACGAGTCCGATTGGCCCCCAAAACCAGGTCCAGAATGCCACACACACAAGTAAGGCCGCTTGCGATACTCCGATGCCACGTCCATATAGCATTGGTTCAATGATCATATTAGTGATTAGTTCTAGCACACAAAACATTGCAAGTACCATTATCGCTAATGACCAATCAGGAGAAATCAGCAAACTCAACGTAATAGGTAGAATTGCAGCAAGCCAGGGACCAAGATAGGGAATGTAACGTAAAAGTGCACCAAAAAATCCCCATAAAGCTGCGTAAGGAACACCGATCAACCACAGGCCCACTCCCACTGCTAATCCGTACCCTACATTTATTAACAATTGCATTAATAAATATCTACTGACTCGCTCGCCTGCATCTTCAAATGCTCGAGTTGTATGGGCTAATTGATCAACTCCAATTAACGAAATAACGCGATCGCGCAAATCTTCTCGATTGAGTAGCATAAAGCAGACGAGCACAATTATTAAACCTGTATTAGCTATAGGTTCTAACATATTGCCAAAAACCGACCACAACTCGGATAATTGAAAAGGCCCTTCGTTTACAATACGGACAGGTTGTGCCTCTATTTTTTCCTTTTTATAGGAAGGAATTGGCAAAATGTCTTCTGCTACTGATTTATCTGTTAATTTCTCTGTAATACTTTCAGTTACAACCTGGACTTTATCTAATAATCCATCAGGATCATG
The DNA here is from genome assembly GCF_003011925.2 of Nitrosomonas supralitoralis. GTDB lineage: Bacteria > Pseudomonadota > Gammaproteobacteria > Burkholderiales > Nitrosomonadaceae > Nitrosomonas > Nitrosomonas supralitoralis. Next base: position 1,988 of record NZ_PXXU01000049.1, read on the forward strand.
TTTGGTGATTTGATCGAGCTTAGATAAAATATTGTTCTCATATTGAGGATATGTATCCAATAAGCTTCCAATTTGACTCGTAATGCCCCAAATTGAACCCACTATGCTACTTAATGCTAGCGAAGCCGCCAATACGACAGCGATGACCCTGGCAACGCCATGTTGTTGTAACCAAGTAACAATTGGTGAAAGCAGGAACGTTAAAAGAATTGATAATGCAATAGGAATTACGATTATACTTGCCCAATAAAGAAAGCCAAGCACTAATCCCACAGCTATCAGCATTGATACATTATTGCTAATTGAAAGATTATTTTTCATTAAAAATGCTGATCAGCCTCGATTATTTAATCACTTCTTAAGCTATTTAAAAGATAATAATTATTATTTTCAAGATTAACTGTTCGATTACGCACATACCAGGCTTTGCCGGATAATGAGTAACAATCAAATTCAACTCTTTTTCTTAAAAGAAGCGATCAAAGGGTTCAGGAACGTAAGGAATATTTAAATAATTGAGACAAACAGATAAATGCTTGTGAATTACGTAAAAGGAGAAGTTTATTGAAGGCGCTTCAAGATAAAAATATATTATGCAATGAAAGTCGGTGCTATCTATTGCCCGACAAAGATAGTCATATACTGAAGTAAGACTTAACAGAAATGGATCTGAGCTATAGTCAAATGTCAAATCTGGCGTATGGAGAATTAAGCAGTTTTCTGTTTTTGATCTCCATTTTTGTTTAACGCCGTTAACGAATTCTATGTCCTCCACAACATCCGCTAACAATTTATAAGCCCTGTAATCGGAACCGCGTTCCAACTGTGCTGCTTCCATCAGTTTGAACTCAATCGTCAGTGTAGTCGAGTCGTCTGGCTTCCGTAGTTTCTTGTTCTTGCTGTTCTCAACCGGGCAGTTGCAAAAACTGATTCGATTGGATTGGTTGTTCTAATGTGTTGCCAGTTTTCTGCAGGATAATCATAGAAGGCCAGCATGGAATCTTTATTCTTTGTCAGATATTGTGCAGTGCTTCCTTGACCTTGGGCTGCATAGCTTTGGGCAGTTTTTCCATTACATTGGCGGTTTCATGCACCCAGCAACGCTGTACGCATGGGTGACCGGTTTGTGTTCTGGTGATTATACGTTCTGATGAAACAGTTGCTGGCATTGTCGGATGGCTATCGTGAGTCTGAAGCGAGCTGGACGAAAGTGCTGATCGATTTGAAGCAGCGAGGCCTTAAGGATGCACTCAAGCTGGTAGTTGGAGACGGCTCATTGGGATCCTGAAAAGCTGTGGCCCAATGCTGGCGGCATACCCATCAACAGTGCTGTAGATATCATCAGCCCAGACATAAATTTACCGCTTGCTACTCATATCATGGCGAATCCAGTTTTGATAATCCTTTTCCCAGTCCTGCTTCAAGCGGTCGATCGTCGCAGGCGACAATCCAGGCGCGCCTGCTCCCAGCAGGGGTTTTAACGTCTCAGTGGAATCTCCCGTTCAAACACCTCTCAGATACAACCAGGGTAAGAATTCTTCAATGCTTCGGGTTCGTTTCAAGTAGGGAGATATCAAGCTGCTGTTGAATTTGATGCCAGAAGTGGTGCGATCACGTACTTTCGGAACTTTAACTTCTATATCTCCAAGCCCGCTTTGAATCGAGTGCTCCGGTATATAACTTTTTCTGACAACGTCTGCTTTACCTTCAGCGGTTCTTAAATCACGACATTGATCAATAAAACAGACCACTTCCTGCCAGCATCTTACGTGCGTAGCACTTCCTGGAGCGGATCATTTTGTTCTGGTTATTCAGATTAAAAACACTACTATCTGTAGTGCGGTTTTTTCTTATTTTATTGATTGATCTGTCTAGATCCTCACCAATAGGTTAAACAGCTTCCTTTTCTCTGGCCATACACCAGAAATGATCATAGCTCATGATTTAATTTAAACGGGTGGGCAAAACTGCACGGAATTTTCCGAAGTATGGCTAAGGATAAATTCTACTGTACAATTTTGCCCATAAGAAGGAATCAGCACGCAGTATACGAGGGCAAGGGGAATACCCACCGGATTTAGATGATTCCCCACCTTCCGCTAAGTGCGAGCATGCACTCGAGCGGGTTCGGGTATTTCATTTCGAACTCATTAAGAACGAAATTACGTTGAAATATTATCTTTTATTTGCTCATGCTTATCTGTGCGATTGAACACATAATTAAAAGATATAATTAGTCCTCCTTGGAAACTTCCCGTCAATAGCTATCTTGGAGCAGCAGTTTCAAAAGATGGTCGGTTATAAAAGGCAAATTGGGACGATTTGATTTTTCCATCAAAGAATTCGCAGAACCTGCAGTTTTCTCCACGGGAAAAAGAGCCAAAAAATGGCCAATAGCCATTGTTTCAAATTCCAAGCAACAGCGGGCACTAGTAAATCGATGTGGTCACTGAGTGCGCCTTTCAAATAATTTCTCGCCATGCGGTACTCCCACTTCAGGTGGCCAATAATGGGTTCAATGGCCGCGCGCCTTCTGCCTTGTTTTTGCTTTTTGTCTTTCTGGTACCGGCTGTCCTTCTTTAATGCTTTTCCAGGAAGAATGATCTGGGTTCCATTGACTTCGCGCTTGCCACGGTAGCCGCGATCATACACGGCTTGCCTGGCCGGTTTGCCGCGTGAGGCTTCAACATGACGAAAAACCTCGGTAACGTGTTGCTGTCATGCAGGTTTTATTCGTGACTGACAACTCCGACAATTAGATTTTAGCGCTCGTTTGGCCTTGGCTCTTTTCTTCACGTGCCGGTAGTGTTGAATGTCCAGGCGTCGCGATTTTACTTACCTGACGAAAGTGCGTTGTTGCAAAATGCCGTGGGTTTTGGCAATCTTATTTAACCGCTTGATAATCGTGATCGCCAGCTTGCAATACTTCGGGTACGTGATGTTCTTATCATGCACTGTCGTGTCAACATGAATGACGTCTTCCAGCACCGATTCTCCATGCAAACCAACGCTCATCCGGAAAATCTTCTCAACACCTTCAATGACAAGGCAACTTGGATTGGAACTCCATCATGCCACAAAAAGCCTAGTAGTAAGGATTGCGCTTCCACTGCAGCACCACTGCCTCAGCACTCAAATTCTCTAATTGCTTCAGTATCAACAGCCAACCATTAAACGGATCGGCTTGCTCGGCGCACCTGTTGATTTCGCATAGTGAACCGAAAGTGCCTTGTCAAATTCATGCTATGGTATCGCAGATGCTAGCTTTAGCAACGGATTATTGCCATCAAGCTGCATTAGCAGGTCTGTTCCAAACAAATTAGTTTGATGAATTGCACTGCTCGTTGTAAGCATTTTTAATCACCATTTCGACCAGAAATATAATGCTATTTTAACATTTATGGTCGAAATGGTCATCCAAAAACAGAGTATTTATGCTTAACATCTATTGCTTGGGGTTATCTCAGGATCGACTGATTATTGTCACTTACATTATGAATTCCTGATGCCTGGGCTAATAAGGAGCAAGCCTAAACTCTTTTAAAAGATTATAGAAAAACTCAAAAACTTGCCGGGCTTCCTCTTTAATATAATTCTATTATTTAACATAATAAAGATTATCGGCAGAATATACATTCGGGCCAAATTAGCATGGTAGTGTGAACGAATGATATTCGGCACACTACCATGTAACAAAAATCTTATTTCAAAGCTTCGATACCGCACTAAAATTGATGTGGAATGGTGTTCCATCCATATCTAGAGCAGGAACAGATATAACACCAGCGGATTCAGCTTCAGTCAAACGTGATTTGTCGGTACCAAGATGAACGGATCACTGCCATCAAGTTGCATTAGCAGGTCTTTTCCAAACAAATCAGGTCGATGAATCGTACTGCTCGTTGTAAGCATTTTTAATCACCATTTCGACCAGAAATATAATACTGTTTTTACATTTATAGTCGCTACGATCATTCAAAAACAGAGTATTTATGCCTAACATCAATTGCTTGGAGTTATTTCAGGATCGACTAGTTAAGCTAGGTTAGCAACCGTACAGAAAATAACTAAAAATGCCGGATAATTAGTGCTATGTTTATTTATATTTCCAAGTAGTATAAATAAGCGGCCCCTTCTAATTGGCGCGTGTTAATCTCCTCCCTTGATTGCACGCGTTGTTTTTTTATGGGCGAAACTGTGTTATTAGTTTAAATATATTCGAGCCCTTTATATTACGACTCTTTTCGCACAGTTTTGCCCGCCCTTTCATTAATCATGAAAAACAATTAAGACTCAGTCACATGTCGCCAAAGCGATACAAGCTGAAGATTATCCGCATACCCTTTTAGATATTTCAAGTTGTTAGAAACTAGAGAGATTAAATGAAAACCTGTGTTACTTTTGATACTCCAAGCGTATATTCGGATACTTAAAATAACTTTAGAAAATTAAATTATTTATCTGGAAATTTGCTTTTATATATTTTCATTCTCCTGATTATTATTTCGCAATCTAACCCCTGCGTAACCCATAAATAAAAATGGATTAGTATGTAAAATAACGAACATAATTGAATTCTAATTCATTGCATAATAATTTAACAATTAGTTTGACAGCTATAATCCTAAAGAATATCGGAATTTTTTGCTGAAATACCAGTCAGAGGCTTAGGGGGGATTATTCGCGCTGAACTTCAAATTGCTCCTAACCATCTAGTCGGAGAATCTTTTAGTCAACGTTTGACACAGCGGTTACAGTTTGTGATTATTCCGATGATTCTACGTGGACGGATCAAAGCCTTCTCAGATACGCACGAAACTTCCTTTTTTGTTGTAGGTCTCGCCACCATTGAACGGCAATGCTTTGATATGTCAAGGAATTTTCCATGCGCGCGCACCTAATATGCACTCCAAACATTAGAAGTTCTGACACCGCATCAACGTACGAACTTGACGCTTTGGGCACTCTTTTCATTTAATTGGTGGTTTTATGCCCCCAGCAACGCTGATGATCGGTATACGGCCAAGCACTGACTGGGCTAGAGTTTCCCAGAATCCCAATGAGCCGTCTCCAGCAGCCAGCCTGGGTGCACCCTTAAGACCTCGCTGCTTCAAATCGATCAACACTTTCGTCCAACTCGCTTCAGACACACGATAGCCATCCGCAATGCCAGCAGTTCCTGACGTCCTGTTTCATCAGAACCTATAATCTCCAGAAAACATAACCTGTCATCCAAGCGTACAGTGCTGTAGAAACCATCAGCCCAGACATAAATATACCCCTTGCCACTCAGTCTTCTCGCAGCACTTCCTGGAGCGGATCATTTTGTTCTGGTTTATTCAGCTTAAAAACCGTACTCTCTGCCATGCGGTATTTTCAACTCGCATTATGATACTTTTGCTTGATAATTGAGTGCAACTCTCTCCGAGCACCAAGACTCATTGATTTTATCCTCATCTAAATCTCCTTTATTATTGTTTCAAGTTGACTTGATTTTAGATGAGGCAACGGTTCCTAGGTTGTATGGTTTTTAATGAGTCAATGCGGATCGGAGATTAATTGTCGTCTAATAATTAGATCCATATTTGACGACATACTCTAATATGTTATGTTTAAAATCAGTATGTCCGGTAGCGCACGGTAATTACTTTGCAACCTATATACCATGACAAATGCAAAGCTGATTAAGCTCCATAAATTTCGCAGATACATGGCATAACTAAGTGTTTTCTAACTGTTATTGCAGAGTAGCTAAGAAATGCCGCATCCCTCATGGTTAAAAAGGGTCATGGCACTTTCGATGGCTGGTTCATACGCAGTATTTTTCGTAGCATAGTGGCGGCCTAACAATTGACATCATGCTCGCAATTAATTTTTGTTATAAATTTAATCGGATTACTCCTGTGGGAAATGCAGGGATTTCTGACCCGATCCTTCGTTCGCCGCTCCTGACGTTTAAGATTAACCTCAATCTTGGGAAGCGCCGGTGTTTAGCATATTAGATAAAAAAATTAAATGCGTTCTTGATTTGTAAATTACAATCATTTAAGCAATGGAAATGATCAACACTTTCCAAATAGAATCTCTTCTAAAAACAAATATCTCTTCTGACGATATTGCCGTTTTGCTAAATCCCAAGGATTACCTTAATCAACTTCTTACGCTGATTGATGCGGCAGAAACTCGAATTTATATTACCGTTCTTTACCTAGAAAACGATGCAGCGGGTCGTTTAGTCATGGAACGTTTGATTATCGCTAAAGAGAAAAATCCACAGCTCGACATTAAAATATTTGTTGATTTTCACCGCGCTCACCGTCAAGTAAATAAACAGAAATATAATAAATACAACGTCACATTCTATCGGGAGATTGATCAAAAATATCCAGATTTTATACAATTTTATGGTGTAGCTATTAAAGGGCGTGAGCTATTTGGCGTTTTGCATCTAAAAGGTATGATTATTGACGATTCCTTGCTTTATACCGGTGCGAGTATAAATAACATTTATTTAAATTATCACGCACGTTATCGCTATGATAGATACTGGATTATAAAATCCGGAGAACTCTGCAATAGTTTTATCAATTGTTTAAATCACACATTTATATCCAGCGAGGGCGTTTACCCATTCAATCGCCATACACTGAAAATTAACAATAAATTTAAGAAAAAAAAAGCTGTGCAATATAAAAAATTAATTCGAGCTAGTTATCGTCTTGAAAGAAGTAAAAATGGATATTTAACAGTTGCGCCATTGATTGGCATTGGCAAACGCAATAATCAGCTCAACAATATTATTCATCACCTAATGATACAAGCAAAACAGTATCTAATTTTATACACTCCTTATTTTAATTTACCTGGAATTCTAGAAAAAGACATTTCTTATTTGTTATGCTGTGGGATTAAAGTAGAAATTGTAGTAGGCGATAAGCATGCTAATGATTTTTTTATGCCAAAAGAACAAGCCTTAACTATGATGGGTTTGATACCTTATTTGTATGAAATAAATTTGCTTGAATTCATAAAATGCCACCAAAGTTCGATAGACGAAGGATTGTTAATCATTCGATTATGGCGACATGATGACAATTCATTTCATCTTAAAGGGTTAAATGTTGATACTCGCTATCATTTACTTACAGGCAATAATCTAAATCCACGCGCTTGGCGCCTGGATTATGAGAATGGCTTGTTAATTGAGGATCATTATGGTCAGTTACTCAATCTCATCGAACAAGAACATCGACAAATTATTAAGCACACTACAATTATCAAAAATTGGCAACAAATAGAAACTCAATCTAACTACCCTATAAAAGTGCGGAAGTGGCTGGCTCGCTTACGTTGGAGCAATTTGGATAAAATAATGAAGCAATATATGTAAATGTATGAATCTACTTCCTAAGTACACAATACATATTCGTTCTTAAAGAATTCTTTTAGTCTTGGTCTTTAAAGCAATTTAGACTTTTGACTAAGGGATTGCATTTTCGCTAAATATCATAATGTTAGTTACCGAACAGACTGGGGATGATTCATAAATATACTATACGAGGTTAGAAGCGTTTTCATTCTTATTCTTCTAATCGTCGATTAAATTACACATTACTGGAGTTATAAATGAATAGGAAAACTATTATCTCTTTTGCTAGTATTCTGATCCTGTCTCTTCTCTCATTTTATAGTATTGCGGGGCAAAGCCATCTGCAACAAGCAATTAAGCACTCTGAAGCTGCAGCCTCATCAGCCGATGGAAAAACTATAGCCAAACAGGCACAAGAAGCTAAAATACATGCGGAGGCTGCCAAAAATGACAAAATCGACGCCAAGCATGTGGATGAAGGGATTAAGTTCTTGGAGGATGCGGTTAAAAAAGGAAATGATGGAAATATAGATGCAGCTAGGGAAGCAGCTACAGATGCTGTTGATCATTTAAAACAAGCTGAGAAATAATCCCAAATAAGTTTCAATATCATAAAAAAGCAGTGGCTATAAAATTCACTGTTTTTTTATACTCCCGTGGATTCAATTTCGAAGTGCAACGCCTAACGGTGATTTGGTGTAGCGAACCGTCTTTCCGAAGAATACCTCATACGGGGTTCTAAATCCAAACACAAGCTTTTTATCAGGGAATGATTCCGATTAATCTTTCAGATAAGGAGTGTCATTTTTCTTATCTACCGGAAGGAACGGGTAATGAAAAATAAAGATTCGATTTTATCGAAAGGAATACTAGTCCAAAAGCATCACCTTCGGAAGAATTATCTTTGAGAAGGAGCTTCCCGAAAATTCTCACCGTCGAGTTAATATTCCAGTGCAATTTTAATGCAATAAAACCATAATCTTTGGTTTCTGTAGTAAGTCGTACAGATAAAGCAATTATTTATAATTATTATTAAAGCTTCTATTAATCAATAGGAGTTTCAAATGAATAAAATAACTGCGCCATCAGGTGACAAGGAAAAGGACACTGATAAAAAAAGGTCCCTTCTCGCAAAAAATAGCATTTCTTACAAGAGCTATAGGTTAGATTGTTTGATCGACTCTAAAAAATTTTTTGTATACATCGCGCACCAATTATATTTAAAGTGAGCCCGTGCGTCCGGTGTTTCTATCGATGCATTAGTATTCACAAGCAGGCATATTGATTTTCAGGTTGGTTGTATTTGGTTAGCGACGCAGTGGCTGTATCGCCATATATACAATTATCGGTTAACTATCTCTAGTGGGTATTCATCCAAATTGAACTCTGTGTTTAGTAAAGAGCGCACTCTGAGGCGAGAGTTTCGGCGCCAAAAACAAAGGTTAACTAATATAGATCGCGCTGCAAAAATGCATGCGTTACGTATTGCTTACGATAAAGAAAATAAGAGAACTATTACCGTTTCCCTCAATGAAAAGGAACATAAATATTTTATTGGTAGCTCTGGTTGGTTTTATTGGCATTGGCGTAACATTTTTTATCCCCAAGATCTTCCTATGAGTGCATGGTTTACTTATTATGCCAGCAAATTCAAAACAGTCGAATTGAACGCTCCATTTTATTCATGGCCGACTCTTGCAACAATCAAAGCCTGGCAACAGCAAGCATCACACTGCGATTTTATTTATACTATTAAGGTTTGCGAGCTAATTACTCATATAAAAACATTCAAGAACACTAAAGTATTAATTAGGGATTTTGGGTTAATTGCAGATCTACTTGGTTCGCGTATGGGATGCTTTCTATTTCAATTACCACCAAGTTTTTATTTTACAATAGCTCGATTGAATTTGATTTTAACTCAATTAGATCATAATCGTAGGAATGTTGTTGAATTTCGGCATCCAAGCTGGTGGAATAAAGAGGTTTATAAGGCTTTTCAGGAGCATGGTACTATTTTTTGCTCATGCAGCGCACCTCGACTTCCAAATGAATTAATTAAAACCTCGGATGATATTTATATTCGGTTCCACGGAGTTAAGAAATGGTATGACCATGATTACCGTGCTAAGGAACTGGAAGAATGGACCAAAAAAATTAGCGATAGCAATCCGAAACATGTATGGGCGTATTTTAATAATGATCGTGGGGGGAATGCGATCAGAAATGCCTTAACATTTTATGCCCAACAAAAATAACATGAATTCCATGAGCTTATCGGCACTTTGCTGCTTTATGTCAGCAACGCAATGTCAATGTAGTCGATCGTATCCGAGCATCCCTTATAGCACAGCTCAACGATACCGATGTTGAATGAGAATATCACGAGATCGATTCATATATATTCGGTGATTCGTAGTTGGAGTCTGCTTATGCGAGAGCAGACCGCATCGCGTAGGTGCTGGCCACGTTGACCAGATGCAGTTAACGAAAGCTATCGGCTGGGATATAATTCAACTTTCATGGGGTAATACGTGTCCTGGCGTTCGGAAAATCAATTTGATGACGTTAACAACAGGAGAATCAGAATATGTTCAGCTCTCTTATTCAAGACTCTGGCGCCCATGATCGCGCCGCCGGCGCCATCATGGGCGCCTTTGTTGGTGATGCGTTAGGCGTCGGTCCTCATTGGTATTACGACCTGTCGGTGCTCCGCCGAGATTACGGCGACTGGATCACCACCTATGTAGACCCAAAGCCCGGCCGCTACCATAGCGATCTCAAAGCGGGACAACTCTCACAAGGGGGCATTATTCTCCGCCTGATGCTACGCTCGCTCGTCGAGCGCGGTGGCTATGATGAAGCTGATTTCTGCCGGCGCATGGACGAGGAAATATTTCCATTACTCAATGGCATGCCTGTCAACGGCCCGGGCGGATACACTCAGCAGTCGATTCGTGACGCTTGGCGCAAACGTTTCCAGCATAATCTACCATGGGGGGTACAAACGGGAGGACCAGCCGACACCACCGAAGCGATAGGAAGAACTCTCGCCTTGGCAGTTCGCTACGCCTTTCAGCCGCTGGAAATGGCGTCCGCCATTTCCAGCAACACACGCCTCACCCAGAATGACGAGACCGTTGTTGCCCTTACAGTCGCATATGGTGCGGTGCTGGGACTTCTGGTGCAGGGAGATAAGCTCGACGGCAGTCTTTCCGGTAAGCTCCTGCGGCTGGCCAGAGCGAGAAAACTACCCTTCCATACGATGGCGCATACCGACTTGCAGCCGCCGCAGAAGGACCGTCCGCGGGAAAGCGGATATTTTGTCTCGCCAGACGCCCTACTCACCCCTTCCTATGTCGCGAGTGCCGCGGTGGATCCCGATATTCGCATTGAGCCCGCTTGGAAAGTCTCCAGCGTTTATGGCATGACCTGCGCCATTTACCACCAGCTCCCCGCCGCATATCATCTTGCCGCCCGCTTTCCGAACGATTTCGAATTGGCGGTACTCCACGCTGTGAATGGCGGCGGTGAGAATCAGGCACGCGCTGTCTTGACCGGGGCGCTCGTCGGGGCTCAGTGCGGGCTAACTAGCATACCCAGGCGCTTCCTGGAAGGCCTTGATGAAACCGATCTACTCCAGCGCCTTGCGATGGATGTGGCCTCGGAAGTAGGTGCTTCACTTGCCGCCGATAGAGTAAAAAATTCGGGATAAAGGCCGAATCTGGGCTTAATAACCATTAACGCCCATGCTTAATCGCAGCCTGCCATCCCAGTACTTTGCGTTGGAAGCAACATCTTGACGATGCCAACTCACATACTTGGCTCATAGTGAACTTACTTACATCCGATTGAATGAGAATCTAGGCCTCAGTCTCAACATCACGAACCAGCCGGATGCCGGAAAAACTTCCAGCTTGACTTGGCGGGAAGAAAATTGAGAAAGCGTGAGCGTATATATGTCACTGAAGTTGCGCATGACCTTCGTCGCAACACCTACTGGTTCACCATGGAAGGAATATTGTTTACTCCTGCCCACGCTTCCTCTCAAACGAGATGACATAGTTCACGCGGGTTGCTTCTGGTGTGGTTGTAGCCAACACAAGGCGAATAGCTTGATTGCGTCCATTCCCAGGTATCACCATAGATTTAAAGGAGCTATTCTTGAACGTCAACAGGAATGGGCTTTTTGGTCGGGTAGCTGGAAATGATTATTCTCCGGAAGACACACGTGGACTTCTGGTCGCGATGCAGGGTTTTACCATTACCGTTTCACTCGACAAGCGCGTAGGACCATCTTGAGAATATGTCTGGCATCATACAGGGATAAATGCACGAGTGGCAGGCGCAAATTCAATGGCAAAAATCCACCCAGCGTAAAACTCTTTCCACCCCTTCGTTATCGCGCTAATAGAGTGGAGAACGCGGCGATTATTCACCTTTAGCCAACCCCATCCTTCTGTGAAACATAAGCGGGGATCTTGGTACCCATCGCTATCCATAAATTCAAGATATTCACCCCTCTAGACGAGCGGGGAAGCCAATTCATATTTAGGCAGATACACCTTATGTAGCGGCGGCCCATTATCATAGCTATTTCCCGACGCCTGAAATCAGCGTCATTTCACGGGAAAAGTTTTTCCCTTGGAGAATCAAACTAAATTGTTTGAAGTATGGATTCAGAAGATTCGAAGAGGAAATATATTTGATGTTTGCGACTATGGTTCCTGATGCAAACTCAGGAGCAACGAGCATATTTAAAATCGCATCATCTACGGTGGAATCAGAAGAATTATTTATAATGAATTTATAATTTATTCGTTGTGAAAGTATCACAATCGCTAATTTTCCCCGACTTCAACCCTTTTTTAAACCAGCGAACTCTCTGCGCTGAACTTCCATGGGTAAAAGATTCAGGAACAATATAACCTTGTGATCGTTTTTGCAAACGATCATCTCCAATGACCGAGGCAGCATTTAGGCCTTCTTCGATATCTCCACTTTCCAGAATATTGCGTGCTCGATGTGCATTATTTGCCCACACACCCGCAAAACAATCGGCTTGTAACTCCTGCCGAACCGATAAGGCATTTCTTTGATGTTTATCCATATTTTCGCCCTCTGCATTAACTCTTTCGGAGATGCCTAATAAGGTTTGTATATGGTGACCAATTTCATGGGCAATAACATAAGCTTGAGCAAAATCTCCGGGTGCCCCTAATTTTTTTAAATCATCAAAAAAGTTAAGATCTATATATACTTTTTGGTCATAAGGGCAGTAAAAAGGTCCCATTGCAGCCTGGGCAAAACCACATGCCGATTTTACAGCCCCACTAAATAAAACAAGAGTGGGTTCTTTATATTTTTTATTTAATTGATCAGAAAATAATACTTTCCATGTATCCTCCGTATCGGCAAGAATTACAGTAGTAAATTCCTTTGCCTCCTCTTGACCAGTGGGAATAGGTTGAGTTTGAGTATGCAAAGATTCACTTTCACCACCTAAAATCTCCGTTCCTTGCATAATAATACGCGGATCAATATCGAAAAATATCGCTGCAAGTACTAATAGTAGAATGCCGATACCCCCGCCACCGATCCCTCTAGATACGCCTAATCCACGCCTGTCTTCAACATTCTGACTACGACGACCAGCTTTCCAAAGCATAAATTTCCCCAATCTTTAAGAAGTAAATATATTGAACACATTGGTTCATAATGCTTTATTTCTCATAAAATCATCAATTATGAAAGACATAGAATAAATTTCCTATAAATCTTTTTATAGCTATTCATTCAGAATAATAATGCTCTAGTAATGAAATAGCTCTGTGAGCTTCAATCATTTTTTAGCTTTTTCTTTTCCTTTCTCTTCTGCTTCTTGAATATCTTTTTTCTCCTCGTCGGATAAGTTCATATGCTTATTCTCATTTTTCTCGACTTTGCCAGTTTCCACGAAATCTCGGGTTGCGTCGTTATATTCTTCAGCGGCATCACGATTTCCTTCACCTTGATTCTTTTGAGTCATATTCTGTCTCCTAAAAGATATCTCAAAACATATTCCAAAACGGAATAAAATTCTTTGTGCGCATTAGCTAATTCGATCTTGTGACTGACTAGATAGAAATAAATCATCTCAGCGCAAGCAACGGGGAAATTAATCCGCGGAGATTAAAAATTGCAAACTTATCTTACAACCTTATGAATAAAAGAAATGTACGAGAGACCACATAGTGCCATTTTCACAGATGATTTTTGATCTAAGTGTTCTTCAGACTATGTTCTCTACTTACTTCGCTATGCTCGCAAATAATTTTGCGTGGAATGGATACCTGAATTAGCCAACAGGCAAAGTTAGTCGACAACTTTTAGCGACTCGCCCGCATCAACTTTGGGTTGCGGACATCACATTTATAACACCATGGGCATTATGGCTGTTTTTACGCGATGGATTGCCGAGTAAGCCGATCATCCCATACAGATCTAGTGCTTGACGCATTGGAGGAAGCGTTGTGCACACGGCAGGAAAGTGATGGGTTGTTTCATCACAGCGATGGGATACGTCAATATCTGTCGATTCGCTATACGGGGCATCTGGCCCAAGCCCACATTGATGCTTCTGTTGGCTGTATTGGAAACAAATAACAGATTATACAGTCATACGACATCGTGCCCCCTGGCGCAAAATCAGTGAAGTGAAATGTGCCACCTTGGAGTGATGGATTGACTAACTCAACAATTGCGAACTGGTGGAATCGCCTGGAAATATTCCAGCAGAGAAAATTTAAAATGGCATACTATCGCCAACTAAGGAAGTCAGCGGATAAAGGTGACTCCAACTAGCATTCTTCGAACAAACTCGGCCGATTCATTTTATAACTTTAGTAAAAAGTTAGTTAGTAAATTTCAAAATCTATGGGTTTGAATTTAAAATTGTTTGATTGTCCAGCGGAACATGCAGTTAACCCGATCAAAAGATCCATTTTAGCTTCAAATGTAATTTTATCTCCCGCACGACTCATCGGCGGCAAGACAGCTATTTTTCCTGAAGAGGCATCTACACTGACATTCATGAAAATATTAAACGCGATAGGTATTTGATCGGGAATTATTCCGAATGGTTCAAGAACCTTTTCAAGATTGCCTTGACAACCTGGGAGAGGATTGTCATCGCCATAAATAATGCGAAAAGTATCCTTAGAACAGGGTGTTAATGTAAAGTCGTGACGTCCGACATTATCATTAACAATATCAAGCATTGGATTACTACGGTTGCTATAAAGTAAATCTCCCTTAGTCAGGAAAAGTTTGCTTGCATAGTCAATCGATCTTCCTGATGAAATATACTCACGAATGTCAATTCTGTTATAGGCAACAAGATCCCCAACTTGTTGTCCTTCGGGATCGATTACTGTAAGAAATTGGCCTTTTTTAAGTTCAAATGCTTTCGCTGAACACGGTTCAATTCTTGTCATATTGTTCTATATCCTCTTTGTGCTGTAATGGGCATTCCCAATTTTCATCGACCTTTCTACCACTATACTGTGGCGCTTCCGAATCATTCCCAAAATCATCTAGCATTGGATTAGGTCCTCCAGAAAATTCAGTATCTCTCTGCCTTACTATTTCTTTTATGCGGTCATATTTATTTTTTTCCCTTAAAACTTCAAACTGAGCGTGAAGATTAAATGCGAGCGCCGGGTTGGAAAAACGTCTTGCAGGCCTAGAAGCATGTGGATGTAGCCCTACTACAAAGAAAGAATGACCGCCTATGCTCATGGAGAAATGTGATGAGTTTGGATCGCTGTCTACGTTTTGATCCCAATTCTGGCCCCGAATCACATCAAAATTGTGTAAATTCTGCAAACGATCCCATAATGCTTTTTCAAATTCTTCTTCGCTTAAATTTGTAGGCTGGCGATAAATGACCATTAATGTTCTAAAAGAAATATTGTCGATGGTCTCGAGAGTAAGATTTTTTCCAAATACTAAAAGCGCAGAATAAAGCTCAACATCATTCATAGGCTGAGTGATGTTATCTCCTATTAATAATTCTATATTATCGCGATTATTTGCAGATTTAGCTGGTACGCAGGGGTAATCCTCATTTGATAGAAACTCATCCAATAGATTTCTGAATGCACTTTTATCTAATGAGGCGCTAATTAAACTATTATCGTCTGCGTTCATGAATTAAACGAAATTCCAGGCTGTATATATTCATCAAAATTAGGGGAGAGGTCTGCTGCCTCATTGAAATAAATAATGCGAATCAAAATTGGACTCCAAGCCGTTATATTAACCAGGCCATTAGGATTTAAGAAATGGCTTTCTGAAGGCAACGGGCTATTAGTGCCTTTGCCTAAAAATAATTAAAATTGAGGTGATTTATCAGACAACAGCATTAACTATCGAGTTGGTTTGTCGGCAGGAAGTCGCGAAGTCGGCCCTTTTGTATGAGTCCGAGTGCCCGCAGAAAATCTATTGTAGGCGCTCCCTCTTGAAACTAGTAGCTGATAAGATCGCAAGTCTTATCACTACAAAAACCAACTGTTGGTTCTCAATTGCAGCTTCAGCTTCTGTATGTCATCACTCGCACTGTTTTTCTGTCTTCACTTTAGCTACCCAAGCCTAAAAAAACCATATCCGGCTTCAAAGTGCCAGATACCAATTACAGAAAATAGGCCATTATAATTTTTCTTATACTGAACATTGTGCTATCAACATAAAATGTTAAACAACATCTATAAGGATAATTATAGAACTTTTATTGAATAGTTTCTGTGCGAAGACACACAGGCATCTCTATTTATAGAGTGCTACATAAATCAATGGACAGACAGCTTCTAAGTTGAATGTGATTCCAGCCTTTTTGAGCACCTCATTGTGAGAACATAAACAAATTCATTTTTTGATTAATGTTAATAAACATGATGTTAATGCTATATAGTTAATTGCGTATATTTTTTTTATTTTATGTTAAATAAAATAGTATTCATAATCAATTAATTACAAATAATCCTTTTCGGTATTGTTCAAGCATTCTCTCAGTATGACACGGGATTGAAGATCTAGAAAAACGCGGGAAAGCGTGTGACAATGTCGAAAATGACGACCTAAGCTGAAAAATACACCATCCCTTTTATGCTCTTCTGTTAATTTTGACATTAGAATTGAAAGAGCGTAGCGTTAATTACGATACAAGTTAATGTCACTTGGATTTCTATTTATTAGACTCTTTCCAACAGAATATCTGTTAAGGAGGTGTTTCCATGAACACGCTCATCACTGGGTTCATTGGTTTCTGTACGGTTTTTTGGTTGTTATGACAAATCTACGCAACCAAGTCTCTTCTAACACCTCAAGTGTAAAACAGCGTCCAATATTTTCCAGTATTAGCATCGGCCTTCCGGGAGATTATCTTCTACAAAACAATGAAGTATAAAATTCCCCTGACAAATTTGCGAGCTGTTTTTGAGAAAAACTGGCAAAATTTTAACGCTGATTAACAGATAAGACATAATTAGCCTGATTAGAGTGTTCATTCCCTTGAACTATAGCTCCATAGGTTGTGGATAGGCTGTTTCTAAGAACAGCTGATTGCAACGCGCTGTTGAATATTTAGCAAGGAAATCGTGTTATGTCTAATGCAACACTTGTTATCAATGCCGGCTCATCGAGTATCAAGTTTGCTGTTTTCTCTTTGGCCGAAAATACTGTTTCGTTACACATGATTTATCGTGGTGAGATAGTAGGTATTGGATATCGTCCCCACTTCACTGTTCATGATTGTACGGGCGAGATAGTGAGCGTAGCGAAACAATCACTAATTACTGAAAATATTCGAAGCCATGCAGATGCATTTTTTGTTTTATTCGATTGGATTAATCATAGCCTCAGTGAATTTTTATTTATTGCAGTTGGGCACCGTGTGGTCCATGGCGGCGAAAAATACTCAATCCCGGTGGTTGTGAGCGAAGAAATATTATGCAATTTAAAAGAATTTATTCCATTGGCTCCATTGCATCAGCCTTATGAGATAGCGGCGATTGAGACCCTGACTCAGCAACAACCCGAGATGCGCCAGGTTGCCTGCTTTGATACTGCCTTTCATCGAACCCAACCTATAATCGCTCAACAGTTTTCTCTGCCCAGGGAATTTAGACAACAAGGAATCCTGAAATATGGTTTTCACGGTTTATCTTATGAATATATCGCTAGTGTATTACCTGAATATTTAGGTAGCGCTGCTGAAGGTCGTGTTATCGTTGCTCATCTCGGCCATGGGGCAAGCATGTGTGCGATGAAGGCTCGCAGAAGTGTTGCCACTACCATGACTTTCAGCCCTCTGGACGGATTACCCATGGGTACGCGATGTGGTGCGATCGACCCTGCAGTTGTACTTTATTTGATGAAAGAAAAGGGTATGGATATCGATGCCGTTGCTGACTTATTGAATTATAGGTCCGGTTTGCTGGGTGTTTCGGGTATCAGCGGCGATATGCGCGAACTCCTGGCCAATGACAACCCACATGCTGCAGAAGCCATTGATCTATTTGTGTATTGTGCAGGCCGCGAACTGGGTTCGCTGGCTGCAGCTCTAGGCGGGCTGGACGCGCTGGTGTTTACCGCAGGCATCGGCGAACATTCCGTCGTTATTCGAGAACGGATCTGCCGGGAAGCAGCCTGGCTGGGTATTCGTGTTGATGAAACGGCAAATGCGGCAAACAACTCTCGGATAAGCACAATGGATAGTTCAGTGTCTGCCTGGATGATTCCAACTAATGAGGAGCTTATCATCGCTGAGCATACCATTCGAGTCATAGGTGGAAACCTTCATTGCGGTTAAATAGATAAACGCTGATCATAATCATAGTTTGCTGAATTTCTTGAGAATATATTCTTGGCCGTGTCTTTTCTTCACAATATCCATAGAAGAAAAAGCTGACGGCAGGCTAATTCCAAATTGTAAGGAGCAAGAATTGATGAAAACAAAGACCCAATTAATTGACCAGCACAGCCCATTGACTGCTGAGGAGTTACGCAAAATCAACGCTTACTGGCGCGCGGCGAATTATCTGTCCGTCGGTCAAATCTATCTACTGGATAATCCGCTATTAAAACAACCTTTAGCGCTTCAACATATCAAACCAAGATTGCTCGGACATTGGGGTACCACGCCGGGTTTGAATTTTATTTATGCACACTGCAATCGCGTTATCAAAGCACAGGATTTAAACATCATTTACATCACAGGCCCCGGTCACGGTGGCCCAGGGCTGGTGGCCAACACTTGGCTGGAAGGAACATATAGCGAGACCTATCCAAATGTGGGGCAAAATGAAGCGGGTATGAAAAAGTTATTTAAACAGTTTTCATTTCCCGGGGGCATCCCCAGTCATTGTGCGCCGGAAACGCCGGGATCAATTCATGAAGGTGGAGAACTGGGTTATTCTGTTGCACATGCCTATGGCGCTGTGTTTGACAACCCTGATCTGATTGCCTGCTGCGTAGTTGGTGATGGCGAGGCAGAAACCGGTCCGCTTGCCACAGCCTGGCATTCAAATAAGTTTTTAAACCCGATTCATGACGGAGCAGTGTTGCCTATTCTGCATTTGAATGGCTACAAAATTGCTGGCCCAACGGTGTTGGCGCGCTTAAGTCATGAGGAATTAGAAAACCTTTTTATTGGTTATGGCTACAAACCCTATTTTGTTGAAGGATCAGACCCTGAGATTATGCACCAGCGTATGGCGGCTACGCTGGATACCAGTATTGCAGAAATAAAAACTATTCAACGCGAATCACGTAGTAACGGTGTCGCTGTCCGCCCATGCTGGCCGATGATTATCCTGCGCAGCCCAAAAGGTTGGACCGGCCCTGAGGAGGTCGATGGCCAAAAAACCGAAGGTTCCTGGCGCTCGCACCAGGTTCCGTTTGCCGAGATGGCGACAAAGCCAGAACACGTCAAGTTGCTTGAGCACTGGATGAAAAGTTACAAACCAGAAGAGCTATTCGACGAGAACGGCACACTGATGCCGGAACTGGTGGAATTGGCGCCCAAAGGCGTGCGCCGTATGGGCGCCAATCCACATGCTAACGGTGGCTTGTTGCTCAAAGATTTAAACATGCCGGATTTTCGTGACTATGCGGTCGAGGTGTCCAAACCCGGGCATGTAATGGGTGAAGCGACCCGCGTAATGGGCACCTTGTTGCGCGATGTTATGCGGCTTAATGAGGACGCCCGGAATTTCCGGGTAATGGGACCGGACGAGACTAAATCCAATCGCCTCGGGGCTTTGCTTGAAGTAACTAATTTCACCTGGATGGCGGAAACACTACCAGAAGATGTTCACCTTGCACCGGATGGCCGTGTAATGGAAATTCTTAGCGAACACACTTGCCAGGGCTGGCTGGAAGGTTATCTGCTCACCGGCCGCCATGGCTTGTTTTCTTGTTATGAAGCATTCATCCATATTGTTGACTCAATGTTTAATCAACATGCCAAATGGCTTAAGGTGAGTAAAGAAATTTCGTGGCGTCAGCCCATCGCTTCATTGAATTATTTGTTGACCTCTCACGTCTGGCGGCAGGACCACAACGGCTTTTCACATCAGGATCCGGGTTTCATTGACCATGTTGTCAATAAGAAGGCCAATATCATTCGTGTTTACTTGCCACCCGATGCCAATACTTTATTGGCTATTACTGACAAATGCTTGCGTAGCCGTGACTTTATTAATGTGATTGTCGCGGGCAAACAACCGCAACTGCAGTGGCTCAATATGGATGCCGCGATTAAACATAGTATGGCAGGTATCGGCATTTGGACGTGGGCGAGTAATGACCAGGACACCGAGCCGGATGTGGTGATGGCCTGCGCAGGTGATGTCCCTACTCTTGAAACGCTAGCTGCGGTGGATTTATTGCGCCAGCATGTTCCGGACATCAAAATACGCGTGATTAATGTAGTGAATTTAATGACGATGCAACCACAGAACGAACATCCGCATGGCTTGTCGGACAAGGATTTCGATAGCCTCTTCACTACTGACAAACCGATTATCTTTGCTTACCATGGTTATCCCTGGTTGATCCATCGGTTGACTTACCGTCGCAACAACCACAAAAATTTACACGTACGCGGATACAAAGAGGAAGGCACCACCACCACGCCATTCGATATGGTCGTACTCAACGATCTGGATCGCTTTCATTTGATCAGTGATGTGATCGACCGGGTGCCAAGACTCAGTCGCGTGGGTGCATATGTAAAACAATTTGTTCGTGACAAGCTCATCGAACATCGCCAATACATCACCACCTACGGAGAGGATATGCCAGAAATAACTAATTGGGAGTGGCCTTATTCGTAATCAGCGAGTTACGGTTCTGATTGGCGTTGTTGAAAAATAGAGCTATCGGAAAAAAAGATGGCACATCTGGCATAACTCTGCAGAACTCCCCTGTAAAGAAGTTAATGCCTTATAAACACAACGAGAGCCGGCGTCATAAAATGAAAAATCTCGTTATAAAGTGACGAACTGGCATGAATATAACACCGGATTGTGGCGACGGCGTGACATCACGATTTGGTTTACGTTAGCGACACTCGCTAAGTGGCGCTCTACCAGAACGGGAGCTCGCAGCAGGCCTCCGGAATATTCTAATCTCGCCATAGAAACAGCTCTATTTATCCGCCAGGTCTTTCATCGGCCGTTACGTCAAACCGAAGGTTTCATGAACTCGCTTGCCGGTATCATGAAAGTTAACATCACCATTCCTGACTTCAGTAGTCTGCCCAAGCGCAGCATTAAGATACCTCAGTATACCCTAACCAAAGCGATAGATCCGGGTAGCACTGTTATTGAAGTGGTCTTCTGCAACTGTACAACCTGAGAGTAGAATAAAGCTCTGCTATTGTTAGCTAATCAAGCTCAGACAGCCTGATGAATTGCTTGATATTAATAATAAATCTCATAGTCAAACTTTTCCTTACCTCCTTTAAGCACTAAAGGCCCTAGTGTATAAGAGTTCATACTTTACTGTACGCCATAGCCGCTCAACAAAAATATTATCAACCTGTCCAGTTTTGCGGTACCACTTCACTTGTTGGCATCTTCGTTCCAATACATCGTTCTTTAGAAACTTTAAATAGATTAATTTCCTATTTGTGCAAAACCGTACAGAAACAAAGAACAAAAGTTGCAATGATTACTCAACTTATTTTTGTTATGAAAAATATTTTGTTCATAAAATTAATAAGAAGTTACCTACATGAAAGTATTTTTGAAAAATTAATTTAAGGAGATTCATATGAACTCAAACAGTCAAAAAGATAATGATCATAGCAAAAGCAATTCTGGCAAGAGTAGCAGTACTTCTAAAGATAAGGATGATCACTCAAAAAAATCTGGCGATAGAGCAAGCTCATCATCTAATCGCGGAGGTACTTCTGATCAGCATGCCGAAGCAGGTCGCCAAAGTCACAAAAACAAATAACTGATTTCGAAAAAGGAAGAATCCTTTTCTTCCTTTTTCGCTTGAAATAAGTGGTGATATCTTCAGCAGTGGGACTGCTGAAGTAAAAATCAAACTCAAGCAAGCATTAAGTTAATGCGATAAAGCTATCTTAATATCCGGTCATAACTAATGACATTTAAATATAAAATCATGAAAAGAATTAACCGGGAGAAGGATGGCAATTTCAGTGTGAATCTCAGTCAAAATGAAATTATTACACTTGTATCGGGTTATATTCCTTATATTATCTTTGAAAGAGATCCCGAAATTCCTGAGGGGGAATTCTTGTGGATTAACTATGTCCCCAATGAAGATGACATCATTCCACCTGTTATTGACGCATTCCCGTGTCGAATTCTTTCTTATGTAAGTTTTGTAAAACCTATTTACATCCTCACCCTCTCCCCTGATGAATTTAGTATCGACTTCATGGAAATGATCGCAGAGTTCAAAGAGAAGATGGAGAAATCAAACGAATTCGTTCGATCTAATATATCGCTACCACATGCAGTATTAGGTCTAGTCAATAAAAAGAAAACAAAGACAGTGTAAAAGCAGGGCGGTTTCGACAACTCATTTTGCCCTACCCTTTTGATAACCCTACGGAATGCCAGACTTAAATGATCAGAGTAAGCATAATTGATTGTCTCTTGAAGATTTCTTGAGTTATTCCAGAATCTATCTCAAGCTAATTAAGTAGCTAAAAAGCTAGCGCGCTTTATTGAAGATAAGCATTCCCAATAAAAGAGTAAAAAGTAATTTTTTATAAATTCAGATATGTTCCAATAGATCAGGGATGATTGTTCTATTATCACTGCTTTTTCTAAGGCAAGCCGTAGGCTTTATGCTTTTTCGTTAACATACCTTCGCTATTATCTTGAGATAGCAACTTTGCCCAAATAGCTCACCGTATTTATGAAGTAAGCTTTTTATTGTACTGAATACGAAATTTAACTGATTATCCAATATATTATTGGCTTTTTATAATTAGTAGAAAATCAAGGAGCCTGGATATTAGACGCTTGCTTGCCTTTTGGACCTTGAGTGATGTCAAAAGACACTTTTTGTCCTTCTTTAAGGGTCTTGGAACCATTCCTATTAATTGTAATTGCGGAATAATGGGCAAACAAATCATCGCCCCCCTCATCGGGCGCAATAAATCCGAAACCTTTTGAGTCATCAAACCATTTTACTATACCTGTTGCCATCTTTTTTCTTCCTTTCAAAATTTAATGAAAATAGCAGCCAAAATTCGATTTGAATCGAAGATTGCGCATGGGAACTAATACAAACAAAACTTGAAACAATTTTTTGCCTTTTATTTCGCACAATATTTTAATTAAAAAGATAATTTCTAAGCCCTTTTCGCTGTAGGATTATTTATCAGTAGCTTTCCTTACTCTATCAGCATCATCTTCCATCCTATCAGCTTTATCCTCAGCTGCTTTTCTCAGTTGTTGGGCTTCCTCTTCTTTCTGATCAGCTACTGCTTCACCCACTTTCTCAGTTGCTTTTCTATTTTCTTTGTCTTCTTCTCGAATTTGATCTGCCCTATCTTCCAATCTATCAGCTTTCTTTTCGGCTCTATCACTAGCTCCACAACCAACAAAAGTAAAAACAATTAATAACGTAGCAAATATTTTGAGACTATTACAATTTGATTTATTCATTTTGTATCTCCAATAAGGATTTCAAGATTATTCTGCTTTACTAAAAAAAATTTCATAAATAATCATATATGAATGAAAAAATATCATCTGTGCGAATTCATACATTCTTAGCGGATGCTTAAATATGATAATCCCAGATTTCCCATTAGGTTTGATTTCTAATGGAAGCCATTAGAATAAGCTGTTATAAATAAGCATATTTTGGTAAATTAAAGCTGTTCTCCAGATGCATATTTTTCTTCCGGGAGGTTTTGATGGAAT
>NZ_PXXU01000005.1 GCF_003011925.2 Nitrosomonas supralitoralis
TGAAACTGGGTATATAGGTGTCGCTTCAGCGGCTCGCAAACAGCCCCTTTGAGGGGCTCCAGCGATAAGCCTCCGGCTCTGCCGGAGGTAATTTAACTTGGCAAAAGAAGTATTTCAGATTCACGGGGTGGATATACACGGCAAGGCTTTGCTACGTAAGCAACTGCGCCGCAGCGAGATGGCGAGGTTCTTTGCCAATCTGGATCCCTGCCTGATTGGCATGGAAGCCTGCGGTAGCTCACACCATTGGGCGAGAAAGCTGGGCGAATTTGGGCATACTGTCAAACTCATGTCACCCCAGTTCGTCAAACCTTATGTGAAGACCAACAAGCATGACATGGCAGATGCAGAAGCGGTTTGTGAAGCAGTGAGCCGACCCAACATGCGTTTTGTACCGATCAAAAACGTTGAGCAACAGGCCATCCTGTCGATACACCGTGCTAGACAAGGCTTCGTCAAAGCCAGAACCGCGCAGGCAAATCAGATGCGTGGTTTACTCTCTGAGTTTGGTGTTGTGATACCTCAGGGCATCCGATCCATCAACAAACGTATACCGGATATACTGGAAGATGCCGAGAACGGTTTACCAGGTACCCTGCGCAAGTTATTGGAAAGACTGAACACTCACCTCAAGGAATTAGATCGACAGGCGGAAGAGCTTGAATTGCAGATCAAGCTATGGCACAAGGAAAACGAAGCCAGTCAAAGACTTGAAGCCATTCCCGGCATTGGTCCGATCACGGCGAGTGCCATTGTGGCAACTGTGGGAGATGCTGCGGGATTCAAAAACGGAAGGCAGCTTTCGGCATGGTTCGGATTGGTTCCAAAAGCCAATGGGTGAAAAAACCCATCAATATCCTGATTAGCGGCCCAACCGGCGTTGGTAAATCCTGGATCGCTTGTGCCCAGGCAAACAAAGTATGCAGAGAAAGCCATACCGCTTGGTATCAGCGCCTGCCAAGATTGTTGCAGGAACTGCCATTGGCCAGAGGCGATGGCAGTTATGTCAAGCTGTTGGCACGTCTGGCCAAAACCGATGTCCTGATTCTGGATGATTGGGGACTGGAAAAATAAATTGCAGAACAGTGCCGTGATTTGCTGGAAATCCTGGAAGACCGACATGGATCACGCGCGACGATCATCACCAGTCAATTACCCATGGATCAATGGCACGCCATTATTGGTGATGCAACCTTGGCAGACGCCATTATGGATCGATTGGTTCATAACGCCTTTAAGATCAATTTAAGAGGAGAATCTATGCGAAAGAAACAAGCTAAATTGACAGAAACTGACTAACCAAGTAAAAATAAAAAACCTGCGTCGCTTCGCTTCGATAGGGTGGCAGCTTTTACCGATTTAGGTGGCAGCCTTCGCGTGGAATCAGTGGCAGCATTCAGTGGAATACGCATCCCGGCAATGGGCTCCTAACTTAACTGGTCTCGATCGATTCTTTTTTACCTTTCATCGATGGCATGCCAATCTGAGAATACTGGAGATCGACGAAATCAAAACGCTCCCCACGTTCCATTTCCTCGAAATGCTAATCGGCACTCTCAGGTGCGAGTATCTTGATCAGGCGGAAATGATGTGTTGGGCAAAGGCAAATATCAACGAGTACCGGTGGAAATCACATTGCCGAGATTTACTTCATACACCGATGGCAGCGTGAATTGTAATTCGCCACCTACAGGCATGCCAGCTATCTGTTTCAAGCCGCTGGTTTTGAGTAAAATGTTAGGAAAGGTCCAAATGTTACGTAGGTAATTTTCTCTTCCTGATTTTTACCCAAAGTTATTTTGGATTAGTTGTTTACTTTAAAATTGATTCAAAATTTTGATTATTTTAATAAATATAGAGGAATAAATCATGGGTATTGAAGTAAGTGGCCTTTCTGGTCTTATTTTATTAATCCTTAATGTATGGGCGATTGTTAAGGTTGTACAAAGTTCAGCGGGCACAGGAAACAAAGTGCTATGGATCGTACTAATATTGCTTCTGCCTATAGTTGGTCTTATCCTATGGTATTTTTTAGGTCCTAGATAGATAAGTGGCATCGCAAATTCAGACAGTACGTTAAGCGGTAAGTGATAATCATGCTCAACTAAAACCGTGTAATAGTAGGCAAAAAAGAGCGAGTATGCAAAAACCAAGAAGTAATCACACCCTGGAATTAAAAGCCTAAGGGGAAATAGTGAGATTACGAATGACAAGATACTGGCTGAGTTAGATGCTCGATTTGAAAGGCATCCGTATAGGATTTCGGAATTGAAGCGTGACACACCACGCTGAATGGCAAAACGCTCAATGGGTGCTACTTCGAGGACTCCTACAATGCAAAAAAAATCGCCTAGGCATTAACGCAAGATTCAGCTAAAGATATGGGAAAAATTGTCAAGTTAAGAAAGACCGCTTCTCAAAAGATAAGGCGACAGAACTATTCTCAGATTAGGGGCATTAAAACTCTTTATGAAGATTAAGAGTAAATACATAAGTTTGGTACATAGCTATCAGCCTAGTGGTGGTGATCTTTTTCATAATGATTAATATTTCAACAAACTGGCGCATTTCAACGAAATGAACGTGATAATACAAAGTATTTAAAACATGGGCATTCAGCCGAATTTCTTTTTCCAATCCTTTTTCATTTTTTTATATTTTTCGTTGGCTTCAGTTTCTTTCCATTTTGCATAAAATATTTCCGCGCTTATGGCTTTTTCAGGATCATCGGTTCCTTTCTTGTTAACTTCATAATTGTTGTCATGATTATATTTCTTCCCCCCTTGATAATTGGCGTAACGGCGCGCACGTGTGAAACCCATTTGCAAATATTTACGGGCCATATCAGCCCCTACAAATTCGTCATTATTTAAATATTTATTGAAAAGATTATATATCTTTGTACTGCTCTCATTTGCCAAATTAGCAGTTTTAAAACGCCAATGTTGGCCAATTTCGCTTTTGTATGGTTCGCAGATCAAAACATCTTGTTCGCCCTTGCCAACCCGATATTCTTCTGGTTGATTACGGTAATTAACATCATCCCTCCAAGCGTAAGATGATTTGTCAAAATGTAAATAACTTGGCATCTCATTTTTCTTCGTCATAGCTTAAAGGCATCTTCTAAAAGGTTATTTTCCTCTTTTTATAGCATAGATAAAAGCAGCGGATAATTTGCGGGTCGTCCCAGTCCACTTAACATGAAAACTTTTGACTGAAATATGTTGACTAATCTGTGTCGAATATTTTATAGAATTGAGATATGTAATGAATAGCTAAGCCTGAAACTTCGCCTAACGCTTTTTCAACCAATTGTCTGGTGTGAAAGCTCAGGGCAAATGCCCGAATTTCTTAATAATTCCTATTTTACTTAATATATTTGCGTTACGGTTGCATTACATAATTAGGACAGGTGCTATGTCATGTTTGGCTGTTTCGTTATAAATTATAGAAGTTATGATTATTGGCTTTATTTAAATGATTCAAAATGACTATGGGAAAAAACAACCTCAGGCACTTGCTAATGAACGATGGCAAATTATCAAACACCATTAACGTTTGCAAGTTAGAGCTCAAATAATTATAACGATAGGTTAGCACCCGCACAGAAGATAAAATTTACAAGCAGGATAATAATCTAGACTCCTAAGCGCGTAAGTCTTTCGCCCTTGACGCACGCGCTAATTTTATGGGCGAAACTGTATAAGATAGGAAGACGTTTGTTCTCCATCAGCCCCAACTCTTCCCGCACAGTTTCGCCCACCCTTTTATAGCGATCCCTGCCTGAAGATAAAAATGCGAAAAGTAAGTTTTATTAGTTACTAAATTATTTATGATGTTTTGTGTAACAAGAAAATATTTTTCATTGGTTTCCCAGAAAGATTTCATGCGTATCCTATTTCTTTTCGTAGATGGGAGCTACGCAGCGCTAATCAGGTATAGTTTTATACCGTTACTGAATCGAATAAAATTTTTCTATGCGCGAGTTAATTGTTTAATAAATTTAAAGATAAGTTAGTCACCGCACAGAAGATAATTAAACATGCGGGATAATTACTACTGTGATATTTCTATATTCTACTTGTATAAAAAAATCACTTCCCTTCCAAATGGCGCGTGTATATCTCCTCCCTTGATTGCACGCGCTGCCTATTTCTACGGGCGAAATTGTTTATGAAGATATCGGATTTCCTCGTTTATCCGGCACTTATTAAACAGTTTTGTCCACCTCATTTCATAACAATCTTAAAAAAACAATTTATAAATAGAAATTTGCCAGCAGACGTGAACGGGTAATCATTGACAGCAGTTAAGTCAAAAGAAAGGAAAGTCTACAGCCAAGTTGATGTTTTGCTTGTGGCAGAGTAATTTGCTAGCTGTAGCTTAAAAATAATAACTCGCATACGACAAGCTAGAGCAATGTTTTTCATGTTATTGTAGAAAAAAGAAAACAAGAAATGGATTTATTTGCTTACGCTTCAGATATCTCAGAAAACCTTTTGACCAAAGACGGTCAAGTGAATTATTACGGGCCGATTTTATCACTGGAAGAATCGGATAATTTTTTATCGAGGGTTTTGAGGAATATCGCATGGACGCCTGATGAGGCGATTATCATGAGCAACACATTTTCACCAAACGTCTTGTCGCATGGTATGCGGATTCGGCGTCTAAATTACCTATTCGAAAATCACCAGGCAAGCTTTGCCTTGGACACAGAATTTACTTGATTTGAAGGCTACTGTCGAACAGGTTAGTGGTGAGAAATTCAATTCATGTTTGCTCAATCTTTATCATGACGGCTCTGAAGGGATGGCATGGCACAGTGATGAGGAAAAGGATTTAAAGAAAGATGGTGCAATTGGTTCCTTAAGCTTCAGAGCGGTACGGAAATTTTCATTTAAGCATAAAAAGGACAAGCAGACGATTTCGCTTATGCTTGGCCATGGCAGCCTTTTAGTTATGAAAGGAACAACCCAAAACCACTGGGTTCATAGATTACCTCCATCCAAATTAGTACATACATCTAGAGTAAATTTTACATTTAGAATGATTGTAAGTAACAGCCTGGATGCGTCATGAAAATACTGTCTAGTTAATTCTCATAGTGAACCCCAACGCTGGAATTCTTGCCTTTATGCCAAGTTCACATCTAAGCCATCAAGTCTCCTTTCCGGTAATGCCAGATGACGTCCAAGTTTAATAGAGCAGGGGCGCCTAAGAATCACTTAGCTAGATCCTTTGCATGTCTTGATTCAACCATTCGTGTAGTAGTATTCGGACAAAATACTTGAGAAACTATTTGATAATTTAGCCACACGGAATGTTATAAGATATTTTTTTTAGGTGCGCCACCGTACATATTTAATTGTATGAAAACGATACTGTAATGAAATAGATTCTTTATGGAGATCAGTTGAGATTAAATGAAGAATCGAGACGTGCCCCGACAATCTAAGTAGTGGCCGAAAAAGAAAATAAATTTGTAGGCCTTTTGTAAGGGAAGTACGAAATGGTAGGACTTTTTAGCCAATGCGATTAATAACGACAGTATTTTTATTGCATATGCAGAATAAACTTTTTTAACTATTCAGTAGGAGCAATTGATATGAGTATAAGTATAGATGATGAATCCACCGGGCAAGATGATTTTACTGGAGACGATAATAATGACCATTTCCACGCAGGTGACGGAGATAATACTCTCACTGGCGGCGGGGGCGATGACGGACTTGATG
Source organism: Nitrosomonas supralitoralis (assembly GCF_003011925.2). Classification (GTDB taxonomy): domain Bacteria; phylum Pseudomonadota; class Gammaproteobacteria; order Burkholderiales; family Nitrosomonadaceae; genus Nitrosomonas; species Nitrosomonas supralitoralis. The sequence continues at coordinate 5,739 of NZ_PXXU01000005.1, forward strand.
GTGGGGCAGGCAATGATGTTTTGACAGGTGATTTAGGCAATGACGTTCTCATTGGCGGAGAGGGGAATGATAATCTCAACGGCGGTGAGGGCGATGATCATTTGGACGGAGGTGAGGGGGATGATATTCTCTTAGGGGATTTAGGTGATGACGTACTCCATGCGGGTGGGGGTAGTGATGATTTAACTGGTGGAGCCGGTAACGATCAGTTCAGTTTTTATGCTGCTGGTAATTACACCGTGCAAGACTTTGAAGCTTCCGCAGATTTATTGATTTTTGAATCAGATTCTACCGGTATTGATAGTCTTGAGAAATTAGTATCAGAAATTAGTAGCTTCGAAGATACCAGTGAAGGTGTTGTTGTTCATTTTGTTAATGATGTCGCATCTATCACTCTAATCGGAATACAGTCAAGTGATTTAACTGCCGACATGGTTGGCTTTTCTTAATGAACCAGCCTAAGCTTTTAAGAATACTGCCAAGTTAACTTAACCTGAGCGATAATAATGGGATCAAATATTTAGCGACACAAATACCATCGATTACCACCAAAAATCATTCAGTACGCAATGTGTACGGGTAAAAGAACGGGGAGCCTATGGTTCCAGTCTAAGGTACAGACGCAGCGATTCTTTGCGTCCATATTACTATGGTGTGCAATCTATTTAATCTTGGTCGTCATTTAGCCATTACCGAAATCTGAGACAAGGAGTCTTTGCGTTGTGGAAAAGGTACTGGTAAATTAAGGTCATTAAATTCCGTGTCTTCACCATCCTACGAAAGTTAACTTGGCAACACCCTTACATAATCAGGCTGCATATCGAGTAGCCTTCTTGCGATGGCGCTCGATTCATTTACGCGGCCTTTCAACTCCTCAAGAGAAATTAGTTCTCCGACATTTTCTATACTTGTTGGTGTTAAGCCAAGGATACCGAGAATCGTAAAAGTGCCGTCCTTGGCTTCGGTGACAGCAATTGGGCTATGTGCCACGATATTTCTAAAGGTTGTGAGCTTAAGTGCCACTTCAAATGTCACCATCGCTGCCGAATGCTTATCTTTATCCTCGCGCGGATAGTGCTTTCGGACGAAGCCGATACGCGCAGCTAAGTTATCTGAGAATATCGGCGCGCTATCACTGCCCGTGACTTTCACGATGATTGACCTGGTGGCCATTTCGATGGCCCCCATATTGAGCAAGTATCGGCCGACCATAGTTACCCATTCATCGTCCTGCGCTCCAAACAGTGGTTTGATCATGGTTGCTAACGTTGCAGGTATGTGGCGTACCGTAGGCACATCCGTTTGATCGACGGGTTAGGGGTCAGTAGTTGCTTAGGCTTGAATTTGTGCATCACTACTCCCCGATCCGAAACCGTGAAAGCATGCTTCCATCAACTGTCCAAACTGCATCGGTTCCGTCAAGAGATCGGGTAAAGAATGAACTACCGTCGGGCGCGAATGCCACGCCGATGAGTCTGTCTGATCAGCCAAGCGGGATATTTCTCGACCGGTGTGCAGATCCCAGAGCAGTGCGGGCATATCTAGGCTGGCATTAAGAAGCGATGCTGCGTCTGGTAAGAATGCTAGCGCAGTCACTGAATCTGAGTGTCCCTGCAGTTCAACGAGCAGCTTGCCAGTTGAAGCATCCCAAATCTTGGCTGTTCCATCGGTGTGGCCTGTGGCAAGTCGAGCGCCATCCGGTGAAACTGCTAATGCACTTCCCCCGGCTGATGAATGGAGGATCGCGGCTAATTGAGCAGGCAGCGTTGCTTGACCTTCCCTTAGTGTCTGTAGCACGGCTGGGCTGAACTTGGTCGGAGAATTCTGGTTGAGGAGATCTGCTGCCCACGCGCGCAAGGGATTGTCTGTTTTGTCTTTAGGCTCTTTGAGAATTGTGACGGCGAGCTTCACGTATTCTTGACTGACGCTTCGCTCGGCCAGCGAGCTTTGAATCAACCAGCCGCCAACACAAAGTACCACTGGGATTGCGATGAGCGAGAAAAGCTTAGCGATCCTCTCCGCTCCTTCCCAAAAGTTGCTTCGATTCTGGGGCGTTTCTTCAGTTTTAGGGTCGGTCATGATGTGAATCGGTGACCCCTAAATAAGACAAATCAGTTGCACAATAATCCGATGAGTTTGTCTTATAAGTCCAGTTGTATATGTTTAAGTTGTTAATATTATGTCTATTCATGGATTCAGCACTCCAAATGATGATGATAAATATGATATTCAGATGAACACTCAAAAGTGACAACATTTTACAAGAAATCAAATCAAATTCTACGTCCGAATCAAATAACTTGTCCAATAATATAAAGTGATATCGCGGTTAATTCATCGGATTCTTCAGATTCGTAATTAGGATTATCACTTTTAACAATAAAAGTACCGTTTATTTTGCGCTAAATTCGCTTAATGATTAGCTCGTTCTCTAATTGCAGTACGAATAGTGAGTTATTTTTCAAATGAGACCTTTTCACACCAGTAAGAATCAGGTCATTACTTCTCAAAGTCGGTTTCATGCATTTCAATTTAAGGGATGAACATTTGAAATGCAGAACTGTATCCCCTCAGCGTAAGTTGGACTGTTGGCAGTCTGATTAAAAAGATGTTTCAGCTCACATTGGGTTTGGTTTGAAAGCATTTTTATTGATTATCGCAATCTATTCAACGCAGAGGATTAATTACCAGTTTGAGTTCTGCATAAGTTCAGTTCGGTACTGATCGTCATTCTGCCAGCCTTGATTTCTGAGGATGTGTGTCGCTAACGATCTGATTTAGAACCTCTTGCTATGCTCTAAAATAAAAAAGGGATTAGCGTTTAAGCTAACCCCTGTTCTATTTGGTAGGTCGTGCCAGGATCGAACTGGCGACCAACGGATTAAAAGTCCTAAATTCCATACATACCCACGGATTAATAAACATTAATGTACGTAAATATAACAGTATGTTATCATTGAAGTGACATTAACGGGGTTACACGAAAATTAACAGTATTTTCTCTACAATGTAACCCCGGTGTAACCCCAGTGTAACCCCAGTGAGGAATTATGGATAATAAAATCAATTTCACCAAAATAATTATTGACGCATTGCCAACCCCAAGTCCTGGCAAGCGAGACACATATCATGATAAGGAAACTTCAGGTTTACAGCTTCGAGTTACTTCGAGCGGCATCAAAACCTTTTCAGTTTATCGACGTATTAAGGGTGGCGATCCGGAGCGGATTACTTTGGGGCGTTATCCTGATATGAAGATCGAACAGGCGAGACGTGAAGCATTAAGAATAGCCTTTGAAATTTCAGATGGCAAAAATCCGGCAGAAGTAAAGCGGGGAAAAAAGGCAGAATTAACTTTTGCTGACTTATTCTGCGAATACTTAGAACGTCATTCAAAACCAAGTAAAAGAACTTGGCGTGAAGATGAGTCGAAATATAAAACTTACCTCGAAGAATCTCTTGGCAGGAAAAAGCTATCAATAATTGATCGTAGGGATATAGCATTAATTCATAGCAGCATAACCAAAGCAGGGCATGACATTACAGCAAACCGAGTGTTAGCCTTGGTATCTAGTATTTTCGGGTGGGCAATTTCAGCAGGACTTTGGGAATTTAATCCGGCCATTGGCATAAAGCGAAATAAAGAAAAAAGTCGAGATAGATTTATTCAGGGCGATGAGTTACCACGATTCTTTGAAGCAGTCGCAAAAGAAGAAAACGAAGCAATTCGAGATTATGTCCTGATGTCATTGTTAACTGGTGCGAGACGATCCAATGTATTGTCTATGCGGTGGCAAGATATAAATTTTAATAGAGCAGAATGGCGAATTGAAGAAACTAAGAACGGCACACCTCAAACAGTGGCACTCTCACCCGAAGCTTTAGAAATATTGCAAAATAGAAAGCCTTCAGATAACGCCATATTTGTTTTTCCCGGCAGCGGTAAGGCTGGGCATCTAATGGAGCCAAAGAAAGGCTGGAAGCGAATCCTAGAGAGTGCGGGAATCGAAAATCTACGCATTCATGATCTAAGGCGAACGCTCGGAAGCTGGCAGGCTAAAACAGGCGCATCTATGGCAATCATAGGTAAATCACTCAATCACAAGAATCAAAACACCACGGCTATATATGCTCGACTTGATCTTGATCCGGTGCGTGATTCAGTCAATAAAGCAACAAGTGCAATGCTAACGGCGGCGGGATTAAAAAAATCTGCTGGTACTGTACGGATTAGACGGTCTAAAGGTGGTGATTTTGGTAAATAAAAATTGGACAATTGAAGAAGCGCAAGCAGCAAATGATGCAGTGCTGCTTGAAAGCCCTGAACGATCATTTGCCGATCCAACTTTACCACTTTCTCAATGGGCAGCATTGCATAACTTAGATAATCTACACACTCAATATATACAAGGAAACAAGTTTGCTTTGATGCAAGCAATAAGAGAATGTGCTCGTTGTGACTTAGTAATGCCACCTTGGGTGGGATCTGCCTTTAGAAAAGCTTTTGACACTATAGCGAATTATAAAAGTGACAATTGGAATGAAGTATTTGGAGATCCAATCCCTAAAGGGGCACACCTCAATGCATTAAAAAAGAAACGTAACCTTAAATATGCCGTACATTTGGAGGCCATAAATATTCTTCAAGCAGATGTGGAGCAAGCAATTGATGCGGGTTTGTTTGAAAGAATTGCGGAAAAATTTCATATTGGAAAAACTCAGGCTGAGGAATATTGCCGTGATGTGGAAAAAACTACAGGTTTTTTTCTGAGAGAAGCAAGGGCAGTTAGTCAGTTTTATGATCGCCTGAATGGACAATCCAAACCAAAGAAACGAAGAAATCCCACGAAATTGTAAAACTTTGCGGGATTACATTAACTTTCTATAAATTTAAGCTTCACGTGTTTGCTGAGAATTTTTCAGCATTAATCAAACATGAGGAAGTTTATATGCAAGCACAATCATCAATTTCAGCAGTTATCAAGAATCAATCCAGCGATCCACTATTCACACCAAAAGAAGCATCAGAATATCTAGGCGTTTCAAACGACACCTTGTCTGTTTGGCGTTGTGTTGGTCGCTATAACATACCATTTATAAAAGTAGGCCGATTAGTCAAATATCGTAAGAGTGCGCTTGATGCTTTTCTTGATAGTCGCACTCATGGCGGGGAGGTGGCTTAATGAAGAACGCCCTTCTGACAAAGGGCGCGGGTGTTAACAAATACAAGATAAATTTTAACACATTCGCGCAAAACTATACATCAATCGAGGAGCAATTTCGCCAAGCAATGCAAGCTGCTGGAATTCATTATTCTGGCAAGATTATTGCTGATGGGAAACTTCATCGATTCAGCACAAATATTAATAGAAAGGATGAAACTGGCTGGTATGTATTACACAACGATAATCTACCTGCCGGAATCTTTGGTGATTGGCGTGCAGGTCTTCGCCAAAATTGGAAAATGCTCGGGCAAGGTTACCGGCAAGTACCACAAGAGCTTATCAAGCAAATCAAGGAAGCCGAGCAGCAGCGAGGAGCAGAGATACTCCAAAAACAAGCAAAAGCAGCAAAGAAGGCCCGTTATATTTGGAGCGAATCAAACAGCCTAATAGAGCATGCCTATTTGAAAAGAAAAAGCATACAGGCCCATGGTGCGCGGTTATATCTTAATGAGTTGGTGGCAATCCCAATCTATAACGAATCTGACCAGTTAGTTAACCTTCAATTTATTAATCCCCAAGGTGAGAAACGTTTTCTTTCAGGTGCCAGAAAGCGCGGATGTTTTCATATTCTTGGCGATCTGACAGACAGAATACTGATTTGCGAAGGCTTTGCTACGGGTGCAAGCCTTTATGAAGATTGTGGGCAGCGTGTTGTCATTGCTTTTGATGCCGGAAACTTGCTACCAGTTGCACGGAATATCAAAGAGCTATCACCAGATAGTGAAGTGATTATTTGTGGTGATAACGACCTTTCAGGCGTAGGACAGACCAAAGCGCGTGAGGCGGCGTTATCTATTGGCGGTAAAGTATTAATCCCGCCTGTACCCGGTCAAGATTGGAATGATTACCTGACAGGGGGGAATCATGCTTAATTTAGATAAAGCAGAAGATCCAAACAGTAAATCATTTAATTCAAGTGACAAAGTTTTAAATAAAGTTAAAAAATCCAGCACAGGCAGCACTTCCAGCACAGATAAGGCTTTCAGCGATAATAAAGCAGCACTAAAGCAGCACCAAAACAGCATTATGCCAAACATTAACAGTGATTCATTGGTGATAGTAGTTAAAACACCTAATGGCGAGCGTGAATCTTTGCTCATTGAATCAAAAGCTGCGCTGATAGTAAAAGATTCTTTAAACGGTTTTCTTGCTCACGATATTAAATCGCAAACATGGTATAGATTTGTAGGTAGTCATTGGGAGCCGCTGGAATCACCTCAACATGCAGATGGCTTGCTTATATATTTGCTTTATAAAGGGACTGGCAAGCTTGGATTTAAACCGGCATACAAAAACGGAATTAAATTATTTGTTACCGAAGGCAACATGCTTCCATTACCACAATCTGATAAGGAAAAATTACCTTTTAGAAATGGATTACTTAATCTAAAAACTAAAAAGCTGGAATTTATAACACCAGGAAATGCGCAAACGTGGTGTTTAACTTATGAGTATATGGCTGGTGCTGATTGCCCCAATATCAAAGCATGGTTAATGCAAGCGGTAGATGGCGACATTGCAACCGTTAATTTTCTTAGGGCATGGATGGCGGCAGTATTGCATGGTTTAAATGATCTCCAAAAGTATCTGCATTTAAAAGGCAGTGGCGGCACTGGTAAAGGTGCGTTTATCCGATTACTCACAGCATTAATTGGTGAAATAAATACCGCTAACACGAGCCTGGATCAATTAGAGCAAAACCGCTTTGAAACAGCAGCGCTTTACAACAAAAGATTAGCCGTAATTTCTGATTCTGACAAATATGGCGGATCAATCAACAATCTCAAAGCAATTACCGGACAAGATCATATAAGGCTTGAAAGAAAGCACCAGCAGCAGGCAGGAAGCTTTATTTTTCAAGGTTTGGTAGTCATGGCTAGCAATGAATCTTTGCAGGTTACAGATCACACAAGTGGCTTGGATAGGCGACGGATAACAGTAATTTTCAATCGTAGAGCCAGCAACCAAGAAAAAGAGGCATGGCAAGAGCGAGGCGGTGAAGAAGCGGTTTTACATAGTGAATTGCCTGGGCTTGTTAATTGGTTGCTAGAGTTATCACTCGAAAAAATATCACAAATTATTCGTAACCCACCCGAGCGCATACGCGATGCTGATCGTGATGCAATGACTGCCACAAATCCGATTGCTGATTGGTTACTTGAATGTATTGAGCCAGATATAAACGCATGGACACAAATCGGTGATAAACGAGAAATTAGAGAGCCAGGATATGAAACAGCTTATGAAAATTCAGATTCTTGGTTATATGCCAATTTTCTTCAATGGTGCTTAAGGTCAAACAAAACACCACTTTCAGCAAGGCGTTTTAAAGATTTATTGATCCAGACTTGTGAAACGTTAGGTATTAGTGCGCATGAATCAAGGCGCGGAAGTGGCCGAGGAATTTCCGGAATTAGGATCAAATCATGATCAAAAAAAACTCAAGTGCTGTCATATTGCCGGGAAAGTGCTGTTTTGGTGCTGTAAATGCTGCCATGAAAGCCGCGCCAATGCTGGATATGCTGGAAGTGCTGCATTTTTCGCTAACTTTGTTTTGTGAGAAAAAATATGCAAACTGAAATGATCATCATTGAAGATTCTGATTGTACAACAAACGAATCAATTCAAATCGAGATGATCCGAGCCTGGCTTCATAAGATTGGAGAGCCAGAAGAAGATCATTTTATTGTACTAGATAAATGCAAGAGAGACCCTGAAGCAGTGCAGTACTTTTACAGACACGCTACAGGTGAATTTTTAATAAAATAAATGTGGAAAAATAACACATAACCGTTTTAAATCAACGTGTTATGTGTTATAATGGATAGAATACTCAACTAACGAGAGGTTGGTTTGAGTGACGAGAGCATAAGCCAAACGGGAAGTTGGTAATGTTATCGAAAAAGAATGAAATATCGAGTTCTGGATATGATTACCGAGACGGCGGTGTTCAAAACGAAATATTCATTTTGTAGCAAAAACTTTATTAATTCAAAAAGAAGGATGCTTATAAAATGAAAGAACAACAACAGCAAGACCCAATGAAAATAGTGATGGAAGCCTTCGGATCTTTCAAAGCTGCACATGACGAGAAATTCAACGGACTGCAAGAACAGGCTGACCGTTTGGAAGAGATTTTAAACCGGCCATTGAATGGTACTCCAAAGGCGGAAGTATCCCAGCCGAATCGATTTGCCGTAACTGTACAGGGTAAAAAGATTCCAGTACTGGGGCGGGAAGATCGGCTAGCGAGCTATTTTCGCCCTCAACCTTCAAATGGTGATCAGGAGTGGAGCCTTTCTGGATTTGTACGTAATAGCATGGGATTGGGACATAATAATTCTGTGCTGGAAAGGGGATCGGCAACGGTGCCTGAATTTCTAGCGAGTCAGATTATTGACAGTATACGGGCAAACAATACCCTAATTAAATCGGGTGCTCTCACTCTACCCCTAGACGGTAAAACGGCTATAGGAAGAATTGACACAGACCCTATCGCATATGCGCATGTGGAAGGTATAAGCGATATAAGCGAATCATTACCTGTATTCTCACCGATCGTGTTAGATCCTGAAATGATAGCCGTACAAATCCCATTATCGGTTGAAATTGTTGCAGATAGCGCAAACCTTGACTTGCTGTTAAGGACAAGTATCGCGGCAGCAGTGGCGAAGAAATTGGATACTCTTGGCATTACTGCATTGCTGGCTGATGCGAACATACCTGAATCAGCGGCCGGTGAAGATACTGAGACCTGGAGCGGTTTGATAGCGGCGGCAGGTAGTCATATCGCTGCAGATGGTGACTGGCCAAAGGCTGTTATTTCTAATGCTGCCGATTATACAAAGCGTATCTCTCAGCTAGCAGGAGACGGCCATTGGATATCTAAACCGCCTGAATTATTGCCAATGTCAGACTTATTCACTAGCTCTATGACTGCAGGCAAATCGATCATGGGATCGTTTGAGAAAGGTTTATTACTAGGAATGCGCCAAGAGTTACGGCTTGAGGTTGTACGCTGGCATCAGGCCGCCTCAGCTTCACATTTACTCGTAGCTTACATGCGCGGTGCTTTTTACACGGTGCAGCCAAAAGCGCTCTACAGACAGTTGAAAGTAGTAGTTTAATAACAATGCATCAACTCCTGGCCGCTAGGAGAGATTATATAAGCGGATGTGCGTTAGACGGTTAGAGTGGCACATTGACAAATAACCCCGTCATCCCGCGCTTAGACTATGCTCATTCCAGTGAGTGTAGTCTTTGGTGGCGGGAATTAAGAGGCTATGCCCCTTTCTTCAGAGTAAAAACTCAAAGTACCGCCATTAGCCTTTCTGTTACTAATCATAACCAAAAAAAGATTCAGGAACTGGGGCGGCCTTGGATCTTTAGAGTAAAAAACTTAAAGTATCGCATCGCTCCCATTTAATCACACAGTCAATTGAAGAAAAGGAGTTAGTATGGCAAGACCACGAAAACCACAAAGTTTAAAAATAGTTTCTGGTACCGCTAGAAACGACCGCCTTACTGAATCAGTTAAATTTCCACTTATTGTTGATATGCCAGCTACACCTGATTGGCTGCCTAATGCTTATGCTGTTAATGAATGGAATCGACTCGTACCGCTCTTAATGGCCAATAAATTGCTTACTGAGGGCGGCTTATCAGCTTTGGCTATACTTTGCTCGTTGCATGGAAAGATCGTCCAATTGTATGCTGCTGGTGAGTGCCCCACAGGACACCTAAGCGCACAGTATAGAAATTTAATTAATGACTTTGGATTAACACCTGTATCACAAGGAAAGGTTAAGCCATTTACTGGTGAGGGTAGACCGAATCCCTTTGCCAATAATGGTAAGCGGCCTGGTGCCTAGTCTTATAGGTTTTGATTTTACGCTAACTAAAAAAATGAAAACAAAACTACCACCTCAGATATTAAGCATGGTTAACCGTAAATCACATATTTTGGGGGTTAACTATGCAGAGCAAACGAAACAACAATTTCTCGCTGAATTAGAAAGTATGCGCGTCAATGGTGCCACATTAAAAGATCTTGAAAAGTATATAGGCAACAGACCGCCACCAATCTTTACAGGCAGAGCCATTGATTGCTGCTAAGGCAAAAGAAAGGCAGCTTTCAACATTAAAGCAGTTTACCGATCAGGCAAATTTGCCGGAACGGTCGCATGGAGAAACCAGAGACGAATTATCAACAATGTCTGGCGTGTTGTATCGGAATACTCAATGAAAGAAAGTAGCCAGAGGGATTCAATAAATCCCACTGGCTTTCGTGGAGGGGTACACGAAGCGCAAATATAAGTGCATTCTTTATATCGGCACTGGATCGAAAAATTATGCATTCAAGAGAATTAATAATTATTTTGAGATAAGTTAGCCACCGCACAGAAGATAATTAAGAATGACGGATAATTGCGACTGTGATCATTTATATTCTCGCTGTATAAAAAAAATCACTTCTCTTCCAAATGGCGCGTGTAAATCTCCCCCAAGATTACACGCGCTATTTCTCATGGGCGAAACTGTGCTATGGGTTAAAAGAAGTTTTAATCCTCCTTTAGGTTAACTCTTCCCTCACAGTTTTGCCCACCCAGCTTTATACAATTAGTAAAAATAAATTATATAAAGCAATACTTCATGCTTAAGTGAAAAATATAAGCTAAGCAAGTTAAATCACTGTTAGCTGCGATAACTAATAAAGTAGAAGATCTCCTAACGATCAAAATAGAAAATTATCAAATTCAACAACAACTTACCTAAGGAGATAAATATGATATCAGAAGAAATCCTTGACTTAATTCAATGGCCAGCCATGTTGGTTACTATCTCAGCTGCATGGTATGTTGCAGCAGAAAGAAAAGATAATCGGAATTGGGGATTTTGGTTATTTCTGCTAAGTAATTTATTATGGTTAATGTGGGCAATACCGCAAGCAGCTTGGGCCTTAGCCATTTTACAGATAAGCTTAGCAGCTATGAATATTAGAGGGGTTTTAAAGTCCAAGAAAAAGTAACACGCTCAAAAAAGATAAAAGTTTTAACCCGTCCGAGTGGCGGGTTTTGGTTGTGTGAAGCTGCCAAGGTTAACGAAAGGCAGTTACTTTGGTATTAAATTTGATGCTACAAATACTATATCGGGATATTTTGAATAACTTTAGGAATTTAAAATATATAGTTAGTAATTTGTTTTTATAGGGTTTATTTTTATAAGTATTGTTTTGTAATGTAACCCCGGTGTAACCCCAGAAATAAAAAAAGGGATTAGCATTTAACTAACCCCTTGTTTTATTTGGTAGGTCGTGCCAGGATCGAACTGGCGACCAACGGATTAAAAGTCCGCTGCTCTACCGGCTGAGCTAACGACCCAAAGCGCAGAATTATACCTGATTCAACAGCCGATATAAAAGGGTTTATCGTGTTGAATGTTATTTTAAGGATTATTCATGCCTTTTAATAATTGATATCATAAAGAATTATCCATTATTAACATTGGCTTTCGTAATTTTTCCGTGAATGTCTAATTTCAGTTTTGCGTAAGGGCGCATCTTTCGCCATCGATATTAAATTGCTTCTACGAAAAAGCCTTTTTTACTAAGATGGAGTTGTGGCGGTCAAATTATCTGCTATTTACTTAGCATCAATTATCAGTAAGTTGCATCGTAAGTGCAATTCGCTTACGTTTCTCATCAACTTCTAATACTTTGACTGAAACTACTTGACCCACCTTAACGACTGTATGCGGATTTTTGACAAACTTATCTGATAGCACCGAGATATGCACCAAACCATCCTGATGTACGCCGATATCAACAAATGCACCGAATGCGGCAACATTGGTGACGACACCTTCGAGTATCATGCCAGGATGCAGATCTTTCATCGTTTCAATGCCTGCCTTGAAAGCGGCGGTCTTGAATGTGGAGCGGGGATCTCGGCCTGGCTTCTCGAGTTCCTGCAGAATGTCCTTAATAGTCAGTAGACCGAATTGCGCATTGATGTATTTTTCCGGGCGGATCGATTTCAAAACTGATTGATTGCCGATCAATGTGGAGACATTCAGTTTTACGTCATTTAGTATTTGCTCGACCAGCGGATACGATTCTGGATGAACAGCGGAAGCGTCGAGTGGATTTGTGCCAGCGGGAATGCGCAAAAATCCGGCGGCTTGCTCAAAGGTTTTTACGCCCAAGCCTGTCACTTTCAGTAAGTCGTTACGTTTGACGAACATACCCTTGGCATTGCGATATGCGATGATGTTGTGCGCGATTTTGCTGTTGAGTCCAGCAACATAACGCAGCAAGGCCGGTGACGCAGTATTGACATCGACACCGACGGCATTGACGCTGTCTTCTATTACGGCATCGAGGGTGTGCGCTAACCGGCTTTGGTTGACATCATGCTGATATTGGCCAACACCAATCGATTTTGGGTCGATCTTGACTAACTCAGCCAGCGGATCTTGCAACCGCCGTGCAATCGAAACCGCGCCGCGTATCGATACATCCAGATCCGATAATTCTTCCGAAGCGAGTTCAGATGCGGAGTATACTGAGGCTCCGGCCTCGGATACCATGATTGAGGTCAGTTTAAGTTGTGGATATTGTTTGATTAAATCTCTGACTAGCTGGTCGGTTTCCCGCGATGCGGTGCCGTTGCCAATCGCAATCAGAGAAACGTGATGCTGCTCTGCCAATAGCTTTAAAGTCTGGATTGCACCATTCCAATCACTTTTAGGCGGATGCGGATAAATTGTCGCAGTATCTAGAACTTTGCCGGTGGCGTCGATGACAGCAATCTTCACACCTGTACGTAATCCGGGATCCAATCCGATGGTGACACGCGCACCGGCAGGTGAGGCGAGCAACAGAGCTTTGAGGTTTTGCGCGAACACCCTAATAGCCTCGGTTTCGGATCGCTCTTGCAAGCTGTTCATCAATTCGGTTTCCAGATGTGCGAAAATTTTGTTGCGCCAGGCTGAATGCACAGTATCAATCAACCAATTATCTGCCGCGCGCTTTTGATCACTAATGTTAAATTGTTGCGCGATCCGTTGTTCGCATGGATTGAGTGCCAAATTCCGATTCTTTTCCTCCAATTCGGAATCCAGCCGTAATTTCAGTTTCAAGAACCCCTCGCGCGCTCCACGCAGCAAGGCTAGTGCGCGATGTGAAGGAATTTTACTGATCGCTTCCTGATAATCATGATAACCATTGTATTTGGTGTCGCTGCTTTCTTTTTCCTTGACGGCTTTGGCGGTCAGAATGCCGTGCAAACGTAAGTATTCGCGCAATGTTTGCAGCAACGGTGCATGTTCGGCGAAATGTTCTATCAGAATATGTTGTGCGCCTTCCAGCGCCTGCACGATATCGGCTACTCCTGGGTTGTCACCTTCGTCTGTGGTGAAAGGGGCTTTCAGGTATTTGGATGCTTCGATTTTCGGATCGAGTCTTGAGTTATTTAGCAGTGCATCCGCGAGTGGCTGCAAGCCGGCTTCAAAGGCGATTTGTGCTTTTGTGCGACGTTTTTTGCGATACGGGAGGTATAAATCTTCGAGATGGGTCTTATCTTGTGCATGGGTGATCGCATCCAGCAACAGCGGAGTCATTTTGTTTTGTTTTTCAATTGCGGTGATGATGGCCAAGCGCCGTTTTTCCAGTTCACGCAGACTGTGCAGGCGTTCTGCTAATTGACGTAATTGCACGTCGTCCAATCCGCCAGTGGCTTCCTTGCGATAGCGAGCAATAAAGGGAACCGTGGCGCCGTCATCCAGTAATTGTATGGCGGCCTGGATTTGTATCAGTTTTACCACAAGCTCTGTGGCAAGTCGTTGTTCAATCGATGGCAACATAGGAGTTATCAAAATTATTGTTTAAGAAAGAATAAAATGATGGATGAGGATCCATCACACTCTGATTGGATTGTTTATTCTGGAGTTCTGGCTTGGTACAGGGCAGTCTCTAATCCTGAACCGCATTTCCAGCATAACTGAAAATTGGCCGGATTCTCCTCATTACAGGCAGGGCAGCGTATGATACCGGTTGCTGTCGGTGTTTTTTCGTAGGTTTCAATGACACGCTTACCGCGTTCGAAATCTTCTTCGCGTATGATCCAAACTTCCGGATACGCATGCGTGAATGGGATTTCACTGGTACAACCTTGTGCGTGCTGATTAAAAATTCTCGCCGGAATATAGGCGTGTTCGAGCAGATCAAGTACTATCTGCGCTTCCATCAGATGGCTGGCAGAGTAAATTTTTTTCATGCAGTGGTGATGGTAAAAACAATCAACAAGTTAATAAAAGAGTAAAACTATGTGGTTTCGAAATTTACAAGCTTATCGTATTAGCAGTGGAAATATAACACTGAATAGCCTTGAAGAGGCGCTTTCTCAACATGCATTGCAAGCTTGCATGCAAATGGAAATGCAAAGCCGTGGCTGGGTACCGCCACGCGATGAACAGGATAATTTTATTCATGCTTATGGCCAACAATGGTTGATTGCTTTGGGCGTGGAGAAGAAGTTATTACCGGCTGGAGTGATTAATCAGCACGCCAAAAACCGTATTACCCAAATTGAAAAAATGCAAGGCTATAAGCCGGGCAAGAAACAAGTTAGAGATATCAAGGAAGCCACGATTATCGAATTATTGCCACGCGCTTTTACACAATGCCATAAAACCTACGCCTGGATCGATGCGATTAAGAATCGCTTGATTATCGATACAGCGAGCACTCAGAAAGCCGATGAATTGGTTGAGGTGTTGGTTAAATCGCTACACGGCCTTACGCTGGCACCTGTGGAAACACAGGTTTCGCCTTCTGCTGCAATGACACGTTGGTTATCCGGTGATGATTTGCCTTCAGTGTTCAGTATCGATCGTGATTGTGAACTGCAAGGCATGAATGATGAGAAAGCGACCGTCAAGTATACTCATCATGTCTTGGAAACTGAAGAGACTGTGCGCCATATCCGTACGGGGAAAAAAGTGATTAAATTAGCAATGACGTGGGATAGTAAAATCTCATTTGTGTTGCACGATAATCTGCAACTGCGCCGGATTGCGCCACAGGATATTCTGAAAGAAGAGTCAACTGAAAATGCTGAAGAATTGTTTGTCAGTGATTTTGCAATTATGACCGGCGAACTAAGTCAACTTATTAGCGAAATAATTGATGCGTTAGGAGGTGAAGATTTAAGTTAGGATATCGCTAGTCATGAAAATTCTGTTATTTAGACGGTGGATGGCTAGCGATACACTTAATCTATCTGATTTGATGATAGCTTTATTTAGATTTGTCTTTGATTCCAGATAGTATGCCTTGAGTAATTTTACTGATAAATTCGGTTGTTTTTTGCGCCAGAGTAGCTCCGGTCTCTAACTGAGATTGCCCAACCGCTGCAATTTGTTGTGCGAAAATGGCCAAGGTTTCTTTTAATTGCGAGCCTACTGTAGTTCCGTTATTTTTTGCATGATGACTTAAGTCGAGCAGGATCTCTGAAACCACCCCTTGCGCTGCTGTACCGGTACGATGCAATGTATCGAGGAATAGGCTTTCCAAGCCTTCGAGGTCGGAGCGTGTGCGCTTCAACTCGGTTTCAGAAAATTTCTTGGCCTGACTTGCTGCTTCTTGAACAGCTAGCTTGGAAGCTTCGGCAAATCCAGCGAGCGCAGAATCGAGCCCTGCAACAGCTTCAGTAATTTGTGATTTTGCAGCCTGAGCTTGATTGGATGCATGCAGTAGCTGATGTGTTGCACCGTCCTGCACACCATCCATTACCGCGGTGATAATTCGTTGCAAGGATTCCAGATCGACATGTTTTGCATTCATGGCTTCCAGGGTTAGCCGATGCACGGTTTCCTTTATATGAGTGCCATTGGCGATCGCTTCACGAACCTCATCCTCAAGTAATTTAAGATCGTTGTCATTGCCAGACGGGTTGCTAGATTGACCAGTATGTTCATTTTGCATGATGATACTTCCTATAAGAAGAGTGAATCGTTGTGCTCAGTTTTCATTTTGCGCCGCTACTCCCGAGTTGGTCAAGACCATTCATATAGGGACGCAAAACTTCCGGTATGGAGATGGTCCCATCCGCATTCTGGTAATTTTCCAATACAGCTACTAACGTGCGACCGACGGCTAGACCGGAACCATTTAATGTATGTAGTAACGTTGGTTTGCCATTAGCATTACGAAAGCGTGCTTGCATGCGGCGAGCCTGGAATGCTTCACAATTGCTGCAGGAGGAGATCTCTCGATAAGTATTTTGAGCCGGCAACCAAACCTCAATATCATAAGTTTTTGCTGCCGAGAAGCCCATATCGCCGGTGCATAAGGCCATGACTCGGTATGGTAGTTTCAGTTTCTGCAGAATCTTTTCCGCATGGCCGACCAGTTGTTCCAGTGCTTCGTAGGATAGATCCGGGTGAACGATATGTACCAGCTCTACTTTATCAAATTGGTGTTGGCGAATCAGACCGCGCGTATCTCGTCCATAGCTACCGGCTTCAGAACGGAAGCAGGGCGTATGCGACACATATTTGAGCGGAAGTGATTGCAGCGGCACGATCTCATCACGAACCATGTTAGTAATCGGCACTTCTGCAGTGGGAATGAGATGATATTCAGGTAAATTTGCCACTGTGGAAGGTTCTACGACCCCGGCGCTGACGGCAAATAAATCTTGCTCAAATTTGGGGAGCTGCCCCGTGCCGCGCAGGCTTTCCCGACTTACCAGATAGGGTACATAGGTTTCGATGTAACCATGCTCCAGTGTATGTGTATCCAGCATAAATTGAGCCAGCGCCCGATGTAAACGTGCAAGTCCGCCTTTCATCAAGCTAAAGCGTGCGCCACTGAGTTTGGCAGCGGTTTCAAAATCCAGTAGTCCCAGGCCTTCGCCGAGACTGACATGATCCTTAATATCAAAATCAAATTGGCGCGGATCACCCCAGCAGCGAATTTCCACATTGTTTACCTCATCTTTACCTTCAGGTACGCTGTTATGCGGCAGGTTAGGAACTTCAAGCAGTATTTTCTGCAATTCATATTGAATTTGCTCCAAATGATTTTCCGCTTGCTTCAATTCATCACCTAGATGCGCTACCTCAGCCATAATCTCTGAAGTGCTCTCTCCTTTGCTTTTAGCATGACCAATTTTCTTTGATGCTGCATTACGCTGCGCTTGCAGTTCCTGAGTCTGGGTCTGAATGACTTTGCGTTCTGCTTCAAGGGCATTAAATGCTTCGACAGGAAAGATGTAACCTTTTTTGGCAAGCTGTCGGGTAATGTTGTCCAGATCGGTGCGTAGTTGTTGAATTTCTAGCATGCAAAAACTCCAAAATAATCGGTATTAATTGAACTTATAGCTTACGCTTTGCTTGTTTATCTAAATTTCGCAAATGGGACAATTTTTCTTGAATTTTTTGTTCTAGCCCGTAAGCTGTCGGTTGATAGAAACTCACTTCGGACATTTCATCTGGAAAATAATTTTCACCTGCTGCATAGGCCTCCGGGCAATCATGCGCGTAGAGGTAAGTTTTTCCATAGCCGATATCTTTCATCAGCTTGGTGGGTGCATTACGCAGGTGCATCGGGACACGACGCGATTTGTCCTGGGCCACCAAGGAGCGTGCTTTCTTGTATGCCAGATAGGCGGCATTACTTTTCGGCGCGCAGGCCAAATACAAGGTGGCTTGTGCCAGAGCCAGTTCGCCTTCCGGACTGCCTAGCCGCTCATAAGTCTCACAGGCATCCAATGTTAAGTGCAGAGCACGTGGATCAGCCAGACCGATGTCTTCAATGGCCATACGAACCAATCTTCGCCCGATATACAGTGCGTCGGCGCCACCATCCAACATACGGCATAACCAATAGAGCGCTGCATCAGGTGAAGATCCACGAACGGATTTATGCAGCGCGGATATTTGATCATAAAACTCGTCGCCGCCTTTATCAAAGTTGCGTGAATTACGTGATAAGGCGTTGAGAACGATATCTTTGCTGATTTGCGTAATGGATTCGGTTTTAGCTGCAGTGTAAATTTGTTCCAGCAAATTCAGTAAACGCCGGGCGTCACCATCAGCAAATTCGATCATTAAATTCCGTGCTTCATCGGAAAATTGCAAATTAATCAGCATAAAATTTTGAGCACGCTCAAACAATTGGGAAAGTTCTTGCTCAGACAAAGCGGTGAGAATATAAACTTGAGAGCGCGATAACAGCGCATTGTTAATTTCAAATGATGGATTTTCCGTGGTGGCACCGATGAAAGTAATTAAGCCTTGTTCTACGTACGGTAAAAAAGCATCTTGTTGTGATTTATTAAAGCGATGCACTTCGTCGACAAAAAGAATAGTATGTCGATCGGTTTGTTGTAGGGCTGATTGAGCTTGTTCGATCGCACTGCGAATGTCTTTGATGCCTGATAGTACAGCAGATAATGCTATGAATTCACAATTGAATTCTGTTGACATGAGGCGTGCTAGTGTGGTTTTCCCGGTTCCTGGCGGGCCCCATAAAATCATGGAATGCGGTTTACCCGATTCAAACGCCAATCGCAGTGGTTTTCCTGTGCCTAGCAGATGGTTTTGACCGACGAGGTCGCTTAGTTGTTTGGGGCGTAGCAGTTCTGCCAGGGGTGCTTTCGGTGCGTTGGTCGAAAAAAGACCTGCATCATTCACTGATGACGTCCGCATTGTCCGGAGGAGTAAATTGGAATAAATCTGCGGGTAGAGTAGGGTTTTTATCTAACTCCGAAAATGACAATAATGTTGTTTGCCCAAAACTATCCCGTAATGCCATGAACTTGAGCATACCCTCTCGAGTGAACCCCATTTGGATGAATTCAAAAGTGCTTTCCTTGCTTTTGGGAATTGCCTCGAGCCATTCAAGTTCGTTTTGTACACCTAGTTCAATCAGTTCGAAATTATCTTCTATCGTACTGCTACCGGCGAGTAATGCGGCCGGACTGCTGCCGATGGCGATGTTGAATTGGCGTACGGTCACCTGATTAAGATCATGATCATAAAACCAGACTTGCGTGCCGTTGCCAACAATTAGTTGCTCATAAGGTTTTTCGTAGACCCATCGGAATTTTTCAGGGCGCTCGAATTGCATGGTACCTGTTGATTCTTGGATGGCGCGAGAATTTTTATCATATAGTGTTTGTGAGAAGTTTGCGCGGACTGTGCGAGTTTCCTGGATAAAAGTTTTCAGGCTGTTAATAGCGGTAGCTTCAGTCAAAGTCGGCATCAGACAGCATAACAGCAGGAAGAACATGGAACAGCTTAAACGGGTCATAAGGTTCCTTTAATGAAATTCGTATGTGAGGTATGCATACCAGTTGTAAATTGGATTATTCGTTACGTGCCGGAGCCAATACTTCCCGATTACCGTTACTCTGCATTGAGGAAACCAAGCCGGCCCGCTCCATATCTTCAACTAGACGGGCTGCGCGATTATAGCCGATTCGCAGATTTCTTTGCACGAGAGAGATGGAGGCGCGGCGGGTTTTGATCACAATGGCAACTGCTTCGTCATAGAGTGGATCAGCTTCACTTTCGGATGGCTTTTTAAAATCGAGTGAGCTACCGGCATCGCTTTCTTCCTCATCAATTTTAAGAATTTCTTCAATGTAGTTTGGTTCTCCATGTTCTTTAAGGTACTCAACCACCTTATGCACTTCATGATCGGCGACAAAAGCACCATGAACACGTTGCGGATAGCCGCTGCCAGGTGGTAAATACAGCATGTCTCCTTGACCCAGTAAGGCTTCAGCTCCCATTTGATCGAGGATGGTGCGCGAATCAATCTTGCTCGACACTTGAAAAGCAATCCGGGTCGGAATATTTGCTTTAATCAAACCGGTTATCACATCAACGGAGGGGCGCTGGGTTGCCAATAACAGATGAATGCCGGATGCACGCGCTTTCTGTGCAAGTCGGGCAATCAACTGCTCAACTTTTTTTCCCGCGACCATCATTAAATCGGCTAATTCATCAATTACCACGACAATGAGTGGCAATTCTTCCAGATACTCAGGTTCTTCGTCAGGTAGCGCTAATGGATTAACTATGGGTTCATCTCTTTTAACTGCTTCTTGTATTTTTTGGTTGTAACCGCCGAGATTGCGTACACCTAATGCAGACATCAGCTTATAACGACGCTCCATTTCCGCAACACACCAGCGTAGCGCGCTGGCAGCTTCACGCATATCAGTGACAACCGGTGTCAGCAAATGAGGAATTCCTTCATATACTGATAGTTCCAGCATTTTGGGATCGATCAGGATCAAGCGGGTTTGATCAGGAGTGGTTTTATAAATAAGACTTAGAATAACTGCATTGATCGCAACTGATTTTCCTGAGCCGGTGGTCCCTGCTACTAGTGCATGGGGCATTTTAGCTAGATCCGATACTACCGGGCGACCGCTGATATCTTTACCGAGTGCAATGGTCAACTGTGAGGCAGAATCGGCATACACCTGTGAGCTGAGAATCTCCTGGAGTCGAACAATTTGTCGTTTTGGATTGGGAATTTCTAGACCCATGGTAGTTTTCCCCGGGATAGTTTCGACTACCCTGATGCTGGCAACTGATAATGCACGTGCCAGATCTTTAACCAGATTAATGACTTGATTGCCTTTAACGCCAATAGCGGGTTCGATTTCATAGCGGGTGATAACTGGGCCGGGAAAAGCGGCAACGACTTTAACATCAACACCAAATTCCTTGAGCTTCCGTTCGATCAAGCGAGAAGTAAATTCAAGAACTTCCTTGGACAGCACTTCAAAATCTTTTTCCGGTTCATCCAGAAGATGCAGAGGTGGCAACGGTGAATCAGGAAAATCTGAAAATAACGAAGTTTGTTTCTCTTTTATAATGCGCTGAGATTTAACAATATTTGTTGTCGGTGGCTCGATATGCAATATCGGATTGCTTTCCATTCGTTTTTTTTCGTATTCAACCGCTTTTTCACGGACGTGCGAGGCCACGAAGCCCGCAAATTTATCTTGTCTTGTTTCCCATGTATCTCTTAAAAATAATAATAGATTTTCAACACTCTCGCCGATCATCTCTACTAATCGAACCCATGACAATCCAGTAAATTGACTAAAACCGACAGCGATGAGAATTAGCAATGTCATAGTTGCGCCAGTAAATCCTAGTATTTTCGAAAGATAAAAGCTAATTGTGCTGCCCAGCATTCCTCCCGGCATCAAAGGTAGTGAAATATTAATGGAGTAAAATCTGAGTGATTCCAATCCACTGCTGGCTGATAGCAAAAGAAAAAAACCACCAAGTGAAAATAACAGTGAATGTCGATCAAAAATTCCGACGGTATCTATTCGGCGATAGCTCCAAGCTATTGCAGATAAAAAGAAAGCAACCCACCACCATGCTGACGCTCCAAAAAGATACAGTAATAAGTCAGCCAACCATGCGCCGGCGTGTCCACCTGCGTTCTGGGTTTGATTAAAGTCGCCGCTATGCGACCAGCCGGCATCACTTTGGTCATAACTAAAAAATATTAATACCAGATAAAGCGCGGCGCCCATTAATATCAATAACCCTGATTCACGTAATAATCGGGCTACTCTGGGTGAGAAAGATTGGCCGCTTGATTTCTTGGCCATCGGCTTGTTCAATAAACTCATGGGTGTCTCAGCTCAGAAACTTGGAATTTTGTCTGATTAATACACCCGATTATATAAGAGAATTTGAAGTAATTTCTTCAATGCATCAATAAATGCACTTTTTACTGCAGATGAAAAATTGGAATGAGCGCGCAGATGATACAGTTGTTACT
Source organism: Nitrosomonas supralitoralis (assembly GCF_003011925.2). Lineage (GTDB taxonomy): Bacteria > Pseudomonadota > Gammaproteobacteria > Burkholderiales > Nitrosomonadaceae > Nitrosomonas > Nitrosomonas supralitoralis. The sequence continues at coordinate 27,789 of NZ_PXXU01000005.1, forward strand.
TATTTTGGATCAGCAATAGGGAGTCAGCCAGATCTCGAACGCGACAAGATCGCGGCGACAGTGGTTTTTTCCTTATTGAGGATCAAAGGCAAGGTGACGACTTGGTGTCCTCCATTTTGCTTACATATAAAAAGTGCATCTTCTGCGCGCTTATATAGTTTTCTTTTGTCATCCGTTTCTTCCAGCATTGTGATACCGATACTTATCATTATCTTGTTTTCAGTATTCTTATCCACACTGAAAGAAATCTTTTTGCGTATGGCTTCACATATTTTTTTAGCTTCGAACAAGTTTGTTTCAGGAAAAACAATTGCGAATACATTGATATCAATGCGATAAAATAAATCTGTTACTCTGATGTTGGTTTTAATTTCCTGTGAGATTTGTTTAATATAATTATTCCTGTTTTTATAATCGTAACTGTCATTGAATAATTCCAGCAGATCAATATCGATAATTGCTACCGATAAGCTCCGACCATATCGTTTACTGCGCAGTATCTCGGAATCCAATTCAGTTTCAAATGCCTGTCGGTTTTTGTATCCCGTAATTGGATCAGTCAATATCTGATTCATTAACGTCGAGATATCCACATTTGCTCTTTTGATTTTGATCACCATGTAAGCGGAGCAAAGTATTAACAATAGAGTGATTCCCCGATTGAACAATACAATATTTACGGGGACAACTAAGTGCTGTGATAAAAAGTATCCAGCAATGGTTAGAACAAAACCCAGAGTAGCAATTAGATAGGTAAACTGAACTCCACTTACCCATAAACTGGCAAATATTACCAGTGCATAAGGAACACCGGCGGCAACACCTAGAGGAAGGCATAAGTCAATGATGAAAATGGCTATTGTCGCGGCTAGGATCACAAAGCTGTTAGCTAGAACAGAGCTTTCTCTAAGAGAAAGTTTCGCGCTAGTGATTGCTGAGATATTTTGGATTTGCATTTGTTTGAATGATCGCTAATGTAGAAGTTTAGTAGTTATATTAACGGATTATTGAAACCAATCTTTATAGACTAATTATTCGCGCAGTGAAAATTATAACAATACGATTAGTATACACTTTTTTATGGTTGAGATTAAAATCGTGCATGAAAATTCTATCGAAAGAGCAAAATAATGGATTGTTCATCAAAATTAAGATTAGTTGATTCTGATCAAATTCTAATTTATGTCTCGGAATTAGGTCTAGTTTGATACTATTATCGGATGAATAATGGCTTTAAGTTGCGGTTTATCATACAGATGGTCCTAGTTTCTCTAAGTTTTTTCAACATGCTGAAAACTGTATAGAGGCATATCTTAATTTGTTTGAAAAATAATGCGGGTTCCCGCTATGCGGTCATGTAGAAATTGGTGGTCACGATCAAACAGCGCCCAGATGATTCCGCATCCAAAAAGGAAAATACCTGTTATTGCAAGGAAGTAACGAATAATGGCCTGTTTTTTTGATAAGCTGCCGCCATTTGAGGTCACAACACGCATCTTCCAAGTTTGCATGGCTAATGTTTGTCCGCCATGTGTCCAAAACCAAGTAAAATAATATCCCATCACCAATAGTAGATAGAATTGAAATAATGGTCTGAAATAAACAGCTTGCGTATCTCTAAATATAAGATGAAAAATAAAACCCGCGAATAGTAGAACGGCCAATAAAAGCAGAAACTCGTAGATCAGACAAATGATGCGGCGCCAGAAACTGGGTGTAGAGATAGTCATGTTTGAATTAGATCGAAAGTAAGCGCACTATCTATCAACCTGTATGATGGAGAATTATATGAATGATACGTTTTTCTATATGGTTTTGACAAATTATCCAAGTATTAAACTATATCTGGTGATTGATAATTATTATCGTTTGCGTTATTATTAAACACTGGTTAGTTTTATTTATGGTTCGAATAGCTTAGAAAAGAGCAAAAAGATAGATGGTTATACATTTATTTACAATGAATTGTAGTCTCAGCACATTTTTGTGCGTTTTTTTCAAATCAATAATGAGTAGAGAAAGAATTTTCCTGGATATGTTATTCTGTAATGCAATCATTAGCTCGAAAAAATAGTAGATATTTTGAGCAGCAACGAAACCTTATTTCATTGCCGGGATTGTTGTTTGTAATAATTGTGCACGCCGTCTTATTTTATTTTTTATGGAATCAGCGCTTAATTCCAGCCCCTGACCAAATGGTTACTTTATTTGCTGAATTGATTACTCCTTCAATATCAAGCACAGTTCCTAAAGCACTGCCAGAACCAACGCCTGTTAAACTTCAGCCCGCTAGAAAGCCTGTAATCAAACCTAAACAAGATCGACTGGTTGCGAAAGCGCCTGCAATTCCAAAGCAAGAGTATGTTGAATCGATTCCAGAACCATCACCCACACCGGCTGTTCCTGAGCCTCCTCGGGAACCTGGATCCCTGGCTAATGCTGCACCAGCACAAATGCCAACTGGGCCTGTGACGCTGGCTGCGGAATTATCAGTTTCTTGTCCAAAATTATCTCCACCTGCGTATCCTGCGATCTCGCGACGCATGGGTGAAGAAGGTAAATTGGTGTTGCGCGTAGAATTAGATGAGAGTGGGCGTATTGATGAAGCAAAAGTGATCAATAGCAGTGGCTATGAACGTCTGGATACTGCCGCATTGGCTGCAGTGAAAAGCTGGCACTGTAATCCCTCGTTGCGTGATGGCCAGCCAGTTCGGGCAGTAGCTTTACAACCCTTTAACTTTGTACTGCAAGGAAATTAATTAATGGAACAAGGACTTGGCTTTTCCCATTTCCTCAATCAGATTGATGGGGTAGGGATCAGTGTATTGGCATTACTGTTGTCACTATCGGTCGCGAGCTGGTATTTGATTATCACAAAAAGTATCACAAATCTTATTGCTAAACGACGCGCTGAGGTTTTTCTAAAACATTTCTGGAGTTTTGATTCACTTCAAACGGCACATATCGAATTAAAAAACACTTTGCCAAATAACGCATTTTCAGAGTTGGCTAAGCTGGGTATTGATGCGGCGGTTGATTCCAAGATACACAGCTCGCATAAATTAGCTGCTGCAGGAGGAACGAGTGAGTTTCTGACACGCACTTTGCGCAACGGTATTGATCAGGAAGCTACTCGAGTTGAGAATGGCCTGACATTAATCGCATCAGCAGGTTCGGCAGCACCTTATATTGGTTTATTTGGAACGGTATGGGGTATCTATCATGCGCTGATACAAATTGGACTTTCTGGGCAGGGCACATTAGATAAAGTTGCGGGGCCTGTGGGTGAAGCGTTAATCATGACAGCATTAGGGCTGGCGGTAGCTATCCCGGCAGTGCTTGCTTATAACGCTTTTGTACGTCGTAATCGTATATGGTTGGCTCAGTTAGAGGCCTTTGCTCATGATCTGTTCATACTCATTACAGTTGGTGATAACAATGATGCAGCTGTTACTTCCCAGCATTCACAGAATGAGATAGATTCGAATGCGATTGATGTTGTTATGGAGAGGGGTCAATAATGGCGTTTGGAAGTATGCAGGATAGCGGTCGACAAGCTCCGATGTCAGAAATCAATGTAGTGCCGCTGGTGGACGTGATGCTGGTTTTGTTAATCATTTTTATTATTACAGCACCGCTCCTAACGCACTCAGTCAGGATAGATTTACCAAAAGCTGAGAATGTTCCAAATATTACCCAAACTGAACATGTGGAATTGGCTATTCGCGCAGATGGTAGTCTGTTTTGGAACGGAGAGCCCGCGGAACTGAATCAATTAGCGCCGCGCTTTGCAGCAAAAGTAGGTCAGGAACCTAAAACCGAATTACATTTACGTGCAGATAAATTGGCACATTACGAGCAAGTTGCAAGGGTAATGAGTATTGCCGCCAAGGCAGGTATGACCCGCATCGGTTTTATTACAGATCCTTCGTCACAATAAGGGTAATATTTGTCGGGGTTTTGCGATGAATTGTTAGCTCCGCGCTAATCTGCTCGATTTAGCAATCGAACCTTATGTAGCTCTAAAGCAGGTGCATTTTTATAGTCAATATCTTTTGATATGACGATTCCAGTATCCCTCATATATATCAGAAAGTTGCTTAAGCTGTGGTGTTTTAGGCTAATCCGAACTGTTCAAGAGCGATTTTATGGAAGGGCATATTTAATCCATTGGTGCACAATTCGTTTAGCAGAACACCCAAAGGAATACTGATATTACTGAGAATAAAAAAATCTGATTAGTATCAGTTTTAATTCTAAGTTTCGGGTTTAAGTATGTATGAAATTAAAATATTATCTACTGAGGAGTGAAAAAATTGGAGAAATCAACACGCGAGAAATGTCGTAATTGACCGAGGGCTTGGAGAACTAATTCCATTAACTTAATTATGTTTAGACTTTTTTTAAACGGCTATGATAGCATTATCAAGCATGTATCGATTGGGATTGCATACCCGGGAGACTGTCGATAATTTACAGGTTGTTTTTTCTCTGCGGTGAATTACCGACAATAGTACTTATTTTTCTTTCAACCCTGCCACAAGCTGTTATTCTGATTGTTGAAGTATAGTGATAACGCAGACAGAAGTCAGTCCAATTATTGCTTCCATTGCCTGGATAGAATTCAAATTAACCTCGATAGGAAATTCTTTGCCGCTTTTATGTAAACCATGCAGATCTAGTCCGTATCCAACGGCACATTTACTGTGGTATTCCAGAGAATTACCTTTTAATTCCTGATGGTGTGTGCGTTGTGAAGCCGACATTAATACTTCTATATGTTGTCCTGAAATTTCCTGCGTGAATAGTTAAACAATTCTTCAGTAGTGGATTAACCCTCATAATTTTCCATCTATGATCTGTCATAATCATACCGTTGGACTAAACACCTAATTATAGTTTTATATTTTTTAGTTGATCTGGGAATTCTCGAATTAGACCGGGGATTTTTCCCGGCACAACTGGCTTGCTGAACAAGTAACCTTGCAATTCATGGCAACCTTGATTGACGAGAAAAACAGTTTGATCAAATGTTTCAATGCCTTCAGCTGTTACTTCCAGATTAAGCTTCTGAGCCAACACCAGAATAGTCGTTGCAATGGCGCAATCATTCTTGTCCTGTGGAATTCCTTTGACAAAGCTTTGGTCGATTTTTAATCGATGTATAGGGAGATTTTTCAAGGAACTCAGGCAAGAATAGCCTGTACCAAAATCGTCTATGGTAATAAGAATTCCCAGTTGTTTCAATTGCTCCAGACAGGAAATGTAAATTAATTCATTTTGCAGACAGGATTCTGTGATTTCCAGCTCAAGCAAATGCGCTGGAAGTGAATACTGATGCAGTAAACTTGCAATAAATTTTTGCAAGTTTTTGTCCGCGAGTTGGCGTATTGAGACATTGACGGCCATGCGCAAATTAACCAAACCCTCCATCCGCCATTGATGAAGTTGTCTGCATGCTTCCGTAAGGATCCAATTGCCAATCTCAATAATTAACTTATTAGTTTCAGCAACAGGAATAATTTCTGCAGGGGTCAATAACCCTTTCTTAGGGTGATTCCAACGGATCAGGGCCTCAACCCCGGTTATTTCTCTATTTAGCAATGAAAATTGTGGTTGAAAATGAAGCAAAAATTCATTATTAATTAAAGCGCGATGTAGTTCTCTTTCTCGTGTGAGATGATGGGCAGCTTTCTGTGTCAAACGAGGATGGTAGAAGGCGTAACAGTTGCGGCCGTTATTTTTTGCTTCGCACATGGCCGTATCCGCCATTTGCACTAAATGATCAGGATGAACGGAGTGATTTGGGTACAGACTGATACCAATGCTGCACGACGGAATTATTTCCATATTGCTGATGATGACTGGCTTCGAAATGCAATTCAGTATCTTCTCAGCAATTCTGCCCACGGCATCAGAGGATTCAACATTTATAACAACAGCAATAAACTCATCACCGCCCAATCTTCCTAATGAATCGCTTTGACGCAATACAGATAATATTCGATGCGAAAGAAGGCATAGCATGGAATCACCTTGATTATGCCCAAAAGTATCATTGATCCGCTTAAAATTATCCAGGTCAATAAATAACACTCCCAACATCGATAAATCTCGTGCTGCTATTGCTATGGCGTGATTAAGACGGTCCATAATCAGTATACGATTAGGTAAACTCGTGAGACTATCGTTAAATGCTAAATGTGATAATTGTTCCTGTGTTTCACGGATTTTTGTGACATCCGATATCATCACAACAAATCGCCTTTCCATACTTGTCTCGTTGGGGATGAGTCCGATCGTAAGCCAAATATAGACTATTTCTTTGTTTTTTTTAAATGCTTGGATTTCACCACGCCAATGGCCACGCTTTTCAATGCTTTGCCATAAGTCTTTGTAGATGGTTTCACCCAGTGACTGATTAGTAAGAAAAGGCAATTCTTTATTTTTAAGATGGCGCTCTTGGTACTTGGTAATGGAATAAAAGGCGTCATTGGCGCAGTGAACCAATTTATCGCTATTGAGGATGATGATACCTTCCGTGGAATATTTAAAAATGGTGGCTACCTGTGCCATACAGTATTTTGCAAGACGATTTTCGGTAGTTTCTTGCAGTATGCCGACAACTTGATGCCTGACAGCATTGCCATTTCCCAATGATTTGCCGTGCAACTTATACCAAAGTTTTTTTCCAGTTTCTGGTTTTACACAAAATTCTATTTCAGCGGCAGAATCTTTTTTTTCACATAAACTATTTATAAAATTACTCACTTCTCGTTTGTAGCAATCATCGATAGTAAGAAAAAAACTTTCCCAGTCGGATATGGATTCACGACTTCCTTTGGAATTTTTATCTATAAATATCTTACGTGAATCTTTTGTCACCCCCCAAGTGCCCATTTGTGCCGCTTCCAATGCAAGACGTAAATGGTGTTCTTTCTTTTTTAACAAAAAATCGCTTTCATGGCGTTCTGTACTAACTTGGATAATAATATCTAATTCCCGGTCGGAAAATGGTTTTATTAAATATCCATAAGGCTTGGTTGCCTTTACGCGAGCTAAGGTTTGTTGTTCCGAATAAGCAGTGAGATAAATGACTGGAATGCTATATGTTTTTTGTAAAATACTGGCCACTTCAATTCTATCCATAATTCCCTGGATATGAATAGCCATCAAGACAATATTGGGCAAATCCTGATTTACTAACGCTAACGCTTTTTGACCACTAGCAGCCATTCCGGTTACTTGATATCCTAACTTGGTCAGGCGTCTTTTTAAATCAAGAGCAACTATTTCTTCGTCTTCGATGATGAGTATTTTGGTGCAATTACTCATTATTGTGAATCACAGGTATAAAATAATCGATATTGATACTCATCCGACATAGTTCGAGATGAAGGCAAACAATATCCTTCTGTCAGAAGCAAGGATGTTGATAATCATAGATATTTAAATTTCTAGTGCTCTTAGAGGCTAATGGATAATTTTGCGTTAAAACTAAGTTAACATAAAAACCGAATAGATTAGTATCAGTAATATCCTACGAAACTTGGTTAATAACTGCCTAACAACTGATCTCGCTCTCATGTCAGATATTGTTTCTTGAGATCGAGTTCTTAATGGTTTGAGAGAGGTGGGTAGTGCATGTTAAATCCTGTTGATTTAAACACATTGTTGTTCCCGGCAATGGTCAGTGATGCATGCTGTCCATGCATACAGTGTTTAAATTATTTCTTGATTAATCTACCTCGGATGTAAAATGCTTTGTAGATAAGAAGGAAATATGCTATTTATTGTTTATTTCGAGATAAAAATAATAGTATTAAGATATGTGTATATTAAAATAAGGCTTAGGAGTTGAGTCAGATCGGGGTGGGATTGTTTTGTAAATTATAAGATTTCCTCATTTTGATTAACATTTGGAAAGGAGGGTAGGTTGATTCAGGAACGAACTAGTACTGATGGAATGCATCTTTTTGCAGTGTTTTTGTTGTTACTAATTTTGTCAAACTCAGTATTGGCCAATCCTCGCTATTCTTCCATCGTAATTGATGCCGACACGGGTGTAGTATTGCATGAAGCCAGCGCCGACGCCAGTCGTTATCCGGCTTCTCTGACAAAAATGATGACACTGTATATGCTGTTTGAAGCAATGGAGCAACGCAAGATGACAGTGGAGTCTCGAATGCCTGTATCAGCGCATGCAGCAGCAATGCCACAAACCAATATTGGACTCCGCACAGGGGACAATATTAGCGTTCGTGATGCGATTCCTGCACTGATAGTGCGTTCAGCTAATGATGTGGCGGCAGTAGTCTCAGAGTCACTAGGCAAAAGTGAAACTAATTTTGGCCGCATGATGACCGATAAGGCACGTAAGTTGGGTATGCGTTCAACTACGTTCCGCAATGCTTCCGGTTTGCCTCATAGTGAGCAGAAAACTACAGCGCGCGATATGGTCATCCTATCAACACGGCTGATGAAGGACTTTCCTAAGTATTATCATTATTTTTCTACACAATCATTCAGCTATAAAGGTGTCACATATAACAGTCACAATCGTATGGTGCGCAATACCTCAGGTGTGGATGGCTTGAAAACTGGCTTTATACGTGCTTCTGGATTTAATGTGGCAACTTCTGCCAAGCGGGGCAATCGTCGTGTAGTTGCAGTGGTGATGGGAGGGAATACCGCGGCCGCGCGCGATCAGCATATGGCACAGTTGATCGATCGCAGTTTTAATCAAGGAAATCAAGTAGCCCAAGTGGCAAGCAATCACAAAAATGCTCGTGTTGTTGCGGTTGCAAACGCGACAGCCGCAAAAATAAATGCGCCGACTCCTGCGTTGAAGCCATATCCAGAGCAACAAAAGAGGCCGGATTCTACCGTTAAACAGTATGTTATTCCGTCTGTAACCAATACGCAGACTGCGCAACTGCAAAAAGTTTCATTGCAGACGAATAATGATTGGGCAGTGCAGATCGGCTCATATTATGAATCCGATCGAGCGCATGCGCATGCTCAGGCGGTTGCTCGTTGGATTCCGGGCGAAGTAGCGATAACCGAAGTGAAAATCAGTAATCGCAAGCTATATCGGGCAAGATTGGTGGGGTTGCAAGAAAATCAAGCACGTAGTGCTTGCCAAAGTTTAGCGCGACAAGGAATTGAATGTTTAGTGGTGCGATCCTGATGTGGATAAGCTAATAATTCTTTATCAAATCGTTCGATAAACTCCCTAATTCCATGATTGCTATCAGGAAGTCACCCTAGGCAAGGCTATTTGAGAGGGTTGCTAAGAATAACCGTATTGGGCGATTTATCTCACTTCTACTTAATTACTCCATCTTCTAATTCAACCACTCGATCAGCATTTCCGCGGCTTGGTTGCTTCAACTTCAGCTTTTCTCTTGGCGTACTCCGAGAGTATTGCTAAATTATCACCTGCTTTGACTGACTCGGTTTCTTGAAAAAAACGTTTCACACGAACGCCTTCAGGTCCTGCATTATGAGAATTTTTATCACCCGGGAACGCGGCTATATTCGGCACAACGCACCAATTCCTTGCTGCATATCCAATTGACAGAATATCTCGGCAGATACGCTGGAGCACATAACTGCAATTAGCTCCGTGCTGAAAAGTAAAAACTAGTTTTAAAACCTATGAGACATTTCTCAAATAACAAATGCGCGACTTGCACCATTCCCTGTTATACCGTAGCACTGAATGCCATTTGATTAGATGGCAATGATTTTCATTGGTTTTGCCGTGCTGCGATGTGACTGGCTGTCGCTTATTTTTATGCGATAGCGATGCCGTTGCTATCACAGTGGGTAGTTTTTATTTTTGATACTTGACACGACCTCAAGTGTTTAGTTGTATGACGTTGAGAGGATAGGGGATTCAGTGCCTCAGAAATATTAAATCCCAAACGCCATGTCCAAGTTTTAGTCCTCTTTGTTCGAACTTAGTCAGTGGCCGGCATTCCGGACGTTGCGCATAATTGGTTACGGTATTGATAAGCTGTGAATCCTGGTTAAAAACGTGCAGAATTTGTGCGGCATAATCTTCCCAATCGGTGGCTGCATGAATATAGCCACCCGGCTTTAAACGCTTACATAAACGGGTGACCAAAGCAGGCTGAATCAATCTGCGTTTGTGGTGTTTGGCTTTAGGCCAAGGGTCGGGGAAAAAAATGTGAATGCCATCTAAGCATGCGGTGGGCAGCATGTGTTCTAATACTTCTACGGCATCATGTTGAATGATGCGTAAATTGTTCAGTTCCAACAGTTCGATTTGATTCAGCAGGCTACCCACTCCAGGCGTATGTACTTCAATTCCGAGATAATCGTTTTCAGGATGCGCCTTTGCAATCGTTGCAGTACTTTCACCCATACCAAATCCGATTTCCAGGATTTTAGGTGCTTGACGACTAAAAACATGGTTCAGATCCAATAAACTCTTGTTAAATGGAATACCATACCGAGGCAGCAATGTTTCGCAAGCGCGACGTTGCGCATTGGATAGACGCCCTTGACGAAGAACAAAGCTGCGAATGGTTTGTTGCATGAATTGATGAATTAGCGACAGAGAATTCGACAGTTAACTGGATTTGTTGTTTGTCGGATGTTTTATCGTTGTTTCAGCACGTGCAATGACGCCTTCTGTGGGTGAACTTGGACTGGCGCTGTATAGTTTTTTTGCCATGCGTCCAGCCAGATAGGCTTCTCGTCCGGCTTCGACGGCTTTACGCATCGCCGATGCCATCAGCACCGGATTTTGCGCTGCGGCAATGGCGGTGTTCATCAGTACGCCATCGCAACCCAGTTCCATCGCAATGGTCGCATCGGAAGCTGTGCCGACACCCGCATCAACCAGCACGGGGATTTTGGCATTATCGATGATGATCTGCAGATTCCACGGATTCAAAATGCCCATACCGGAGCCAATTAATGAAGCCAGCGGCATCACGGCGACGCAACCCATGTCCTCCAATTGTTTGGCAATGATTGGATCATCCGAGGTATATACCATTACCTGAAAATCTTCCTTGATCAGAATTTCAGCGGCTTTAAGGGTCTCCACCATGTTCGGGTAAAGTGTTTTCGGATCACCCAGCACTTCCAGTTTGACCAAGCTGTGACCATCCAGTAATTCTCGTGCCAGGCGCAGTGTGCGCACCGCGTCTTCAACGGTATAACAGCCCGCCGTGTTGGGTAGCAAGGTGTATTGTGAGGGCGGCAAAACTTCCAGTAGATTGGGTTCGTTAGCATTTTGCCCAATATTCGTGCGCCGGATCGCAACCGTGATAATTTCAGCGCCACTGGCTTCGACGGCTGCGCGTGTTTCGATAAAATCCTTGTATTTACCTGTACCGACCAGTAAGCGGGAGGTGTATGTTTTTCCGGCAATAACTAAGTTATCCATGAAGTTCTTTTTAGTATCTGAGTATGTTTGCTGAATAGCGGAATTTAACCGCCACCGACCGCGACCACTACTTCCAGTTGATCTCCATGCGATAGCGTTTGTTCCGAGAACTGGCTGCGCGGAATAATTTCGCCATTGCGTTCGATGGCGATGCGTTTGCCGTGCAATTCGAGATGGTCGATAAGCTGGGTAACGTTTATCGGCGATTCAAATTGCTGCGGTTGCCCATTAATAGTGAGTTGTATCATAGATGATAAAGCTGGGATTGATATTTCAGGTTAGCCGGATGAACAATCAAAAATTAGGGTTAATATTATCATGTAGGGGATGGAGAATTGGAATAATTTATTAGAAGTTAGAATCAATCTGCACTGATCTTTGGAACATATTATAATTCTTATAATATGTTGGCTTCTCTAAATAATGGGTACTGTCGCATTTGTTTGAACGATTTGTCTGCTGATTTTAGGTTATAAGAAATAATAACAATAGGATAGTGAATGTTGATCAAGAATATGCGACAGCCTTTTAGAATTACAGGACAAATAATGTCTTCAATTTAGAGATCTATGTGAGCATTAAAATTTTTTACTCTTGGCAAAGTGATATCGACTCAAAATACAATCGTAATTTTCAAATTGATTGCATCAAGGCCGCTATAAAAAAGCTAAATCGGGAACTAGAACTAAGAGAGCCAATTAGATCGGACCATGATACAAAAGACGTCCCGGGTTCACCGGATATTACCTCAACTATCTTGCAAAAAATTGAAAGCAGCGATGTATTTTTAGGTGATATCACGTTCATAACTTTTTCAGAAAAACGCTTCATATCTAATCCTAACGTACTTATAGAACTAGGGTATGCTTTACATTGTTTGGGAGATGTGCGGGTCATAAATATTATGAATACTGCGTTTGGTGAACCTGATGGCAATATTCCTTTTGATCTAGCCCATAAACGCTGGCCAATAACATATCTTCTCAATGAAGATAACTATAGTGATAAAGCAATAGTTAAAAAGGAGTTAACAAGTAAAATTTCTGCTGCTCTAAGCCCTTATATTAACAAGCCAAAAATATCGGGGCCAAAGTTTGATAATAATGGGGAAAAAATACGACATCAGGAAAAGATACGATCTGAAATTGGTTCATATATTCAGAGAATTAATGCTGGTAAATTAAGGCGAAAAGTGATAATCCGCGATATCGACCGTGCACACTCATATCCGGAAATTATTGATGGGGATGGAATATCTCCTTGGTTTAAAGTTGAATTAGCACAAACCTATCATCGTGGAGTGCAGGTTTTTCTACAAGCTGGCACACTTGTAACTCGCGATGGTGGCAACTTACGATTTAGGAACCTAAAGGCTGTAGAAAAAGGTGATTTACAAGTATTTCTAGTTGGCGAGATACCGTTTTCAAATATAGAAGTTATAAACTGGGAGGGAGATGAATATGATTATTTTCCTCATTTTTACTGTCACTTCTTTGGCAAGAGTAATGAGCCATACGAAAGGATAATTTTTTGTACGGAAGTGGACATGGGTAATGGACACAAGTACTATTCTGAAGTTGATACATTTGAGAATGTACAAAAAAACAGTGGTGATGTGCAGCAATTTGCCTAACAATCGGTTGGTTGCAGCCGAACAAAGTGTCCTCTACGCGCGTACTTCGCAGCTGCCGGGGTCAGCGCAGACGGGGTTAGGTCGCGAATTAAGAAAATAAACGGGATCGCGATCCGATATAGTCAGCTCTTTTTTAATTGAGTGCAAATATACTGATCACTTTTATCTTGAAGCGAAACCGGGCAGAGCTTCTTTATTCATGTGCTCTGTTCTGTAAACACAAATCCCAATAAGGCAACCCTTCAAATCGCTTGACCAGAAAATCGACGAATGCGCGAACACGCTGGGAAAGGTGGCGGGTTTGCGGGTAAATGGCATAGGCGGCGAGGGGTGAGGATTTGTACTGAGTCAATAGCGGTACCAATGCACCGCGTTCGATTTCTTTGTATACGATAAATGTCGGCAGCAGTATGATGCCCAGTCCTTCGACCGCGGCATCGCGAAGAAATTCGCCATTACTGGCTTTTAGATAGGCTGTTATTTTAGTTTTGATCAGTTGATCTTCGGCATCGTACAAATTCCAGTTTTCATAATTACTAATCAAGCTGTAGACCAAACATTGATGATTGATGAGTTCTTTTGGCGATTGCGGTGTGCCCATGCGTTTTAGATAAAACGGGCTTGCGCACATAATAGCTTGAATAGGCGTGAGACGACGTGCAATCAGACTGGAATCTGGCAAACTGGCGATACGAATAGCCAGATCGAAGCCTTCGGTCAGTATATCTACTTGCCGATCATTAAAATCCAGATCGAACGTGATTTCTGGATGGATTTGCAAAAACTCATTAATGGCGGGGCCCAGGTGCATCAAGCCAAAACTCAGTGGCAGAGCTACTTTCAGGTTACCTTTTAAGGCACCATGAAATTGCGAAGTAGCATGTTCGGCTTCGAGGATGTCGGCAAGTATACGTACAGATTGTTGATAAAAAGCGCGCCCGCTATCGGTTAAATTCATTTGCCTTGTCGTGCGATGAAATAATTCAACACCGAGATGTTCTTCGAGTTCTTTTAAACGTCGGCTAACCACTGACTTTGCTACATCCATGCGATCCGCAGCAGCACTAATGCTGCCGGCTTCAACCACGCGCACAAACGCATTCATATTTTCAAATCGATCCATTTTTAATTAATTGTTGCTTATACAAGAACAGTTATTTCTAATAATGACTATTTATTCTTAATGTAGCAACGATGATAATACTCTTTGAATTAACGCATAACAATTTTTACCGAAAAGGAGAATACGATGGATGCAATAAAGAATTCTTCACGAATAATTCCGGCAGTAGCAGTGCCGGAAGGTGCTGGTGTTACCGTATACCGTACCGTTGGTACTCCAGTATTACGTGATTATGATCCATTTTTGCTGTTGGATCATATCAGTAGTAATAATCCAGATGATTATATAGCCGGGTTTCCGTCTCATCCACATCGAGGATTCACTACATTCACGTATATCATTGATGGCCATATGGAACATCAGGACAATATGGGCAATAGCGGCGACTTGGGTCCCGGTTCTGCGCAGTGGATGAAAGCTGCCAGCGGCGTTATCCATTCCGAAATGCCCAAACAGGAGAACGGGTTGTTACGTGGGTTTCAGTTATGGATTAACTTGCCCGCAACCAACAAAATGGATCATCCTGAATATCAGGAGTATTCTGCAGAAGCATTTCCGGTGGTGAAAAAGGCGGATTATACGCTGAAAGTTTTGATCGGTCGCTTTGCCAATTCGAGTGCGCCGATCATGGATAACATCACGAATGTGACTTATTTCGACGTGCAAGTACAGCCCGGAAAGCATTTTCAACATCCTATGCCGATCGGAAATAATAGCTTGCTTTATGTTTTTGAAGGAGAGGGGCAGCTCAACGAACAAACCGTGCCGTTGCATTCCCTCGTTATCTTGGATTCAGAAGACAATTCGTTCGATTTTATTGCAGGAAAAAAGGGAGTGCGATTTATTGTCATCAGCGGCAAACCGATTCATGAATCGATTGTTCGATATGGGCCGTTTGTGATGAACACTCGAGAACAAATTGATCAGGCAATGCAAGATTTTCAGTCCAATAATTTTGTGCGCGATCGTGCCTGGATCAAACACGATTAATAAAAATCATTAATCAATTTTTAAGGAGATACAAATGGAAAAAATTAATCAACTGATTGCACGAGTCTTTCTCGGGCAGATCTTTTTAATTTCCGGGTTTTTCAAGATCAGCGGATATGAGAGCACACAAGGATATATGGAAGCGATGGGTGTGCCGGGTATGGTATTGCCGCTGGTGATAGCGTTAGAAATGATTGGTGGATTAGCCATTATGGCAGGATGGCAAACCAGGCTGGCGTCGATGGCATTAGCAATATTTACTCTAGTGGCTGCAGTGATTTTTCATAGCAATTTTTCCGATCAAATCCAGATGATCATGTTTATGAAGAACATTGCGATTACTGGCGGATTCCTGCTCTTGGCAGTTTATGGTGCAGGCGCGTATAGCCTTGATAGTTACCGCAACAAATTATAATGTGCGTTAATATTAATGGAAAGTCTATAGATATGCTGAAGAAGTAAGGCGTTTACTCCAGAGAAAGTAAGTCGTTATAAAACAAACAATCCGCCGTGATATTGCTACACGGTGGTTTGTTTATAAAATTGAAGAAATGCATCATTATTGTTATGCAAGACTTGACGCTCTTGATTTCTCGCATGTACTAGTTCATTTGTAATCTAAATTATGCATTGACAGGGCATCAATCATTTATCAATTTCAGAGTCAGTGCTTTTACTACGAATCAACTTCCAGTACAAGTTTTCCAGCTGGATGGTCTTGTTCTAGAAAGCGCTGTGCAGCAACAGCATCCGCCAATGTAAAAGTACGTGCAATTTCTACTTGTAGTTTATGAGCATCAAACAATGTCGCACATTGTCGCAGTATTTCACCTTGATGACGTTTAGCGTCTTCCAGTTCGAGCAAAACCGGCGTCAGCATTAATTCAAGGCTGAAGCGGACATTGCGTATGCGAGCCTCGCTCCAGTCAGTATCCGGAGTGGACTGCAGAATGGTTACGACGTCACCATAGGGTTTGACGCAGCGAAAACTGTTTTGTAATACATCCGGGCCCACGGTATCAAACACAATATCCACCCCGTTATTGTCTGTCCAGTGCAATACTTCTGCGACTACGTCCTGTGTTTGATAATTGATGATCAGATCTGCGCCTAATCGCTTTACAAAATTTGCTTTGTCTTCATTACTTACTGTGGTTATCACGTTAGCCCCGGCCAGTTTGGCTAATTGAATGGCGGCATGACCAACGCCGCCTGCTCCGGCATGGATCAATACGGTTTGATCTTGAGTGATACGTGCCCGGTCATGCAGTGCTTCCCACGCGGTAATAAAAATCAGTGGTGAGGCGGCAGCTTGCTCGAAAGATAATGAATGCGGTTTTAAAGCAAGCAAACTGTCGTCGACCTGCACGTATTCAGCATAAGTTCCTTGGCGATTGTTAAAACCTGGTTGTGAAAAATATACTTCGTCGCCTGGCTTGAATTTATTTACACGCGAACCGACGGCTTCTACAATCCCGGCTCCATCGCATCCCGGGATCACTGGAAAAGTGACTGGAAATCGTTCCGGAGTCGTGCGAATTTTACAGTCGATTGGGTTGATGCCGATTGCTTTGATACGGACTAAGACCTGATCCTCAGTGCAATGATCCGAAAATGCGATATTGCCAAAATTCAAAATATCCGCTGGCCCGCCTGTATCAAAATAAATTGCTTTCATCGATTGCTCCGACCGCATAGTCGATTACCCTAGGACTATAGTTTGTTGAAAAGTAATGATTCAAATAAATTTGGCTGCATGAGGTTGCGTAGTCGGTTTGAAGGAATTTGAATTTTGCGAATAAGTTACTCCAAACGCTAGTTTCTTTCTTGACGACGCATACCAGCATTAAGTATTCGTAATTATTCCGTATAGTTTGTCTTTATGTAATAAACGTTTCTTTTTCAATTCTTCAAGATACTCATCAGTGGTGTTTTCGATACCTTCTTCAATCCTGAGAATTTCGCGATTGATATCATGATATTCCTCAAATAAACGGGAGAAATGACTATCATGCGTTTTTAACTCATGAATGCGATCATAGTGTTCAGGAAACTCATGATGTAAATCATGTTTTTCTATCATGGCTGACTCCTTTCTTGTTAGTTTCGTTGATGAAAAAAACAGGTTTTAGACTAACAGAAATTAATGGCATTTAGTAAATCGTCATGACCATTAGCAAGTATATCAGTCTGTTTTCCATCATCACTCAGATTCTTTCAGATGGAATTCAGAGTTTACTGATATGCCGTAAGGCTTTGCAAGCTAACTTTTGATAAAATTCCAGAAGAACCCAAAAGGGATTTACAAGAAATTTTTCAGCGAAATTGCGCAAAATAGCACTCCAGATTCAAACAATTTCGGTCTTATGATGAAAGTACTCGTGGAATTTTAATAACTAGACTGTAGATTGAAAGTGCTAGATCTAATTACAGTGTCGCTAAACCAAACATGGTAGCAGTTAAGCCGATTCTTTTTGAGTAAGCGGATTCAACTTCGATGCGCTATAATTTTGCGTTTATGCTACCGAAAGGTTCAAACAATGTTGCAAGGGGTTAATCTTGCTTGTGTTCGCGGTGATCGCGAACTTTTCAAAGATGTCAATTTTTCTCTCGAAGCAGGCAGTTTGCTGCAAGTTCGTGGCCCGAATGGCAGTGGTAAGACCAGTTTATTACGCATGTTATGTGGCTTATCAAATCCCGCTGCTGGTGAGATTCTCTGGCGTGATACTTCTATACGCTCGTTAAATGGAGACTATTATGCCGCAGTGACCTATATTGGTCATTTGAGTGGTACTAAAGATGATTTGACGGTTATCGAAAATTTGCGTATTTCAAGTGCTTTGGCAGGCTCTGAGATTAGTATTAAACAAGCAAGTGAGGCACTAAAGCATATGGGACTTAGAGGAAGGGAGGCATTGCCTGTCAAAGTCTTATCACAAGGACAGCGTCGGCGGGTTGCTTTAGCGCGGTTGCTGGTATGTAATACGTCATTATGGATCCTCGATGAGCCATTGGTTGCTCTAGACGTCATGGCGGTCAAATTAATCCAAGAAATCTTGGAGCAACATTTGCAGCGAGGCGGCCTGATTGTAATGACAACCCACCAGGAAATTATGGTGACTGCAACATCTATAACGCAACTGCATTTGGCCTAATATGTTCATGTGGATTATTAAACGCGATTTACTATTGGCAATGCGGCGTCAATCGGATGTGTTGACTACCCTGTTTTTTTTCATCATTGTAGTGAGCCTGTTTCCGCTAAGTGTTGGACCTGAAATGAATATGCTGCGTACTATGGCGCCCGGCGTAGTTTGGGTCGCAGCCTTGCTGGCTTCGATGTTATCTTTGGGGAGAATGTTCTCGAATGATTATCTTGATGGCACTTTAGAACAGATGCTGTTATCACCTCAATCATTATCACTATTGGTGCTTGGTAAGTCATTTGCGCATTGGCTGGTAACCGGGGTGCCCCTTGTTCTGATGGCCCCCGTGCTGGGCATTCAATACGATTTGCCGACAGATGCATTACTGGTTTTAACTTCAGCTTTATTATTGGGAACACCGGTTTTAAGTCTGATCGGAGCAATTGGCGCAGCATTGACTTTGGGATTGCGAGGAGGTGGAGTGCTTGTTTCGCTATTGGTTTTACCGCTTTATATTCCCGTGCTGATTTTTGGTGCCGGCGCAGTTGAGGCTAACATGGCGGGAGTTGAGTTTGATGCGCATTTATCTTTGATTGGCGCATTTTTATTAGTATCGATTGTATTTGCGCCTTGGGCCGCTGCAGCATCCTTGCGAGTTTCTTTAGAGTAGCATAGATATTTTTTAAGTTCGCTTCAATACCTTGAAATCAATCGAGGGTAATTTATTGCACGTTTTAAATAATTTTCGTTTTTTTGGTATAAAATTACTGGCTGGGCAAATTGAGATAGTTAAGGAGCAAGATATTAACATGAAGAATTATAATATTAAATATGGCGATTAATTGGTTTAAGTATTCTTCTCCTGCCAGTTTTTATTCATTGGCAGGGAAGATGATTCCGATATTTGTTTTTATTTCGGTGATATTGCTGGTAGCAGGGCTCTATGTTGGTTTTTTTGTGGCGCCAACCGATTTTCAACAGGGTGAAGCTTATCGGATTATTTTCATACATGTGCCTGCAGCGTGGATGTCAATGTTTCTATATGTTGTGATGGCATTTTGGGCAGGCATTGGATTGGCTTTTAATACAAGGCTGTCATCTATGCTTGCAACTGCAATTGCACCCACAGGTGCCATGTTTACTTTTATTGCGCTATGGACCGGTGCGCTATGGGGTAAGCCTATGTGGGGAACGTGGTGGGTATGGGATGCGCGATTGACTTCTGAATTAATTTTGTTTTTTCTTTATATTGGTTTTATGTCCTTGCAGGCAGCAATTGACGATCCGCGACGCGCTGATAAAGCGGGTGCGATCATTGCCTTGGTCGGCGTAATCAATATTCCAATTATTTATTTCTCAGTGCAGTGGTGGAATACTTTGCATCAAGGAGCGTCGGTAAGCATTAATCAAGCTCCTGCGATGGCGACAACTATGTTGACCGGTATGCTAATTATGGTATTTGCTAGCTGGATGTACTCTATTGCAGTGATATTAAAGCGTACGCGCGTTATAATTCTTGAGCGAGAAAGTCACGCATCCTGGGTAGCAGAACTGCAAAAGAAAGGAGCTATATAGTGATTTGGTCAAGTTGGTCCGAATTTTTCTCAATGGGCGGATATGGGCTCTATGTATGGGGGTCATATATTGTGACTTTCATATGTATAGCAGGTGAAATTCTGTTAATTTCTAATCGCCAACGAACTTTAGAAAGACAATATAGTCACATCCAGGACTTAGATAATAATGAGACAAAAAATGAAACCACGCCATAAGAAGCTTGTAATGATAGTCTCTGGAGTGACTGCATTAGGAGTTGCTGCAATTCTAGTATTGAATGCTTTTCAGAGTAATCTGGTTTTTTTCTTCAGCCCAACTCAGGTTATTGCTAAAGAAGCACCAATTGGTAAAAGTTTCCGCATTGGTGGATTGGTTGCGGAAGGTAGTGTTAAGCGAGATGATGGATCGACTACGGTGCATTTTGCTGTGACCGATACTGCAGAAACGATACCTGTTGTTTACACAGGGATTTTACCAGACCTGTTTCGAGAAGGTAAAGGTGTGGTAGCGCAGGGAAAAATATCCAGTGAAGGCATTTTTGTGGCTGATGAAGTTCTTGCCAAACACGATGAAAACTATATGCCGCCTGAAGCTGCAGATGCCTTAGAAAAAGCAGCTAAAGCACAGAAAGCATCTTTGACGCAATAAAGTTTTCCCTGAGAAGCTCATGCTCCTTGGGGAAGTTCAATTTTTAATCCTGAATAATTTTTAATTTTTAAATAAAATCATGATTCCAGAAATTGGTAATTTTTCTTTAATACTTGCTCTCCTCTTAGCCACTTTACAAGGAACGTTGCCTATTATTGGTGCGGCACGTGGTATTCCTTCTTGGATAGCATTGGCGAGGCCAGTAGTTCAGGGGCAATTTGTATTTATACTGATTGCATTTTTTTGTTTGGCATATTCTTTTGTCAGTAGTGATTTTTCTGTTCTAAATGTAGCCAATAACTCGAACACGGAGTTGCCATTTCATTTTCGCTTGGCAGCAACGTGGGGATCGCATGAAGGCTCTTTATTGCTATGGGTTTTGATGCTTGCTAGTTGGTCCGTTGCGGTCAGTGTTTTTAGCAAGCAGTTACCAGACGATGTTGTGGCAAGAGTCATTGGAGTTTTGGGGCTGGTCAGTATTGGTTTTTTGACGTTTATGTTATTTACATCAAACCCATTTGATCGACTATTACCTGCTGCAATGGAAGGAAGTGATTTGAATCCTCTGTTACAGGATTTTGGTATGGTAGTGCATCCGCCTATGCTTTATATGGGGTATGTGGGATTTTCTGTTGCTTTTGCTTTTGCTATTGCAGCATTATTGAGCGGAAAGCTGGATGCGACTTGGGCGCGCTGGTCGCGACCATGGACGATTATTGCGTGGGTATTTTTAACGATTGGGATTATGCTCGGTAGTTGGTGGGCATATTATGAATTAGGTTGGGGTGGTTGGTGGTTTTGGGATCCGGTAGAGAACGCATCGTTCATGCCGTGGCTCGTTGGTACGGCTTTGGTTCATTCGCTGGCAGTTACCGAAAAACGCGGCAGCTTCAAAAGTTGGACAGTTTTATTGGCAATTACCACATTTGGGCTGAGTTTACTGGGAACATTTTTAGTGCGTTCTGGAGTTTTAACTTCTGTACATGCATTTGCGACCGATCCTGCACGTGGGGTATTTATACTTGGTTTCCTTGTGATCGTCATTAGTTGCGCATTGTTGTTATTTGCATGGCGAGCACCCAAGGTGGGTTTGGGAGGTAAATTTGATTTGCTTTCGCGCGAATCGATGCTATTGGCCAATAATATATTGCTCCTAGTGGCAGCGGCAAGCGTGATGCTGGGAACACTGTACCCATTGATTATTGATGCTCTTGGCTTGGGTAAACTGTCAGTAGGTCCTCCGTTTTTTGAAGCAGTTTTTGTTCCTATTATGACACCGGCGATTTTCTTGATTGGTATCGGACCGATTTCTCGTTGGAAACAAATGAGTTTGCCAGCATTGGCAGTTCGTTTGCGCTGGGCGTTTGCTATTAGTATGATTTCTGCCTTAATTACACCGTTCTTTATGGGTGAATGGAAACCAATGGTGAGTTTTGGCTTATTGTTATCATTCTGGATAATTGTTTGTGCATTTGTTAATTTAAAACATCGCCTAAATAATTCGGGAGAAGGCAATTTATTTATTAGATTATCTAAACAATCAAGAAGTTATTACGGAATGCATTGCGCACACATCGGGGTGGCGGTATTTATTATCGGTGTAACCTTGGTAAACAGCTATGAAACTGAAAAAGATGTGCGCATGGAAATTGGCAGTAAGGTAACGGTTGGTGATTATGTGTTTCAGTTTAATGGCACCAGTGATGTGGTTGGTCCTAACTATAAAGCAATTAAAGGCGATCTTTCTGTATTCAAGGATGGCCAGTTTATACGTAATTTATATCCAGAAAAACGTACCTATAATGCTTCGGGTATGGCTATGACTGAGGCAGCCATTGACACAGGTTTATTTCGTGATCTTTATGTTGCGCTGGGAGAGCCATTATCGAATGGGGCTTGGGTAGTTCGCGCTTATCATAAACCTTTTGTCGATTGGATTTGGTTTGGATGTTTATTGATGGCAATGGGCGGTATTACATCAATTACTGATCGACGGTATCGTCTGAAGGTTACCAAAAAGAAATTGGACAATGCAAGCGATATTGAATCAGAAAAGCAATCAGCAGAGGTTCCCGCAACGACTGTATCTGCGACAACTAAAGTTGAATTGGCGACGGAGACAAACAAGGTATGACACGTTATTTAATGCCTTTAGCATTTTTTATAATATTGGCAGTTTTTTTGCTGATTGGATTGACGTTAAATCCGCGGCAAGTGCCTTCACCTTTGATTGATAAGCCGGCACCAAAATTTCAACTTAACCAGTTGCATGTGCCCGAAGAAATTATGTCTTCAGATGATAATCTCGGCAAGGTATGGATGCTCAATGTATGGGCATCTTGGTGTGTTGCTTGTCGGGATGAGCATCCTTTGCTGGTGCAATTGGCAAATTCTGGAATTGTTCCTATTTACGGACTCAATTACAAAGATGATCGAAATACAGCATTACAATGGTTAAAGCGGTATGGCGATCCATATGCTATAAGCATAGTGGATACTGATGGTAAAGTTGGTATTGATTATGGAGTTTATGGTGTTCCGGAAACATATGTAATCGATAAAAAAGGAATTATCAGACACAAACAAATTGGGCCAGTGACAGTAGATTCGTTAGAAAAGAAAATTCTTCCGCTCATCAAAGAATTACAGAGTCAAGCATAAAAGATTTTAAATTCAATGTAAGGGTCCAATTTCATGATGCATCAATTTAGTGCTGTAGTGAAAGTTACAATTTTTGTTTTTGTATTATTCTTAATTTTTCCACTTAGCACATGGTCAAAAGAAGCTTTACCCGTTGCTGAAGATCCGGAAGTTGAAAAAAGAATGCTGGCATTGACGGTGGATTTGCGCTGTCTGGTTTGCCAAAATGAATCCATTGCTGATTCCCGGGCAGAATTTTCAAATGATATTCGTCGTGAAATTCGAGAGCAAATAAAAGCCGATAAAACGGATAAAGAGATTGTACAGTTTTTAGTAGATCGATACGGAGATTTCGTTCTTTATAATCCACCTATGAAACCCACGACAATTTTGTTATGGTTTGGTCCGGTCATTTTGTTTGTAATCGGAGTGAGTTCGTTGATTGTTTTTTTGAGACGTCGACGTTTACAGATAGAGGATGTAACACTTTCGCAAGAGCAGCTAAAGGAAGCGGAAGCGTTACTGAATGAGAATAAAAAAGGTAAGAACGTATGACGGCTTTTTGGGTTATTTCTGGAATTTTCATTGTCACAGCATTATTATTTATTATTCCAACGCTATTACGGAATAAAAATACTCAGGTTAAAAACTTGGAACACGATGCGGTTAACATTACGGTATACCGTGATCAACTTGTTGAACTCGATAAAGACTTGGAGAATGATATTCTAAGTCAAGAACAATATGATAAGAGCAAGCAGGAGCTTCAGCAACGCATGCTGCAGGATGTTACGCAAGTTGAGGAAGTAACTCTTCAGAAGAATAAAAAAAGTCATAATATTGCGCTTTCAACGGTGATTGCATTGATGCTGCCACTAAGTGCAGTTTTTTTGTATTTAAATATTGGTGATACGCGTGGATTATTGTCGCAAGAGCAGCTTGCCAGTGCAACACAAATGAATCGAACTGACGGTGGTGAAGATACTGAAGGTCATGATTTTTCGGCTGCACTGGAAACTCTTATTGCCAGATTGAGTAATAATCCTGGAGATATTGAGGGTTGGGTGATGTTGGGCCGCACTTACACAGCTATGGAGCGTTATACGGAAGCAAGTAACACTTATGCAAAATTGGCGGAACTGGTACCTAATAATCCACAAATCCTAAGTGACTATGCACGTGTGTTGGGATTGAAAAATCAAGGAACTTTGGCTGGAAAGCCAACAGAATTACTTTATGAAGCGCTTGCGATTGATCCTCAGTTCCCGCCGGCATTAGCACTTGCTGGACATGCGGAATTTGAACAAGAAAAATACAGTGAAGCCTCGACTCTTTGGGAAAAATTATTGACCACCATACCTCCCGACTCTCCGCTGGCGAAATCTGTCAGGGATAGTATTGCAGAAGCCAAGCTCTTGGCTTCTGACGGAAAAGGAGAAGTTTCAGACCAGCCAATTGCGGCGAGTGAACCAGCAGTGGAAACGGATGTACAGCCAGTTAATAACACTGCAGCGGATACATCTGAAACTACTGCATTAGCTGTTTCTGGTCAGGTAAACATTCAACCTGAATTGGCTTCCAAAGTAGCACCTAATGATACCCTGTTCATTTATGCACGTGCGAGTACTGGGCCAAAAATGCCATTAGCAATTCTTCGTTTGAAGGCAAGTGATCTGCCCGCAACTTTTACACTGACAGACGATATGGCCATGATGCCAACAATGAAAATGTCCAGTT
The DNA here is from genome assembly GCF_003011925.2 of Nitrosomonas supralitoralis. Lineage (GTDB taxonomy): Bacteria > Pseudomonadota > Gammaproteobacteria > Burkholderiales > Nitrosomonadaceae > Nitrosomonas > Nitrosomonas supralitoralis. The sequence continues at coordinate 52,688 of NZ_PXXU01000005.1, forward strand.
TTCCGGAAATTGTTATTGAAGCAAGAATTTCTAAATCAGGACAGGCTGTTCCTGCGAGTGGCGATCTACAAGGATTCAGTAAACCAATTAAAGTTGGCAACGATAATATTGCAATCGTGATTGATAAGCAAATACCATAAAGATGCTAACAATTAATCAGGCAGTAGAAAATTTTATTTTGCCTTCGACTAACAGTGAAGAATTTTCGCTGGCTAACTATATTGGAAAAAATGTAATTATCTATTTCTATCCAAAAGATGATACTCCTGGATGTACAGTTGAAGGTCAAGATTTTCGAGATCATTGGCATCTTTTTACAGAAATGAATTGCATTATTGTTGGTATTTCTCGTGATAGCATCAAGTCACATGAAGCCTTTAAAGCGAAAATGCAGTTTCCTTTTGAATTATTAAGCGATATTGATGAAAAAATATGCGATTTGTTCGGCGTAATGAAATTAAAGAATATGTATGGTAACCAGGTTCGTGGCATTGAACGGAGTACTTTTGTAATTGATTCACATGGTCTCCTGAGAAAAGAATGGCGTGGAGTTAAAGTGCCTGGACACGTACAAGAAGTTTTAGATTATATTAAAACAGTCAGTAATAATTCACATAAATAATTGATTCTCTTGTAACCATGCCTTGGCATGTTACTTATGCTGCTGACAAAAAAGGGTAGTATGTGATAACGAGACGCTTACTTCTAACTGCAAACCCTGTATACAGGATAAATTTAGTTGTTATATAGTCCCAACCTATGCCAGAACTTATATAAAGTTGACACTGGTATATCCAAGCACGCCAGCCAACCATCATAGCGCTGTTCCAGCGGCTTAAATGATGCAATAAAACATCCGCAATTAAAATAGCATTATAGATCGATGCCTTTTTGTGCCTGAATGCCGGCACGAAAGGCATGTTTTATGTCGACCATTTCAGTGACTGTGTCCGCAATTTCATATAGTGCAGTGGGTGCACCACGTCCGGTTATGACAACATGCTGCATAGGCGAGCGATTTTTCAGATCGTTCAGTACGGTAAATGTATCCAGCCAGCCGAATTTTAGAGGATATGTCAGTTCGTCAAGTACGATCAAATTTATTGAAGGATCGCACAGCATTTCTTGCACAATAGTCCAGCCTCGCTGTGCCGTTTCGGTGTCACGTTCGAGATTCTGCGTATCCCAAGTGAATCCTTCACCAAGAACGTGCCAGATGACATTGTCCTGTTTGCTGAAAAACGCTTCTTCACCTGTATCCGTTCGTCCTTTAATAAACTGCGCCACGCCTACACGCATGCCATGACCGAGTGCTCGCGCAAGCATGCCAAAGGCCGAACTGGACTTTCCTTTGCCGTTACCCGTGAGAACCAGTAGTAAGCCCTGTTCACGATCCGCGCTTGCTATCGCTTCGTCAATAACTACTTTTTTACGTTGCATGCGCGTACGGTAGCGCTCTGCGCGGTCAGACTCCATCATATTGTTAATTGGTTGTGTTGCGTGGACTAAGTTGTTGAGAGATCAACGTAAATAGCGTGTGCATTACGACGGCAATACCAAGATAAAACACGAATGTCTCGATATAGAGTGGGAAGTATTTGATAAATTGATCGCCGAAATCATTGAAGCTTGTTTCTGCAATGTGACCGGAAAAGAAGTAAAAGCCACCACTGGAAAATAGCCCGCACAAAGTTAAACCGACTATGGCACCGATGGAAAGTGTCATTAAAGTGCTGGGTACGAATTGATGTCGTTTAGTGTACCAGCGACCAGCCAGCCATAAAGAAGCGTAAGCGGGCAGCAGAAAAATATACGCTGGGGTCAAGCAGTAATCACTGACGCCTCCCCAGTTGGTGGCGGCAAAATCCAGCCACCAGCTCAATACAAAAAAACCAAATAATGGCCAAGCGGAACGCAGATATACGCCGGCAAGAAAGAAAATGGCCCAAGATGCATCGGCCATATAATGTATCGAGGCAAAATGATGACTACGGGTGATTATCATTATTGATACTAACAATATTCCAATAGCCATTTGACTGCGAGCAGATAAAATCAACATGATTGACTCCTTCATTAAGGTTGATAACGTACCATGGCAAAGAAATTCCGCCCGGGCTGATTATAGAATGCTGCTGTTTCATATCGTTCATTAAATATATTTTCAATACGTCCTTGCAAACGCCAATGTCTATTAAAAATATATTCAGCGCGAAGGTCAAATTTAACATAGCTATCCAGTTTGCGGGTATTGGCGAGATTATCATAGCGCTGACCTTCAACCAATAGCATCGCACCCATCGTGTATTGACCGAATTGCCGATCGGCATCCAATCGGAATGATTGTTCGGCACGTCGAGGCAATATATTACCGCGATTTAACCCGGACAAAGGATTTTCTGGATTAATGGACGAACGATCTTCTGGATTCAGAAGTGTCAGGTTGGTATTGAATTGCCAGCCTTTGATCTGTGTGCTGAATATACCTTCAAATCCGCGGATACGCGCTTTGTCAACATTAACAGGTGCAAAAGTTTCGGCATCAAATGCAATCAGATGTTTAATATGGGTTTCAAACAGATTCAACGACCAATTGCCCCAATTAGTCTTGCCACGAATGCCAAACTCATAACTGCGTGAATCCTCCGGACGCAGATTAGGGTTGCTGGAGAAAGGATAATACAACTCGTTAAACGTTGGAGCTTTAAAGGCACTGCCAAAATTAAAGAGTAACCGGGTGTTTTCCGTAAGCGGGTAGCCCCAGCCAGCTCCGCCTGTCACTCGACTACCATATTGCTGATTATCATCATGCCGCAGCGACAACTGAAAATCATGCTTGGCAATAGTTGCCTGATGTTGTGCAAAAACACCCCAGTTATTACGCGAATGCACGGTGAAATCCTGTGTGCTTCTGACATGGTCTTTCTGATAATCCATGCCGATGGTTAATAAGTGATTAGGGTTCAAGGTGAAATCATTCAATACGGAAATCGTATCACGGATCGTATTAAACCGATCTTGAAAAACAGTACCAAGAAAATTATCTGAATCCTCCCGGCTGCGACCACCAATCAAATTAATACGCCAGAAATCCAATGGGGAGTATCGCGCTGTACCACCTAAAACCTGCTGCATTAAAACGGCCTTGTTGGCGAAGCTACCATCAAATTGAGATTTTCCGGCAGATTGCATAAAACTACCGTCTATCTCCAATCCGTTCTGAAAGCGATATCCGGCGCGTGCAGAGCCGGCAACATTGCGATAGCCATCCCGATCAGGCTGAGGTTCATTAATAAAGCAGCCGGCACTGCTAGAACCGTTACAGGCATTAAAACCTTGGGTGCCGATACCGCTGGCAGTCATATTAAACCAGCCTTGCTTGCCGCCATATGACAAACCTGTGGAGCCTTCCAGTGTACCGAAGCTGCCGCCGCCAAAACCAAAATTCTGCTTTAATCCGGCACCATCTCCTTTGCGTGTAAAGATATGGATGACACCACCGATAGCTTCGGAACCATAAAGACTTGAGCGTGGACCGCGCACAATCTCTATTCGTTCAATCTGTTCAATCGGAATGTTTTCAAACGCGGTCGTGCCTGATGTGGCGGATCCAACCTTGATGTTGTCGATCATCACCAGAACATGATCAGACTCAGTGCCACGCATTTGAACAAAGGTTGCTTTGCCGGCTCCACCCTGATTGACTACATTTATACCGGGCACACCACGAAATAAATCCTGAATCGAGCGTACTTGCTGGCGTTCAATGTCTTTACGGGTAATCACTGTTACCGAAGCCAGCGCAGCATCGACAGTCTGCGCTGTGCGTGTTGCGGTAACAATAACCGGTTTTTCCTGATGATCCGCATTCGCAGCGAATACCGATGTGGTTATGCCCAACCATAGCACGGTCAGTGCTGGAAAGCGGCATTTTTGCATGATATGATTCCTTCGCGCACACCCGCGCGTTGTAAAATTTATAAGCCCGGGAATGCGAAGGGTAAATTAGGAAAGAGACAAACAGATCAGTCTGTAAGAAAGCCGATCGAAATGCCACCGATTGCCCTCCGCAACACCGCAGTATGTTTATTTCAGGCCGGTCTCCGGACTCATGAGCGGAATAAATTCCTGATCTGCGCCTTCCCGTATTGTTACAGTGGCCTAAAGCAGATGGGTTACTCATTTACCGTTGCGGGGGCAGTGCTGGCATTGCTCGAATTTAATCAAAGCGCACCAGCTTCCCGTTTATCTTTCAAGGAAAAACTTGAAGGCACCTGAAATGTGAGGACGGAACTTACCTGACCTGTGGCAGGTATGTCAAGGAAATTGGTGGATTTTTCATGTGGCGCAACGTACTAGCTATTTTGTCAAGAAGCGACGAGCGAGCAATCTGTTGCTTTCAAGCTCGTCAATCTGGTAAGTCATGATACGCAGCAATCAGTCTCACTTAATCCGTTTAATTTGAGAATGGCAGCCAACCGGGAGTCACCTGTATTGAAAGAAAAAGCGCCGGCCCGGATGCGAGAAAAATAAGGAATCGCGCAATTTGGTTATCGCAGTTACCAGGTTGTGGACGCGCAAGACTGCTATGTGCGTGGGGTTCACACTGCCACTGCCTACCAGAACGAATTGATGCATTTCGAAGCAGCTATCGAGAGTACGCACATCGAGGCAAATCGGATAGATGCCGACAAAGGGTCAGCCAGAAACCCCAAAATTGGCAGTTTTTAAGAAAATTTACGCAGTAGTGCAGAGATTTTTAGTAGTTTTAGATCAGGGAAAGGGTTGTTCCTTCGAAAATGATTTTAATTTGAAATTATTGTCAGCACTCTAGATTAGAATTAAGGAAAGTTTTCAATAAGCGCAATCCTGTAAGCTTGATCATTTTTGACCTGATTGCCAATCTTTGCTACATTGCTTTCGGGTGATGAAACTGTCATCTTACTTGTATTCGATGGATTCACACCTTCACTATGGATTTTACAGATGGGCCAAGAGATATCCCAGACGCATTTCAATGAACAAACCTTTAAGGAATATCACCGTCGTTTACAGAATGAAGCGGAATTATTGCAAACTCAATTAGCGCAGGGACGTTTTTCGAATATTGGTGAGATTTGTGGATATGAGCTGGAATTCTGGCTGGTTGATCACAATTATTTTCCATCTCCGATCAATCAAGCATTTCTGACCCGTCTTAACAATCCTTTGGTGGTTCCTGAGCTTTCATGTTTCAATGCGGAACTGAACGGGACTCCCTTGCCATTGCGAGGGAATGTGCTGTCGGCAATCTCCAGGGAATTAAGTCAGAACTGGCGGCAATGTCAGGAAGTTGCGTATGAAATGGATAGTGTATTAATGATGGTGGGGATCTTACCCACTATACGGCAAAAAGATCTTTGCCTTACTAATATGTCCGATCTTAAACGCTATCGCGCATTAAATGATCAGGTGGTCATGCAACGGGAGGGCCGGCCTCTTCGTATTCGTATCAAGGGACGTGAAAATCTCGATATCAATCATCCGGATGTGATGCTGGAAGCTGCTGCAACATCGTTTCAGATACACTTACAATGCGCTCAGAACGACGCAGTTCGATATTTCAATGCGTCCATTATAGCCGCCGGTCCTTTATTGGCTGCGGCAGGAAATTCGCCTTTTTTGTTTAACACCGACTTATGGGATGAAACACGTGTTTCTTTGTTTGAACAGTCAGTCGAAATCGTTGACGAATCAAAATTGGAAAATCATCGCGTCAGTTTTGGACAAGGATATGCGCGAGAATCTTTGTTTGAGTGTTTTGCACACAATCTTGCAACGCATCCTGTCTTGCTTCCTATGTTAATGGATAGTCCGCCTCAGCAGTTTGCACACCTTAGACTTCATAACGGGACCATCTGGCGTTGGGTCAGACCTTTGATTGGTTTTGATCCAGATGGCACTCCGCATCTGCGTATTGAACAACGTGTATTACCCGCCGGTCCGACCATTGTCGATATGATGGCAAATGCGGCTTTGTATTTCGGTCTGGCTCGTTTCCTTGCGGATTTAAGCGATGCACCCGAGTCTCGGCTCAGTTTTAAGCAAGCGCGCAATAATTTTTATGCTGCGGCGCGCGAAGGATTGCATGCAAAGATGGTGTGGTGGGATGAGAATGCTACTGATGCAAAAACCCTGCTGCTGGAAGAAATTTTACCGATGGCGCGACAAGGTCTGCAGAGTTTGAAAATTGACAAGTTTGATATTGATTATCATCTGGGTATTATCGAAATGCGGGTACAGTCCGGTCAAACCGGTGCCGTTTGGCAGCGGACTTATCGTGAAAAACATCAGGCGGATAATCTGCAACTTGTAGCTGCTTATCTTGAAAGGCAATCTGATGGTGCACCTGTGCATGAGTGGGACATATGAGCATGTTGACTCAGTTGGATTATTTACCAGATGGTTTGCTGCAAGTTGAAGCAACAGAGCTGCATACCCTTATACCCGGCCCAACCTTAATACACCTTCCAGGACGTCGAGATGTGCCGTTGTTTGTATCCATTTTGCTTCATGGCAATGAAGATACTGGGTTAAAAGCAATACAGGATGTATTAAAGAAATATCAAAACGCTTCATTGCCACGTGCCCTCTCACTTTTTATTGGCAATGTCGAAGCGGCGCGTCGAGGTGTACGACGTCTGGAAGGGCAGTTGGACTATAATCGAATCTGGTCAGCGGGCAACGATGATATCGCTCCAGAATACCGCATGACGCGAGAGGTGACTGAAATAATGGCGCAGAGAGGTGTGTTTGCTAGCATAGATATCCACAATAACAGTGGATTAAATCCACATTACGCGTGCATTAATCGGTTGGATGATGCCTTTTTGCACTTGTCCACCATGTTTTCACGTATCGTTGTGTATTTCACTTCACCTAAAGGAGTTCAATCTGAAGCTTTTGCTCATCTTTGTCCAGCAGTGACATTGGAATGTGGGAAACCTGGGGGAAGAAGTGGCGTGGATCATGCCGCAGTTTTTGTCGAAGGCGCATTACACCTGTCAGATTTCCCAACACATCCTGTTGCCAAGCAGGACCTTGATTTATTTCATAGTGTCGCTGTTGTTACAGTACCTAAGACGGTTAGTTTAAGCATTGGTGCTGGCGAATCTGATTTGTGCCTGGAGGAACGTATTGATCAATATAACTTTTTCGAATTAAAGACAGGTACACGGTTAGGGTATGTGGCGAATGGGAATCTGATACCGCTGTGCACCCGCAATGAAAATGGTCAGGATATCAGCGCTTATTATTTCGAAATTAAAGCGGGTGAGTTGATAACTCGACGCCCAGTAATGCCCGCGATGCTAACACGAGATACCAGAATTATTCGCCAGGATTGTTTGTGCTATTTGATGGAGCGATTGAGCACGCTGCCAACCAAAATCTGATTTGATTTTTGTAGCGAGCTCCGGCTGCTAAAATCGAAGCGTGGGTAATAGGTTAATTAAAACTTGATGCCGGTTCCAACAAGCTCCGCAGAAGTGATTTTATACGAAAAATTTTCGTGATCTAGATTATCTAACGATTTTCCCTCAATTTCTGCATGAGGGTACATGAAGAAAGGAAGTTTTCCAGAACTATTAGGGCTAAGCGCCAGATCTTCGGCATGATTAAATGCCAACCAATTCATTTCCCAGGTACCAAAGAATTTTTCTCTGAGTTGTATAATTTTTGGATCATCCAGAGCTAGTTCACCTAGTTTTGATACTTGCAGAACATCAGACGGATTGACCGGTATCCAGCCGCGTCCTGCCAGGAAGAATTCCGCGCGACAATGCTGAGACTGACTGATGTCACCATATTGTCCGATACTAGCATGCAAGTCTGAATCGTTGATGCGAATCCCATACTGGTTTCGCGCTGGAATATCAACTGCTTTTACAAGTGCGACAAACAATGAATTGAGATCAACGCACTTTCCACTGAGTTCATTCTTTTCGAGCATATATGTAATATTGCCTTGCCCGCGTCCGCGAATTTTTTCATTATATTGCGTATTATCGATAATCCAGTCATAAATAGCTTTTGCTTTTTCTAATGACGTGGCGGCATTTTTCTCCTTGATAATCGAGTGTGCAGTTTCACGCACAATTCCATTAGTTTGTTTCAATTGGGTCGGATTAATATAATTCCTGATACTATTCGGTAATGCCGGGCTTTTATTTTCAGGGTAAAGTGTCGGATCGATAGCGTGATGAACGGTTTTGACTATACAGTTGACAGTGACATGCCGCTGATCGCTCTGTGGTTTACCATGCCACACCGCATTGAATATGGGAAATGGGTCCGCGCCCAAAGTAGAAAATGAAGCTTTAGTCGCATTGCCATGCCAATTGTTACCCTGAGTAAATTGAAAAGCAGTGTCAGAGTCATTGTTGTCAGGTAAGGGGAGCCATAAGTGCGCAGATTTACCGCTAGCTGGAAGAGTTATTTGGTAGGATATGCGATAACTGGTCCATTTACTATAATCGGAGGATAGTAATTGCGTTGCGATCGAAGGTGAAGCAGAAAGCGACAGTGCACTTGTTCCAAATAGTTTTATAAAATTTCTGCGTTTCATAGCTACCTCTTTACTTAGGACTTAATTAAGTTGAGCAGATTTTATCCTATCAATTTATTATGTCAATGCGATATGAGGATTTGTTTCAAATGATGACAGAAACAACTAAATTTTTACCTGCGATTGAAATTGAAACAGCTTCTAACCCAAATTACGCCATTATTTGGTTGCATGGATTGGGTGCAGATGGAAATGACTTTGTCCCCATCGTTAATGAATTGGAGCTACTAACCGAAAAAACGATTCGATTTGTTTTTCCACATGCTCCGGAACGTCCTGTCAGTATCAATAATGGATACATTATGCGAGCCTGGTATGATATTTTCTCTTCTGATTTTAATTTTCATCAGGATGAATCGGGTATTCGTGATTCGCAGAATACGATAACTGCCTTGATTGAGAGAGAAATGCAGCGTGGTATATTTGCAAAAAATATTTTTCTAGCAGGATTTTCGCAAGGTGGGGCAATGGCATTACAAGTCGGCCTGCGTCATGCCATGTCGCTCGGTGGAATTGTTGCATTATCGTGCTACTTACCGCTTGCTGAAACATTTTCAGCAGAAGCTAGTGCAATGAATACTATGACGCCCATATTTATGGCGCATGGTACTTTTGATACGATAATTCCTATTGCGAATGCAATTGCTTCGAAGGAGAAATTACTATCTACTCATTGCCGGCTCGAATGGCATGAGTATCCGATAGCACATTCTGTATGTGGACAAGAAATTGTCGATATTAATAATTGGTTGCGGCGAATCATGAATGATGGTTGTCCAGATAAATCTTAAAGAGCAAATTGAGTGCGTTTTTACATCTTCAAGTAGACGTAGGTAGTTTCTAAATGGTTTGTCGCCCCTTCTATCAAAAACATTGATCATAATAGTAACTAGTAACGCTGTGAATGACTGAATCCAAAAATACAATCAGGTATACTTAACAGGCTATTGAAAAAACGTTCCCTAGGAAATCAATACAAAGCGATAACGGATTAAAAACGCGGTTTGTGCATAATAATAAATTAGCGTTTTGAATCCGTTTTTAACGCTGCAAAGGTATTGCAGATAGTTTTCGACTGCCTGCTATACGATTAACTACTTTCCAAAACTTAATTATTCTAAACTATGAGTGAATATCTTTTTACGTCTGAGTCTGTTTCTGAAGGGCATCCAGATAAGGTTGCTGATCAGATTTCTGATGCTGTGTTGGATGCAATTCTGAGTCAAGATGCTAATGCACGGGTTGCTTGTGAAACACTATGCAGTACTGGCTTAATTGTTTTATCGGGTGAGATAACAACGCACGCCTCTGTGGATTACAATATCATTGCACGTGAAACAGTCAAGAATATTGGTTACACCAGTTCAAGTATAGGCTTTGATTCTATTACATGTGCGGTTTTGACCGCTTTTAACAAACAGTCTCCGGATATTGCTCAAGGTGTCAATCGATCTCAAGAAGAAGAAATGGAGCAGGGTGCAGGTGATCAGGGTTTGATGTTTGGGTTTGCATGCGATGAAACGCCACAATTGATGCCGATGCCCATCTTTTATGCACATCGTTTAGTTGAGCGTCAAGCAGAACTAAGAAAAAAAGGACAACTGGCTTGGTTACGTCCGGATGCTAAATCACAAGTGTCAGTTAGATACCAAAAAGATAAACCGAAGAGTATTGAAACTGTCGTTATTTCAACTCAGCATGATCCTGATATCTCGCACAAAACATTGACAGAGGCAGTGATTGAAGAAATTATTAAACCTGTATTGCCACCTGAATTGGTCAGTGATCGGATTAAGTATTTGGTCAATCCAACTGGACGCTTTGTTGTAGGTGGGCCTATGGGTGATTGTGGTTTAACCGGACGGAAAATCATTGTGGACAGCTATGGCGGTTCAGCACATCACGGCGGCGGTGCTTTTTCCGGAAAAGACCCATCCAAAGTTGATCGATCAGCTACCTATGCTGGGCGTTATGTTGCAAAGAATATTGTGGCTGCTGGAATTGCCAGTAAATGTGAGGTGCAAGTTGCGTATGCTATCGGTGTTGCACACCCCGTTTCGTTAATGGTCAATACATTTGGCACAGGCAAAATTACTGATGAAAAGATTGTGCAATTAATTGTAAAACATTTTGATTTACGTCCTCGCGGTATAATTCATACACTTCATCTATTACGTCCAATTTATGCCAAGACGGCGGCATATGGGCATTTTGGGCGTGAGTTACCTGAGTTCACCTGGGAAGCTACGGATAAGGCCGATCAATTACGTGTCGATGCTGGTCTATAAATTTTGGTTTATATTTTCCATCCCGATTAGATTTAAATTAATTCTTCCCCTGTGTTGAGGAGCGCTGCAACGGTTTGGTCCGTGAGGCTCATCATAGACGGTTATTATTTGTTACAACGGCGCTCGTTCATATTTTAAGGAGATGATTATGAACGCTGTGCTTAATCCCGACGGTAGCGTCTTCAGTGACTACAAAATTGCTGATATTTCATTGGCAGAATGGGGACGCAAAGAAATCGCAATTGCCGAAACGGAAATGCCTGGATTAATGGCATTACGCGCGGAGTATGCCAGTCAAAAACCACTGGCAGGCGCATGCATTGCAGGTTCTTTGCATATGACAATTCAAACCGCCGTATTGATCGAAACGCTAGTGGAGCTGGGTGCAGAAGTCCGTTGGGCGTCATGTAATATTTTTTCCACTCAGGATCATGCTGCTGCGGCAATTGCCACGAAAAATATTCCAGTATTTGCCTATAAAGGTGAATCTCTAAGTGATTATTGGGAGTATGCTCATCAGATCTTTGAGTGGTCGGCTGATGAGCAATCGCATGGTGCCAACATGATCCTTGATGATGGTGGTGATGCTACATTATTACTAATATTGGGTGCCAGAGCAGAAAAAAATTCTGCTGTGATTGCAAACCCGACCAACGAAGAAGAAACAGCTTTATTTGCTTCGATTAAAAATAAACTGGCATCACGACCTAACTGGTATTCAATGAATCTTGCCAGGATACGTGGCGTAACAGAGGAAACCACTACCGGGGTGCATCGATTATACGAAATGAATAAAAACGGAGAGCTGCCGTTTCCAGCATTTAATGTAAATGACTCTGTGACCAAATCAAAGTTTGATAATCTTTATGGCTGCAGAGAATCACTGGTTGATGGTATCAAGCGAGCAACAGATGTAATGATTGCCGGTAAAATAGCTATAGTTTGTGGTTATGGAGATGTTGGTAAAGGTTGTGCACAGTCGTTACGTGGTTTGGGAGCAACTGTATGGATTACCGAGATTGATCCTATTTGCGCGCTACAAGCGGCAATGGAAGGTTATCGTGTTGTTACCATGGATGATGCCTGTGATCAGGCGGATATTTTTGTGACTGCAACAGGAAATCTGCGCGTGATTACGCATGATCATATGGTAAAAATGAAAGATCAAGCGATCGTCTGCAATATTGGCCACTTTGATTCGGAAATCGACATTGCTTCTGTTCAGAAATACCAGTGGGAGAATATCAAACCGCAGGTTGATCATGTTATTTTTCCGACTGGGCGTCGTATCATTGTTTTGGCACAGGGTAGATTGGTCAATCTAGGATGCGCTACTGGACACCCCTCATTTGTAATGTCCAGTTCATTTACTAATCAGGTATTAGCGCAAATGGAGTTGTGGCAGAATGGCGCAAATTACCAAAAAAATGTTTATGTTTTACCAAAACGACTAGATGAAAAAGTTGCGAGATTGCATATCGGAAAGCTAGGAGTAAAGCTTACTGAACTGACAGATGAACAGGTAAAATATCTGGGCCTTGATAAGGATGGTCCATATAAGCCTGAAATGTATCGATATTAATCATTAGAAGATTTATTCATTGCAGAGGATCAATTGAATTTGCTCTAATTTGATTTTTCCTCTCGTTGACAAAATCTTCAAGGATCAAAGTAATAATTATCGACAGCAAGAGTGATAATTCTACATTTAATAGATTTGTATAGATGGATTCACAGAAAAAATTTTCCCCAACTTTCAGTTTTGAGCTTTTTCCACCGCAAACTCAACAAGGTATCGAAAGATTACGACTAACGCGTCAGCAGTTGGCGCAGTTAAATCCCAAATTTTTTTCTGTAACGTTTGGTGCGGGAGGCTCAACTCGTGAACGGACATTTGAAACAGTACTGGAAATTCAGTCGGAAGGACATGTTGTTGCACCTCATCTGTCTTGCATCGGCTCAACGCATCAAAATATCCGCATTATTCTGGAAAAATATTATCAGGTAGGTATTCGGCATATTGTTGCTCTGCGCGGCGATCTACCATCGGGTATGGCGCAAGCTGGAGAATTTCGTTATGCCAGCGAGTTGGTTGCTTTTATCCGGCAAGAGTTCGGTTCATCATTTCATATTGAGGTGGCTGCTTATCCGGAATATCATCCACAAGCTCGGTCTGCGCAAACGGATTTTGATAATTTTAAACGTAAAGTTGAATTAGGAGCAAATTCGGCAATTACCCAGTATTTTTATAATGCTGATGCTTATTTTCATTTCGTAGAGTCTTGCGAAGCAGCGAAATTAAATATTCCAATAGTGCCCGGGATTATGCCCATTAATAAATTTTCGCAGCTAGTTAGATTTTCAGATACTTGCGGCGCCGAGATTCCTCGGTGGATACGCAGGAAGCTAGAGGGGTATAGTGATGATAATGCTTCCATTCAAGCGTTTGGTTTGGATATTGTGACTGATCTCTGCGAGCGATTATTAAAAGCGGGGGCGCCCGGATTGCATTTTTATACTTTAAATTCAGCGCATCTAACCTCTACTATTTGGCAGCGGCTTAATTTTAAAGAAAACGCGCAGTAATTAGCTTTATTTTTACTTATCATAATAGTAGTCATTATAAACTTCGGGCAATTGGTAACTGATTGTCACTAGCAATGTATTCGGAATGATCTTTTTCTTGGTTGAGTAAGCCGGTATATAATGATTATCAATAATCTGATTAAAATAAAAAAGCACGAGGTTATCACATGAAAGAGAAAAATACCGCTGTCGATGAGTTGATTGTGGAAGCACCCGCACCAGAGACAATTACTCCAGATGTATCAACTATGGACGCATGTGTCGAACATGCCAGAATAGTTAAGAGCACGCAGCTTGAGTTGATTAAAAGCAAGAATTATGATTTTGCTCCAGAATTTTACGAAATGACAATTCAACTGTACCTGTTGGGTGCTATGTGGAAATTTGCGGAAAACCTGGGAAATTCAGAGCAAGCGCGTGAGATTGCCTTTGCAGCTTTGCAAACTATGTTAATTCAAGATGGTCTACATAAACAGAAAGCGATCAAACGTATTGAGTTTCTGAGAAAAATGTCCAAATTGGAAGAGGATCATAATGCCTTGGCGGTAGCCATCGGCTATGAATCTGAAATGGGTGACAGCAGTCTGGCCGAAGTATTTGATCACTATGTTGACGAAACACAGGTGTCTGGAGCTTTCTGGCGATTATATGACCGTGGCAGAAAAATAATGCTTTATGGCGGCTTGCTGTTAGCTTTCTTAGTAATTTGGTTTGTAACTTTGTTCATGCCAGGAAACAGCACAATCGCAATTCTTGCGGCTGGACTTATTGCTGCGGCACTTTTTGTTATACCAGTATTTTTGATCGGTATCTTTATATATCGCACAAGAATAAAAAAAAACAAAAAAGTCAATTAATCTTGGTTATAAGTTGTTACTAATATGCCCCATCTCATCCAACTTTATCGAAAACTTCAGCAGAATGATTCAACTGACGGTTAACAAATAGATGTCTGCTCATATACTTGATGGCAAGAAAATCGCCGAATTGGTACGTGCTGAATGGAAACTTCGTGCTGATAAACTCATTAAATCGGACGTCAAGCCAGGCTTGGCTGTGATTATTGTTGGCAATAATGCGGCGTCAGCGATTTATGTTAAGAATAAAATCAAAGCATGTGGCGATATTGGGATTTATTCTGAAGTACATAGCTTCCCAGAGCATGCAGAACTGGATGAGGTATTGGATTGTATTCAATCACTGAATGAAAATCCTAATATTCACGGTATTTTAGTTCAATTGCCACTCCCAGCACATTTTGAAAATAATCGCGTCATCACTTCTATTGCTATAGAGAAAGATGTGGATGGTTTTCATCTCTATAACGTAGGTGCATTAGTTACCGGAAACACTGTCTTTTCACCTTGCACTCCCTATGGTGTTATGATGATGTTGAAAGAAAACCGCGTCCCAATTGAAGGTCAGCACGCAGTTGTGGTTGGGCGCAGCAATATTGTTGGGAAACCAATGGCATTGATGTTATTAGAACAAGGGGCTACAGTTACTATTTGTACTTCAAAAACACATGATTTGTCGCAATTTACTAAGGCTGCTGATATTTTGGTAGTCGCAACGGGTAAGCCGCGCATGATTACTGCTAAAATGGTGAAACCGGGTGCGGTAGTAATTGATGTAGGCATCAATCGATTGCCCGATGGCAAGCTCTGTGGCGATGTCGATTTTGAATCAGTTAAAGAGACGGCCAGTTACATTACGCCAGTTCCTGGAGGAGTAGGGCCTATGACGATTACCATGCTGTTGTGTAATACTATCTTGGCCGCTGAACGTGCCCAAGTCGGTATTAAGAAACCGTAAGCCATTTAACCTTTAATGAGTATGCTTGGAAATGGAATTGCAACCTGATATTGATCCGCAGGAAACACAGGAATGGTTGGATGCGTTAGATTCAGTTATTGCCAGTGCTGGTGGGGAACGTGCTCACTTTCTGCTTGAAAAATTGATTGAGAAAGCACGCCGCTCGGGTGCTTATTTACCGTATAGTGCAAGAACTGCCTATATCAACACGATTCCGACTGGTAAAGAAGAACGTTCACCCGGTAATAATGCTATTGAACACAGGATTCGATCGTATGTTCGCTGGAATGCCATGGCTATGGTGTTGCGTGCCAATAAAAAAAACAATGTCGGTGGACATATAGCAAGTTTTGCATCAGCGGCAACTCTCTATGATGTTGGTTACAATCATTTCTGGCACGCCCCGAGTGAAACTCATGGCGGCGACTTGGTTTATACTCAGGGACATTCTTCTCCGGGGACTTATGCGTATGCATTTCTTTTTGGAGAGCTAAGTCAGGAACAAATGGATAGTTTTCGCCAAGAAACGGGGGGGAATGGATTGTCTTCATATCCACATCCATGGTTAATGCCCACTTTCTGGCAATTTCCAACTGTTTCAATGGGATTGGGGCCATTAATGGCGATTTATCAAGCACGGTTCATGAAATATCTCGGCAGCCGGGGATTGGTCAATACTGAAGAACGGAAAATCTGGGCATTCATGGGCGATGGTGAAATGGATGAGCCCGAGTCGCTCGGTGCAATTTCATTAGCATCTCGTGAAAATTTGGATAATCTCATTTTTGTAGTTAACTGTAATCTTCAGCGTCTAGATGGCCCAGTGCGTGGAAATGGTAAGATTATCCAAGAGTTGGAAGGTGCATTCCGAGGCGCTGGCTGGAATGTGATCAAAGTAATTTGGGGATCTTATTGGGATCCCTTATTGGCTAAAGATACTAAAGGTTTATTACAGAAACGCATGATGGAGTGCGTGGATGGCCAATATCAGAACTTTAAATCGAGAGATGGTGCTTACGTGCGCGAGCACTTTTTTGGAAAATACCCTGAGTTATTGGAAATGGTTGCCAATATGTCGGATGACGATATCTGGCGCTTAAATAGAGGCGGACATGATCCTTATAAAGTATACGCTGCTTATGCTGCTGCGGTGAAACATACTGGCCAGCCTACGGTAATACTCGCTAAAACAATTAAAGGGTATGGCATGGGTGAAGCTGGTGAAGCGCAGAACATTACGCATCAGCAGAAAAAAATGGGGACCACGTCACTAAAAGCGTTCCGTGACCGTTTTGGTTTGGATATTCCGGATGACAAGATTGATGAAGTACCTTATCTAACCTTTGCTAAAGATTCTCCGGAAAACGTTTATATGCAAGAGCGGCGTAAAATGCTGGGTGGTGCTTTCCATCGTCGTAAAACCAAGGCGCAGGCACTACAGGTTCCGCCTTTAGCCACTTTTGAATCGTTATTGAAAGCCAGCGCAGATGGGCATGAATCATCGACTACCATGGCCTATGTGCGCATTCTGAATATTTTGGTTAAAGATAAACAGATTGGTAAACATATTGTACCGATTGTTGCCGATGAGTCTCGTACTTTTGGTATGGAGGGTATGTTTCGACAGCTGGGGATCTGGTCATCAGTTGGTCAATTATACACACCACAGGATGCTGATCAGCTGATGTATTATAAAGAAGATAAGCATGGACAGATCCTGCAAGAAGGGATTTGTGAGGCGGGCGCAATGTCGTCCTGGATCGCGGCTGCGACCTCCTATAGTACGCATGGTATTCAGATGATTCCTTTTTTTATCTTTTACTCTATGTTTGGTTTTCAGCGCATCGGTGATTTGGCCTGGGCTGCAGGAGATATGCGTTGCCGCGGATTTTTGATGGGAGGAACGGCGGGGCGTACGACGTTGAATGGAGAAGGACTGCAGCATGAAGATGGTCATAGCCATATTGTTGCTTCAACGATCCCAAACTGCGTATCGTATGATCCGGCATTTGCATATGAACTGGCTGTCATTATTCAGGATGGATTACGTCGAATGTATCAGGAGCAAGAAGATATTTATTATTACATTACAGTAATGAATGAAAACTACTCGCATCCCGAAATGCCCGCCGGAGCCGAGAAAAACATTCTACATGGAATGTATTTGTTCAAATCAGGAAGTAAGAGAAGCAAAAGTCCACGCGTTCAATTATTGGGTGCGGGTACCATACTGCGCGAAGTGATCGCCGCTGCCGAAATACTCAACCAAGAATATAATATTAATGCCGATATTTGGAGTGTAACCAGTTTCAATGAATTAAGGCGTGAGGCATTGGACGTTATGCGCTGGAATATGTTGCATCCTACGCAACCGGCCAAACAATCGCATGTGGAGAATTGTCTTAAGGGACGTGAAGGGCCTGTAGTCGCCGCAACCGACTATATGAAAATTTATGCCGATCAAATTCGTGAATTTGTTCCAGGAAGATATTGTGTTCTGGGAACGGATGGTTTTGGTCGTTCTGATACACGTGAAAAATTACGTCATTTTTTCGAAGTAGATCGTTTTTATATTACCATTGCGGCACTCAAGGCACTTTCGGAAGAAGGGGAAGTTTCAAATCAGCAGGTTGCGGAAGCCATACAAAAATATGGTATCGATCCTGAGAAACCCAATCCCGCAATAAGTTGAGTTGAAAATGAATATGTAAAATACTAATTGATTGCTTAAGCTTAAGCCTTGCATCTTTATTTTTTTGGCGGAGTAATTTGAGGAAAGTATGTGTCTGAATTGAAAAAAGTCTTTATTCCTGATATTGGGGACTTCAAAGACGTTCCTGTTATCGATATCCTAATTAAAGCGGGCGATGCTGTTAATGCAGAGGATTCGTTGATTACATTGGAATCCGATAAGGCCACTATTGAGATTCCGTCGCCCTATACCGGTTTAATCAAGGAAATTTTTGTCAAATCCGGTGATAAGGTATCGGAAGGTAAGGCAATTTTAACTATTGAAGACTCCAGCGAGACGCAGGCGGAGACGTCCTCTCAAGACAAAGGGAAAAAAAATATATCCAAGGATGTCGCTATAGTTCAGCCTGAAGTGGAAGTCAAGCCGATTGCGCCTCAACAAGTGCAAAACAAGCCTCAACAATTATCATCCGAAAATAATGTGCCTTCTAAGGCACATGCCAGTCCTTCAATTCGCCGCTTTGCGCGAGAACTTGGTGTTAATCTGGAATTAATTACAGGAAGTGGCCCTAAACATCGTATTCTGAAGGAAGATGTGCAAGCATATGTCAAGGCAGAATTTTCGAAGCCCCTGAAGAGTGGTTCTGGTGCGATGCTTGATTTTCTGCCATGGCCAGAAGTTAATTTCGCTAAATATGGCTCAATAGAGTTAAAAAAACTGACGCGAATCAAACAAATTTCTGGTGCTAATTTGCATCGTAATTGGGTAATGATTCCACATGTAACTCAATTTGACGAAGCGGATATCACTGAGCTGGAGGTATTGCGAAAAGACTCCAACGATAATCAGAAAGGCAACAAAGTGAAACTGACTTTGCTGGCATTTTTAATGAAGGCTTTAACCGCATCATTAAAAAAATTTCCAGAGATTAACGCCTCTATCGATAATAATGCAGATGGTGATATCAGTTTAATCATCAAACATTATTATCACTTAGGCTTTGCTGTAGATACGGCGAATGGGTTAGTTGTGCCTGTAATAAAGGATGTCGATCAAAAAGGAATTATTGCGATTGCCGAAGAATTAACTAAACTCTCTTCATTGGCACGCGAAGGCAAATTAAAACCCACCGACATGCAAGGTGCGAGTTTCACCATATCGAGTCTGGGAGGAATTGGAGGAACAGCATTTACTCCAATTATCAATGCTCCTGAGGTCGCTATATTGGGTATTTCGAAAGCTAGCATTAAACCGGTTTATCGGGACCAACAATTTGTCCCGCGCTTAATACTTCCTTTGTCATTTTCTTACGATCATCGCGTCATTGATGGCGCCACTGCAGCGCGTTTTACCAAGTATTTGTCCGAAGTGTTGACAGATATGCGGCTTGCTTTACTATGAAGTATTTCCTAAATCTTAATGTTGATTACAGGTGGAAATTATCGATAAGTTTCCCCTGATTGGAATCTATGGCGGAACATTTGATCCTATTCATTATGGTCACTTGCGAATTGCAGAAGAATTGTTAGATATTGCAGGTTTGAGGCGCATATTTTTTGTACCATCCGGTGCGCCACGGTTGCGGGTTGCGCCGGCCGCATCAAGGGGTCACCGATCAGCCATGGTACGTTTAGCAATTCAGGATAACACTAAGTTTTCTCTTGACGAGCGTGAGGTAAATCGTCCTGGTGTTAGCACAACAATTCAATCGCTACGTGAATTTAGATGTGAACTCGGTGATAATGCGACGCTTTGTTTTATTTTGGGGATCGATGCATTTGTTAAGATAAATCAATGGACTGAATGGCAGGAGTTATTTGCTTTGTGCCATATTATTTTAGTTGATCGCCCAGGTTATGTTTCTATCAACGAACATAAAGCATTGTCGAAGGTGGTGCGAAAGGAATTTTTATCTCGCTCCGTAGCGTATTCCGGAGATCTCGGATCACAACCCAATGGTTTTATTTACACCGCACAGACATCGTTGCTGGAGATTTCAGCCTCGCATATACGATCGTTGATAAAAAATGGGAAAAGCATACGATATTTGTTGCCCGAGAATGTCGTTGATTATATTAAATCCAATCGATTATACACCGGAAATTTATGAATTCTGAAAAGCTTATCGCGGTCATTATTGATGCACTGGAGGAAATCAAAGCGCATGATATTGATATAATCAATGTTGCAAAAATAACTTCGATGTTTGAATACATCATTATTGCCAGCGCGGATTCGACCCGCCAGACGAAATCTCTGGCAAACAATGTGCAAGTAAAAGTCAAAGCTGCAGGAGGAAGCGTATTCAGTGTCGAAGGAGAGCAGACTGGCGAATGGCTGCTTGTTGATTTGGGCGATGTAATTGTTCATATCATGTTACCGACTGTTCGAGAATACTACAATTTAAAAGCATTATGGTCCGGTCAGAGCGAATCCCCATCTAATCGTACATAATTTTTCCAGATTATGAAATGTTGCATAGTCGCAGTCGGGCATAAGATGCCGGATTGGATCAACGCTGGCTATCTTGAGTATATCAAGCGTATACCACGTGAAATTTCAGTGAATTTGATTGAAATTAAGCCAGAAAAGCGTATCGCTGGAAAACCAACTGAACAACTTCTTTTAGCAGAATATCAACGTATACGCTCAGTTTTACCACATCATTGTCAAGTCAAAGTTTTGGATGAAGGTGGGAAGCAATGGACAACAAAACAATTTGCCATTGAAATACAGGGATGGATGGAATGTGGTGATGCGATTGCATTTGTTATTGGCGGGGCCGATGGCCTACATAGTGATATCAAGCACGCATCTAACGAACTGATTGCCCTATCAAAATTCACACTGCCTCATGGACTTGCTCGTGTTGTACTGGCAGAGCAACTCTATCGGGCCATATCAATTATTAAAAAACATCCTTACCATAGAGATTAAAAAGTGAAGATGCGCTAAACTCACTTTTCAGTCTTAATTCAGTTACGATAGTTAAACTGTTATCGATATTAAAAACTTGCGTATTTATTGATTAAGACTGTATTGATAGAAATGTTTCCTAAAAATCAGATATATCTTGCATCAAGAAGCCCTAGAAGACGTGAATTATTAAGTCAAATTGGTGTGAGATTTAATCTTTTATTGATGCGTGAAACATCAGGTCGTACCATTGATATCGATGAACGACCGCTTGAAACAGAAACACCTGCTGATTATATTTATCGAATTACGCAACTGAAAGCTAATGAAAGTTGGAAGAGGCTATTACAACGTCGATTGCCGATAGCTCCTGTTTTGGTCGCGGATACGATTGTCACGATTGACGGTTGTATTCTAGGAAAACCCAGAGACAAAATGCACGCAGAAGATATGTTAAGAAACTTATCCGGGCGATCACATCAGGTATTAACAACTATCGGAGTTGGAATCAAGGACAACATTCAACTCAAACTTTCGACCTCAACCGTACGATTCCGTGAAATAAGCGAGCATGAAATACGTCGATACCTAGAAAATAATAATATCCTGGATAAAGCGGGTGCTTATGCGATACAAGGTATGGCGGCCACATTTATTGTTGAAATATCAGGCAGCTATAGTGGGATTATGGGCCTTCCACTGTATGAAACTGCACAATTGCTGGAGGAAGTGGGAATAGAAGTTACTTAGTTGATATCAAGCTTAAGATTTTCCTTAACTCAAGATACTTTCGACGAATACTGTAATAATCTTTGGCTCTTAAAATTAATGCCTGATTTTTATAATAATACATATTGAATATGAGTAACGAGATACTAGTCAATATTACCCCACAAGAAACTAGGGTAGCCATACTTGAGCAAGGTGTAACGCAAGAACTTCATATTGAGCGCACCAGTGGACGTGGAATCGTAGGAAATATTTATAACGGTCGCGTGAGTCGTGTATTACCAGGTATGCAATCCGCATTTGTAGATATTGGTCTTGATCGGGCAGCATTTTTGCATGTAGCGGATATCCGCGATTCAAATGCCGAAGGTGATGCAACGAAACCTATTGAAAAATTACTCTACGAAGGCAATAGTATTTTAGTCCAAGTGATCAAAGATGCAATTAGCACCAAAGGCGCTCGTCTTTCTACTCAAATAAGTCTGGCGGGACGTTTGTTAGTTTATCTACCGCAAGAATCCCATATTGGTATTTCGCAACGCATCGAAGATGACGGTGAGCGCGAGTTATTGCGTGAAAAGCTACAAAAAATTCTTCCTGAAAATGAGAATGGTGGTTATATTATTCGAACCATGGCAGAAGCCGCAAATGAAAGCGATTTACGTGCGGACCTCGAATATCTGCACCGTTTATGGCGTGACATTCAGCAAAAATCTGCGACTATTTCAGCGCCAGTATTACTATATCAGGATTTAGATCTTAGTCATCGTGTACTGCGCGATTTTGTCGATGAAGACACTACTCAAATTCTTGTGGATTCGCGTGAGAACTCCCAAAAACTGGTGAAGTTTGCACAAAATTACATGACGTGCATCGCGGAGCGGATAACTTTGTATACCGGCGATCGACCGCTATTTGACTTGTACGCAGTTGAAGAAGAAATTGAAAGATCTTTAGCCAAGCGAGTTAATTTAAAGTCTGGCGGATATCTAATCATCGATCAAACTGAAGCGCTTACCACTATGGATGTTAATACTGGCGGTTTTATTGGCGTGCGCAATTTCGACGATACAGTTTTTAAAACAAATCTTGAGGCAGCCCAAGTAATCGCTAGACAACTACGTATGCGTAATCTGGGAGGGATCATCATCATTGACTTTATCGATATGGAATCCGAGGATCATAGAATTGCGGTCCTGGCTGAATTCAACAAAGCTTTGTCAAAAGATCGAACACGTATCACCGTCAATGGTTTTAGTGTGCTGGGACTAGTTGAAATGACGCGCAAGCGTACTCGCGAGAGTCTGGCACATGTGTTATGTGAGACCTGTCCAACTTGTAAAGGGCGAGGGGAAATCAGGACGGCACAGACCATTTGCTACGAGATTTTGCGAGAGCTACTTCGAGAATCGCGGCAATTTGAAGCGAATGAATTTAGAATTCTGGCATCACAACAAGTCATTGATATGTTTCTTGACGAAGAATCACAGAGTTTGGCTCAGCTAGGCGACTTCATAGCCAAGCCCATAAGCTTGCAAATCGAAGAATCTTACTCACAAGAACAATATGATGTGATATTGATGTAATTCGATTCTGCAGAAACCACAGTTCAATCAGATATCAATTCGATTAAATTCCATGTTGAATAAGCTTCTTTCTTAACCGCCATAGCGGTGTGTTTGACAGTCTATCAGGCTTTCAGTATATTCAGAAGATGTTAAGTTATTTTTGATATCCTGTCTTAAAATTCACTGTTTGATCTTGTATGCGCATCGTTGTTACTGGAATGGGAGTTGTTTCACCGATCGGTACAGGTACTGATCAGTTTTGGAATGCGGCTGTTAAAGGTACGAGCGGAATCAATGTTATTCACTGCTTTGATGCAACCGGTCAACATTCCCGTATAGCCGGGCAAGTTATTGATTTTGATCCGACTGATTTTTTGACGACCAAACAAATAGATCAAACCGATCGATTCACGCAATTGGCATTACGGGCGACTGATCTGGCACTGGCAGATGCGGGTAGTCTGGAAGACTATAGATCACGGCGTTTAGCTGTGAGCTTGGGCTCCGGTATGGGTGGATTTTCTACCTTTGAGTCTTCTGCGGTACGAAAGTTTCAAAACAAATCCATGCCACCGTTTACTGTACCTCGCATCATGGCTAATTCGGCTGCAGCATGGATTGCAGCAAGATACGGATTAAAAGGCGCTAATCTAACGTGCAGCACGGCCTGTTCATCAGGTGCAAATGCCATTGGCATGGCGCTGGATTTGTTGCGCACAGGAAAAGCAGATGCTGTAGTTGCGGGTGGGTCGGAAGCGTGCGTATTGCCTCTGACTATGGCAGGCTTCGAGGCGTTGCACGCATTATCCACGGGTTTCAATAACGATCCGGCACACGCATCGCGTCCTTTCGCCAAAGGACGCGATGGTTTTGTCATCGGCGAGGGCGCAGGTATACTGATTCTGGAAAAAGAAGAGGACGCACAGCGACGCGGAGCCAGAATCTACGCACGGGTTGCCGGGTATGGTTGCGCTTGCGACGCAGCTCATATCGTCGCACCTGATATGGACGGACAGGTCGCGGCGATGCAAGCCGCAATTGAGGATGCTAAAATGATTTCGAATCAAGTGGATTACATCAACGCGCACGCCACTTCCACGCCGTTGGGCGATGTGATCGAAACCAAGGCAATTAAACAGTTGTTCGGTGAGCGCGCACAAGAAATTTCCATCAGCGCCACTAAGTCATTGATCGGGCATACGATCGGCGCATCGGCGGCAATTGGCAGCATCGCCACCATCATGACGTTGCATACTGGAATGATTCATCCCACGATCAATCTCGATGCAGCGGATCCTGAATGCGATCTCAACTATACGCCCAATAATGCCGAGCGGAGGAAAGTAGAAACGGGTATGTGTAACGCATTCGGTTTTGGTGGCAATAATGCCAGTATCATTTTTACAACTCTTTAATAACAGGCGCTAGCAAAAATGGACACAGCAGAATTAGAAATCAAAGTAATAGAGTTTATTGCGTCAAAAGTTGAAAATATAGACGCGTCCATGATTACTACTGCATCAAAATTTGATGAACTTGGATTCGATTCGATGGATACTATCCAGCTTTTATTTGATGCGGAAGATACCTTTGGTGTCAGTTTTGAAGGTGAGGAAGTCAAAGGACTTCGTAGTGTGGGGGATATTATCGATTATATTAACAAGCACCCGTCGGAGAGTAATTCTTGATAACAGATTTCATGAAATATTGATCTAATTTGTGCTTCACCAAGTAGCGATGTTATTTAGTATAGACTAAGTTTTTCTTGCATCTGATCCAAAGATCCGAATTTTTTATTCATGGCTACTGTTCATGATCTCTAGGGATTCAAACAACCTAATGCGACAACGATTTATTTGATAAATGTTCATTTAAATCATAATGTAACATAATCATTGTTGGATTATCTCACAATTAATGCGAATTATATTGCAGCATACATGAAACTTAATTTAAGTTAGGCTATCTGTACATTCTACTCAGATATGGCAAGGAAAAATAGCTTCAACCAAAAAAATATGCATCGGATCGACGATGAATAGATATTCTAAGGATTTATTGTTCCGAAAAAATAATTGATCAAGCTCTATTGGGTTTCGGAGACCAATAGGTAACTGGAAACTTAATCTTTCACAGGACAAAAGTTAAGAACTTTGAGTTTGAGTAAAATTAAATTCCCTGTGGCTTTCTTTTGCTCGGTTCGAAACGACGAAGTTATCATCAAGCTGGACAGTTTGTTTGCGAGAGAATCGCACGCTTTTTTTATCATACACTCTATTCTGTTTCAGGGATTCAATTTGATATGGTCTAAAAATTATTCTAGCAAAAGCGACATAGTAACGCGGCTAAACTCAAATGATGGGCGATTGCCCTTGTGTAATTTTATTTGCAATTTAAGAGGATAAAATCGTGAAAAATATACCTTCTATTATTATCACCAGCCTGGATCAAGCACGTCTTGAGCGCTTATTCAGCTCAAAGAATTATAATCAACTCGCTGGAATGGATGCTCTCATTAATGAAATTGATCGTGCTTCAGTTGTTGAACCAACAGAAGTACCACCTGACGTTATCACTATGAACTCGACTATTCGTTTTGTTGATGATACGAATGGCTCGGAATATCAGCTTACACTTGTTTATCCTGATGAAGCTGGCGCACCTGAAACGATCTCTATAGCGGCTCCAGTCGGAAGTGCCTTACTTGGTCTGTCTGTAGGTCAGTCTATCATGTGGCAAGTTCCCGGTGGACGAGAATTAAGCCTGCGAGTGCTTGAGGTAGTTCGACAGCCAGAGGCAATGGGTGAATACTGTCGTTGAAATTATGGCCAGTACAACTATTTTAATTGTCATCAGGCCTTTAATGAGAGCAGCGCTACGCCCGACCGGATTAGCTCCAGACTTTAATCTCTGCGGATTCAATTCTCCGCCCCTTGGAGCGAAAACAGGCTGAAAACCAACAGATTGAAGAGCGCAGTTAATACACCCGCTGCTTGCAGCGGGTGCTTTACTAATATGAGTTACATTTTATCTATGAAACGTTGCTATAAGTCTCAACCGATTCTAAATAGAATCGTAATGAGATAATAAATTGATATGATTGGCAAACCATCGGTTATGAGAAAGGAAGTGTGCCGTGAATTCAACCTATCTTAGGTACGATATTTCAGATGAAGGTGGAGTGTTGTTAGAGTAGTATTAGCATCGCCGAGAAGGACACTGGTAAAATATATAATGAAATAAATAATTTATGAAATTATGTATTTTAAATTTTAAGAACCGAAGTTCTTCATAGCATGATTTTCCTCCTTCGTATGATGACGGGAAGATCACACATGGAAGAGATGCATCCTGTAAACAATGGCTCGACATAGCCATACGTTCTGCCAAGACTTCAGCATCTTTACTTGCAGTTGATCAGATTCGATCGTTGCTCGCTCTGGGGCATATTTCGTGACGATACAATCTAATCTCCTGTACGACTAATCGTGGTAATTTCTTGCAGATGTCTGAGGCTACGAATAACCTGTGCGAGGTGAAACCTATTGTTTACTTGCAGGATAAAGCGCATGTGCATGTATTCATTTTCACTTTCCATGATAATATCATCGATATTAGAATCGGCTTTGGCTATTTCAGCAGCAACTCGCGCCAATACTCCTTGCCTGTTCATCGCAGTTATTTTAATGCCAGCATCAAAAGTTCGATTGATATCTTTACCCCAGGCAAGATTTAGGTGATTCTCCTGGTTTTTTGGATTGTGTGAGATATTATTACATTCCAGCACATGAATGACTAACCCAGAATCTTTTTTGATAATACCGACGATAGGATCTCCTGGAATTGGGTGACAACATTTAGCAAATTGAACAGCTAGGCCCTCAGTTCCTAATATGGTAATAGGATTTGCGGCTTGTTCTTTGGCAATTGATTCTGACGGGGCTGTCAATCGCTTTGCTACGACCGCGGGAAGCTGTTTTCCTAAAATCATTTCAGTGAACAATTCTTCTTTGGACTTCACGCCACTATCTCGCACTAACTTATCCCATTGGGTTGCAGTAATAGAATCCGGATTAATATTAAATGAAATCAGTGCTTGATTTAACATGCGCTCACCTAATTTAACTGATTCATCATATTGAATTGTCTTCAGAAAGTGGCGAATATGTGAACGGGCTCTTCCGGTTGCAACATAACCAAGCCAGGACGGATTGGGTTTTGCATAAGGTGCTGTGACGATTTCAATACGATCACCACTTTTAAGTTTTGTGCGTAATGGTGCATTCTCGCCATTAATTTTAACGGCAACACAACAATTGCCGACATCAGAATGCACAGCATAGGCAAAATCAACGGCGGTTGATCCTCTCGGTAGAGTTAATATTTTGCCTTGAGGAGTGAAAACAAAAACATCGCCCGGAAATAAGTCAACCTTTAAATGTTCGAGGAATTCTGATGAATCAGTTGAACTACTAAGTGTTTCCACTAAACTTTGTAACCATTGACTCGTTTTTAAATGTAATTCATCAAATTCTCCGTCCAAATTTTTATAGAGCCAGTGTGAGGCTACGCCGTTTTCAGCAATTCGGTGCATTTCGGCAGTGCGAATTTGAATTTCAATAGGTATGCCGAACGGGCCTAACAGTGTGCTATGCAAAGATTGATAGTCATTGTTTTTTGGAATTGCAATGTAATCTTTGAATTTTCCGGGAATGGGTTTGTATAAACTGTGCAACATTCCTAATGCAACATAGCATGAAGGAATATCTTTGACGATAACACGGAAACCATAAATATCAAGCACCTCAGAGAATGATAAATGTTTCTCTACCATCTTCATATAAATGCTGTAAAGATGCTTTTCGCGTCCAGTCACCTCTGCATTCAGACTCGCTTCTTTGAGTTTCAGAGTGATAGCCTCAAGAATTTTTCCAACTACTTCGCGGCGATTGCCGCGCGCTGCCCTGGTTGCTTTTACCAGTACGTTATACCGCATGGGGTAAGAGAATCTAAAACCAAGCTCTTGAAGTTCCTGGTAAATATTGTTTAAACCTAATCGATGGGCGATCGGTGCATAAATTTCCAGGGTTTCACGTGCGATGCTGCGTTGTTTTGCTGGAAGCATGACTTCTAAAGTCTGCATATTATGCAAACGATCAGCCAACTTTATTAGGACGACGCGTACGTCTCGAGCCATAGCCAGCAGCATCTTGCGAAAATTTTCAGCTTGTGCCTCTTCTTGCGTTTGAAATTCAATTCTAGCAAGCTTAGAAACACCATCGACTAATTCTGCAACAGATTCACCGAATCTTTCACTTATTTCTGCTTTGGAAATATTCGTATCTTCCACCACATCATGCAGTAAGGCAGCTGTCAAAGTAGGGGCATCGAGATGTAGCTTGCTTAGAATTCTTGCTACAGCTACAGGGTGAGAGATATATGGTTCGCCAGACTTCCGAAATTGCCCTGAATGAGCTCCTACGCCGAATGTATAAGCATTTCTGAGCTGAATGATATCTTCTGGTTTAAGATATTGTGATGTTTCTGAAAATAGAAATTCTGCTTCTGGCATGGAATTTAATTAATTTAGCACGACGCGTCAACCAAATTACATATTATGTTCTCAAATTAAGGTTTCAATCAATATTCAAATACTATTGTGATTATTCACTCAAAGATTCGAGCAAGAGAATGTGCACTAGACTCAATAAATTACCAGAATCTGAAAATCTTATGTTATTGAAGTTATATTACATATTCTTTGGATTGAGAATCTCCAAACCTACCTTGCCATGGGCTACTTCACGTAATGCTACAACCGTTGGTTTGTCACGTGCGGGCTCCACCAAAGGAGCAGAGCCAATTGCCAGTTGTCTTGCACGCGTTGTTGCAACTAAAGTCATATCAAATCGGTTAGGTATTCTTTTTAAACAATCATCAACAGTTATTCGTGCCATCGTATTCGCCTTGATTATGATAGTAATGATGTAAGAATTTTACAGTAAAAAACCTTAAACAATGGTATTTATTAAAAATAACATCAAAATTATGATAGCTGTGTAACTAGAGCTTTGTACGTTATCATTTGTCGCTCTTTCCTCAAGCGTTCAGCTTTAACAATGCAAATTAGATCGTTCAGTGCTTCGTCCAGTTTACTGTTAACAATGACGTAATCAAACTCTGCAACATGACTGATTTCTTCCCGAGCCGCAGCAAGTCGTTTCTGGATGACCTCATGATTATCCTGAGCGCGAGTTTTCAACCGGGTTGCCAATGCTTCGACCGAAGGCGGAAGAATAAAAATGCCGATTGAATGAGGAAATATTTGTTTTATTTGCTTTGCTCCCTGACAATCTATTTCAAGCAAAATATCCTGACCGAATGACATAGTTTCACTAAGCCAGTGCTGTGAGGTACCATAGAGATTGCCATAAACTTCTGCGCTTTCTACAAATTCACCATCAAAGAGCATTTGTTTGAACTTTTGTTCGGTTACAAAATGATAGTCACGACCATCGATTTCTCCATTGCGCGGCGGTCGGGTGGTGTGTGAGGTTGATAAACTAAGGTTTAGGCCCGACTGCAGTAAAACCCTAACCAGACTTGTTTTTCCGGCTCCTGATGGCGCACTGATAATAAATAAACAACCCGGTGTTTTAATCATAATACTTGTACCTAGCCAACTTTTTATGCCAGTGATTTCTTATTTTGTGTTAAGAGCGATCATGATTTGTCCTTTCATGATTCTAACAAGCTTCGCTTCATCGTCCGTTATTCCTTCAGACGATTCTGTATCGCGGTCTGCATAAATTAGACCCATAGGTTTTTTATTTACTACTAAAGGAAGTATAAGGATGCTGCATGCATCGGGTAATAGGGTTGTATGCCACAATGGTATGAGTCTACGTATTCTGGGTATAAAAGCATTTGAAATGTCGAGATCTATATTTCTTTGCATTGCAAGATGAAATAAATCATTTGTAGGAACGGCAGAGAAATTGAAATGTTTTTGGTACTCTAAATTCTTTTTGCCTAATGAACTGCGTGCACGAAATGAGTTTATTTTAGAATCTCTAAGGCATAATGTAATAAAACGAAATCCAAGTGCAGCATAAAGTGAATCCAGGCTCAAGCTAATAAGATTTTCAAGTCTATATTCACCTGATGCCATCATTTCAGTGGTATTTTGAATACCGTTTAGAAGTAAAATCGATGCATTATATGGTTTGTTGCTGGAAAAGCGTTCAGTAACTTGTAGGTTATGAGTTTCAACGGTATTTAGCGTTAATTCACTGATTAAATTTTCTTCTGCCGCGACATCAAATTCGCAATGTGCTGAAGAATCTTGATTAATTTTATTTCTCTTGTCCACAGGAGCCAGGTCTGAACTGATGAGAAGTTCACGAGCTTCAAGGTTTGCCTTATTGATTAATTCATCCAGTACCGGCATAGTCAGATTAAGTACTTTACCAAAACGGTGAAGCAGTTTGTTTTTTAGCACGATATCTTCATTTTTGTTGACACTTAGAATAAGTGGCGCTGCTTTCTCACAAAATTCTGCTGCTACCCTCATCCATTCTTGTTTGTTCTTGGGTGTAATCAAGGTGTTATCAGGCTTTGCATTGAGAGCTTGTATTACATTAGCAGGCACATTCCATTTTTCTAACAAAGTTTCAGTCAAAGCATCAAGCCTGAAACCAAGCACCTGCATGGATGCTTGTGCTGGCGAGTGCTGACCTTGAGCGGCAAGTGACATCATTTCGTGATAAAGATCGGGTTTATAGGTAGCTAATAAAATACGCCCTAGATTCTTGAATAGAGCAGCAATAGAAATTTCTTCAATATCCTTGGTGAATGAAGTTAGCGCAGCCAATTTACGACTAATCATGCCCGCAGCCAATGCGCAAATTAATTCGATGCGAACATGTGTTGCATGTTTTGCAGGCATTCCATCAACCAGCAGTATGGCCAAAGCACTGGTTTTAACAGAATCAAATCCTAATAAGTATATTGCCTTATTAATGCTGGAAATTTCTTTGTTTGTAATTGCTTTGAAAGCTGCAGAATTGGATAAACGCAAGATCTTCTGTGTTAAAGATACATCGGATAAAACATAATAAGTCAATTGTTGTATTGATTGATCATCAGATGAAGATAGTCTAACAATCCGTGCAATGGAACTGCCAAGTGCCGGAAGGTTAGGATCATTAGCGACAGCTTCGATCAAACTATCTTTAATAGTTTTGGAATCGTCTTTGGTTGCCGGCACACGGTCAGTGGTGTTTGATGAGCATGGAGGGATATGGTTTTTTTGTATCGGTCTCATCATAATTTTTAAAGGATATTGATATATATGAAATAATTAAATATTTCCACTCATATCAGAATCTTCGGTTGAATGCTACAGAAACTTAAAGTATTTTGTGTTTTATTGTTATCGACACAAATAGAATTTCATTGATAAAAAATTAATAAATACCATGTTTGGTAAAATAATCCTGATGATATTCCTCTGCGACATAAAATTGGCCGGCAGGTAAAATTTCCGTTACGATCGGGTCTTTCCAGCGTTTGCTTGTCTGCAGTTTATCTTTGAATTCTTTTGCAGATTTCTCTTGTTCTGGTGTGAAATAAAAAATGACTGAACGGTATTGCTCACCTATATCCGGGCCTTGCCGGTTCTGCGTGGTAGGATCATGACAGTTCCAAAATTTATCTAACAAGTTTTCAATAGAGATATCAGTTGAATCATACTCTACAAGTACCACTTCAATATGTCCGGTAGTGCCGGTGCAGACCGCAGTGTAAGTAGGATTAACCGTATGCCCGCCAGAATAACCACAGATTACGTTAGTAACCCCTTTAATGCGGCGAAAAGTTGCTTCGACTCCCCAGAAACAGCCTGCGCCAAAAATGATCTTGCTTGCTGTCATCAATATCTACTCATTCTTCTTTACGCGCTTTTTGAATGAGTCCTTCTAAAGTTTTAATGGTATCTTGTGGTGTTCCACCCATTCTTCCACTAGTGAGATATTTTCCATTAATAACCAGAGCAGGAACGCCATTCATCTGATATTGACGAGTCATTTGTGTCGATTTTGCAACCTGATTTTGTACAGCAAATGAATTAAAGATATTTTCAAATTTTTTTCTGTCAATACCTTGTTTTTCGATCCAGTCAAATAAAATCGATTCATTATTTAAATCGATTTTATCATTGTGAATGGCATCATAAACCTTGTCCTGAAGTGTATCAGTTTGTCCCATGGCTTCGATGGCATAATAAATCTTGGCGGCGGATACCCAGTTGGTGCGAAGAATTGCCGGTACATAACGAAAGCTAACATCACTGGGGATATTCATCAACCAAGTTTTAAGATGTGGATGTAAGCTATAGCAATGCGGGCAACCGTACCAGAAAAACTCCAGCACTTCAATTTTGGTATTGTCTTCAGTAGGCTGCGGTTTAGTCAGAACAATATAGTCTTTACCTTCAACAATATCAGCTTGCACAGTCGTTAGATTTATAAAACCAAGAGTCGACACGAAGAAGAGTAGTGCAATAAACTTATATCGCTTCATTTTATCCCCTAATAAAAAATGTTTCATAGATTACTGGAATTTTTTGCTGAAAGCTTGCTTAAAACAAATTTAAGTATATCTTAATAAAGATTTTATTGTACCCTGATAAACTGAGTATCTATGCCATTTTCTTTTAGAGAGTTACTGGTCTGATCGCTATCCGATTTATTTGTGAAAGGGCCGATCCGTACTCGATACCACACTCCCTTCTCTACCAAATCAATTGGTTGTATGGATGCAAAAACTCCAAGTAGCGCGAGCCGTGCTTTAAGATTTTCTGCCTCATCATTTTTTCTGAATGCGCCAGCTTGCAAAAAGATTTTTTCTTTAACAGTTGAAGGGTTTTTTATTTGAGGTGACACCGATTGCTGCGATTGCGGAATCGGCTGTTTTGGCTCAACTGGAAGCGTGCGTAGTGGAATGGCGGCAGTATGTTGCGGGGAGGAGGGTGCGGTTGTGATGCCGGAACCAGGCAGGGACGGTTGCGATGAGATTTCCATCGATTTGCTATTGACTTCAGTTGTTTGGGCCGTCAAATGTGGCTGCGTTGATTGTTCAGCGCTTTTACGATACTCATGGTCCATCTCAGGTTCATCAATGCCGGGCAGTATTTTATAGAAATCAAACCGAGGTTTTTCTTCAACCATAATCTCTGGCTCTTCATGTACGGGTTTATTAAGCGATTTGCGGGTCTCGTCAGTTGGCTGAGTTTGATTCGATGAACTAGCTGCTTTCTCAGTCGGCAAGAACGGACTGGGCGCATAGTTCAGATACAGCCATATGCCAATTGCGCTTGCGAGACCTAATGCATAGCCGACAAATCCGCCCATGAATGCTGAGCCTCCATTTTCATTTGTAGATTTGGATGAAGAT
This sequence comes from Nitrosomonas supralitoralis, assembly GCF_003011925.2. GTDB lineage: Bacteria > Pseudomonadota > Gammaproteobacteria > Burkholderiales > Nitrosomonadaceae > Nitrosomonas > Nitrosomonas supralitoralis. Next base: position 86,342 of record NZ_PXXU01000005.1, read on the forward strand.
TTGCGAGTTTTATAATCTCGACTCATGAGTGTCCTTATACAATATAATTGGTTTACATTTTAACAGGTGCGCTCACACCTAATAACGTTAAACCCTTATTCAATACTTGACGAACTGATGCAATCAACGCCAGCCTAGCGTGTTGCAATGGAATTTCAGGCACTAGAAAACGCGTTGAATTATAGTAACTATGGAATTCGCTGGCCAGTTCTCTAAGATAAAATGCAATGAGATGAGGCGAGAATTCTTTGGCAGCTATTTCGAGTATATCCGGAAAATCAATTAATTTTTGCAGCAAAGCCAATTCTGCAGGGCTGGATAATGCATCGGTATTGGCTTCATGCAGCTTGTCGACATTGCCATCCCATTGCGCTAATACACTGCAAACGCGTGCGTGAGCATACTGAACATAGTAAACCGGATTTTCGTTGCTTTGCGATTTAGCCAAATCCATGTCAAAGTCTAAATGCTGATCACTTTTACGCATCACATAAAAAAAACGAGCGGCATCTTTACCGACTTCCTGGCGTAATTCCCGAAGCGTCACAAATTCACCAGAACGAGTAGACATCGGAGCTTTCATACCATCCCGATAAAGTACAGCAAATTGCACCAAAGCAATTTTCAGTTTTTCAGCATCCAGACCCAGCGCCTGCAACGCACCCTTCACACGAGGAATGTAGCCATGGTGATCTGCACCCCAGATATTAATCACCTGCTCAAAACCTCGTTCAAATTTATTCAGATGATAAGCTATATCTGAAGCGAAATAAGTAAATTGGCCATTTTCTCGTTGCACCACACGATCTTTCTCGTCGCCAAAATCTGTGGAACGAAACCAAGTTGCACCGTCTTGTTGAAATAAGTGATGTTTCTTTTCAAGCAGATCAATAGCATATGCTACTAGGCCATTGTCATATAACGATTGTTCTGAAAACCATGTATCAAATTCGACGCCAAATTCCATTAAATCATTGCGGCAATCGCCAAGCTGTTCAGTTAGCACAAAATTGTGTATATAGGCATAATCCTGGCCCAATATTTTTTTGGTATTGGCAATCAGCTTATCCAGTTGTTCATCGGTATTCACTGCGGTCGCTTGAACAGCTTCCGGCAAACTATCCAGTAATAGCTCGGGTTGATGAACATAGCGCTGTGCATGCGCTTGAAAAATGAGCTGCGCCATGGTTTTGACGTATTCCCCTTGATACGCATTCTGCGGAAAAGGAATAAGGATATGATTAAGCTCCAGATAACGTAACCAAGTTGACAATGTTAAGATATCCATTTGTCGCCCTGCATCATTGACGTAGAATTCTCGAGACACATCAAACCCCGCAGCAGCCAAAATATTGGATAAACTTGCTCCAATCGCTGCACCACGACCATGGCCAACATGCAGTGGTCCGGTTGGATTTGCCGAAACAAACTCCACCTGGATTTTTTTTCCTTGGCCAAAATTACTATTTCCGAATTGATTTTTGCTACGCAATATGTAATGCAGGTATTGTTGCTTGGCGGAATTTTTTAGAAATAGATTGATAAATCCTGCGCCGGCTGCTTCAACTTTTTCCAGATAAGGGGATGGCGGCAGTGAATCAATCAACAACTGCGCAATTTCTCGCGGGCTTTTCTGCAAAGATTTGGCTAACTGCATAGCCAGATTACAAGAATAATCGCCGTGACCTGCTTGCTTGGTGCGCGTCAATTCAATATCAACACCTACGGTTTCTAGAGTTGTAATAGCGTTGACTGCTTTCTCGAGAAGCCCGACAAAGTGTGTTTTGAAGTTGGGAAAATCAGATGATGTCATTATAGTAGTGAGCAAACGTTATTATATTTTGATATGGTAAATTACAATGCATAGGATACATTTGAGTCACTTTAATGTTAAATACATTGCGGGTTCATATTTCAAACCTAAGATTGCTGGCGGTGTGTTTCAAAAAGGCAAATACCTGCGCTTACGGCAACATTCAGGCTTTCGATATTACCCTGCATCGGAATGCGAACCAACTGATCGCAACTCTCGCGCGTTAGTCGCCGCAATCCTTTTTCTTCGGAGCCAAATACCCAGGCAACGGCTCCGCTAATTTTGAAATCGGTTAAATCGTGTTCGGCATCTTCGGCAGTTCCATAAATCCAAACACCGTGTTCTTTCAGTAGTTTCATTGTGCGTGCCAAGTTGGTGACAGATATAAAAGGCACAGTATCAGCAGCACCGCTCGCGACCTTGTACACAGTGGGAGTTAATCCAACAGCCCGATCTTTTGGCGCAATCACCGCATGCACCCCAAAAGCATCAGCGACGCGTAGGCACGCACCCAAGTTGTGTGGATCCTGAATTCCATCCAACACCAGCAAACGTGCAGGTTCGGTTAATGCGTCGAGAATATCGTCTATGCTGACATAATTAAGCACACTATCAATGTTTGCCACAATGCCCTGATGACGGTCATTACCTGACATGTTGGCGAGCTTTGATCCATTGCATGAAATTACGTGAATCTTATTGCTTTCGGCCAGCTTGATTAATTCCTGTGTGCGTTGATCTGTACGCGTGGCCTCGATAAAAATCTCTTTGATACTATTTGGGTTTTGTCGCAAGCGGCTTGTAACTGCATGAAAACCAAATATAAAGCAAGTGCCGGACACGTTTTAATTAAACCTGAAAGAATGTTGAAGCATCGCTTACCATGTGGCGTGTCAAAATAGGAATAGGATTGAATACGTAATTGCAGTTTGTGTATGCTTGTATTGTAAAACAATTTCAAATACTAATGCGATTTCTTGCTACTGATAGAAACTTTTGCTTTGGGTTGTCTGGTTTTCTTTTCTGACTCGGCTATAACAAAATCAATTTTGCTGGTTTCTAAATCGACCCGAACTAGTTTGATACGGATTCGATCACCAAGGCGATATTGCTTGCCGCTGCGTTCGCCCAGCAAACTGTGCTTGGTCGCATCAAAATGAAAATAATCACTCGGTAGTTCGGAAATATGCACCAGTCCTTCCACATAAACGTTGTCCAATGCGACAAACAAACCGAAGCCAGTCACACTGCTGATTACTCCATCGAAACATTCACCGATTTTATCCTGCATATAAAAACATTTTAACCATGACTCAACATCTCGAGTGGCATCATCTGCACGTCGCTCGGTCATTGAGCAATGTTGACCAAACTCGTGCCAATCGCCGGGATGGTATACTTCCCCTTTTAATACTGCTTTAATCGCACGATGCACCAGTAGATCCGGATAGCGCCGAATTGGCGAGGTAAAATGTGTATAGGCATCGTATGCAAGTCCGAAATGACCGGTGAGATCAGGACTGTAGATGGCTTGTTGCAAGGATCTCAACATCACTGTCTGTAGCAATTGTGCATCCGGCCTGCCTTGTATTTCGAGTAAGGTCCGCGCGTAATCTTGGGCACTGGGTTTGTTTTTTCCTCCTAGTTGAATGCCGAACTCCTTCAAAAATTTACGCAATTTATCGATTTTTTCCGGAGTAGGGCTTTCATGAATGCGATAGAGTGTGGTCTGTCCGTGTTTCTGTAAAAAATCTGCAGCACAGACATTAGCTGCAAGCATGCATTCCTCAATCAATCGGTGTGCTTCAGTGCGTTGCATTGGTAAAATCTTTTCAATTTTACCCTGATCGTTGAAGAACATTTGGGTTTCAGTGGTTTCAAAATCGATTGCACCACGTTTCTTACGTACTTTCAGTAAGGCTTTGAAAAGTTTGTAGATCAATTGCAAGTGTGGTAATAATTCTACGTGCTCCTGCGCTTCACAGCTTTTTGCATCAGCCAGTATTGCGGCAACTTTGGTATAGGTCAATCGCGCGTGCGAGAGCATAACAGCGGGGTAAAATAAATAATCCAGAATATCGCCGTTGGCCTGAAATTGTATCTCGCACACCATACAAAGACGTTTTTTATCGGGGTTTAATGAGCATAATCCGTTAGATAATACTTCTGGCAGCATTGGGATGACACGGCGCGGAAAGTAAACCGAATTTCCTCGATTGAGTGCTTCGCGGTCAATCAAATCGTGCGGTTTGACATAGTGACTGACATCCGCAATTGCTACATACAACCGGTATCCTTTCCCGTCTTTTGCGCAGAAAACTGCATCATCAAAATCCTTAGCAGTTTCACCATCGATGGTTATCAGTGGTAAATGACATAAATCTTTACGTTCGACCAGTTCTTTTTTTAATACATTTTTAGAGAATTTAGCTGAAAGTTGCTCGATTTCAGACGAGAATTCATAGGGAAGATCATGCTTGCGCAAAGCGATTTCAATTTCCATTCCTGGAGCGGTATAGTTACCAAGGATCTCAATAATTTTACCGATGGGCTGGACGTGCTTACTCGGCTGTTGAATAATTTCCACCATCACGACCTGGCCGGCTTTGGCTTTAAGTGAGTGCTCCTGGGCAATTAGAATGTCCTGACTGATGCGTTTGTTTTCAGCTACCACCAATAGAATTCCGTGATCAATGTGTAACCGGCCTACTAATCGAGTATTGCAGGATTCCAATACTTCCACGATCGCACCTTCCCTGCGTCCGCGTCGATCCAAGCCGGTTTCTCGAACTAAAACCCGGTCACCATGTAAAGCTTTTTGCATTTCTTTGGCGCTTAGATACAAATCAGCGCTACCATCATCTGGAATTAGAAAACCAAACTTATCGGCATGCCCCTGAATTTTGCCTTTGATCAAGTCCAGCTTTTCCATCACGCAAATATCGCCTTTACGGTTGCGGAAAATCTGACCTTCGCGCATCATCGCCGACAATCGACGATTAAAAAGATCTTCTTCTTTTTTCGTAATGGAAAGCAATTTTTGTAATAAACTTTCGGTGATGGGAATGCCCTGTTGTTTGAGAATTTGCAAAATATATTCCCGGCTGGGTAATGGATGTCCGTAGCGTTCTTTTTCACGCTCATAATAAGGATCTTGGTTCCGCAGCTTTTGTTTCTTCTTAATTGACAAAACAGTGATTTCCTATAGAATTACGCGTTCTTTGGCAGCCGGATTCGGTTGTCTCTTGCCCAGATGGCGGAATTGGTAGACGCGCATGGTTCAGGTCCATGTGCCTTCGGGTGTGGAGGTTCGAGTCCTCTTCTGGGCACCATCATAAGAAACTAACATATTGAGAGTAAACATAATTATTTTTCAATATAAAATTTATATGCCCAAAACTATGCCTAAATAATTTTGCTGGCTAATTTTTAAGCAGTAAATTACTGCCAATCAACCTTACATTTAATTTATATCACATCTCATCTCTGATGTGAGTACCTAAATACAAGATTAATTCAATACCCCCCTCCAAAACTCCCGCACATAAAAATCTGATTAGGCGAACGGTCTATGGATGATAAGACACAGACTTTTGACATGCCCCCGGTATGAACTGGCAACAGGTAAAGACACGGATATTCAGGATTCTCAAATAAAAACCGAATTAATTTACTCACTCAATAGCAAGTTATTGATAATGCATACGTTAATATTGACCCCCCCACCTTTAAATACGATTTTTTGCAAACGAATGGCAGCGAACGGTCTGGAAGCTAATAGCTGTAGACTTTTAACCCGCCCCCGGTCATGCCGTGGGCTGGTAATCATTACATGATTCAGGTGCTACCAGCACACGTTCGCCAACATATAAAGCTTCAAGCATATGATGGTTCTGGCCGCAAACAAATCTGAATACCGGGCGTTTGTCGGTAAGTATTTTTTGCATGCTTATGTGCTTGCACCCTTGGCAGCTTGTGCCTTTGTTGGGTGATTCGGTGAATGGATAAATAATCCTGTATGGATCAATCCCGTACTTTTGGCAAGTCATCGCCCATGATCTGATTTGTTCTGATTGCGTCATGGTTTGAAGCTTCATCATTTGTTCCAGAATTTCTTCACTACTGGCTGTGACTTTATTACAACAGGTTAGCAGCATGCAGATTGCAATAGGATTAATTGAGTGCGTTTTTGCGTCGCGAAAATTATCTGAAGCCACGCCTTCAACGTGCGGATTATTTTCCCGTTCTAGTCCTACCCCCTTATTTTTTAGTGGGGCGAGTGGGGCGAGTGGGGCGGAATCTTTGAAACCGTTATGGTTATTAGCTTCTGGCCGCCCCACTTTTTCATACTCGACACTCAAGGCAGTGGGGCGCGCCCCACTTTCGGGGCAACTTCTGCCACCTTCAATGCTATTCTCTGCCCCAATCAGAACATCCCAATTAATCATTTTCATCGCCCCAAATCGTAGGCAACACATGAAAAACACGCTTTCTGCCCTCGCCTGGCAAATCCTTTTTTGGCTGCAAATGCTTGCCATCGCCCTTCATATAACCCAAGTTAATCAGCAATCGTGCAACTGCTTTTGAATCGAATCCTTTGCATATTTCCGCTTTGAAAACTTCGGGGTAACAGTAGTACTCAAGATTACCCTCAGCATTTTTTACACGGAATCCGGCTTTATTCATCGTTCGGGGCGTATGGTTATCATCAACCACTGTGCGTTCAATATCGGTAAACCTGGCTTCACCATGCGATTCAAGAAAGTAGCGCACTTGTTCAACCATCGCTCGATCTTCTCGGCTGCCTTCCCCACCAAAAGCCTGAAGCCATGCTTTAAAGCAGGTGATGGCGGCTTGCATCGATTCACCTGGTCGCCATCCGGTAATACCCCAATCAGTAGCCAATTCACCCGCAGCACCGGCAAGGGCAAACCGCGCAGCTACTCGCCGCGCTTGTCCACTGGCCGCATTGGTGAGGGTTGATTTCTCAAACCTCAGCCGTGCATCAGCCAATGATCCACGTAAGGATTCACGATTCTTCAACACCTGTTCAATGAAAGCAGGGAAGGCGGTACCGTAGTATTTCTTCACTGCCAACCCCAAGGCAATGGCGAATTTGTCACCATCTTCAAAACCGTGCAGATTCTCAAAGCAACCCATGCCACACCCGGCATCAGCGGGAATATCGGCCATACGCAATTCGGCACCGGCTGGCGCTTTCTTTCCCGCTTCGGCCATATGCTGGCTTAAACTTAATTCGCCAGAAGACAAGAACAGCAACCGCCATTTAGCCGTAGTACGTGAGCCCCCGTTCTGGTTTGCTCTTACCTTGGCCGAACCATTGGCCAGCATATAAGCCGATTCACCCACAATTCTGGCTTCCATCTGCTTTATTTCATCCAAGGTCAGAATTGCATCGCAGTGTGAAAGTGCAGTACTTTCCAGCCCGTTATCCGTTGAACGCCACCGTTGTAAATACTCAGGCGAACCGCATACGCTGCCAGCCATAAATAAGGCCGTTGTCTTGCCGTCTGAACTTCTGCTCCGGTAATGAAAGCCGCCCGATTCCATTTCAATCAAATGCAGCAATGGTTCTGCAAATGCAATCGAAACTGCAAAGGTTAAGCGGCTATTACCCACACACAAGGCCGCTACATGCTCCCGCCATTGCTTCAGCGTTCCACGTTGTCGGAATAAATTGGAGTCAGGGCGATTATCACTGAATAGCCATTCATCATCGGATTGACCAATGGAACCATCCTGCAACACAAAAACCAAATCATCGTTGACACCATGCCAGCCGGAGCGGTTAGTGGTACGCGCTCGCTTCTCGGGGGTTTGTGTTTGCAGATATTCAATGACTAATTGCCGGGCTTTGGGTGCTATGGTCAAACCTTCTGATAACAAGCGCCCTGAAGCTTCCAAACCCTCACCATTAAATGAACGGGCAGGGATAACCAACTGCTTGACTTTATTATCAGGATCAGAAAAACGAACCAGTGTTCCCCATTCCCTTGAATCAGCATCACGCGCCAGTGCCAGCACTTCAAGCCGTGCGCTGACTTTACGGCGGCGTAATCCGTCTTTGGTTGGTTCCAGAAAATACAAACCATCATCGAACAATTCAAAGCCACGCTGCACGGTTTCGGATTGCTGTTCATCTGGCTTATTGCCTGGCTTTGTTTCTTTGGAGCCAGGTGAAATCAAGATATCTTCACGCTTCAGCAACAGGGTGAAATGCTCCGCTTGCCAGCCACGCGCAACCAAATCAGCGGCATCGTCACCAATGGCCAGTGGCTCACCTTTTACCAAGTCTGGCATGCGGCTAGAGCCGCCATCCTTGATCTGTTCATCCACCAATGGTGGTTTTACCAAGTCTGGCTTGCGATTTGAGCCTTCACCGATCCATTCCGGATTAAATGCTAAATGATCAATATCCAACATCCGAACCGAACGAGCACCCGCAGCCTTTAACTGCTTCACCAAATCATTGGCGGCTTTTTTACCGGCCAGATCGTTATCAGGAAAGATCGCACAATCACGACCGGCAAGCGGGGTGTAATCCGATTTGTCAACAGCCTGGCTTCCGCCTTGCCAGCACAGAATAGGGTGATCAGGTAGCAGCTTTTGCAGGGCTTCCTCTGCCTTTTCACCTTCAACAAACCAGCAATCAGCATCAGGAAATTGCTGCAAGGAAGGCAGCCCATAGAGCGGACGCAAGCCACCCGGAGCCTTGAACCGCCATTCCAGCTTGCTGTTTTTCTCCCAAAGTGTCAGCGGTGAGAATTGCTTTTTCTCACCCTTCGGCTTATCAAACCGGTCATGATAAAAATTAATGCGGCCATCTTTATCATGATAGGGATACCGCTTTGACGGCTTCCCATGCTTAGGATGTGCAACCGGCGGCCTAGGTGCTTTATCCGGTATCGGCATAACACATTGCCAGCCGTCATCATCGCCGCCCGGATTCTTACCGCCATTTAATTCTTTTTGTTCGGCTGATGGTTTACTGTTACCGGATTGTTTTGAATCGCTCCGGGCTGGTTTTTGCGGGTTGGCTGGTTCCGATTCAATCCCAAGAAATGCACCCAGTCGCTTGGCTGCTTTCAATTGGGTTTCACCTTCCAGATAAGCAACCAGGCTGACCAGGTCAAGCCCTTTGTCATCGGTTGCAAAGTCTGACCATTTGCCGGTATGAAGATTAATTGAAAATGAACCCGGCTTACTGTCCGATCTTTTAGGGTTCAGCGGCAAATATTCATCACCTTCACGCTTGCCACCGGGCAGCCACTGACTTAATACACTGTCAATGCTACCCAGTGCAGCGGATGCAATTTTTTTAATGAACGGTATCGACAAGATCACCTCCATCAGCAGGTGTAAGCCCCTCAAGAGCCCTGCTAAAATCATTGCCAGCCTGACTCACTATCATGGACAACGCAGTTAAATCTGATTTTCTAAACTCAAAGTTTGAATCAATTAGCCTTATCAAGAGATCCAATTGATCAATTGCCATCCTACAATTCATGCCTTCTTCAGAATCTATTGGCATATGATTCTGCAATTCCCAGATCTCTTTGCGAAGTGCTTCGGTTTCGATCTTTAATTTTTCAGGATCAATCAGAAGCTGGCTCCCATTTGGGAAGATATACTTGTCATAGAGTGCTTGAAATTTAGGCTGAATGGCCTTGATGCGTGCTGTTAATACGCTTTCGTAATTACTGGCTTGGGAAACAATGTGACAATTACCTGCTATTTTCCTTGCAAAAATTTCTTCCAGTGATGTAATCCAAACAGGCAATCCATTGCAGCAAATCTCATTAAACAGTAACAAAACACTTTTTAGATCGTGCTCGAAAAGGGGTCTATGATCGAGTTCACAAACGTGCTCGCCGCTCACCTCTACCCTTGGCTGAAAATGACACGATATGAACCCGGCATGATCCGCATGCACTTTTAGATTCTCGGCAATTTCTTGAATCTTGCCGTCATTGGCTATCTCTAATTGATCAATAATTAAATACAAATCTCCAAAAGATTGCGACAAAACATCCATAAACCCCAAGCTGTCAGCGCTTGACATGAGCTCGTACTCATCAGCTTGTTGCAGACTTAACAGACTGTCATGCAAAAAACTAAAAGTGCTTTCTATGCTTCTTAATTTCCAAATGATTTTTGGGTATTCGTCTTGTGGTATGACTGCTGAATGATTGGTGTCTGATGCAGTAGATTGATTAACTGAGGCCATGGCTTATGCTCCTTTGTTCACGGTTCGAGAAACCGCCACCCGTGCACGACACGGGGCGGGTGAATAAGTCAGGTTGGAAGACTGGACGAAAGTACCAGCGAGCCCGAAGGCTCCCCAAAATATCCACCCATAAAAAAACAAAGGGCAAATAAAATAAATACCGGATACAAAAAAACCGCTCAGCGGCGGTATCCGCTTTCGTAACAGGCTTCCAAACCTGGCCAATGATTTTGCATTGACGAACGAAGCATAAAGCCAGAGGATTGTATTTGTCAATGGAAACATCATTCACGCCCACCTTTAGCCCTATCTGCAAGCCATTTAAGTGTGTCAATCATGAAAACATGTTCTTTTCTTGAGTGCCCAGGGTGATCCATAATCCAGTCTTGCAACGTATCCCGCACCATAACTGGAACAAGATAATTGATTCCACAAGAACACCTTGTATTTATACGTTCTGAAATGGTCGTGGCGGTTTTCCCATCCTGACAGAATGAATTCATGGTCACGGTAATAAGATCAGGATTAGCTTTTGAGTATCCTTCACCGAATCTACTATCAATGATGCGGATCGCTCTATCAAAGATAGATTCCATTGCGCCGCTTGTTTTAGGCATCAGGTCTGAAGGGGATAGCTGATTGCTCATGTCCGCACCTCTGCATGCTTGCCGGATGAGTTGCCTTCAATCTGATTGTGAATCCATTCTTGAACCTGAGATTCACGCCACCGGCTGGCATTGCCAATTTTTAAAGGTTCTGGAAATTTACGCTGTTTAATTAATTCGTAGAGATAACTAGTACCAAATCCCACTTGATCCTTCACTTTGGAAATCGGCAATAACCTTTCTGGCTCTACTATTCTTCCAATTCTCTGAACGTCTGCTGGTGATTGATTGACATCCATGCTCAATGATTCCTGGATGGATTTTTTGCTGTTGATTTTCATAACATTCCCTCTGTATGCATGCAAAATTGCATGTCAAGGAATGTAATGATTTGTAATAGGTATTTCGAGAAGCTTACCTATTTATTTATGCGGGCTTATTTTTCTCTTTTCGTGGGCTTTAAACCCTCTGGACAACAAATGCTTCCTAATGGACTCGCAGGCACTATCAGGATAACCAAGATTCTTGCTAATTATTCGAGCTAATAACGAAGCTGATCTATTTGCAGGATTTTTCTGCTTGATTCTATCGGCCTCTTTCTCCCATTCTGCCTTTATTTTTTCAGAGTACTTTGTACATGACTCTTGCAAGGTCTCAATTCGCTTAGTATTTTTGGCTATAACATTCTTTGCAAATTGAATGAAAGGCTTATCAGTCTGATAATTTTTTTCAATAATTGATATTTCTCTTTCTAGAACAATAATTTGTTTTTTGTATCGAAGATTAATACTTGAATCAGAGGATTCTGGAATTGGTGCAAATAAATTATTTAAATGAATTCTTGATTTATTTGAGATTGGACATACTGCTTCTAAAATGTGCACCATGCTATCAGGAAGGGATTCAGCCTCAAGCCTTCTGGCCAGTTTTCCGGGCTCCAAAAATTCTTTTACATGTTCTGGCAATTCAGGATCAATTATCCCTCTGATTATCTCTCTAATATAATCATCACCATCAAACATATATAACACCCCTTCAAAGTGCACCCTTCAAGATAGGTCACCCCAAGGCGGTGAAGGTTTCCGCTTTTCGCCTGGCCGGGCTATGGAGTGATTGAAATTATTCTAACCTAAAACCCAGTTTTTCAACTCGCAATTTCCTGAATAGTATTTATCGATTTGAAGTCTGATTTTGTCTGACTAAATACTAATCACTCACTGAAAAAAACAGGGGGCACTTTCGCAAAATGTGAGTAACTTTGTGAGTAACAATATATTTTATGAAACACATAATGGCGGGGAGATTGGGGGAATTGCTAATGCTAAAAATAATGTAGCCCTAGAATCAATGGGATACGAGTCCCACGGGCAGCAAGGGAGTGTTGAGTACGCGATTAGCCTTGATATGGCCAAAGAGCTGTCCAGGGTCGAGCGTAATGTTCAAGCATTTCTATCCACAGGTAAAGCAGCTTCACGGCGTGCGATTCTTGCCTTTTTCGTGGGTGGTTCCAATAGTTTGGCCGCTAAGTCATGGAGCGTAAGCAATAACTCAAGGTGTCGCTGCGCCCAAACGGGCAGGGGGGCAACACCGGTCAACCAATTGCTGACACTTACCGGGCTTAAGCCTGCCTCCATTGCAAAATCTGATTGCTTCCAATTAAGCCTGGTTAAACCATTTCTGAATTCTTCCGGAGTCATAATTTTCCTTGCGCATGCGCGAGATAAATGAAATCTGAGAATAGCAATAAATAAACGTTAAAGCAACTTTAATTAAAAGTGGGGAATCGATGCTAAATATTAACGCAACTTTATCAAAAAGTGGTAAAACGTTGCTAATGATGAATTTAACATAACGTACGTTATCGGAAATTGAAAAAAAATCTCTCGAAAAGTGGGAGATTCAATATTCATGCGTGTTTCAGGTGCATTATTGAATCTTAGGCAGTAATTCACATAATTATTTTGATTGCAAAATAGCGCAATGAATAATTATTTATGTGATCGTCTGATTAAAAATTAATCATTTTCACCCGTGCCGGTAAGGTGGCAACAGGAAACTTTCGCGCAGCATTTTCGCCTCAATTAGGTCACACAATTCCAAAAAGTGGGGCACACATTGGCACCCAAGTTACATTAATTCCGCCCTTAAGTGGGGCGCGCCCCACTGCCTTGAGTGTCAAGTCTGAAAAAGTGGGGCGGCTAGAAGCTAGTAACCATAACGGTTTCAAAGATTCCGCCCCACTCGCCCCACTCGCCCCACTAAAAAATAAGGGGGTAAGAATAATCGCGGAAATGATGCTGCAAGATTTAAATTGCATTTTTGAATAACGGCACGACAATTTCACTGGTTTTCAAAGCATCGATATAATCAGCCCATTGCTGAATCAATTTGTGACGTTCATCAAGAAATTGTGTCCTATCATATGCAGCCTGCACTTCACCCTTCTTTGCATGCGCAATCTGAGCCTCCAATACATCAGGATCAATTCGTAATCTTTCCCTTGCAATGGTTCTTAGTGTGGCACGGAAACCATGCGTAACAGTTTTTCCACGCATTCCATTTTCCCTTAGTACCTTGCTCAAGCTGTCACGGTGCATATGCTGGTTGATAGGATCGCGGAAGCCTGGGAATACAAAAGGGGATTCATGGGATAATTTTTGCAATTCGCTCAGCATTGAAATCAATTGACCAGGCAGGGGCGTGATGTGGTCATTGCCCATCTTCATTCTGCGGGCTGGTATGTGCCATTCCCTATTTTCTAAATTTAATTCATCCCATCGCATACCAGCCACAACACCTGGGCGGGTAGCAGTGTACAAGCAAACCAGTAAGGCCACTTTTGAATGAATTGAGTTTATGCCATCAATCGCTTTTATCAAAGCGGGCAAGTCATTAGGTTTGGTGACAGCAGCATAGTGACCTTTGATTGATTTGGGCAAAGCACCTTTCAGAGATAATTCCCGGCCATCCTCCCGCAATCCTTCTTGTATTGCATATCCTATGATTTGATTGCAATACTGCCGTGCTTTTACTGCCAGTCTGGGCGCGCGCTCATGAATTTCAATCAGCACCAGCTTTACATCAGCGGAAGAAATGTCTGTAATTGATTTCTTCGCAAGTCTTGGAAATAGAGAATCATCCATTATTCCGCGTGCTTTTCTGGCTGTTTCCTTTGCCCACCCTTTGGCTTTATGGGCGTACCACTCTTCAGCTATAGCTTTGAATGTGCCACGTATAGCGGTTTCTTGCTTTTGTTTTTCTGATTTTTTATGCTCAACAGGGTCAATCCCTTGTCTTAGTCTTTGTTGAATTTCTTCGGCTTGTATGCGTGCAATACTTGCAGACACATCAGGATAAGAACCAAGTCCAATCATATTGCGCCTTCCATCAGGTCGCCTGTAGCGTAGTGCCCACCTTTTATTGCCATTAGCATCGACAATAAGCTCCAAACCTTTGCCGTCATATTTGGTTTCACCTGGCTTTGCTGCCCGGATTTGCACATCAGTAAGATTCATTATTTTTTTAGGCATGGTTCGGGTCTCAAGAAATTCCTATGCCCAAAACTATGCCCAAATATTTCCGGCTGAGCAAGGATTATTTTGGATTGCTACGGACAACTATTTTTTGCAATGGCTTATTTACTGAGTTACAGAAAGGGCTTTTTGGATTGCTGCGGATACTGGCGGAGATCGGTTCGGGGTTTCTTCTGGCACCATAAATTACCACTAAGTTTTCAGTATTACTATAATAAATCATTTTATGTATCTCAATTCTACTGCATACACATAGCGCTACAGGAAAAAAGTCCTTGCTATCAAAGCGAATCAGCCGGTAAATTCTATTTAAGAATTGGTATTATTGTTAGTGCATCATCGCCCGCATTGTCATTAGAACATCGCTACCTCTCAAAGCAAAAATTTTGTCGTCAACTGATTAGTCGTTGATCCAGAAGTAATTTCCGGCAATTATCTCGTGGAGCATAGAAATGATAATTGTCTGAAAAATTTATCTCTCAATGACTAAATTTCATCAAAAACTCAATAAATCTACACCTTACCAAAGACAAATAGAATACGAAGAATTGTTGAAACCGTAGTTTCAGACTCTATGCGGCGACGGCCGCCAATAAATTGATACGACTGCTGTGGAAATATCCTGCAGTTAACCAAAAATATAAAGTTAATTATTGCATATCTTCCTCATTGATTTCACTTTTTGTTTCCTAGTGCCGAGTCCTCGCTGCCTAGGGTCTTAATCTTGGCAGCACTGAGCACTTCGGTTCATCGGTGAATGTGGTCGCCATAATCGTTTGTAAGCTTGTATAGCCGGGTAGTTTGCACTGAAACTCCAGAATGTCGCAAAAGTTTGGGAATATGAATAGAGATTATTCAATTGCATTCCTTGTGCTTTAGCATATAGATGCACCGAATAATCTCTTGAAGGCAACTAGCATGCGGATTATTTTGTCCAACTTCTGTTTATGGGATACAGGAAGTCGGAGAGCTTCAGTTCCAAATTCATGAGCTAATTCTTGTTTTTTTAATCCGATTAGTTTTTGTTGCAACAGTTGATTAAAAACGTGCTTAACACTGCTTAACACTAGTTATGCAAACAAGTAAAGTTATAAAAGTTTTTTTATGCTTTCAAAATATCAGGAGAAACTATTTCTAATCTGGAATTTAAATCATATGTCGTTATGTTTTACTGGGAGCGTACCCAATAACGTTGCAAGGAGGCTTACCATGATGAATCATAAATTTTCGTCTGATAATAACGATGACATAGATCCAATGACCATGGATTTCGATGACGAGGAAGCGCTGGCTGATGGCATGATTCCGGACAGTCGTATCGTTAAGCTTATCGATGAATTAGAGATTGGTGAGGATGATTTCGACGTTGCAGAAGAATCTGAAATCGCAATGAAATCTTTGGGATTTGACCAATACTTCGAGTGACGAAGAAAAATATTGGTTGCAAGTACTAAAGTTTGGCATATTGATGGTAGGATGCTTTTATTATTGGTATGGTTTCTGGTCGTATGGATCTGGATAGACGCAGTTACGCCCTTGTTTCTTGGCCTGATACAATCGTCGATCTGCTCGGGCGATTAATTCATCCAGCGATACGTCGATATCGTGAGTGGTTGCAACGCCAAAGCTTGCAGTAAATGAGAGTTTCTCGGCTTTATCAATATTGATCTGAATAGACATAATTCTTTTGCGCATTCTGTTTGCGATGGTTACTGCATCCACCAATCGTGTCTCCGGCAGGAAAACGAGAAACTCTTCTCCTCCCCAGCGCGCCAGCACATCTCCACTGCGTGCTTCTTTCTGTATTATTTCTGCTAACTTGACGAGAACGCGATCCCCCATGGGGTGGCCATAATTGTCGTTCAGTAATTTGAAATCATCGATATCGAGTATAATGACAGAAGTACTGCTTCTGCTGCGTAAGCTCATGGCCCAAAGTGGTTGCACAAATTTATAAAATGCGCGACGATTATTTAAGTTGGTTAGTAAATCAATATTAGCCATCTTCTCGGCAGCCAGTTTCTCGTCTTGGTTGATATTAAACCGTTCGGCAAGCGCAAGTGCCAGAAAAATGGCATCCGCCATCATGCCGATATCTGAAGCCCGATAAGTGAGCCAATTGAAAGGAATAAAACCCCATATAGCATTAGCTGTGATGGTGCCGCCAAATATCGTAAAAATCGATGCCAGCAAAAAGTATTTGGCAAACTTGTTACCGGCTCGCAGAGAAATAACGCCTAATATAACGGCAAGGATAAAGAAATAGAAAATAAAAACAATTGAGATGAGTAGAGTCGCTATAAATTTACCAGCAATGATTGTAATCAGTGCCAATGCGCTAAAGCCGAAACAACTAGATACAACCCATTGATAAATGCGAGGCCAAGTTACTTTTATATTTAGGAATTGTAGCGTAAATGCAAAACCACTCAATGTACAAGCCATGATCAGTATCGGACTTGCCCATTGCTGCCACATTGGAGACTCGGGCCATAGCCATTGATAGCCGTGACCTGTATAAGCTACATTCAATATCACAAATAATAAGAGATAAAGGGAGTAAAAAAGGTAGGGATTGGCTCGTAAACCGATATATAGCATGAAGTTGTAGGCTACCAAAGCCAAGCACACGCCATAAATTAATCCGTAGCTATAAGCTTGCAACGTATTTCTGTCGGCTATTTCTTCACTAGTAAGGAAATAAATGGGTATAACCATCGCGTCTGCAGATTCAACTCGGATCAACACAACAGTGTCACCGACACCAAAATCATGTTTATTTACAAAAAATCGATGATTAATAGGTCGTTGCGAAAATAACAAACTGTCACCGAGATGATAGCTGTTGACTAATCGGTCTTTTTGGAGAAAATAAACGTCAATTGTATCCAACCAGGGGGTTTCAAACAGCAATTTTCGAGACACATAATTATGCGTATTATTTCTGACGTAAAATGCGAGCCATACGGGTTTTGCCCCGATGCCAAAATTAAGTACGGAATTACTGGATTGCGAAAAATGGCCATACTTAAATGCTTCATATGCGCTTCTAAAACTTAAGTGATTGTTTTCACTCCGATAAATATGAATTTGTTGTCCAATCGGTTCTTCATATTTTCCGGAAACATCAATGCCTTGTGCGCTTGCCAGTAAGTTCCAGAATAAGCATACGGGCACTAGCGCTAGCAATACGATTATGTTTTTCATGAACGACTTGTTCGCGATAGTTAAAGATTAAGGGCAGTAGCAGTAGCAGTAGCAGTAGTTTTGAACGGATTAAACTCGTGTTATCTTAAATTTCTTAAACAGGCATTCGTGTAGCTTGCATAAATAAATAAATGTTGATTAAAAATTATACCGTTTCCCTGTGAAGCGAGAATAAAGTGTAATCATTATTGATTATTTTTCATATCATGAAAACAACCAAAACAAAAAGCATTAAGAACCAGACTTTTAATTTTACTTCCTGGAGTCTAAAATTTTCTGGATCGGCTGCATTGATCGCGGTATTATCGGTAGTAGGTCAACGTTCTGTGCTGCTGGATTTCAAATTGGTTGTATTGCTACTTGCGTTGAGCGTGCTAATAACGTTAGCTGCCATAGTTCTAGGGTTAATCGGAACTTTGCGTGCTATCAAAGCAAAGCATTCAGTTATCACTGAAACGTTATCCGGTTCAACTTTGGCTTTATTCGTGATCATGCCGGTACTCATGACCGTGCTAACGGGTGCAGGTGCGCCACAGATTCATGACATTACGACCGATTTGGTTGATCCTCCTGAATTTCTGGCTGTAAAAGCGCTACGCACAGGTGAACATAATCCGCTAGATCGCTTCACACCGGAAAATCTGGCTAATCTTCAGAAAGAGGGGTATCCCAATCTGAATTCAATCATTCTGGATCGTCCATTTTGACCAGGTTTTTGAGCAGGTGGTTGCATTGGTGAAAAAGCGAGGTTGGGAAGTTTTGGCTGTTTCTGCTGCTAATGGCCGGATTGAAGCTACCGATACCACAGCAATAATGGGCTTCAAGGATGATGTCGTGATTCGAATACGAGCGGAAGGCAAGAAATCGCGTGTGGACATGCGTTCCGCTTCTAGAGTTGGAAAGGGGGATTGGGGAGTCAATGCTGCGCGTATAAGGCTTTTCCTGTCTGAATTGAAACAATGATGTCGGTAATCTCAAAACTACGGAATGAATAATCAAATAGGCAACCCTTAAGTATACTGATGGTATCATTTTGCAAATCATTTTGATTTTGAATCTGTTAATTGCCAGCATTATCTTTTAGCCGAATCGATTCCATTTCATCAATGGGGCAAATTTGTGGCAAAACTCCAAGAAATTCCATAGGATGACTGTATGCGAAAGAAGCATATTATTTCTACAGAATCATATGTAAGTAATTGATATTCAAATAAGCTATATCGATTGAGTAAAAACATCCAACACTAATCAAATTGTTATGAATTTATATTTTGTCGCCCTTATACCTTTTGTCGGCGCAATTTTTGTTGCATTGATATCCCGCCTAGGCAGATTGCATGCTGCCTGGGGTGCTGGTGTCGTGACGTTACTCGCACTGGTCTTTTTATATCCCATGATCACTGATGTTTTCTCAGGACAAATTGTAATTCAGCGCTTCAGTTGGATATCTACGCTCGGCCTGGACATTGCCTTCCGTCTCGATGGATTGGGCCTGCTATTTTCGCTGATGATCTTAGGCATTGGCCTGCTCATTATTCTCTACGCAAGATATTACTTATCTGAACGAGACGATATGGGGCGTTTTTTTGCTTACTTACTGATGTTCATGGGGTCCATGCTGGGGATCGTATTATCAGAAAACATTATTCAACTGTTGATTTTCTGGGAGCTGACCAGCCTATCGTCGTTCTTGCTCATCAGTTATTGGCAACATCGGAAGGAATCCCGGAGTGGTGCGCGCATGGCTTTAGCTGTTACTGGTGGCGGCGGACTCGCTCTTCTTGGTGGCTTTCTGTTATTGGGTGAGATTTGTGGCAGCTATGATTTATCAGTGATTCTGGCATCTGGAGACAGTATACGTACTCATGAATTATATTTGCCGACGCTGATTCTAGTTTTGCTCGGTGCTTTCACCAAATCGGCTCAATTTCCATTTCACTTTTGGCTGCCCAATGCCATGGCGGCTCCCACACCAGTATCCGCTTATTTGCATTCTGCAACTATGGTAAAAGCCGGTGTATTCTTGCTTGCGCGCCTATTCCCTGCCTTGTCGGGTACTCCAGAGTGGTTTTGGCTGGTCTGTATGACAGGGCTCACCACATTGCTTGTTGCCGCTTTCATTGCTATGTTTAAGCACGATCTAAAAGGATTGCTTGCATATTCGACAATCAGTCATTTGGGTTTAATTACTTTATTATTTGGCATTGGCACGCCGCTTGCGGCAGTTGCTGGTGTTTTTCATATTATTAATCACGCGATTTTCAAGGCATCCTTATTTATGGCTGCGGGCATTATCGATCACGAAGCAGGCACGCGTGATATGCGTCGTCTGCGAGGACTATGGAAATTTATGCCACATACGGCAATGCTGGCCATGATAGCTGCCGCTTCTATGGCTGGTGTGCCTTTATTTAACGGCTTCTTGTCCAAGGAAATGTTTTTTGCCGAAACGTTGCACCATACCAACCAGCCATGGGGTTGGTTTATGCCTGCCGCAGCAACTCTGGCGGGTATTTTTGCCGTTGCTTACTCATTACGTTTTATCCATACGGTTTTCTTTAATGGTGAGCCGGTTGATTTGCCCAGAACACCGCATGAGCCTCCTCGATGGATGAAAGTTCCAGTGGAAATTCTGGTAGCTTTATGCCTGCTGGTTGGCATGCTGCCGGCATTGACTGTGGAGCCCATTCTTGCAGTGGCCGCTGCTGGTGTTCTGCAGGGGCCTGTTCCAGATCATGATTTGGCTATCTGGCATGGTTTTAATCCGGCATTATGGATGAGTATTATTGCCTTATCAGGAGGAATTCTGATTTATCTGGTCCGCCGTCCATTGTTCGCACAGTATGAAAAGATCGGCGACCGATTGGAATTCAAATTACTTTATAATTTGCTGCTTAATCAGCTTTTCAAAATCTCCGGGCAAGCAACTTATTTGCTAAATGCAAATTCGTTACAACAGATGCTGTTTATCTTTATGCTTTTTATTCTGACACTTGGTTTGGCAGGTTTCAACAATAATACATCCGCTTTAACCGGTGAGCGTATATTATTGCCTATGGATGGTATCAGTATACTTGTTACTCTGATTCTCGTTGTTGCTGCCTTAGGAACCGTAATTCTTCACCGACAACGCCTAGTATCGCTAGTTTTAATGGGGGCAGTTGGTTTGGGTGTATCTCTTGTTTTTATTAAGTTTTCTGCGCCAGATCTTGCTTTGACACAATTATCCGTCGAGGTGGTCACGATTGTTCTGATGTTGTTAGCCTTGTATTTTTTACCGCAGTTTTCACCGCCAGAATCCGGAAATTATTTACGTAGTCGGGATGCCTTGATCGCCACCGCGGCAGGCTTAGGAGTGAGCTTATTAGTTTGGGCCATATTAACCCGTCCTTATCAAAGTATTGCAGATTATTTTTTGACTAATAGTGTGCCGGGTGGCGGGGGGGCCAATGTAGTGAATGTTATTCTTGTCGATTTCAGGGGTTATGACACACTCGGAGAAATTACCGTGCTGGCGTTAGCCGGACTGGGTATATATGCGATGCTGCATCAATTGAAATTATCCGGATCTGAAGAGGATAGCCAGGGACTCACTTGGGATCATGACATACACCCAGTTATCATGGCGTCATTTGTGCGCTTGTTATTGCCGCTCGCTTTACTGGTCTCTGTATATATTTTGCTGCGTGGACATAATCTACCTGGCGGTGGTTTTATCGCAGGGTTGATAACCGCAGTAGCACTAATCATGCAATATCTGGCTAATGGTGTCACCTGGACGCATATCAGACTGTCGGTAAATATGCATAACGTGATTGGCGCTGGAATTTTCATCGCTACGCTGACCGGACTTGCCAGTTGGTTTTTTGACCATCCATTTCTGACATCTACATTTAGTCATTTGCATTGGCCATTAATTGGAGAGTTTGAGTTAGCCTCCGCCATGATTTTTGATCTGGGTGTTTATCTGGTTGTCGTCGGCACCACGCTGCTGATACTTATTTATCTTGGTCTGGTGCATAAAGAAAGTCATTTGACAAACGTTAGAAAGAGAACTCGATAATGGAAGCGCTGGTAGCGATACTAATTGGGACGCTTACAGGTTGTGGCGTTTACCTTACTTTACGCAGCCGTACTTTTCCAGTCGTGCTGGGCTTGACCTTTTTGTCTTACGCAGTCAATCTATTTCTTCTGGTGATGGGACGACTCACTATTGGCAAACCACCCATTATTGTTGAGGATGTTGCGGAATATGCAGACCCTTTACCGCAGGCGCTTGTACTCACAGCTATTGTGATCAGTTTTGCCATGACTGCTTTTGTCATTGTATTGTCTCTCAAGGCACACTTGGAAATGGGAAATGATCATGTGGATGGAAAACATAAATCATGATAAACCATATAGTTATTCTCCCGGTGATATGGCCGTTGTTGATGGGCGCATTGTTATTATTGCTGCAGAAACAAAGTCTGCAAATGCTTCGCATTCTGAGCATTACTTCCGTGAGCGTATTGGTTTTGTTGGCGGGATGGCTACTCAGTATTGTTAACAGCGGCGAGATCCTGGTTTATGCGCTAGGCAATTGGTCGCCACCATTTGGCATTGTTTTGGTCGCTGATCGGTTGACGGCCTGGATGCTGATAATTACTGCACTGGTGTCGTGGGGCGCGCTTGTTTATGCAGTACGCGGTACAGACACTGCCGGTCCGCATTTTCATGTTTTATTTCAATTACAATTATTTGGCTTAAATGGTGCGTTTCTGACCGGAGACTTGTTTAACTTATTTGTATTCTTTGAAATTCTGCTGCTCGCTTCTTATGGTTTATTGCTGCATGGCGGCGGACGGTTACGCACGATGGCTGGATTACATTTTGTCATCATCAACCTTGTCGGTTCTACCTTGTTTCTGTTTGCCGTGGGCACACTATACGGGCTTCTGGGCACATTGAATATGGCTGATCTGGCCGGTAGAGTTGCCAACACTCCTCCCGAAGATATTGCGCTCATTCGTACGGCTGGCTTACTGCTGTTTGCAGTATTTGCCCTTAAAGCCGCGCTGTTGCCACTTTATTTATGGCTGCCTGCGGCTTATGCACATACAACTGCTCCGGTAGCAGCCTTATTTGCCATTATGACCAAGGTTGGTGCATACTGTATTTTACGTATTTATACCTTGATCTTTGGTGAGCAGGCAGGTCCGATTGCTGATTTGATCGAACCTTGGTTGTTACCGCTGGCTTTGACAACACTGATTGCAGGTGTGCTGGGTGTGTTGGCAAGCACACATTTGCGACAACAGGTGGCCTATCTGGTGGTTGCATCCGTTGGTACACTGTTCATCGCTTTTGGCATCAATACAAGTGCCGGAATAGCCGCTGGATTGTATTACCTGCCACATTCCACCTTTGCCGCTGCAGCATTTTTTCTACTCGCAGATAACATTGTTAATCGCCGTGGCGAAATAAGTGATCGACTTGAACCAGGTCTGATCATGGTGCACCAACGAATAATGGGCACCCTCTTTTTTATTGTGGCGGTTCTGATGGCTGGGTTGCCACCATTATCTGGTTTCGTCGGAAAATTTCTAATCCTGCAAGCGGCGCTGCCGCATCCGGCTATGCCATGGGTCATGGCTATTGTATTAATAACCAGCTTATTTACCATCATTGCGCTGGCGCGTAGCGGCAGCTTGCTGTTTTATCGAGCACAAGCTCCTCAGGCAGCTCATGCTCCAACAACGAATCTTCACGTTCATCCCAGTATAACGCCAGGCATAAGTGGTTTGGCGGTCGCAGCATTTTTGCTTACGCTTTGCTTGGCTTTAATGGTTTGGGCGGGTGCAATTACTGATTTTGCACAGGCTACGGCAAATCAATTGCTGCAACCTGATAACTATATTCAATCTGTGTTAGGTACTGGAAAATGAAAATTATAACCCGCCTACTGCCTCATCCGGTTCTATCTCCCACGCTAACAGTTTTATGGTTATTATTGGTAAACAGCATAACACCCGGGCAGATTTTTCTCGGCTTATTTCTGGGCTGGGTGATACCATTGCTCACTCTGCGCTTCTGGCCAGAGGCAGTGAATATTCACAGACCGTTTGCCTTGCTGCGATATATTGGAATGTTACTGCTAGACATCATATTGGCCAATTTTACGGTAGCCCGTTTGATTCTTGGCGATCCAGATCGGCTTAAACCGGTTTTTATTGAACTACCCATAATTTTGACATCTGATCTGGCCATCAGTTTATTAGCTAACAGTATCACATTGACACCTGGAACAGTGTCGGCGCGATTGTCTGATGATCGCCGATATTTATTGGTTCATGCTCTAAACGAAACGGATCCGAATGCACTGATTGCGGCGATTAAGGATCGTTACGAACGTCCATTGCAGGAGATTTTTGAACAATGTTAGATTCCGTAATTACTATTGCACTTGGTTTAGTGGCAGCGGCAGTCGCGATGAGCTTCTGGCGCTTACTTCGTGGCCCCAGCATGCCGGATCGGATTCTGGCGCTGGATACTTTATATATAAATTCCATTGCATTACTGATGCTGCTAGGTATTCATCTGGGTAGTGCGCTATTCTTCGAAGCGGCATTGCTGATCGCTTTGATGGGCTTTATTGGCACTGTTGCACTGTGCAAATATCTTTTGCGCGGCGATATTATCGAGTAAATTATGCTGGAATATTTTTTGTCTTTTTTGATTCTGACTGGCGCTGCCTTAACTTTCATCGGCTCTCTGGGTCTCTTGCGACTAAAGGATTTTTATATGCGTTTGCACGGACCGACTAAAGCTACGACCTTGGGAGTTGGCAGCTTGCTGATTGCATCGGCGATATTTTTCAGCAGCCGTGATGCCGGCATCAGCTTGCACGAAATATTGATTACGCTGTTTCTTTTTATCACAGCTCCGGTAAGCGCACATTTGCTCGCTAAGGCAGCGTTGCATTTAAATTTGCGTTCTTTTGCAAAAATGCCGATCAAATCAATAAAAGAAAAAGAAGGAGCAAGCAATGGTACAATCGGAACTCAAATATTGGAAGACAATCCTTCCTCATCGAATACTCATGCACCCAAAAAATCGGTTCAGCCTTGAACTTTTTGTAAAAAAGAATATGGCACATAGTGACTATCCAATTCTTTAAGCTTGTGATTTATCTTGGTTTTGCCATGTAGAGTATTCATTCTTGCTTCAGATATTTCTTAAGGTAATACAGAAACTATATTTCACTTGATCTGCTTGCAATTTTATTGCCATGCATATTGTTTAGATGCTAAGTATTGTACTTAGATCGGTTTAATCCTTTAGAAATTTGCACAGTACCCGTTATTCGCTGCTAGTATCGCAAGACTGAAGCTCGGGCGTTTGTTCATTACATGAAAAAACAAATAGATCGATAGGAAAATTACAGTAAGCTTTGAAGTTGAATTTTTTAGTAACGGATATTATTCAATGATAAAGTCGCAAGTTGGTCCACATCCGCATTTTTTGAACAGAGAATCAGCAAATTTGCTTGTAAGCATTAAAACTACAGGAATAAACAGGCTTATATCGTGATAAGAAAGATTCTGTACTCATATTAATATAACCCTAATGCTATTATATTTTTTTGAAGGAAATTATTAACCATGTTGACACATATACAACGTCTTGAAGCGGAGAGTATTCATATCATGCGGGAGGTTGTTGCAGAGTGCGAGCATCCGGTGATGCTTTATTCTATCGGCAAAGATAGTGCAGTGATGCTACATCTTGCAGTAAAAGCATTTTATCCCTCGAAACTACCTTTTCCATTGCTGCATGTCGATACAACATGGAAATTTAGAGAAATGATTGAATTTCGTGACGTAATGGCAAAGAAATTAGGATTTGATCTCATTGTTCACATTAATCCCGAAGGTGTTAAAAAGGGTATTAACCCTTTTACCCATGGCTCCGCAATACATACGGATATCTGGAAAACTGAAGGATTAAAGCAGGCTTTGGATAAACATGGGTTTGATGTTGCATTCGGTGGAGCACGTCGCGATGAAGAAAAATCGCGCGCTAAAGAACGTATTTTTTCTATTCGCTCAGCGCAACATCGGTGGGATCCTAAATTGCAGCGCCCTGAGCTGTGGCATCTATATAATGCGCGCAAAAATCCGGGCGAGAGCATTCGGGTTTTTCCGCTTTCTAATTGGACTGAGCTCGATATTTGGCAATATATCCATTTGAATAATATTCCTATTGTGCCATTGTATTTTGCTAAAGAGCGGCCTGTTGTAGAGCGTGATGGTACTTTAATTATGGTTGATGATGAGCGTTTGCCGATGAGAGAAGGTGAGTCGCCGATGATGAAAAAAGTTCGTTTCCGCACATTGGGTTGCTATCCTTTAACCGGCGCGATTGAAAGCGAGGCCAGTTCTCTCGTGGATATTATTCAAGAAATGTTGTTGGCAAGAACATCTGAGCGGCAAGGACGATTAATCGATCACGATTCCTCAGGTTCAATGGAAAAAAAGAAACAGGAGGGCTACTTCTAATGGCACACGTATCTGATTTAATTGCTGAAGATATCGATTTGTATTTAAAAACTCATGAAAACAAGAGCTTGCTCAGGTTCATCACTTGCGGCAGTGTTGATGATGGAAAAAGTACCTTAATTGGACGAATGTTGTATGAATCCAAAATGTTATTTGAGGATCAATTGGCTCAATTAGAGGTAGATTCTAAGAAAATAGGTACGCAAGCTGGCGACTTAGATTTTGCACTACTGGTAGATGGACTCGCCGCAGAACGTGAGCAGGGAATAACTATAGATGTGGCCTATCGCTTTTTTTCTACCGATAAGCGAAAGTTTATCGTCGCAGATACGCCTGGACACGAACAATATACACGTAACATGGTCACAGGGGCTTCAACAGCTGATGTGGCAATAATTCTTATTGATGCACGCAAAGGTGTGCTAACGCAGACGCGTCGTCACAGTTATTTGGTTTCTTTAATTGGCATTCAACATGTGGTGCTCGCAATCAATAAGCTCGATATGGTGGGATATTCAGAAGAAGTTTACAATCAGATTGATATGGATTATCGCAGTTTCGCAAAAGAAATAGAACTGAATAATATCATAACCATTCCGATGTCAGCGCTGAAAGGCGATAACATTACTTCACTGAGCGACAACACACCCTGGTATCGTGGTGAAACATTGATGGGATATTTGGAGAATGTGCAGGTCGAGGATGTCAATGTAGAATCCGGGGTTTTTCGTATGCCGGTACAATGGGTCAATCGTCCAAATCTGGACTTCCGAGGCTACTCCGGTATGATTGCTCGGGGCAGCGTTAAGCCGGGTGATCTTATTCGTGTCCTGCCTTCCGGCAGAGAAAGTCGTGTAACTCGCATTGTGACCAACGATGGCGATTTGACACAGGCCATTTCAGGACAATCCATTACCTTAACGCTGGCTGATGAAATCGATATCAGTCGAGGTGATATTTTAGCAGCCACCGAGATTCTGCCTGGTGTGGCTGATCAGTTTGAAGCTACGATTGTATGGATGGTTGATGAATCGATGCTTCCCGGTCGACCGTATTTGATGAAGATCGGAACAAAAACTGTCACCGCAAATGTTTCAGTGCTGAAATATAAGGTAAACGTCAACACTCTCGAACATGTCGCTGGCACTAAATTGGAGCTCAATGAAATTGGTATTTGTAATTTGAGTACTGATCAATTGATAGCTTTTGATCCGTATAAAGAAGATCATGATATTGGCGGTTTCATTCTCATTGATCGTTTAACTAATAACACGGTTGGCGCCGGCATGCTACATTTTGCCTTGCGTCGATCACAGAATATTCACTGGCAAGCGATCAATATCAATAAGCAGGCACATGCCGTCATAAAAGGGCAAAAACCATTTATTCTTTGGTTTACGGGCTTGTCCGGCAGCGGCAAGTCTACCATTGCCAATTTGGTCGAGAAGAAACTCTATTCCCTTGGTAAGCATACTTATTTGCTGGATGGAGATAATATACGACATGGGCTTAATAAGGATCTTGGTTTTACCGATGCAGATCGAGTTGAAAATATCCGCCGCATCGCTGAAGTTGCTAAATTGATGGTTGATGCAGGTCAGATTGTCGTTGTGTCATTCATCTCACCTTTTCAATCAGAGCGTAGAATGGCGCGTGAATTGGTAGAGCAGGGTGAATTTTTTGAGGTGTTTATTGATACGCCAATTCATGTTGCGGAAGAGCGCGATCCGAAAGGATTGTACAAAAAAATGCGTCGAGGTGAATTGAAAAACTTTACCGGTATTGATTCACCTTACGAAGCACCAGAGAATCCGGATATTCATATTAATACCACGAAGCTGTCTCCGGAGCAGGCTGTCGATCAAATTGTCAACTACCTGACACATATAGGCGCATTAAACTAGCTTTTTTAATAGTCAATATCCACTGAATAAAGAATGATAGTTATTTTTTTCATATATTTTCATATAGGATGCTATCCGAATGAATCGTTTTTATGTGTTTAATGGTGATGCGGATGGTGTATGTGCATTACATCAACTCAGGCTTGCTGATCCAACAACTGCCAACCTGATAACTGGAGTTAAGCGAGATATCAAGCTGTTGGATCGAGTGAAGGCAGATTCAGATGATCTTGTAACAGTACTCGATATTTCTCTGGATAGTAATCGCAAAGAATTGATGCGATTACTGGAGTCGGGCGTCAAAGTGGAATATTTTGATCATCATTACGCAGGAGAAATACCGCAACACCGCAATCTGACGGCGCATATCGATTTATCTGTTGATGTCTGCACCAGCCTTCTGGTCGATCAATTTCTGAAAGGGAAATTTCATTTGTGGGCGATTACAGCCGCTTTCGGCGACAATCTCATACAGAAGGCCCGTCAATTGACAGTTTCAGCAGGGCTTACAGAGGCTGAGACAGACCAACTTGCACATTTGGGGGAATATCTAAACTACAATGGTTACGGTGATAATTTACCTGATCTGCATTTTCATCCCGTTGCACTTTACGAGGAAATAAAACCTTATATCAATCCATTCGATTTTATCGCAAAATCGATCGCTTTCAAAAAACTTGCTGCTGGATATCAGGATGATACGAGTCAAGCGAATTCACTACAGCCTTTGACAGCCACTGAACAGTATGCTGCATATTTATTGCCGGATGCCCCTTGGGCTAGGCGCGTCAGTGGTATTTTTGCTAACAAACTGGCAAATGCCTATCCAAAGCGCGCGCATGCAGTGATAACACCTAATCATGCCGGCAACTATACTGTAAGTGTACGAGCATCTCTCGCAAATCCGAGTGGAGCTGATGTCTTGTGTTTGCAATTTGATACTGGGGGAGGGCGCAAAGCCGCAGCCGGTATCAACCATTTGCCAACCAATTCGTTAGATATATTTGTAACCAGTTTTAAACAGCATTTTTGCAGCTAATTCAGCGAAACACTGGGGAATTTAGGCGAATTTCAATCCGGCTAAATAAGTCTATCATTACTTGTCGAGGTTTATTGTCATGATTCTTGTTACCGGTGGTGCCGGATATATTGGATCTCATACGTGCGTAGAGCTACTAAATGCCGGATTTGATGTAACCGTATTTGATAATTTCTGCAACAGCAGCCCCGAAGCACTAGCACGAGTAGCACAGATCACTGGCAAAAAACCAGAATTAATATCTGGCGATTGTCGTGATCAAACTGCATTGGTTACAGCTCTCAAGCAAAGTAAAGCTAAAGCAGTTATACATTTTGCCGGACTTAAAGCAGTTGGAGAATCTGTCGAGCACCCGCTTTCATATTATGATAACAATGTAGCAGGCACATTACGTCTATTGGAAGCAATGCAAGAATGTAATGTAAAAACACTGGTATTCAGCTCATCTGCAACGGTTTATGGCAATCCCGTTAAGCTACCACTGACGGAGGATCATCCGCTTTCTCCCACCAATCCATATGGACGCAGCAAGTTGATGATTGAAGAAATATTGCGCGATCTACAACACAGCGACCCTTCATTCCGTATCGGCATATTGCGTTATTTTAATCCAGTAGGCGCACATCCAAGCGGTTTAATTGGCGAAGATCCGCAAGGAAAACCCAATAATTTAATGCCTTTTGTGGCACAAGTGGCCATAGGTCGAAGAGATGTTCTTAGCGTATGGGGTAATGATTATCCCACTGCCGATGGTACTGGGGTGCGTGACTACATCCATGTCGTTGATTTAGCGCTTGGTCATCTCAAGGCATTGGAAAAACTGGGAGTCTCCCAAAACGAGCAAAAAATTAGCAATGATGAGGGTTGTTTAACCGTAAATTTAGGAACCGGTAGAGGATACAGTGTCTTAGAGGTGGTTCGTGCTTACGAGCAAGCAAGTGGGCGGTCTATTACTTATCGTATTGCACCGCGGCGCTCAGGCGATATTGCATCTTGTTACGCGAATCCGGAGCGTGCTTATGCGTTACTCGGTTGGCGAGCAAAACTCGGATTGAACGAAATGTGCGCCCATAGTTGGCACTGGCAATACACTAATCCCAATGGTTATTAAAACCAAACTGGATAACATCTTATTTATTATTAAATACCAAGGAGATATCAAATGAAAGTAATAAGAAAAGCTGTATTTCCTGTTGCCGGATTAGGAACCCGTTTCTTACCGGCAACCAAAGCAAATCCAAAGGAAATGCTGCCTATCGTTGATAAACCATTGATTCAGTTTGCCGCAGAAGAAGCTGTTGCTGCAGGTATCGATGTGCTCATTTTCATTATTGGTCGTAACAAGAGCTCAATCCCGGATCATTTTGACAAAGCTGTTGAATTGGAAGCTAAGTTGGAAGAAGGTAAAAAAAAGGAAATGCTCAACATAGTTCGTAACATTCTGCCGTCACGTATTGATTGTGTTTATATTCGTCAGGCAGAAGCATTGGGACTGGGGCACGCTGTTTTATGTGCGCAGTCCGTGGTTGGTGATGAGCCTTTTGCGGTGCTGCTGGCGGATGATTTAATTAATGCGGATGAACAATGCTGTCTGAGTCAGATGGCCGATATTTATAATCAGAATCATTGTTCAGTTTTAGGAATTGAACGGGTGCCGCACGAAACTGTCAATCGCTACGGAATTATCGATAGCGTGCCAATTTCGGATACTTTGTTCAAAGTTAAAGCCATTGTTGAAAAACCAGCAGTTGATCAAGCACCTTCCAATTTGGCAGTAGTCGGACGTTACATTCTGACACCACGCATTTTCAAACTTCTGGAACAAACCGGACGAGGCGCTGGCAACGAAATTCAGCTCACGGATGGTATTGCAAAATTGCTTAATGAAGAAACCGTATTAGGTTATGAATTTCAAGGCAAGCGCTTTGACTGTGGCAGCAAATCAGGTTATTTGCAGGCAACGGTAGAGTTTGCTTTACAACACCCCGAACTAAAAGATGAATTCAAAACCTATTTGACTAATTTGACCAAAGAATACTCCTAAAAATTACTGGTGCCGGATGTCCTTTAAGAATCTTTAAATATAGATTGTCAGAATAAATTGAAGTATCCGGTACAGATTGACAGCCATCATTCCTTTAACACGCCGTTTAAAATAAGGAGAAATCATTCATTGTGCCGGTCTTCGTAGCTCGCGAAACCAAACCCGATATTGTTCCATTTTTGCACATTGTTCCGCAGGTGCCTGACGACGGCAAGTGGAATATTCTTCCGTATCTGGCTCAGCACCCCAGCGGATTTCGATACAATCATTGGGATTGTAAGCCATTTCATAATTAGACCTGCGTATAAGCACCTCTGCTATGGAAAGCTCCCAAGGGCTACCATCCGTACGCGTATAACGGATACTTCGTTCATGGATACGTTTATTGTGATATTGTTCAATTATAGACTTGGCAGCCTCGGGATTCAGCCCATTTAAAACAAATAATTCAGGGTGATGCATGTTTTTTTTGGATAAATCGTTGAGCACATTGATTGCGACGATCAAACGCATGTCACGGGAAGGCGTGGAATAATCTTCCCAAGGACAGAGCGTTTGAAAAATCGCCACGCCGCTAGGCATCTGAATGATGCTGCGTGGGTTCTTGCGAAAAATAAATTTCACCATTGTTCACTGAATTCACACGAGTCTCGATTTGTTCAATCAAGGCAGTCAAAGTGGTTTCGTACACTTGCACGAGATCAAGGCCATCAGGATTAATGAGTTGAGTCAGCATGGCATAGAAATCATCAGGTGTGAGCTGATCCTGCTCTAATAAAAAGGAGCAAAATCGGATTGAGCAATCAATTCTTCATTGGAAAGTAATCGCCAATTATTTGACTGGGTGCGAACCAAAGGCCGGAAAGCTTTGAATCCAGGTCCAGCACTTTTGGTACGAGCAAACAATAATGTCCCTTCCCACACCCGTTTGCGAGCAATCGAATTATCAGGCTGAGCATCGACAGCCAGCAGCATGCCAGGGCGATCAGTTGTTTGTGAAACCCATTCGACCAGAACTAGTATATGGCCATAAGGATCGGCATAAACCGTCCCACGCCAGAGGGCCTTTCGACTCATTGAAACCGGATATAGATCGGTCGATTCATCTGTAAATTCGGTACGTGAATGAACAGTATTAACCAGTTGCCTGCAGAATTTCATAAAGCTAGCTTGCGAGGTGATTTTATGGCCAAATTCACTTATTATGGTGGGCGTACTGCAACGTGACGGCGCTGCAGCAGAACCTCGATTGCAGGCACGGAAGGCATTTGGAAGGCCGATTTTCCAGGCAAAATAAGCTCGTAATGTGTAAGGTAAATCGGCACAATCTGGAGTTAGCGCCAAGCTTATATCTTCATTAAGATCAAGATAGTTGTACAAGAAGTTGCGATCTATATTACGCAGCACAGGCTCCAGGGAATTAAAACTGAATTTTTCCTCGATCGGCGCACCAAATAGTTCTTCAATCCAGGCAGAATAAAAAGCTTCGGTAGCAAGATCCCATGCTCTGTATCTACCCGTAAGGATTGGTTCTTCAGTAATTATCGGTTGGCAAGCAATCTGTTGGTCATCACGGCTTGCTACTACGCGATAATTCCCTGCTCTGATTTCGTCGAACTCGGCTACCAAACTCCAAGGCGGGCCACCGCGACGGCGCGATTGCAGTGATATGTGCCGACCTTGAGAATCGATCACGCTTAATTCCGTTACCGGCTCATCAGTAGACACAGCCATAATCTTTATTAATTCATTGGCTTTGGGAATTAAGGGGGAAATCCAAATATGCGTCGTACCGGTTTGTTCACAAATAATTTCATTAGCCAATACTGACGGAGCAAAAATCCACGACAGCAAAAATAACACTGCATAGTTAAATCGGTAAATATTCATCGATAATCCTTTAAGTGAATTTATTAGAACAATAAGTTTCAAAAAGAATCGGCCATTTCATTTAATTATATGCCTCTATACTATTTTCAGTTTGATCTGAGTGTGCGTCAGGCAAGCATTGAGAAGGCGTAGTGGTAACTCGGCCTCCCACATACGCCGGTTGAACCGGTAGCAGAACTT
>NZ_PXXU01000050.1 GCF_003011925.2 Nitrosomonas supralitoralis
AATTGCCAGATGGACTTGCTGTGAAAGTTAACGGGACAGTAGTGGTATCTACTGGATTTCAATGCACCGGAAAACAATCGCTTTTGGCCGTGACGCAGCTCTGGATCAAAGGCGAGCGCGGTTTCCGCCGTCCTGATGTGTTGCTGTACGTGAACAGGATTCCGCTGGTGTTCATCGAACTGAAAAACTCGAATGTGAAACTGCGCGCGCGTTTGACGACAATCTGACCACGTACCAGGCGGAAATTCCGCAGCTTTTTCTGACCAATACTTTTTGCGTGCTGTCCAACGCAATCGAATCCAAGGTGGGCAGCATCACCGCGGAGTGGGAGCAATTTTTCAACTGGTTGCGCGCCGACGATGAAAAGGAAAAGATCGACCGCAACCGAATACGCGAACAGGGCACCAGTCTGGAGGGCGTCATCGCAGGTTTGCTGCCACCGCACCGGCTATTGGATTACCTGGAAAATTTCATTCTTTACTATCAGAATCATTCCAAGATCATCGCACAGAATCACCAGTTCATCGGCGTAAACCGCGCGTATGGCGCTTTCCTCCGGCGTGATGAGCGGGCCGGCAAGCTCGGCGTGTTCTGGCATACGCAGGGATCAGGCAAGAGTTTTTCGATGATATTTTATGCGCGCAAAATCTTCCGCAAGCAGACCGGGAATTTTACGTTCGTGGTAATCACCGACCGCGCCGATCTGGATGGACAGATTTACCGCAACTTCCTGCATGCCGGAACGGTGGGCAAGGCCGAGGCCGCTCAGCCCAAAAACGGCGAGGAAATGCTCAAGTTTCTCGGGCAGAGCAAGCGTGTGATATTCACGCTGATCCAGAAATTCCGCTGGCCGCAAGGACAGGAATATCCGGAATTGTCGGCGCGTGACGATATTATCGTCATCGTCGATGAGGCGCACCGCACGCAATACAAATCGTTGGCGGAAAACATGCGCAAAGGCTTGCCCAATGCACAATTTCTTGCCTTTACCGGAACGCCGCTGCTTGGACGCGAACGCAAGACCAACGCATGGTTCGGCGATTATGTGTCGGAATACAATTTCCAGCAATCAATGGATAACGGCGCGACGGTGCCGCTGTTTTACCAGAAGCGGGTGCCGGAAGTACTGATCCAAAACGAGGATTTAAGCGAGGAGTTTTACCAGATCCTGGAAGACGAAAATCTGGATGAAGCGCAGCAGATCAAGCTGGAAAACCGTTTCTCCAAGGAAATCGAAGTGATCAAGCGCGATGCCCGGCTGGAGGTCATTGCGCAGGATATGGTGTATCACTTTCCCCGACGCGGCTACTTGGGCAAGGGCATGATGGTGTCGGTGGATAAATTCACCGCCGTGAAAATGTACGATAAGGTGCAGCGACTGTGGAAAGAGCAGATCAAAAGCCTGTTCGGCACGATCGCAAAATCCGCCAGTGATATTGAGAAGCGGCGATTAAAACAGCAGGTCGATTACATGCGGTCGGTTGAAATGGCGGTGATTGTTAGCGAGGACGCGGATGAAGAAAGGAAATTCGCGGGGCAGGGACTCAACTTCAAACCGCATCGCGAACGCATGAACAAGATCGACCCACACGGCCACGATATCGAATACAACTTCAAAGACCCGGAACATCCGCTGCAACTGGTGTTTGTCTGCGCGATGTGGCTGACCGGTTTTGATGCGCCTACGGTTTCGACCCTGTATCTCGACAAGCCGATGAAAGGACATACCTTGATGCAGACCATCGCTCGTGCCAATCGTGTGACTTCGTGGAAAATCAACCAGGTGGAAAAATGCAATGGCGAGATTGTGGATTACTACAATGTGTTCCGCAACATGAAACTGGCGTTGCGTGATTACGCGCAGGGGCAGAACGAGCAAGATGAACCGCCGGTCAAGGAGAAAGCCGAATTGTTCCGGCTGCTGGATGAGAGCGTGGTGGTGGATAGCACGGATACGCCCAAGACGCGACAGAATGCGCCGGAATATCAGATTGTTCAGAAAGGCAGGACCTGGGATCTGAGCAGAATCAATTTCGACAAATTGCGCGAGGAATTCAAACAGGCAACCTACAAGCACATCGAAATTGCCGATTTGCGCGCTTTCCTGCAACATAAACTGGAATTAATGCTGCAGCAAAATGCAACGCGCACTTTTGCACAACGTTTGCAGCAGATTATCGAAAATTACAACAGCGGCGGTTCATCGACCGAAAATTACTACGAAGATTTAATGAAATTCACCGAAGATCTACGTGCGGAAGACGAGCGTCATATTCGTGAAGGACTGACCGAAGACGAGTTGGAGTTGTTCGATTTGCTGAGAAAGGAGCGGATGACGCAGGACGAAACGCAGAAAGTAAAACTGGCGGCAAAATCCCTGTTGCATCGTTTGCTGCAAGAACACCCCAGGGTGCTGGTGCAGGATTGGCACAAGGATACGCAAACCCAACGGGTTGTCCGTTCCACCGTTGAACAAGTGCTGGATAACAACCTGCCGGAAAGTTACGATCGTGTGCTATTTCGCGAAAAATGCGATGAAGTGTTTTACCGGATACTGGATTACGCCAGCCATGCAGGAAGTGGGCAGCTTAAATCATCGGAATTAATACAATTCAAACCGCTTTCACTTCAATGAGAACTCTGCCCGGCTACCTGCTTTCTGGTCATCTACTTCAGCTTCATGGCTGATGACAAATATTCGCTCACTGGCAACTCCGCCATTCTTGATCAACCAATCACGGGCCGCGTTGGCGCGGTTTTCTGCCAGCACCTCCAGGTCATTATCATGAATCACT
The DNA here is from genome assembly GCF_003011925.2 of Nitrosomonas supralitoralis. Classification (GTDB taxonomy): domain Bacteria; phylum Pseudomonadota; class Gammaproteobacteria; order Burkholderiales; family Nitrosomonadaceae; genus Nitrosomonas; species Nitrosomonas supralitoralis. The sequence continues at coordinate 2,796 of NZ_PXXU01000050.1, forward strand.
GTATGCTCAAGCATGAGTTGCTCCATTTCCGCATCAGGAAGGCTTTTGGTGAAGCCAATGATATTGGTCGGTTTTTCGAAATCTTCTTTTTTATAAGCCATTTCAAGATATTCGCTATATTCTTCCGAGGTTAAGGACATATCTGAAATAGTCTCAGTGGCGATACCTTTTTTGACATCTTCGGCTAATTTCTGAGCTTTCACTTTGTTTTGCAACATGGCAAGTTTCAATCCTTCATGATCAGCGATTGGATCAACATGGCCGGAAATTTCCAGATCCAGAGACGGACGGTCATTTAAAATTTCGGATAAGGTTTGCAAACGTTGCAGGGATTCGTCTTCGATAGTTGCAAAACCTGGGATGAAGGTAATCTCGGATAATTCTTCGCCACCTTCAAATGCTGAGCCCAATAATGCAAAGGGAGAAGTAATCGCCTTGGTGATCAGATTTACGAAAGCCTGGAAAATAATGTCACCCAGGTTAAATTCAGGATCATTAATCGATCCTTTGAGCGGCAGGTGTATGTCAATTTCACCGCGGCGGTTCTTAAGTAGAGTAATCGCCAGGTTGAGCGGCAGGGAGGTGGCATCTTCACGCTCTATTTTTTCACCAAGAGTAAACTGATCCAGAAAGATTTTGTTGTCAGCTGATAAAGCACCATCCTGGATTTGATAGTTAACATCTGCAGACAACTTGCCTTTTTCAATCGCATACCCGATAAATTTTCCAGAGTAAGGACTGAAGGGCGGCAAGTCAATTTCTTTAACTTGCGCTACGATATCCATCTGTAATTCAGCGCCAAATGGATCGATTGTGCCGCTGATTTTCAGCGGTGAATTGTTTCCTACCATTCCCCGAATATCGATTTTTCCGGATTTTCCGGTATGCAATGGGCCAATCTGACCTGACAGCGCGGATAATTTGGCGTGGTAATTCGGTTTAATAAACCGATCGTTGAAATGAATACTGCCTTGCTGCAGCAGAATGTTATCGATACGAACGGATGCGGCTTCATTGGGCTGAATTGGCTGAGTATCCACAGGGAGTGCATCAGCAGCAGGTGGCTCTAGCGGGATATCCTGCCGCACGATATGCTTGAGATTGAGGCTGCCGTCCGGGCGGATCGTCATGCGTGCATAGAAATCACTTAATTTAATTGATTTAACATCCACGCTGAGCGGATCATTGTCAAAATTCAGACCGCTGATATCCAGTTTTTTCCAACGCAGCAGATCACGTGTGGTTTTTGGATCAAACACGTTGAAATTGGCCAGATTCCCCTGTCCACTTAACTGAATTTTCAATGGATCACCCTGCGCTTTAACAGTACCGTCAAAGGAAATATCGCCACTGGTCAATAAGGCAGTCAATTGATCACCGCCCCAACCTTGTAAGGACACCAGATCAACGTTATCAAGATTCAGGGTTAGATCAGTTACCAGCGGCGCCCATCCCAGCAAACCGTCGATATTAATCTGGCCGCGTTGATTGACTTGTGCTTGCAATGATAGATTCAATGGCTGGACGCCACTCAGATCAATGTTATCTAACGTAAGATCCAAAGCATCCACAACCATGGGTGTGGGTTCTGTCATTGTAAGGTCTTCATAACGCAGCGCAGTTGCCTTGAGTTTTATGCGTTTGATTTGGGTTGTCCAGGATGCCTCATTACTGTTGGACGACTCTTTTATGTTCGTTTGATCAACTGGAGGAACGGAATTCCTTTGCGTCGATTTTTTCTCAGTGATCTTAATCTCGGTATCGGGATATGCCGGTTTTCTGCCTGGAATGGGAATGTTATTTTGTGCTTGAATCTTTGTTCGAACTTGCGGTTGAGTCTGAGCTGTTGCGTCCGCAGGCTCGAACATCCGAGTTAAATCGATTGTTCCGTCAATCTCCCGTCGCAAAGTCGTGTTCAAGCGATCCAGAGTCATTTCTCCCAAAGCAATCCGACGCGATTTTGTATTGATTTGTATGCGGTCGATAATCAACTGAGCGAGTGATAGTGCAGGTTCACTTTCGCCTTCACGCGTTAATTCGACTTGGTCCATCTTCAGTTTAATCTGCGAGGGTTTCTCACTCATCAAATCCACCTGGGTCAGTGCAATGTCCAGTTTTTTTACAACAGTTCGATAGGGCGCTACCACCGTATTATCATCTATGGATAATTGCCGCAAGATCGAATTGCCGGTTAGTGTAATGCCGGGCGCCTGGTCCGGTTCCTGAGTAAATGTAAGGAGCAAATCACTGTCCAGATAGCCTGAAAGTAGCTTGATCCCATGAGGCAAGGGCGCATATCGCTTAAACTCGGACAGATCTATCTTATTAAATTTAAACGCCAATGTTGCTTCCTGTGGAACTGCAAATGGACGCAGCTTACCCTCCAGTGAAAAAGGTGAGCCGTTAATCTTTGCACTGAAGTGTGGTTCTATCCAGTGTGCCAGTGCACTTTCAAAATTAGCCACAACGGGAATACTTAGATTAATTTCAGTAACTTGCTGCTCAGTCTGCATGCGCCGATCAAGAAATTCAAAATGCCCTTCCTCGATCGTGATGTTGCTAATGGAAAATCTGATGCCACTCTCTTCTTCCTCATCTGCGGGTTGCGGTTGCTTGAATTTCTCCAATAAATCAGAAATATTTAGCTGATCATTTTTGTCTCGAACCAAACGAAATTGAGGATTTGTCACAGCGATGGCTGTTATGACCGGCGCACGCTGCTTCAGCGACTCGAAACTGAGGTCGATATATAGCCTGTTAAAGGAAAACAGCGTTTCATCTTGCTCGCCGATATTATCTTTTACGCCCACTCGAAAACCATGAACGATCAATTCCAGCTTATGCGGTTTGATTTCAATTGAGGCTACCGTGACAGGACGCTGCAGGAGCTCTGATAGACGTATCTCGAGCTGAGATTTTGCATAACCGGGCAACCAGAAATAGCTCAGTGCTACCAATAGAATAACCAGGATGGCTATCACGCCCAGACTGATGCCCAGACGTTTGCGTCGAATGAAACGTTGCGGTGTGGTCGTATTCATAGCAGTTCCCCTGTCACTCTCGGCGGGTTTGTGAAACGCGCAGGCTGATTAAAATGCCTCGCAACCGCAAGCCGCGCGAAGTAAGTATAATATGCGCTTCAAGTCGCTGGTTTGCAACCCGTCACGCCCCAAGAGGCGGCAAAATAAATCCGAAGAGATTAATGGATTTAAGAACTGAAAGGCAGATTGAGCTATTCGGAAGCAATAAAACAGCTAACCCAATAGCTCGACTTACAATATTTGTCTAACGGTCGAACGAAGCACAAATCTTAATAATGCGCATCTTTTTGCAGACCAATCAGTTCTACCTCAAAAATCAAGGTAGCATTTGGCGGAATAATGTTTCCGGCACCTCGTGCACCATAAGCCATCGATGGCGGAATAATTAAAGTGCGGACCCCTCCTACTTTCATGCCTTGAACACCTTGATCCCATCCTTTAATGACGCGCCCGGCACCGAGCATGAATGAAAAATGTTCTTTACGATCAAATGAACTGTCAAATTTGGGGCCTTTTTTGTCGGGCGCATCTTCATCATAGAGCCATCCAGTATAATGTACATTGACTGTTTTTCCGATTTCGGCTTCTTCGCCCGTGCCGACTTTGGTGTCAATCTTTTGCAACTCGGAACTGTCTGCAACTGCATGCTCTTTATAAGCAAATGCCGTGTGGGATAGCATTAACAATGTGAGCAACATGAAGCTTAAATTAATTAGTGTTTTGATATTACGCATGATTCCCTCAAGAAAAAAATAAAATTGTTAATTTGGTTAATTAGCCATTGCTATTATAGCTGCTAATATAATCCATAATCTGTAGTCGACTGGAATGATGATTGCTTTTTGGGTTGAACTTAATTAAGTTATCAACAACAAATATTTTTCCAACAAACATTACGCACAATAAAAATGCACGCATCGGAGCAGAGAAAAACAGACCTTGATAAACAGCAAGTTGCGAAAGAGCAAACAGTTGATCTGTTATGCTTGCATGATTCACCGATTGTACGCATCCTGTATATGAGCGCCGGTTTTCTGGCATTACTTCTGGGCGCGCTAGGGGCGATCTTGCCGGTGTTACCAACCACACCATTTGTGCTTCTCGCCGCTGCCTGTTTTGCGCGCGGTTCAGAGCGCTTTCATCGTAAACTGCTGGAAAATCGGATAGCAGGTCCGATAATTCGTGAATGGAATATTTATCACAGTATCCAGCGTCGCGTCAAACGCTGGGCTTATTTGCTGATGTCACTATCATTCGGCAGTTCTATTCTAATCGTGCCTGAGCTGTGGCAAAAGATTATGCTAATTGTGATTGGAAGTATTTTAGCTTTCTATATCTGGCGCATTCCTGAAAGAGAAATCTGAACCACTCTCACTGATTGAATAACTGGGCTCACTTTAACCCATCTGCAGGCCTTGCATATCATGAATACTTTAAAACGCATCACAAGCCAGGCTTTGTTGCCCCTTAGCTGCGCACTATTGCTTTGTGGCTCAGTAGCAAATGCAGAAACCGGAGAGCAACTGAGTACCCTTTCAGATCAGAAGTCGGTAGCTATTACTATCTATAACAATGACTTAGCTCTTGTTAAGGATTTGCGCCAGGTTGATCTGGTCAGCCGTGATTTTAATCTGGCATGGCGTGATGTCAGTGCGCAAATGCGACCGGAAACCGCATTGCTGCGTAGTGTCAGTCAGCCGGGCAGTATTATGGTGGTTGAGCAGAATTTTAATTTTGATCTGCTGACGCCACAAAGCTTACTCAACAAATATATTGGGCAAACGGTGACAATCATTAAAATCAATCCGGCTACCGGTGTAGAAAGCAGGGAAAATGCAGTGGTGCTGGCTACCAGCGATGGTGTCGTGTTAAAAATGGCCGATCGAATTGAGACTGGCATTCCCGGTCGGATAATTTTTAAGAATGTACCGAGCAACTTGCGCGACCGTCCTACATTGGTGATTAAAGGAGATCGAAACGGGCAGGCAAGGCAGGAGTTAGAACTCAGTTATCTGACCAGCGGCTTGTCCTGGAAAGCGGATTATGTGGCAGAACTGAATGATGCCGATGATCAAATGGATTTATCCGGCTGGGTTACGCTGACCAATACTAGCGGAACCCATTACTCTCGGGCAAAACTGCAATTGGTAGCAGGTGATATTAACCGAGTACAGCAATCACTTTCCACTCCCATGGCAATGCGGGCCAAAACAGCATTTGATGCTGCGGAAGTGTCGATGAATCAGGAGTCTCTGATGGAATATCACTTATACAGCCTGAATAGGCTGACCACTCTCGCTGAGAATCAGACCAAACAAGTTGCGCTGCTCAGTGCCGTCAATGTACCCATCCACAAGGAGCTTGTTTTGGTCGGCAACGATTACTATTATGCTTCTCGTTATGGAGATCTCGGGCAGAAACTGAAGGTAAGCGTATTTGTGCAATTTCACAATAAAGAATCGGTGCGGCTAGGCGTACCTTTGCCCAAAGGTACGATACGTGTTTATAAACGTGACAAAATGAGTAATGCCCAATTTGTCGGTGAAGACTGGATTGATCACACTCCGATCAATGAGACCGTCCGATTGAAACTGGGTCAATCGTTTGATGTGACAGCAGCCAAGAAACAAACCGATTTTAAACAGCTAAGCACTGGTAATAATAGTATTAATCGCTTTGAGAGCGCTTATGAGATTACACTCAAGAACGCGAAAAAGGAAACAGTTACAGTGATAATTCAAGAACCTATTCCCGGGGACTGGAAAATCATTTCTGAAAATCAGCCGCATCATAAGCCTGTCAGCAACATGGCTGTGTGGAAAGTAGAGGTGCCTGCAGAAGGATCTGCGGTACTTAATTACCGCGTGCAAACGAAATACTGAGCGTAGATACTTTTATTTTGTCAGCTTTATATTCTGATATATTATCATTTACAAGCAATATCGGTATTAGAAGAATGATTATCTGTCCTTATCTTAGCAAGCCAGATTAGAATCATACCGGCAATACCACCCGCTGCATCAATAAAAAAATCTGTGACAAGCGGAGTGCGGCCACCAATATAGAGTTGCGCAAGCTCTGTACCACCAGCCAGGAGAATAATAACAATTGTCACCTGGAAGAGTGATACCTGCGTCATCATCAAACAAATAATCAAACCAAACAAGAAAAAAGAACAAAAATGCCAAATCTTGGATAAATCCCATAGGATAGCGATTTTATGGGGTTCGCTTTGGGCATGAAGTTGGGTTAATACTTCATCGGATACTTGATTCTTGACATCTCCCGGCAGGGTTGTTCCGATGATGATGAAGGCGAAAGCAAAAACCAATAACAGGCGCAAAAGGATATTTCTTTTGATTAATAGACATGATCCAATCAACAACAGGAAGAAAGCGCTCCATGCCAATAGCGTGATGTTTCTGGCCATTGCAAATAGCTGGGTTTCGCTTACTGGATAAAGCTGGATATTGTTTATCTGGAGCGCTCCGATAGTTTGATTTACTTGTGCGATTACCTGGATTCTTTCAGTTCCCGGTAAAACAGTAAAAATACCTTGGTAATTTTTCCAATCCTGAGTTCCAGTCAGTGACGCTACTACGGATGGCAGATCCCAGCGGTCTTTTCTTCCATCATTCTGCGACAGCAGGAGTCTGGCCTGATTCCAAGGTTTTTCGCCCGTCCGGACATCATTGCATTTCATGTCGGCGGATAGCGACAGGATCGAACCAGGCGCAACCATTGGAATGTCTTGGTGGATACTGGTTATAGTTGTTGCATCATTGGAATAAAGATGTAATCCAGTGCTTGTACTATTTACTCTACTGCTCTCGGAAGATTTGTATTTCCAGTATCCGGTTAAAAGTTCAGATCCAGTTTGTTCATATTGGGTGATCCAAGCATGGGAAGTAATGGTTGCAGCAGCCAATAAAATGAAAAGCAGGCAATGTGTTTTAAACAACGGCATGCATTAGGTACCGGCGTACAGCAATACGGTGAAATCCGTGCAGCTATTAATTTCACGGCAAATAAACATACAATTTTAATGCACTGTGAGGTGTCATTTGTAACAGAATCCCCTGTATGCATGATGCTGCACACATTGCATTCCCCCGGACAATGCAATTTGAATATTTTCTGTACGGTCTAGAAATACTGAACCATTAAGCTGATATACCCAGCAGCAAAAATAATGAGCACAATAATCACGATCTTTTTCATCGAATGAATTCCTTTCAGTTAAATTTTAATTAGCGGTTGCTGTATTGTAGCGTGTAAGTAAAACGCATCCTGGGCTTCGTCGTCAAGTATTTTGCATTGCCTTATCCAGCAGCGGGTGCATGCGCCTCTAACGCTAACTTAATCATTTGATGCCAGATTCTATATCTAGCATCAAATGATAGTCTGGCATTCGCCGGGCTTGTGGAAGGCAGACGCGACAGAGTTATCGCTCCTGAATCCTTGTCTAGAATGACGTTGCGCCTAAAGCAGGTTTCTGCTTTACCTCCATTAAAAAATACATGGGTAATTTCTCGGTGTAGTGAAAAAAAGGCTGCAAAATTGTTGATGATTTGTGTTTCAGTATCAATCATTGAGTCAAGACTTCCAGTGCGGCTGCATGATTTGAGCACATCCCACAGCGCGATAGGCGAAGATTTCAGTGCGATAATTTTTTCTTCGTAGGAGGTATTTACTTGGATTTGCAGCAGCGGCGCCATGATAGGCCAGAAGACATTGCGTGGATGCGCGTAATATTGATTCTCCGCAAGCGAAGCTTCACCAGGCATGCTGCCGAGAATCAGAATTTTTGCATGTATACCTGCAATGGGAGCAAAGCTGTGGATGGTTGGCATGATGAATCAAAACACCCATTTAACTAGCTAATCGACATAATAGTGCCGCATGGCATTGCATTGCTGATCCAATTCGTACACTAAGGGCCGCCCGGTAGCCAGTTTCAACTTCATGACCTGCACAGGCGTGAGATGGTCCAACAGCATCATCAACGCGCGCAGGGTATTACGGTGAGATACAATCAGGATGTGTTTTTCTTGCCTGATTTCCGGTTTGATCGTGTTCCGCCAATATGGCTCAAGACGCGCCAAAGTTTGCTGCATGCTCTCTCCTGTTGGCAGTTGATTGGGATCGATATTGGCATAATTTGGCTGGTTGCCCGGATAGCGGGAGTCTTCTTTATTCAAACTCGGGGGAGAAGCATCAAATTTGATTTGACAACCCAGAATCGGCCAAATACCGAATTGCTTGATCGCAGGCCAGCGCTCCATACCTTCGAGTGCCCCGTAGTGCCGTTCGTTTAAGTGCCAGGTTTGATGCACTGGAATATCCAACTGCATGGCCGCCAGCACGATACGGGATGTCATAATGGTGCGCTGCAATGCAGAAGTAAAACACAAGTCAAATGTAAAACCTGCCTGTCTCAGCAAATAAGCGGCTTGCTCAGCTTCCTGCTCGCCCTTCGTGGTCAGCACCGCATCACTCCAACCGGTAAATCTTTTGTCGCGATTCGAAAAGCTTTGTCCGTGACGTAACAGCACCAACTTTGTCATGCCTTGACGGGAATTTTTTACCGTTCGGATGATTTTTAGCATTAACGGCTTTGTCGCTGTGAAGAATTTTTGGCTGCTTCAGAGGATTCGCGCCAGATTTGTTTGAGAGCAGGCCATAATCCGCTGCGTAGTGTTTTGATATACTGCGAATTATCTGTCAAATTATTAACCAAACGGCGCTGGGCTTTGCCGAGATTATGGTATGGCATACTCATAAAAAGATGATGCGTAGCGTGATAACGCAGACCGACCGGGGCCCACAGCGGCGTAATCAGGAAATTACCTGGAATATTGATCGAATCCAGATACTGTTCGGCCAATGTCATTTTGCGGTCACCGGGATTACGATAAGCGTGAGCAGCGAGTGTACGCAATGAATTAAGGACAAACACGGTCACTGCGACCAAATACCAAAGTATCAACACCGAATATGGCAATACTTCCCATATCACCAGCGCGATAACAGTCGCACCAAACAAACAGGCTGCGATTTCTTGCTGCCGCCAATTGAGGTCGTTGCGAACAGCATCTTTAGCACGCCGGTAATTCGGATCAATCGTCAATGACGATGCACGCTCCCACACAATTCTGCGCAACGGGGGCAACAGATAAGAAAGAGGCGTCAATACAACAAACCGGATCACCAACAAGATCGGGATCAGCAACGACAATAATACATACACCACCATTTCTCCGGGCTTATGCGTCGCAAACGGCAGGTATTCACCGTCTGCGCTGGTGCCATACACATCCGGCTTATGATGATCATTATGCACGCCATCGTATGTAAACGATGGGATCATGAATGGAATTCCACTCAGGATATTCCATGCCAGACGGAAGTTCTGAAACGTGCCTTTTTTCAGATGCGCAAGTTCATGCACAAAAATCGCCGAGCGGTACAACGCCAGCACAGCGATCACAAAACTGCCTAATTGCCACAGTGAAAGAAACGGAGAAAACAATGCTGTAAAAAAAGCGACCCAACCCAGCGTGGCATGAAACAGAAAATCAATCCAATAAATCCACGGATTCGGCGTCATCAGATCACGCACCAGATGATGCGCTTCCCGCAGTGGAAATTCCTTGACGTAAGGTGCGTTTTGTTCGGTGGTTTGTTCAGTCACTTGTCGTCTCGCATCATTACAGTTACGGCCAGTAAGTTCGAAGGTGTTCCATAATCTGCTGATTGATATCTGTGTTCGTATTGTTGATTTGACTCAAACTAGGCATAGCTGGCCAACCTGCATCGACAAATTCCATACCGGCAAATGACTTTGGCTGGGCATAGCGCGGCAGCACATGAAAATGCACATCCGGATCAACCATCATCAGCATCAGATAATTGATTTTGTCATGATGAAAAGCTTGCGTTAGCGCCAATTCGATATGACGGGTTACTTCATGTAGCTCAGTAAAACTCGCCACACTAAGATCCGAGAAAGCCTTGGCTGGTTCCTGTGCAACTAAAACCAGTGCACCCAGCGTAACCTGCGCCGGCCGCAATAACACTGACCAGTGTTGATATGATCGAATAATCGTTTGCGGTGCACCAAACTTGTGCATGGTGGCGTTATAGTTTGATGGAGCCGAATTCTGCATCATACGAATTTACTCCCTAAAAATAATACCCGCTCGAGCCAGGTCTTCGATAAAATCAATCTCGCACCAGCGAAACCCTTTGATAGAACAAGAATTCACCAAGCGTTGCTTGGCCAGACGATCAATAATCGACAAATACCATGATTTTAGTTCCGCCGGATGACGCAAAGCCACTTCCACAGCATTACGAAAACTGTATGCTCCTTGCTCACGGAAGTAAATTAAACCGATTGATTCCGCGTTGACTTGATGCGGCGGTACGATTTTACTGACTTGCTTCACCCACCGATCGATGTCCAGCTGTACTTTCATATCGTCGGCGTCATAAATATCTTTATCATCTACGCTCAGTGTAATAGGCGCAGATTCTGAATTCAAGACTTTGCTCAATAACGCCGATTCGATAACGGTATCACCATTTAGCAGTAAAAAATCGCCATCCATTTCGGCGCGTGCAATCCAGCAACTTGCCAGATTATCCGCCACCTCATAAAAAGGATTGAACAGAATTTTGATCCTGGGATGATTGGTATAGCGCTGTTGCAACAATGTCTCAATCAAAGCCACCTGGAAGCCGGTGATAATCGTAATATCATTTACGCCCACTGCCAACAAAGCATCGATTTGCCAGGCCAGCACAGGTTTATCGGAAACCGGCAACAAGCATTTCGGCATATTCTCGGTCAGCGGCAACAAGCGGCGACCCTGCCCGGCGCTCAAAATGATGGCTTTGATCGGTTTCGTGGTTTTGTTCGTCATAGATGAATTGATTCTAAGGTGCTTTCCATGCCAAGCAATGATAGTAGCGATGCAGCATTGTAACCAAGTTTGGATTTAGAGATGTTCTCTTTAAAAAGAAACACTGCTGATCTGCTTCAATTCTGCAACAATGCGCTGCGTAGCACGCAAGAAATTGTCAATTTGTTCCAGCGTGTTGCTGCGCCCCAAACTGACGCGCACCGCGCAGCGTGCAAGCATCGGATCAACCTGCATAGCATTCAGCACATGACTTTGTCCCGGATTCACGCTGGAACATGCAGCTCCGGCAGCGACGGCAAAACCAGCTTTATCCAATTTAACCACCAGCGTGTCACCCTCAATATCCTGCAACGCGAAATAACAAGTATTTGGAATGCGCTCAGCCGCACCGCCGAAAATTACTGCACCCATAGCAGCTAACCCTTTTTCTAACTGATCCCGCAATATTGTGACATGCTGCGCGGTTTCGGCCATGCGTGCCTGCGCCAATTCGCACGCTACGCCAAAACCTACAATAGCAGGTACATTCTCGGTCCCGGAACGCAATCCACTTTCATGTCCGCCACCATAAATCAGCGGTTTTAATAACAATCGTTTGTCGACAATCAAAGCTGCCGCGCCTTTGGGACCATAAACCTTGTGCGCGGAGAGTGTCATCGCATGTACTTTGAGTGCCGAAAAATCAACCGGAATTTTCCCCAATCCCTGGATCGCATCGGTATGTACATAAGCGCCATGCGAACGCGCCAATTCGGCAACGCTGGCAACATCTTGAATCACGCCGGTCTCGTTATTGGCCAGCATCACTGCAACTAATCCCGGTTGGCGCTCCTGCATTGCGTTACGGGCTGCTTCCAAATCCACTTGCCCGGATGCATTAACCGCCAACTGATGCATTGCCCACGCGTCACAGCTGCGGCGAGACAGTGCCTGGGTCGGTTTCAAAACACAAGGATGCTCAATCGAGCTGATGAAAAGATTGCCTGGTTTCAAACTATCGGCTGCGCCGCGGATAAATAAATTATTCGCCTCCGAGCCACCGCTGGTGAAAATGACTTGTACTGGCTGCACCCCTACCGCATCGGCTATCTGCTTACGCGCCTTGTCAATTGCCCGTCGCGCGTTCAAGCCATAACCATGACGACTGGAAGCGTTTCCGAACTCCTGTTGAAAGTACGGCAGCATGGCTTCTAGCACAGCGTCGTCGACGCGAGTGGTGGCATTGTGGTCGAAATAGACTGGTTCCATTCAGATCGTCTGTAAATTGAATAAAGAATAGCATGATAAACCTTATTGCAAGTTTTTATGACCCCGGGTGCTTACTTTCTGCATCGGCCAAGACCACATACACCTGCTGATTGTTTTTTCGGAACCGCATCGGAGACACCCCCAGGAAGGTTCAGCACCAAAATATTTTCTCATTAATCTTGTCAATATTGGGGGTTATCGAGGCAACAAGTTAATACCGGATATTCCTGATAAACCATTACGCTTCATAACCACATATTTGTTTCTTATCACAACGTCTCTTGTATTGCATCGCCAACTAAGTTCTAGAATCATTTAAAGGCAGAAATCAGATTAAGAGAATCGCGTCATGCTAGCAGAACAGCGTTGTAATGAACTGTTAACAGGACTTCACACTTGATCAAGCAATTAATTTTATTAATGCAAATATAATCAACCCCAAATAATCTTTGTGACTGCCTAACTACATAGACTCCTTTATTGACAGCATGCATCCCAAAACTCAGCGGCGACTACAACGGTGTTTTATCTTCACCAAACAAAAAACGATTACTGTCCTTCACATATCTTATCGTTCCACCGATAGTCACTTGTTTTGCATAATAGACACAGCAGCGTTTAGGCTTCGGCTGTGTGGGATCATAGGAAAAAAAATACCAGGTATTTTGATATTGGATGGCGGTGTTTGCATTTGCATATACATGAAAATCGGTAGTTGGTTGACCGGGTACTGTTGTTTCTATGTGGGCACAACATTTAACAGGGTTTAGCGACGCATCGAATGTGGTATGTCCCGTCATTGCCATAAGCTTCCTCCAAAATAACATAAAATATTAATAGTCAGCATTCTTGCTAAAAATTCATGGTTAGCTTTAGATAAATTGTGCGTGTCGGAAGAAAAATCGGATTAACAGGTTCCGATAAATTAAGATAACTGTTTCTGTAAAAAAACTCTTCATCCAGCAGATTCTTTCCTTCCAAACTCATAATTCCCCTGCGGTTGGGGAGCCGATAACCAATGACGTAATCCAGCAAAAAAAATGAATCAATGCCTGAAGCAGTCTTTTGAGGCTCTCGTGTTCTGCCATAATCACCATGAAGAAACAGATCTTGTTTGACAAAAGTTGCGGTGAATCTGGTAAACAACCCCGACGGATGAAAATGCTCAATACTCAACGGCATGCTGATCGTTTTGATCTGATCCGGATTGGTAATCGTATTTGCGCCATTTTGCGCGAGGTTTTCGTATTGAAACTCGCCCCGCATAGCCCAAAGGGTATGTGGCAACCCATAAAGGTAGGCGCGATATAATTGTTCATTCTGTTTCGACAGAATCTCTTCACTTGCAGGCGCTGAGGGTACTTTCACCTCACGCTCAGACGCTTCGAAACCACTGAATAGCTTATCCGAAACGCGCGCATCAAAACCGATACCCATACGTCGCGCTCTAGTCCCATTCGGTTCGTCAAAGAATTGATTGAATCCGGCGACTTGCGTAGGTTCCAACGATTGCTGCGCAATAATGTGAGATTTTGTAGTCTCAAACCAAGCGACTCTCCATCTAAAATAATCAGTCATATCCCACTGCAAGCCAATCTTCGGACTGATTTTGTCTATCCTGGTATTAACCGTGCTGCTAAATGCATCGTAACTCAATCCAAGTGTTGTCGTAATTTTTCCAGGCAAATGGGCGTTGGTATAGGCATAGAACGTATTACGATCATAGATACCTCCGAAATCATATGTTCCTCCACCCATGGTTGAATTGAAGAATTTTTCCCGGAATAAGTGCTGAGCTTCGATTTGCAATCCCGACAAATCGAGTCTGAGAGGATCTTCAATCTTACTGAAAGCTAAACGCTCTTCACGATTAATATACTTTGTAGAAAACAGTAATTCCTGGCTGGATGAAATAGAGTACCTTGCGCCGAATCGCGCAACCTGCTCATTCAATTCCCTGCGATAATACGATCTACCGTTCAATCCATCTTCACCGAACTTAGAAAAATTCAGCTGAATATCTCCATGCTCTGATGTACGTGTGCGAGCCTCGGTTTGTATATTAAGTCTGGGGGTTAAAGCATACTGGAAGAAGACATTGTAAATATTATGACTTTGATCATTGTTAGGACGAAATCCATTCGTTTCATGATGAAATTGTCCCAGGCTGATTGAAGCTCTGTCACGTTGAAGAGAAGCCACCACTTCATTCCCAAGAGTACTGTTATTGCCAACAATCCCGGAAGCAACCAACTGAGCCTTATTACGTTCCATGAGTGGTGAAAATTCGTTAAAACCTATGGCCGACGGCGCCGTTCCCGTAATGATATTGAGATCTGCCACGGCCAGATGCGGTTGAACCGGATTGACGTTGATCGGCTGTAATAACTGCGCTTGCAACAATTCGCTGACACGAGCGATTTCATGTCGTGGGACATTAACATAGGCATCGGATAAGAACCGATGAGCCGAATGGTTCCCGGGATCAAAGCTTAAGGATTTTGCAGTTTCCATCAAGGCACGTTTCTCAAATCCAAGGTTCTCGAAGATCCTTGCCAGGCTTGATCCTCTGGCGGCTTCATCACGATCCAGCAATAGCCTGGATCGGTAAACTGCGCGATTATCGTTCAATTCGATCGATTTCTGGATATCCTTCAGTGCTTCTACCGGACGATTCTGAGTTTGCTTTTGAATTGCATCATACAGCCAGGGCGTTGGATCCTCCGGATCGCGTTCTTTGGCCAGATCGAATTGGGTGCTGGCCAGCGGATAGCGTTTTTCTTCAAAGTAAGCTTTGCCGAGGTAGCTGCGAATGAGCGAATTCGCTGGATCCAGACTTGCAGCGATTTCCAATTCAACGCGACCCGCTTCGAGCTTGCCTTCACGAATCAGTGCCAATCCCAGGCCCAGTCTTGGCAAAGGGTCCGTCTGATCCAACAAAATGGCATGGGAGAAAACAGTTTGCGCGAGTTGAGTACGAAATTGCAATAAATGTGCATAGCCAAGAACCGTCTGTGTTCTGGCAATATCAGGGTTTAAATTGACTGCTTGTTGTGCTGCTTCAAGCGCGTGGTCCAGATCACCAACAGACATGTGCAGTTCAGCAAGTCTTGTCCATACTAAAGCATTTTCCGGCTCTATCGTTACCGCTTTCAGAACACTCACCAACGCTTGTTCGATTTCAAAATATGCTTGTTGCGCATAAGAAAGCGCAAGTTTCGCTGATGCAGATCTTGCATTCAATGCGTTTGCGTGCGTAGCTAATTCAAGCGCATGCTCTTTGGCATTCTGTACAACCGCGATCAAGGCCAGTAATGCATATGCATCACTGTTGCCGGATTGTTTCACGAGCACTTCCTCAATCATTGTTTTGGCTTCCTGGGCCTGACCGACTGTCAATAAAAGGCTGGCCCGGTATAGCATAAGATTATCAGGGTAATACGGTAATTCAATGTTATCAAGTTGGGATAATGCTTCAAAAACTTTTCCTTGCCAGTAGAATTCAATGGATTGCTTTAATTCCGGCAGTGCAGATAGTGATGTTGTTAACTGTTCGAGTTGAACATTGATAATGGCCGGATAGTACAAAGCCCACTGAACGGCATCTGTTGGATTAATAAGATTTATTTTCTTCGGGACGTTGTTTCGACTAGCTATAGCCGCTTCATGATTGGCCAATACAATAGTTCCCAGATCATTAGTGGCCGTCACTTTCCCCTCGTACAGGATCAGTTGCGTACTATATTCATCAACACCCACTAAAAATTCAGTACCCTCAACACCACCGGTAAGAAAAGGGGTTCTAACTTTAAATGGCTTAGGTGTGCGGGTAATGATATGGATTGCACCGGCAAATAATTCCAGTAATAAGGTCGCGCTGTTGTTTTCTGGTTTGGGAAATGTCATGCTTGTTTTTTGATCCAGTCGTACCACACTGGCATTGTTTAACAACAGTGCAGCCCGGCTGTGCGAGCGAGCGCGAACACTATCTCCGAGGCAAACAACACTATGCAATGCCGTTTTTCTCCAGGTCTGTTCATTGGCACGGCGTAATTCGATGATTCCTTGGACTGAAATAAGCCGACCTACTTCAGACTCGCAAGCTCCAGTCGCATGTGCGCTATTCATATGGCCCAGGAACATCAGGAAAAGAATTACTAATTGTAAGATTGCCGACGCATCCCGGCATCTATAATCAGACTCAACTCTCCGGGACATTTTCATTATTATGTTTTGTGGTGGTTCCGTATTCTGGAATGCATTCTAATGCGTAGCCTAGAGTCGTAAGAAATTTGTATTCGCAACCCTGATTCTAACAGTGATTTGATTATACGAAAGAAATAACCCGGCCGCCAGATTGCGATATAACCTGGCGATTAATATTGAATATTGGTGTTATGAAAACAAATTGCACACTATCCAGTGTGTGCATGCATACAAGAAAATGTAGTTCGAACGCAAAACTCAAAATAGTTCTTGGGGGTGAAAATTTTACGATTATTTGGATTCAATGCATATGATTGAATTCCATGTATCGTCTGGGGGTGCTAATTTATATTTCTTGCAATTGTCTAAAAAAAACTTCGAAGGACCGTCCCCTGGGACCAGATTCAGAATTTCATTTAAACCATCGCAAGCCTCAGTCCATTGCTGGTTCTGATAAGCCCTTAACACGCAGGAAAAGGTATCACACAGCCACAATTGTAACTGACTGGCTGATTGCTTGTGCGTGACAAGCTCGAACAAGTTAACGGGGGTAGATTTTCCAGTCAGGAGAAAATCTCCCAATGGGCGGACCAGAAATTCATCTAAACCCGTGATTACTTCTCCCGATACCAGCAAATGAGTGCCCAGGTATTTATTCACGCCTTGGATACGGCTAGTGGTATTGACGATATCTCCAACCGCGCGGTATTCAAAATGATGCAGTGCGCCGATATTGCCTAGTAACATTTCACCGAAATGCAATCCCATGCGGGTGGGTAATCGTGGCTGATTAGCAGTGAGATTAAAGCGTTCAATGGCGGCAGCGATATCCAGGCACGCGAGACAAGCATCCTTTCGTAAGTCGGTGCTAGCGGAAGTTTTGGCCCATATGGCCAGCATGGCATCACCAACCACATCAGAAACCGTACCATTATGCTGCTTGACGGGGTCAAATAGAACAGCGTAGTAACTATTCATTAATCGACCGAGTTGTTGCGGCTCCATCTTCTCTGCAAGCGCGGTATATGATTCGGCATCCGTAGCAAGGCAGGCACCATACACGAGTTGATTATTTAATGTCATGGCCCCTGAGTTTCTTACAATATCATTAACGACACGATCAGGGAGAAAATAGCCAAAAGCTTTCTTTAATTGCTGGCTTTCAAGTTTTTCTTCAAAATATTTGAGTGATATTGCGCCAAAAAGAGCCATCGGCAACTGCAAAAAAACCGGGGTGATGAGAGGCAACCAGATACTGATTTCCTTGAAAAAGTAATAGGCACTTCCTGCATAGAGAAAAATCAGGACAAAGCTGGCCACGACCGCGCCTTGATTAGGTAAGATCATAAAAATCACGCCCAAACCGAGGCCTATTAAAAATAAAATGCCTAAGCTACCCATTTGAGGGAACGGTCTGATGGATTTGTTTTCCAGTAAATTGGCAAAAGCAGTTGCCGCAATTTCGACACCGCTAATGTAAAGCCCATCTGGATTTGAGAAAACGGTGTGATAATCATCCCGGACAATATCCTGTTCCGGTTGAGTGGCTGCAGAGAATCCGACAAATACAACCTTATTCTCAAAATTCATTGGTCTTGATTGTCTGGCAACCTCATTCTCATCAGGATACAAGACTTGATGATAGGGTATGGTATTGATGCTGCGTGGAGGGCCATAAAAATTCAAATAACGTATGTCGTCTCCTGAATATACATCTAGAAATGCGTGGAGAATATTTCTTTGGGAGGAATTCATACTAGCATCGCGATTGAGTTCAATTTTCAAATGACGTACAAGACCAGGCGTATTGAGGAAGAGATCACGCAGGGTAAAAATTAAATCTTCAATATCTGATGCATCTTCCTTAATTGGCAGCTGCGCTGCATAAGCTGGATTAATAGTCCGCAATAACCTGACAAAATCCTCATAAACCGGTAGTGCAAAGATTTGTAAAACGACAGTTGGTAGCGTAGGGATATCGCCGGCATCAGTTTTAAAAACCCAATAATTATTGACCCTATCCATCTTGGGTAACGGAAAAGGCGCATGAGCTTGAGCCGCATCAGCAATAAGTGGCAGGAGTTGAATAGATCCTTCCTTAACAACCCGACTATAATTTTGTTCGCTTGCACCTGCGAAAAACGCAGTATCTTCATAGACCAATCTTTCCACCAGCACGACATTCCCCGCTGTTTTCATGCTAAACGCCAGTTTCTCATCATGCTCAGCTATTGTACTGGGCGTATCAAAAATAAGATCAAATACAATGGTGCGTGCTCCGGCCTGGGTTAACTGCTCGATAAGCCGTGCATGCAAATCGCGCGGCCATAATCGCGGAGTCATGGGTAAATTAAGCCGGGATGCGGATGGCTGGTCAATTGCAACGACAGCGACATTATCAGGTGCTGTTATTGCTCCGCGCACATGAAATAACCCGTACAAGCCAAATTTCTCTTCCATCCATAACCCTGCAGGAGATAGATGAACAATGACTCCCACCGAGCCAACCACAATGCCAAGGAAAAGGTGCGTAAGCCATCGAGTCATGTTATTTTTTCAAACATACAATTGATGAATGCCTTTAACTGGGAAAAATTCATTTCATTCGTTGAAAAACTATTTGCGGCGCAATATTGATGGAGCAAATAAGCAGATATAACGAGGGATTAATTTATTTTTCGATGATTCACGGCAATCTGTTTAGTCTAATAAATGCTCGCCCAGCAGCAGAGTGATAAATTTTTCGCGCGTAGCACTGGATGAGTCGCGATAAAGCATATACTTTGCGTGCTGATCCGGCTGCTCCGAATCTATCTCAATACCCCATAGCGGCGCTAGCGTCATTGGTAAATTCGAATAGCGTACATCAACGAGCACATTCGGCTGCTCAGGGCGAATTGCCAACAGTCCCGCAGAAAAATGGCTGAAACGTGCAATATCCTGCGCCAGTACCGAAGACGCCGGTAGTGCACTCAAATCACGTTCCATAACAAATTTTTCAATGGATTCTCCCGGATAAATGCGAGGTTCAGAGAATAACCCGACGCGAATCGCATCCACATACAATTTGCCTTCATACTCGTAAACTAAGCGCCATAACAGCAAATTGGCAAGCGTTGGTTTTACCAGCAATTGCTCTGCTTGATGCCCTCTTTCTGCAATCAGTGATTCAGCGACAGTTTCTGCGCGTTGCAACTGCATCCAGCCAAACGACAAATAGACCGCTGCGAACATCAATCCGACACGGGCAGCGTTATGACTGTATTTCCTGTATGCCACCATCCCGCCGATCAGCAGAATCATAGTGAAAGCTGGATCCAATACCGAAATAATACTTAACGCTACGCGCTCATCGCTCAATGGCCATAACAGATGTGTGCCATAACTGGTAAACGCATCCAGCACACCGCTCAAACAGTACCCGAGAAAAGCAAATAGATACAAGCGAGCAAAAGGTAAACGTTTGCGCAAAAAAGGCCACAACAGCAGCGCAACAACCAAGGCACCCAGCGGCACAAAAAACAGCGAATGGGTAAAATGGCGGTGAAATTCAATATTCAGCAACGGATCATTCTCAGATTGAATCAGAATATCAATATCCGCTGCAATACCCGCCAGAAAACCGATACCGGTTGCCATCCGTGTTTCCTGTTGTTTCGCACCCGATTGAGCCATCGTGGCGCCTAGCAATCCTTGAGTCAATAAATCCATAGCGCTAATAATAGTAGATGAAAGAAATTTATTTTAATAATCACGCATAGTATAGAAGAAATGGTGTGAGTGAGTTTTCTTCCTGCTCCAGAATATCTTTTAGCGGACTATAGAGTGGAGCTAAAATTAATTTATCAAGGCCAGCAGCTTATCTGTCGCTTATGTTTTTTTCGATAATAAATACCAGTTCTGAATCGAATGTGTTACTAATTTGGTCATAATATCTCTCAAATCAATTCACCTGCAGCCATTTTGATTTACATGAGGGAGTCGGTTATACCCAAGGCATGGATTGCAATCAACGTGATGACGCCAACTGCGATCAAGTAGTATAACGTTGGAATGATGGTCATGCGGATGGTGATTCCTTCACGACCTAACAAACCAACTGTGGCCGACGCTGCAACCACATTATGGATGGCGATCATATTGCCGGCAGCGGCACCCACCGCTTGCACGGCGACCAGCAAGGCGCTGGATACACCGATCAATCGCGCACTATCAAACTGAAATTGCGCCATCATTAAATTTGATACGGTATTGGACCCGGCGATAAACGCACCCAGTGCACCGACAGCAGGAGCGAAAAATGGATAAATATTCCCCACGCTACCGGCAACCCACTGTGCCATCACTTGGGGCATTGCTGGCAGATCTGTCGGATTGACACCGGAATTGATTAGAATACGTACCATTGGCACGGTAAAAATCAGCACGAATCCGGCTCCGAGCAGGGTACGCGAAGACTCCCTGACTGCGGCTTTAATCTCACTGAATTGCATGCGATGCAGAAAAAATGTCGCCAAAACCACGAACATCATAATGCCTCCGGGTGAATATAAGAATTCGATGCTTCCGGAAATGGCTTCTTCACCCAATATATCGATCCAATTGAATCCCAGATGATGGCTTAATAACGTTTTCACATCAATGTTTATCCGCGACAGAACCAGCAAGATTGCCAGCAATGCGTAGGGCAGCCAGGCCGATAACATCGTAACAGTGGATCTTGCTGTCAAATTTTCCAACTTGATTTCGATGCTGCCGATCCATTCTGTCGGCCAATCTTTGGCGGCAGGAAAATCCCAGTATTGTTTGGGTATCAGGAAACCGGCTCGGGCCGCAGGAACGATGATGATCAATCCGACCAGTGCGCCAACGATCGATGGAAATTCCGGCCCAAGGAATATGCCTGCCAATGCGTAAGGAACAACGAAAGCGAGTCCGGCAAAAATAGCGAAAGGGGCGATCGCAAGTCCTTCCAACCAGGATTGGTTGCGTCCGAAAAAACGGGTCAACATCATACACATCAGCAGTGGCATCAATACACCGGTCATAGCATGAATTATGGCAACTTCACTTGAAATCAAGCGATAGAAATCTTCCCAATCGGAGCCTGCCGCGATTAATTGTTCGGTGATGCCTGTCTGGTCTAGTCCACCACTTACGCCAACGACAATCGGCGTACCTGCGGCGCCGAACGATACCGGCGTGGATTGCACCATCATTCCCGCCATCACTGCCGCCAGCGCTGGAAAACCCAGAGCGACTAACAAAGGTGCGACAATAGCCGCAGGCGTGCCAAATCCCGAAGCGCCCTCAACAAAACAGCCGAGCAACCAGGCTACGATAATGACTTGTACGCGCCGATCTGGACTGATGTTGGAAAAACCATGCCTGATCGTGCTAATGGCACCGGAATGTTTCAACGTATTGAGCAGTAGTATCGCGCCAAAAATGATCCATAAAATAGATACGGTTAGAATCAAGCCTTGTAGAGTTGATGCGATCACTCGATTGACCGGCATTTCCCAGACAATCAGTGCAATCATAACGGTTACAACAAACGTTAGCGGCATTGCGCGCCGCGCAGGGCAGTTGAATCCAACCAGCAGTACCGCAGCCAGCAGAAGTGGCAAGAACGCTAGAAACGAAAGCAAAGAGTGGCTCACAGCATATTTTCCTGTTTAAGAGTTCAGGTTAATCCGCAAGTTTCATTCAACCAATTTATTATGCATTGATACTGAAAATTGCGTGATTCAAAATTGTATTGAAGTTGATATTTGGGTTCAGAAACAGAAAAAGCGCGGATGTAATTCCCACTGAACGATCACACTATGACAATGGGTATCTGTTTATGACACAACGATTGGCATATGCTTTTGCTAC
>NZ_PXXU01000051.1 GCF_003011925.2 Nitrosomonas supralitoralis
AAAAGTATGGTCAGGCACGCTGCCCAACGGCTCAAACCGGGATACCGGCGCGACGCCAGCGGGAACGGTGCGAACCTGCAGCATTAACGTTGTAAATAATGGTGCTGTTTCTTCGCATTTGAAGGTTTTTATCTCCACGTCAGCAACTCCAACCACTGCTGACTTGATAGAAGATGAGAATATGATAATACCGGCTCATGGAATTTATAAGTTAACCGGTGAAATTGTGGGTCCGGGAGAAAGAATTGTTCTGTTTGCCGATACCGCGACCTGCATTGCGCGAGTAACAGCTTTTGAGGAGGTTGCATAAGATGAGATTTCTAAGTGGTGAGGGTGGTGGCGGTGGCGGTAGCCCTGCAGCGGCGAGCAACCCTGTTAGTGCGACTAAAGTCGTTGGCGCCGGATACATGGGCGAGTTCGGGAATGGATTGTGGCAAGTTTTTGGTGCATCAGGTAATTTTGTTGCGCCTGCCGCAAGGGTGCGTGTTCGTGTAGTTGGTGGCGGCGGCGGAGGTAGAGATTCAGGCGCCGGTGGCGGCGGCGGAGGATACGTTCATGGCGAATTTGATCTCACTATTGGAAATAGTTACGCAGTTACTGTCGGAGCCGGTGGTGCTGGCGGAGCCTCACCCACGGCTGGCGGGACTAGCTCATTCAGTTCTCTGATATCAGCAACCGGTGGGGCGGCTAGTGCAGGAACAACTTCGGCGGCAGGTGGAACAGGAACCGGAGGTGATTTCCAGGCTAGTGGTGGATCGTCCGGGGCGCAGGCAGGAAGCGGCGGCGGTGGCGCTGGATCTCAGCTTGGAAAAGGAGGTTCGTCATTTGCCGGTGCTGGATCGGGCGGCGGAGCGGTGGGAGGAGGAAGCACGGGTGCTGCCTCATCCGGCGGAGCCAGTCCATTTAGCAGTCTTATATTAACTGGTGACGGCGGCGCTGATATATCTGGAGTAAGAGCGCTCACAACATCCGGTCCTGGCGGAATAAATCCAATCGGAGCAACAATTAGATTTCCTTTTGATTGTTTTACTGGCGGTGGTGGATCGGCGGCTAATAACGGCGGCAAAGGCGGTCCCGGTGCAGGTGGAGGCTATAATTCTGGAGGCACAACAGGAGGCGATGGAGGTGTTGGCGGCGGAGGTGGTGGAGGTTCATCGGCTAATGGCGGCGGCAAAGGTGGAATTGGTGGCGGTGGCGGCGGAAATTCTTCCGGTGCAACTGGCGCCGCTGGCGGTCAAGGTATGGTTATCATTGAGTGGTAACAATGGAAGAAAACTGCAAATCATGCCGATTTTTCCTGGCAACTGACGAGGGAATGGGGCTTTGTCGTAGATATCCAGCCGTTCCAGTTGCTGTTGGAGATCAAGTTTATTCGCACTTTCCGGTAATGCTTGATAGCGGGTGGTGCGGTGAATACAGAACAAAAAGTGAGGCTAATTAATGAGTAAATTTGCGAGATTGGTTAATAATGTAGCTGTTGACGTTGTTGATGGCGATCCGGCTGAATATTTCCATCCTGATATTGCTGCGCAATTTGAGGAGGTTCCGAGTAATGTTGAGGCCGGTTGGGTATTTGCCGATGATGTTTGGTCTGCCGGTGAATCTAGCAATAGCGCGGAAACGGAAGTTTTTCAAACAGTTGGCGTAATAAAGTTTAAATTACTTTTTACATCGCCGGAACGTGTCAAAGCCAAGGAACTAAGGGCATCAGATGCGCTTATCGATGATTTCTGGTCCATCCTTGATGATCCTAGAACAACCGAAGTGGATCTCAATCTATCATCGATCCAGAATGCAATTGAATATACTTTAACGGCAATCAATGCTGCAGGTATTGCGATCGATGTGGGCGAAAGAAAGGCGGACATTTTGTCAGCTCGTCTACTTTAAACATTTGCAGTGCATCAAAAAATGCGACAGGGCAGGGTGCTGATGAATGAATTAATCTTACAGATCCGAGAATGAGTTGTTCCACCTTGGATAGCCAGGATAGACCACAAAACCAGATCAAATATTGGAGTCAATATTACGAAGAAAATTGAAAGAAATTGGCATGGCCACGAAGATTTCTACACGTAATTGCGGAACAAGTCTATTTTTGCGGAATAGATTATACTTTTCTGGCACAAGATTTATCACGTAACTTATTGATTTCTGGTGCCCGGGGCCGGAATCGAACCGGCATGGGCGTTTTAGGCCCGAGGGATTTTAAGTCCCTTGTGTCTACCAATTTCACCACCCGGGCGATAGAAATTTTATATCAATGGAGGCGGGGGTCGGAATCGAACCGGCGTAGACGGCTTTGCAGGCCGCTGCATGACCACTCTGCCACCCCGCCATTATTGCATGATTTACAGTGTGCTGTGAATCTTATGGGAAAAGCCTATAATAGACTATTCGAATTCCGGTGATAAAATAACATTTAATAAGTATCATTTTCATTTGAAAATGGAGCGGGAAACGAGGCTCGAACTCGCGACCCCAACCTTGGCAAGGTTGTGCTCTACCACTGAGCTATTCCCGCACTATGATGTTACTGTATGACTGAATCACTTCAGAAACAAAGGGTGGATTATAGAGATGCTGCACATTTTGTCAAGAAAATAAGGGGGATTGTAAGTTGCAAAAAGTAGAATTCATGGTATCGGAGGCTCGAAAAATCAGAGTCAGCTCAAGTTTCTCGAATTTGAACATTCGAAGCAATATTGATTACGTCTTACACGAGTTTAATCAAAAGAAATCGGAAAATATCCCTTGAGTCGCATTTCTAATCTCACTCCATGTCATCATCGGTGGTATTTCAGGAACTCGTTCCTCAATTTTATTTATTTCTATTGCTGCATTCTTATATGCCTTTCTCCAATTTTCCTTCACTTCAGCCATTACTTCTTCTTTTGTTGGTATTTCTATGCCGCATACCACATCCTGATCTTCAAGCGGATGCTTAAACGCACTGTTTAATTTATTAAGGTCTTTTAAATCTTCACAAGAATCCAATATATCCCATGCGGTTACACCAATTATTAGTGTCGTACCTAATATTGGAATAGTTTCGCCTGGAAGGGATGCAATATTTCGTGTTGCTCCTGCAATTGATCGAGAAGCTATGCGCTGTGAGACTTTTTGAACAGCAGCCGATTTTCTGGCAGATCCAGATATTAACTTAGCATGATTTTCTTTCAATACCTTATTAGCTTCGGTCAATATCTCCTTATCTTTAATCAGTGTCTTGTTATTTTTAGTCAGCACTCCATTGTCTTTTGTCAGCCTCTTATTTTTCTTGGTTAGTATTTCTTCCTCCCTTATCAAGGTTTTATTTATATCACTCAATTTCTTTGTGGCAATACGTACATCGTTTTCTCTCTGGATTGTCGGACTATGACTTATCAGTTGATCAGTCAGCGTAGGTCCCAAGGCATGCTTCAAAACAGAAGTCAAGGCGCGGAAGGCAGCGGTGTATAATTCGTCATTAACGAGCGTAGCAATATTCAGTGATAGGAGGCCAAGAAAGGAAAATATCAAGAGTGTATTTTTTATACGCTTCCACAGCGATAAGATTCTTGATCTTGATTTTGGCTTCTGTTCTTGCTGAAAAACTGTATTCACAGCACATTTCCTTCTTTTGATTGATATTTATCCATACATTTAATCTTTTGTGTAAATAATACGATATTAGGGTCAAACACGACCATCATTTTTTTAGACGCACGCCATAATTTGTAGGCGTTTAGCTGAGATTAATCTCTGAATTCATTTGGATTGAATAAATAAATATACCCATATTTCTCAATAGATTATTTCAATATTCCTGGTTTTAAAATTTGTGTTTAACGATTGTAATAAATCGTCATGCAGAAAGACCCGCCAGTCATTTCCTAATTCAATCTCGCTGCTGGCAAATTCATTGTGATAGACGAGTATTACCGAACAGTAATCTGCACGGGATTTTTGTGCTTGTGTGGAGAACGGTGTTAGTAGTGTTTTGAGACCGGATGTCTGCTCGAGAGTGGAAGGTTCACAGTGAATTTTTACCTGCTTGGCAAAGCGTGTACGGATGCCGGCAAGGTCATATAGTTGTTCAGCGGTAATTCTTACCTCATCGTTTTCGCTTTCGTTGAATCCGCGCATGCTTATTTTCGCTTCCGCGATTAGTAGCTGGTCTTCTTTTAACCATGTGCGATTGGCATCGAAGAGTTCGTTGAAAATAATCAGCTCAATTCGTGCTTTGCCATCATCCAGATTGATGATGGCCATCTTGCCGCGACGTGTCATTTGTGTGCGAATTGAATGAATGATGCCAGCGAGCAATTGCGGTTCGCGTTGCGCATTCAGTCGGTCGAGCCGGGTACGAATGAAGCGTTTCAGTTCGGATGCATAGGTGTCAAACGGATGACCACTGAAATAATAACCCAAGCCGATTTTCTCCTGACGCAGTTTTTCCCGTTCGGGCCATGGCTCTGTCTGGATCAGTTGCAATTGCATCTGGGATTCGTGGTTTGCTTCACCGAATAAATTAATTTGATTGGAAGATTGGTTTATTTGCTCGGCGGATTCGATGGCAAGACCGACTGAGGCCATTAAACTGGCGCGGTTGGAATTGATGGTATCAAACGCACCGACGCGGATTAGCGACTCCATCACGCGGCGATTGGCGATACGCCGATCGACACGGTTGCAGAAATTAAATAAATCAGTGAATGGTCCTGTTTGTTCGCGCACTGTGATGATTGAATTGACCGCAGATTCTCCGGTACCCTTGACCGCACCTAGACCAAAACGAATGTTTTTGCCATCGACAGGGATGAAACGATAGTCGGAAAGATTGAGATCGGGTGGCAGGATTCTTAATCCGTTGGCGATGCTGTCCTCAACGAAAATATGTACTTTATCAGTGTCATCCATATCTGCAGACAAACACGAGGCCATGAATTCAGCTGGATAGTGCGCTTTTAGATAGGCTGTTTGAAACGCGATGAGTGCATAAGCGGCAGCGTGTGATTTGTTGAAGCCGTAACCGGCGAATTTTTCCATTAAACTGAATAATTCAGAGGCTTTATCTTGGCTAAGGCCATTGTTGACTGCGCCGGTGACGAAGATATCACGTTGTTGAGCCATTTCTTCGACTTTCTTCTTACCCATCGCACGGCGCAGCAAATCGGCACTGCCGAGGCTGTATCCGCCGATAACTTGCGCAATTTGCATGACTTGTTCCTGATAAATCATGATGCCATAGGTCGGTCCCAGAATTGATTCCAGGCGTGGATCCAGATATTCAATCTGCTTTCTGCCGTGTTTGCGATCGATAAATTCTGGAATCAGATCCATCGGGCCGGGGCGGTATAACGCGACCAGTGCGATGATGTCTTCAAAGTGGTCCGGCTTTGCCTTCTGCAGCAGATCAATCATACCGCGCGACTCAAATTGAAAAATGCCTACCGCATTTCCTTTGCGCATCAATGCGTAAGTGGCATCATCATCCAACGGCAGCGTTGTCAGCGAAAAAGTCTGAACATCCGGGGATTCGGCGTTTGGATGTAGCTGACGGATATAACCAACGGCTCGATCTAGGATCGTCAGCGTGCGCAGTCCAAGAAAATCAAATTTTACCAGACCGATTTTTTCGACATCATCCTTATCCAATTGGCTGATGACAGAATCGCCAGATTCCGTACAATAGATCGGGCAAAAATCGGTAATTTCGCTCGAGGCGATGAGTACGCCTCCGGCGTGCATACCAACATTGCGTGTAATACCCTCAAGGCTTTCTGCCAATTCCAGCAAATTGCGAACGTCTTCTTCTACCTCGGCTCGCTGATTGAGTTGGGGTTCAAGTTGCCGTGCTTTTTTTAAAGTCATGCCAATCTCAAACGGCACCAGTTTGGCGAGCTGATCGACAAAGTTATACGGTAAATCCATAACCCGGCCGATATCGCGAATTACGGCCTTGGCAGCCATTGTGCCAAATGTGGCAATTTGAGAGACTTTTCCAGTTCCGTAGCGTTGTTTGACATACTCGATCACCAATTCTCGTCGGTCCTGGCAAAAATCGATGTCGAAATCAGGCATAGAGACACGCTCTGGATTCAAGAAACGCTCAAATAATAGATCATAACGTAAAGGATCAAGATCGGTGATTCCCAGTGAATAGGCTACTAATGAACCTGCTCCAGAGCCGCGCCCCGGTCCTACTGGAACATTATTATGTTTGGCCCAGTTAATAAAGTCGGCGACGATTAGAAAATATCCAGCAAATCCCATCTGGATAATGGTATTGACCTCAAATTCAAGACGGGATTGATACTTGGTCATTTTTCCATCACGCATTTCTGCATCAAGATACAAGCTTGTCATACGCTTTATCAAACCTATTTCAGCCTGGTTTCGCAGATACTGATCCAGGCTTTCATTATTAGGTGTGGGAAATAATGGAAGTCGGTTTACATTCAATTCCAATACAAGATTGCAGCGTTTGGCAATTTCGATTGTATTTGCCAGTGCATCGGGAATGTCGGCAAATAATTGCATCATTTCGGCTTGAGTTTTGAAGTATTGCTGTTCAGTGAAATTTCTTGGTCGACGTTTGTCCTCCAAGACATAACCTTCGGCGATACAAACACGCGCTTCATGTGCTTGAAAATCTTCCATATTGAGAAATTGCACCGCTTGCGTGGCTACGACAGGTAAATTGAATTTCCTGGCCAGCGCAAGCGAGTGCTGGATCAGTCCTGCTTCATTAGCATGACCATCACGCTGCAATTCAAGATAAAAACGATCGGGAAACAGATCAGCCCATTTTTGTACCTGAGTTTCAGCTTGTGATACGTTATTCTGTAACAAGGATAATCCGATGTCACCTAAACGGCCGCCGGACAAAGCAATGAGTCCTTCCGTGCCCCACTCACTGGACTGCATCCACGATTCTCTGATTTCAGCCCTGCCTTGAAATTGGTTTTCGCGGTAGGCGCGTGACAACAGACGGGATAATAGTAAATAGCCGGCGTGTGTTTGGCATAGTAGTAACAGTCGGATTGGCTTGCTTCGGTCGGATTCATTAGCAATCCAAATATCACACC
Source organism: Nitrosomonas supralitoralis (assembly GCF_003011925.2). Classification (GTDB taxonomy): domain Bacteria; phylum Pseudomonadota; class Gammaproteobacteria; order Burkholderiales; family Nitrosomonadaceae; genus Nitrosomonas; species Nitrosomonas supralitoralis. Next base: position 7,074 of record NZ_PXXU01000051.1, read on the forward strand.
CTAGGATCGGCTTAATCCCGTTTTTGTACGATGTTTGGTAAAATTTAACTAAACCGAAAAGATTGGCAAGATCGGTTAGCGCCAAAGCGGGCATTTGATCAGCCACTGCTTTTGTAACGACTTCATGGATGCGAATTGTGCTATCCAGAATGGAATATTCGCTGTGCATTCGTAAATGAATAAAAGCTGATTTGATGGGCATGATGTTACAATTAGGATCTGCGATGTTTTTGTCATTAATACAGTTGAGCGCTATTTTACATTATGTTGAAATCACCCGAACTTCTCCTTCCTGCTGGCTCCTTGGATAAAATGCGAATCGCTTATGCGTTTGGTGCCGATGCAGTATATGCAGGACAACCGCGTTATTCATTGCGCGCGCGTAACAATGATTTTGCTTTGGAACAGATTAAAACTGGCATCACGGAAGCACATGCTTTAGGGAAAAAGTTTTTGGTAGCAAGCAATGCTATGCCGCATAACGCCAAAATTAAAACTTACTTGGATGATATGGCTCCGATCATTGCGATGAAACCGGATGCACTGATTATGGCTGATCCGGGATTGATCATGATGGTACGCGAAAAATGGCCGGATGTGCCAATTCACCTGTCGGTTCAGGCTAATACGGTCAATTATATGGGCGTTAAGTTTTGGCAAAAAATAGGATTGACACGTGTGATTTTGTCGCGTGAATTATCGTTGGATGAAGTGGCGCAAATTCGCGATTATTGCCCTGATATGGAACTTGAGGTTTTTGTGCATGGTGCACTGTGCATTGCATATTCTGGGCGCTGCCTGCTGTCTGGTTATTTTAATCACCGTGATCCGAATCAAGGCACCTGCACTAATTCATGTCGTTGGGATTATAAAGTGAAATCTGCTGAGGAAAATTCAAGCGGTGATATTCAGGAAATTGGAAAAATTGATTTTGATTTTGGCCAAGCGATGCAACAATCCGAACAATCGAGTATGACCAATGGATGTGGCCCGGTTACCCGCCATCCTGCTGCTGATCAAGTGTATCTGATTGAAGAAAAAGAGCGGCCTGGTCAGTTAATGCCGATTATGGAGGATGAACACGGCACGTATATTATGAATTCCAAAGATTTGCGCGCAGTAGAGCATGTCGAGCGACTGGTCAAGATCGGCGTTGATTCATTGAAAATTGAAGGTCGTACCAAATCGCTATATTACGTGGCACGCACAGCGCAGGTTTATCGTAAGGCGATTGATGATGCCGTAGCTAGCAAACCATTTGATCCTACTTTATTAGGTGAGCTGGAGGGGTTGGCTAATCGTGGCTATACCAGTGGTTTTTATCAGCGGCATAATACGCATGAAACACAAAATTATTTGCGCGGACATTCTGAATCCAATCGCAGTCAATATGTTGGCGACATTACTGGTTTTGATACAGTTAACGGCATGGCTGAAATATTGGTGAAGAACCGCTTTCAGGTAGGGGATCGTCTTGAAATCATTCACCCTACTGGTAATCAAGTGGTCGAGCTGTCACACATGTTGGATTCCGCCGGGCGTCCGGTACAGATTGCACCTGGCAGTGGTCATCGGGTCAAAATACCGCTAACCGGGAATGTAGAGAACGCTTTCGTCACTCGTTTTTTCTGAAAAATGATGCTGGCATCGATAATAAAAGAAACTGAGTATTTTCTTTGGCAGCCAATCCAATTTTCCTGGAAACGGACCTTGCATGAATCCGGCGTGGCCGCCTTCTTCGGGAAATTCCAATGTCACAGCCGCAGATACCTCATTTTGATTAGGTAGCACAAATGCTGGCATGAAAGGATCGTTGCGAGCATTAATCACTAAAGTCGGTACTTTAATATGAGGCAGCCATTGTTTGCTGCTGGATTGCTGCCAATATTCATCGGTATCGCGGAAACCATGCAGCGGTGCTGTAACCAGATTATCAAAATCATAAATTGATGCGCATTTCTTGAGGGCTTTGGCATCAAATAGATCGGGAAATTGCTCCAATTTATCAAACGCCTTATTTTTTAGGGTATCCAAGAAGTGGCGTGTATAAACTTGATTAAAGCCTTTACTAAGAGCCGAACCGGCAGCAGCTAAGTCAAGTGGCACGGAGATGGTTGCGGCCCCTGTCACAAGATCGCTTGCACGTTCACCTTGCTCGCCCAACCATTTTAGTAACGCATTGCCACCCAACGAGACACCTATCACATAAACCGGTCGGTTTGAGTTTGTTATTTGTGTTTGATTGGTAATACGTCGCAGCATCCAGTCGATTTCAGTGGAATCACCGGCGTGATAAGCGCGAGATAGCCGGTTTGGTATACCGGAGCAACCGCGAAAATGAATGACTGCACTGTGCCAGCCGTGAGTATTTAAGTTGTTGATCATGCTAAGAATATAATGGCTTGAAGATCCACCTTCAAGGCCGTGGAAAAATATCACTAAGGGTGAATTCTCAGATCCATGGGTCCAATCAACATCTACGAAGTCACCATCTTCGAGTTCCCAACGTTCGCGCCGATATGTAAACAGTGGTGCTGGTTTGTTAAAGTAAGGATAAAGTGTTTGTATATTTCCACCAGGAAGCCACGATGGCGCTTCGTAAGGTTTTGTGTACAAGGGGATAGTTGTTTCAAACATTTTTATTGATATTTTTGGCCATATTCTAGTTGTTCCGATATTGTAATCGATAAAACAACTTGCGTTGCCGTTACGGCATAATAAAGCGAACTCAAAATACTCATTTAATAGGCATAAATTAGGCGTTTTTTTTTCGCTCATCTCAGCCTAATATTAAATGCTTAGTAGTTTTATTCCGATTACTTGGATAATCATGAGTTTGCTTGTTTTGGGTTAAATTGGATTGTTCTTAAGTTTTTAGCGGTTCGATAACAGTTGTCCGAGTTTAATTGGTCGCGTAAGGGTTATCCTTACGTGTCAGCGCGGATATTACTACATGTTATTCTTCTGTAAAATTACAGATCGACGTGATCCAATAGTGGCCAAAAAGCTGGATTTGATAAGGAATATTACAATCAGAATTTTCCTATGGCTTTTAACTTGTTAGGCAGATATTATTATTGTCAAATGTGCATCCAATCAGGATAGATACATGCAGTTTTAGAGAAGCGAGGTTAACTAATGTATCTGAGTAAATAAAATTAAAAATGAATTTACTGAAAGAATCTGACTGGATTAAGAAACATATCCCTAATAGTTATGCTGATTTGATATATGATCGATTTCGCCAATCTGATATTAAATTAAATTCAGCGGTTACAATCTATAACGCTCAATCTATTCCGAAACTATTTCTTGTTGCGAGGAAGTCAGTAAATATGACTGAGACAAAGTATCAATTGGAATGGAGGAAATTGGCATGTTTGTACGAAATTTCTCACGATATGCGGACAATTGATTGCATTGATGAGTTGTGTAAGAAATTGATAGTGCATATGAAATTGATATGGCTTCCATCAGATCAAATTTTTCCTTTTATCGACATTGATAAAAAATTCTTCACGCTAGATAAATCTTCACTCGCGCTAGAACATAAATTTTCCGTTTCGATAAAAACGAATGGTAAGATTTGTGGGTATGTGGGATTATATTATAAAAATCATTGTTTTAGGCATTCTCTAGAGAATGAATATCTTAATTTTATAGAGAATATAGCCGATGATCTTGGCTTATGGCTGGAACAAAAACAACTTCTGGACGCAAAAAGAATGTTGCTGGATGAAGCTAGAGTTTTTGAGAATGCATTTAATAAGCATGCGATTATAGCGATTACGGACAAATTTGGAATAATTAAATATGTTAATGAAAGATTTTGCATAGTTTCCAAATATTCACCTGAAGAACTAATCGGGCAAGATCATCGTATTATTAATTCTGGTTATCACTCCAAGGATTTTTTTTTCAACCTCTGGAACACTATTTCTAAAGGCGATACATGGAAAGGAGAAATTAAGAATCGTGCTAAGGATGGAACGTATTATTGGGTCGCTACGACAATTGTACCTTTTCTTGATGATGTCGGCGTGCCGTATCAATACGTTGCGATACGGACCGAGGTAACAGAATACAAGCAATTGGAACAAAAGATGGAGAAGCAAGTAGCGGAATTAGCACGATCAAATGATGAACTGGAACAGTTCGCGTATGTGGTTACTCATGATTTGCAAGAGCCACTCAGGGCGATAAACAGCTTTATACAATTGCTCAAGAAATACTGTCATGCGCAATTGGATCAGCGTGCGAATGATTTGATTTCGCATGCAGTAGCAGGCACTCAACGAATGCAACAACTGATTGATGATTTGTTAACCTATGCGCAGGTGAATGCAAGCCAGAATGTGGTAGAAATTGATTGTGAACTGTTACTGGGCAATGTGGAAGCGGATTTATTCGTTACCATCAACGAGTGTAGTGCAATCATTACGCATGATCGACTTCCGGTTGTAAAAGGAATTCGCTTTCAGTTTATTCAGTTATTTACCAATCTTATCAATAACGCCCTTAAATTTCAAAGAGCCCAGCCACCGGAAATACATATTGGTGTAGAAGAGAAGCAGAGTGAGTGGGTTTTTTCAGTGTCTGATAATGGAATTGGTATTGAAAAAGAATATCTGGAGCGGATTTTTCGGGTATTCCAGCGACTACATAGTCGCAAAGATTATGCCGGCACGGGGATTGGTCTGGCTATCTGCAAGAAAGTAGTGGAACATCATGGAGGGCGAGTGTGGGTCAATTCAAAACCTGGTGTAGGCTCATCATTTTATTTCACTATTCCAAAATTATAATAAACACAATGCACTATAAAAATAATGGCGGGCCTAATATCATTTTGATGATTGACGATAATCCTACTGATATTTTGTTGATTAAAGAAGCTTTTGCACTTTGTGATGGAAATTATGAAGTATGTGCGGCAGAGGATGGTGTGTATGCATTAGAGTATCTGAAGCAACATGGACAATATAACCATGCGCCTCGTCCAGATATCATTTTGCTGGATTTGAATATGCCGAGAAAAAATGGATTTGAGGTATTAGGGGAGTTGAAAGAAGATCTTGATTTAAGAAGCATACCTGTCATTATTTATACTTCCTCTGCGACTAAAGAAGATCTCAGCTCTGCATATTATCGTCATGCGAATGGTTATATCAAGAAATCGGTTGATTTTGATGGATGTATAAAAATAGCCAAATCTATTAAAGAATATTGGTTTTCTACATCAATACTCTATGAGCCTTGATGTAGTAATGTTTACACCTAGGATCCATATCTTATTAATTGAAGATAATGAAGCTGATGCAATACTGGTTCAGAGTGATTTGCAGCAAGCAATGGGTGATCAGATGACAGTGACTCATGTCGAGCGATTAAGCTCTGCGCTGGAGTTAATTCAGCAAGAATCAATTGATTTAATCTTGTCAGATCTGACCTTGCCTGATAGTGACGGAATTACAACAATAAATCAATTGCGGAAACATGCGCCAAGTATACCGATTGCTGTTTTATCTTTTAGGGATGATGAAAAGCTTGCAATTAAAGCGATAAAAGCTGGTGCACAAGATTATCTCGTGAAGGGCAGTCTTACTGAAGGTGTTCTTGCACGTGTGATTCGTTATTCGATTGAAAGAAAACGAATCGAGGAAAGTAACAGGAAAGCGCAGAATCGGTTTCAGACCATTTTTGAAAAGGCCCCTTTGGGTATTGCGCTGATTAATTTGCAAACCGGAAGATACTACGATGTGAATCCGAAGTATGCATCCATTGTAGGTAGGTGCGTAGACGAGCTTATTAATATAAATCATACGGACATTATTCATCCAGATGATTTTCAATCTTATCAATATGATATTAGCCTCTTCTTAAATAATGGGTTTGCTGATTACAAATTAGAAAAAAGAGTTTTGCATCATGATGGGTCAATTATTTGGATTGAAATCTTTATTGTACCGTTCGAAGCTATAACTAATGATGAGATATGTTATTTATGTATGATCGAAGACATTACGGAACGTAAACAGATGATCGAAAACTTGCGTCAATTGACTGCACATTTGCAGGATGTGCGGGAAGAGGAAAGAACCAGGATTGGCCGAGAAATTCATGATGTTCTTGGCGGTACTTTGACAGTTCTGAGAATGGATCTGGATTGGCTTTCTAAAAAAATAAATGCGGAGCCCATGCACGAGCGGATCGAATCGCTATATCAGTTAACGGGTGAAGCGATAGAAACTGCTCGTCGCGTTTCGGTAAATTTACGCCCTAATGTACTGGATAATCTAGGATTATTGGGTGCTATTGAATGGCTTGTGCGGGAACTGGAACAACGAAAAAATATTGACTGCACATTGGAATCAACGATATCGAATTTGTCTTGCCATAATAAAAACTATGAAACTACTATTTTTAGAATTATCCAGGAAGCATTTATCAATATTACGCGTCATTCGAATGCAACCAAAGTTGATGTAGAACTTTTTGAGGACGAAGATGATGTTGTCATTACAATCAAAGATAATGGTGTGGGTATTACTGAATCGCAAATATTAAATCCTCAGTCATTTGGAATCATAGGTATGAATGAAAGAACGCAGCAATATGGCGGTAAATTTGAGATATCGGGAACACCATTACAGGGTAGCGTTGTTATGCTTAAGATACCTCTTGTCATAGCCGCCACATGTGATGGAGAGTTAATCAATGATTAAGGTATTGATTGCGGATGATCACTCATTGTTTCGTGATGGACTTAAAAGAATTTTCAGTGAAACAAATGACATTGAAGTTGTTGCTGAGGCGATTGATGGAAAAGATATTATAAAGAAGACAAGAGAATATGATTGGGATATTACTTTATTGGATATCAACCTGCCTGACATTAATGGGTTGGAAATTCTAAAACGAATTTTATCTGTAAAATCATCTTCATGTGTACTCGTTCTAAGCATGTACCCTGAAGAAGAATACGCGATTCGGGCAATTCGTTCGGGAGCTTCTGGATATATGACAAAAGATAGCCCAACTGATCAACTCATTAATGTGGTACGCCGTCTTGCCCAGGGTGGAAAATATGTTAACCCCGAGCTGGCAGAAAAACTACTTTTTAATCCGGTCGTTGATTCAGAGAAATTAATACACACCACATTCTCGGATCGTGAATTTCATGTTTTTAAGCTTATCGTGTCTGGAGAATCTTTAACCTCTATTGCCAATAGATTATCGCTCAGTGTAAAAACCGTCAGTACTTATCGCTCTCGCATTCTTGAAAAAATGGGCATGAAAAATAATGCGCAATTGGTTCGATACGCAATTCAACACAAATTAGTTGAGTAGAAATGAGCGCTGTTATGAACCGAAGTCTTGCTATTGCGGCATTTTTCTTAATTTGACGGTTTATCTGGTACGCGTTTATCATCAGACTAATATATTTTCTTTTATTTCATACACTGAAAAATGGGCATAGCTCACACAGTCCTTCTAATTCAATTCATATTGGTAAGACTGATAGTTGCACCGATACACACATTAAAGGATAATACACAACTTTTTAGTTTCCCTTCTTGGGGTTGAATAATTAAGGATATTGGTAATGAAAGCAGACATTCATCCGGATTATCATGAAATAACTGTAACTTGCAGTTGTGGTAATGTTTTTAACACACACTCGACTATGAATAAGTCTTTAAATATTGAGGTATGTTCACTTTGTCACCCATTTTATACAGGAAAACAAAAAATCGTAGATACTGCGGGAAGAGTTGAGAAGTTCCGTCAAAAATATAATAAACAATCATCTAAATAATTTTGTGCTATTAACACGCTATAACTTCAAACATGTAGAATGAAGTTGATATGTTGTTTAGTATTCAGGTGCTGTTAATAATTAATAATGAATAGCTAGCCAAATAGTTTCATTTTCGGGGTCTGACCATGAGACTCTGTGCTTTTTATGTGAAGGAATGTTAATGAAATCTCCTTCTTTAAGTTGCACAGAAGTCTGATCTTCAAAAGTAAGTACAGCCTCTCCTTTGAGGACTATGACCCATTCATTTCTTGTCTGATCATACCAGGACGACGTTTGTTGACCTTTTGAAATTATTCTTTCAATTGTTACTACATTGTTTTTGATTAAAGGCTCAAAAATTTCATGATTCAAATTTTTAGGAATTTTTGAGAAAATATTTTGTGATTTCATTTTCGATTGATAAGTGATGTGGTTCAAGAATCGAAATGCATGTGTACAAAATGCTCGTTTCGTTTACGGCAACTTTGTATGTGTCACATAAGCCACGATACATCGAACTGAACATTTGCTAGTTGATCTAGTTGAATGTACCTAAAGCTTTCATTCCTCTCGTGACATTTCTGCTTCCAGATGAAAAATACGGTTTTCGTCCATCTTGGCTTATTGACCGTTATGGTCATGCCAAAAAATTCTCTCAGCATGATTTCCTTTCAGCAAATCATGGTATTATTTTTTTAATATCTAGTGCAAGTTGAAATTACATCCAAAATGATGTGAATACTGCGACAGTCACACTCTGCTATAATTTTACTTTTATTATTCCAATTGAACCTTGCTGCCGTTCAAAGTCATTTAACCTGTTGTCTTACCAAATCTTATTCTAAATAGGGATAGCAAAATAAGGCATAATAGTTTGTATGTTTATTAGTTCAACATTTCTGAAAAACCTTAGAATAGAGATATACATTAACTCAAGATAAAATTTGGTGTGAAGGGAGGGGTAGTTTATAGAGACTGATCTCTATAATTTTTAGCTTACGCACTTTTGCGTAAATGATTAAAAAATATAAATATAAAAGCGATTAAGACTTGGCTACTTGCGTAATGTTATTTCAACAAAAATTAATATTGTTGATTTTTCATTAAAAGATATTAATATATATCTGATTAATAATAAATATTAATATAAATTGTTAAGGAATGTCACAAGCATTAAAGTTTCAAACTTAATTGTCGTAGCTAGCTTGAAATAATTTTTGGTTCTTGTTGAAGATATCAACAGAGTAATTTAAATCGAAATGTTACGTATTTTTGCCGTGGACCATGGGTAGTTTGGTTGTTTAGTGTATTGAGTATAAATGGCTTGATTGAAATTGTCAGCACAATAAAAAGGGAAAATACTATGGCATTAGCGCATATAAGGATGATTTCGATAATAGGAGTGGTGCTTATTACTGTTCTCACACTTACTGCTTGCGACAAGGAACCAAAGGCAAAAAAATCCGGACAAGCAATAGTCAGTGTTAATGGTTCCGAGATTACTATGCTTCAACTTAACGATGAAATAAGACGGACTAATATTCGTGCTGATCAGTATGAGGCTGCCAGCAAACAATTATTAGACTCACTTATTGCTCGTCAGTTGATTGTTGATGAAGCAATAAGAAATAAGCTTGATCGCACACCGGAGGTGATGCAGGCGCGTGAGCGAGCAAATGCTCAAGTCATCGCGCAAGCGTATTTGCAAGGGATCATTAGTAAGCTTGCAAAGCCATCTAAAGCTGAGATCGCAGATTATTTCCAGGAACATCCTGAACTGTTTGCACAACGCAAACAGTTCGATTTGACTACAGTGCGAGTTGCAACTAAAGATATTAGTGAAGAGTTAAGGAAAATAATAGATACTGCAAAAACTGCCGAGGAAGTTGTAATTTGGCTTGAAAAAAATAAAATTCATTATTCTCGTAGTTTGGCAACACGAAGTAGCGCTGATTTGCCAGTGCAGTTGGCGTCTATGTTACGAGAGAAAGGCAAAGGCACAATTTTTATCATCAATGAACAAGAAAATAGCTTGTTGATTTCAGTTAATTCGATTAAGGATAATCCGGTTTCAGAAGCAACTGCAGCACCTCAGATTGAAAGATTCTTGATCAATCAAAGATATAAAGAAGCAACAGATGCAGAAATTGCACGTTTACGTGCTTTAGCGAAGATAGAGTATCTTAATGCTGAAGGACCAGAATCCGATGCTGAGAAGCCAGTTAATCAATTACCCATAGTTTCTCCTGATGCATTGGATAGTTTTAACAATCCATCTGGAGCAGTAACTGAAAGTGCAATTGAGCGGGGTATTTCAGGGCTAAAATAAGTATTATTTATGCTTAACTAAATATGTCTATTAAACATAGGATAAATTAGGGATATAGGTAAATGAAAAATATAATGAATAAAGGGCAGTTATTAATGATGGTCTTGGCGATGCTCTGGATAACGAGCATTGGTAATGCAATCGCAGCTGCTGGAGATAAAAAAGAAAGTGCCTTGGGACCTGGAGACACATTAAAAATATTTGTTTTTGGCCAGCCGGATATGACTACGGAAGTGAAAGTAAGTGAGACCGGGAACATAACTTTTCCATTATTGGGTGAGATATTTGTTGATGGATTAACGCCGTCAGAAACGGAAAGAAAGATAGTTAATCTACTGGAAAGTAAAGATATTTTACGTAAACCACAAGTGAATATCATTACCGCATCGTTACAAAGTCAAATGGTATCAGTGCTTGGTTATGTGCGTAACCAAGGGAGGTATCCAATAGAAGGTAAACGCAGATTGACCGAAATTCTTGCTATGGCGGGAGGCATCGTTCCTGATGGGGCAGATCAGATTACTTTGATTCGTTCGGGTGGTAGCAAATATTCTAAAGAAGTAATTGATGTTTTGGAGATGATTCGCTCTGGCGATTTGACTCGTGATTTGAACATAAGAAGTGATGATCTTGTCTATGTTGAGAGAGCGCCTCGTTTTTATATCTATGGTGAAGTGCAACGAGCCGGGGTTTACAAGCTTGAGCGCAACATGACGGTTATGCAGGCGTTGTCAGTGGGTGGTGGATTAACTCAACGAGGTACTGAGCGTGGCTTACGGATTCAGCGCCGCGACACCGAGGGGAATTTGCAGATCCTAACTGCTAAAGCGAGTGATTTAGTGGAGCCTGACGATGTGATTTATATCAAGGAAAGTCTGTTCTGATACTTGAACTAGGGTTGTTAGATTCATTCTGTAAAGTAATTACTGTAACTTAATTAAGCTTGAATTAGGGTTGTGCGCATGGACTTTTCTCGATTTTTTCTAATTATATTAGCTCGTCATAAACTGATACTTTTTACACTGATTATGACGATATCAACCACTTTGTTGGTTAGCTTGCTAATGCCAAAGAGTTACAAATCAACAGCCGTCATGGTCCTTACCCAGAAAGGAGCGGATCCTGTTACTGGATTGATAATGTCACCTCAGCAAATTACAGGCTACATGGCTACGCAATTAGACATTATTAAAAGTTCAAGAACTGCATTAATGGTGGTTGATCAACTAAGGCTTGATCAGAATGAAGCAGTTATAAGCCAACACAAACAAAGCAATTCTTCTTTGGGAATGCGTGAATGGCTGGCTGCTTTACTTCTTAATAATTTAGAAATTGAAACGTCGCGTGATAGTAGTGTGATTCGTATAAGCTTTAAAGGCACAGATCCTGCTTTTACTTCCATTATTGCCAATGCTTTTGCAAATGCATATCAAGAAATAAGTGTACGCCTCACGGCGGAGCCTTCGCAGAAGGCAGCATCTTATTTTACTGATCATCTAAATGTATTACGTAACAGATTGGAAGTTGCACAAAAAAAACTAACTGAATATCAACACTCACATGGAATTGTTGATGCAGATTCTCGACTTGATATTGAAACAAAACGATTAAATGATCTTGCTAGTCAATTGGTGGTGGCGCAGGCGGATCGGATTGGCGCAGATTCAAAATTTGACGGTGCTAGCCGGACAAGCGAGGCGCTTAGTATTACTAGAAACGCGGTGATTAACAATCTAAAAATAAATTTAGCGCAGGCCGAATCAAAGTTTTCTGAGATTTCTCAGAAATTGGGAAAGAATCATCCCAGCTACATTGGGGCAAAAGCAGAAGTTGACAAACTTAGATCTGAGTTGAGTAGACACATAAGTTTTACTGATAGAAGCGCTCTTAATCAGGAGGTCGAGATTAGTAAAGCTCTTGAAGAGCAGAAACAGAAAATCCTTACATTGAATCGTTCGAGAGATGAGCTTCAAATTCTTGAAAGAGATGTGGAGGGCGCTCATCAGGCATATAACAGTGCAATGCAACGTTTAAATCAAACGACTCTTGAGGGGCAATCCACCTTATCAAGTGTTTCTATACTTGATGTAGCAAAGATACCTGAAAATCCAGATAGTCCTAAAGTACTGCTCAATTTGGTTCTGTCAGCATTTTTGGGCACTTTGCTGGGAGTGGGTGCGGGGTTACTTGCAGAGATGATTGATCGACGTGTGCGTTCCGCAGAGGATTTGGTAGATGTGCTCCATGCTCCTGTGCTTGGTATTATAAAACGGGACATGCCAAAACAAAGACGCTTACAATTAGCATTGCCTCGTTTGCTGAGATGAATGATACAGAAAGCCTTAAAGGAAAAAAAATGAGCATTCCAGATTCTTTAGAAACAAAGAAACTGAGCGATTCCAGTTCTATCACTACAAATACAACTGCAGTACGTAAGTTTAGTATCGGCCACATTTTGTTGGATATGGGAAAAATTACGCCAGTTGAAGCTGAGCGTATTTTACGATTGCAGAAAGAAAGCGGTTTGCGTTTTGGTGATGCAGCAATAAAGTTGGGCCTAATTACTGAGGCAGATATCCAGTTAGTGTTGGCGCAACAATTTGATTATCCTTATTTATTACCTGGACAAGGAAATCATCCGCCAGAACTGGTGGTTGCATATCAGCCTTTTGGTGCTCAGGTTGAAGTCTTTCGTGCAATAAGAAGCCAATTAATGATACGTTGGTTTACATCTGAACGTAAGGCGCTAACAATAATTAGTTGTAATCCTAAAGAAGGAGCGAGCCTTTTTACAGCTAACCTTGCCGTAGTGTTTTCTCAACTTGGTGAGCGGACATTATTAATTGATGCTAATTTACGTTGTCCGCAGCAGCATGAGATTTTTAATTTAAAAAATAAGCAAGGTTTGTCTGATGTACTTGTTGCTCGTGCTAATGTGTCAGAGGTTATTTCTAAAATAGATTCTTTTGTTGATCTTTCGGTATTGCCTGCAGGCACACTTCCTCCGAATCCTTTGGAGCTACTTAATCGCTCTTCATTCGATGAAATGAATGACCAACTTTCGAGTCAATACGATGTTATTCTTTATGATACATTAGCATTTTCTAATGGAGTTGATGCGCTCGCTATTGCTGCTCGTACTGAGGGGGCATTGGTAGTTGCGCACAAGAACAATACTTGCTTAGATGACGTTAATGCTATGAGTGAACAGCTTAAATATAGCGGCGCTGAAATTGTCGGCTCAGTATTAATTGATTTTTAGCAGATAATCCAATCATGTCTTTACATCAATTCAACAATTATAAGTCAGGGATATTGGCTTGGTGGCCTATCATTTTAGGAGTTTTGACTTTATATATTCCTACCTTTTATGGTTTGGCAAATGGAATATGGACTAATGAAGAGCAGGCTCATGGGCCGATTATTTTGATCCTTTCGATATGGCTTATATTTCGGAAATGGAAAACAATGATTGAGGAAAGTGATGATCAATCAACTTCAGTCTTGGGGTGGTTAGTTTTAATTGTTGCTCTGATTTTTTATGTTGTAGGGAGCTCTCAACAAATATTAATCTTGGAAATTGGTTCTTTTATTTTGGCGCTCACAGCAATTTTACTCATTAAGCGAGGTTATGCTGCGCTCAAAATTATGTGGTTTCCATTGTTTTTCCTATTATTTATGATTCCGCTTCCTGGATCTGTAGTCAGTTTCTTTACTATGCCGATGAAAATGGCAGTTTCATATGTGGCAGAGAATATTTTATTCTGGGCAAATTATCCTATTGCGAGAAATGGTGTTATTTTGCAAATTGGCCAGTATCAACTTCTTGTAGCCGATGCTTGTGCAGGGTTACAAACATTGCTGACTCTAGAGGCATTAGGTTTATTTTATCTTAATCTTATTAATCATACTTCAGTTTTTCGTAATGTGACTTTGGCTATTCTTATAATACCTATTTCTTTTACTGCTAATGTTATTCGCGTTATTGTACTTACTCTGATTACTTATCATTATGGTGACGCTGCAGGACAAGGGTTTCTTCATGGGTTTGCTGGTATGGTTTTATTTATTAGTGCATTGGTACTGATACTTGGAGTAGATGGATTATTGCAGTATTTTGCGCGAGTACAACCAGTCAATGTTATTCATCCAGTAAGGAATGTCTAATTATTAATAATTTAAATTATTTTTGAAAGATTTCTTAGGCACTATTAGTAGATCAGGAGAAGATTAATGAATAAATCTTTAGTAATTAATATCTTAATTGGAATATTGATGGTGTCGTCAGGTGCACTTACTATGGCCTTGACTCCCACCCAGAAAATTGCTGATCAGCAGGAAAGAATCAGTCTTGAAGCTATGATTCCTGTCAGTTTTGGAGATTGGCAAATCGACAAATCAATTATTCCACTACAAGTAGATGCTGAAACCCAAGCTAAACTTGACAAGATATATAACCAAACGTTAGCGAGAACTTATGTTAATTCTCAAGGCGAACGAATTATGCTTTCTGTCGCTTACGGAGGGGATCAGAGTGACAGTTTATCGATACATAAGCCTGAAGTCTGTTATTACTCTCAAGGATTCGAAATTAAGAAGGTTTTTCCTGGTGAGTTAATTACGCAATATGGGAAATTACCGATTAAGCGTTTGCTAGCTACCAAAGGTAATCGAAGTGAACCGATTACATATTGGGTTACAGTTGGCAATAAAGCTGTTTTACCTGGATTTGATCAAAAGTTGCAGCAGTTACGTTATGGCTTGACTGGAAGTATTCCAGACGGCATTTTGGTGAGAATTTCATCAATAGATAATAACAATGATGTGGCTTATCAGCTTCAAGCAATTTTTATTCAGGATTTACTTTTAGCTGTTAATAAAAATGAGCGAGTAAGATTAATTGGTACTTTCCAGACTTAGTAGTAATTTATCGATGAAATGTGGGAAGGTATCGGAGACGAAGTCGGTGCTTGTAGCTTGCGGATTTATGAACTATAAATTGATAATGCAAATTTAGTCTATAAGGAATTTGTAGCTCGTCTTTCATGCTTGGTTAATGGGTTGTGGTTTGTTTGAATTGAGTCAAGCTTACTAAGTATTGAGAATTTTAATTAAGTAAGAAAAACGTATTTTTGGAGCGTCGTGCTTCATTAATAAAGATTTATTGTGTGTATGAGTTGGATTAAATCCTCATGTATATAGTATAAATCCAATGGAATTAAGTAGAGACTTGTGCATTATGAAAGCAGAAATATCATCCAGCTTATTTAATAATCCAAATTCTAGGAAGCTGGTTTTAGGCTTGCTGTTATTTAGCGTACTTTTATTGTCAGTTTTTAGCGGCATACTTGCCGTATCTGGAAATTTAATTCTTTTGGTTCCTCTGTTGGTTTTATATGGTGTTTTTTTTATTCTCGCAACACCAGCAGCTTGGACAGTTTGGATAATATTTTGGGGAGCATTTCTGGTCACTGGACCAAGCGCTTATTTTATCCGTTTTTCACAGCTTCAATGGTTTACGGTTTTGGTTAGCGCAGCATTGTTATTACCATTGTTGCTTGATTTGCTGCGTACTAGGACTAGTAACAAATCGATGTCGATCCCTAGTGGTCTCTGGGGTCCCATTTTTTTAATTATAATGGTTTTTTTTTCTACGGTTATTGATCAGCCTCGTTTTTCTGAATTCATAAATGCATCACGGTATTACCTTCTCATGTGGCCATTAATGCTTGTTATCATGTTTGGCTTAATTTCTGAAAAAATGATAATGCAATTATGGAAAGCTCTCATGATTGTAGCAATTCTACAATTCCCCATGGCTATTTATCAATATTTTTTTGTGGTTCCAAGTAGCGGTCGGAATTCACCCTGGGATGCTGTAATTGGCACATTTCATGGAGCTATAGAGGGAGGAGGGGATAGCGCTGCAATGGCCATTATGCTGTTAATTGCTATGTTGACTGCAATTGCATTATGGCGTGAAGGAAAACTGGATGGTTTACGGATGGCTTTGGTCGTATTATTTGGAATCTTTACGCTCGGTTTGGCGGAAGTTAAAGCAGCAGTTATACTGCTTCCGGTCGTTATAGGTATATATTATCGTAGAGAACTTTTGAAGCGGCCTGTAGAGTTTATTGTCGCAATGATAGGAGCAGTTCTATTAGTTGGAGTCTTATTTACATTTTACGAGAAACTTCACTATGGAGATGTGTCTACGCATACATTCAAAAAAAATCAAGTTACTTCAACTTATGATCGAGTAGTGAGAGCGTTAGATCCTGAAGCGCAAACATATGATGGACGTGAATTGGGCCGTATTAATCTTCTAGTAAATTGGTGGAAAAATAATGTCAGTAGCGGTGATCTGCAACACAGTTTATTTGGCTACGGTATGGGAGCAACTTATGAAAGTAGAATTGGAACAGGAGAATTAGTAAATCGCTTTCCTTATAAGATTAATACATCTTCATCTCTTATTTTATTATGGGAGGTAGGTATTTTGGGACATTTGGTTTTTCTCTTCATATTGCTACTAGGAGCAAAAGCTTCGGAACGTGCAGCTGATCAGAATGATGTTCCAGAAATACATCGTATTTTTTTAAGAATCGGTGCAGTAGGATTGATTCTATTGGCTTTAACAATGCCTTATAAAAACTTTCATTTGTACTCCAATCCTATTCAATTTCTTATGATGCTGATGTTAGGTCAGGCCGCTTACTGGTCTAGAATTTTAAAAATCGGATAAACTTCGGCTATGCCGGGAGATTGATAAAAGCTTAAACAACATTTCCGGTCGCCGTGATTCTTTTAGTTTTAGCAATAACTATTGATGTTGCTCGGTAATCCCTCGAATAATAACAAGGATCAAAAGTCACTACTGTCCCGTTAACTTTCACAGCAAGTCCATCTGGCAATTGTTAGCATTTTTATCTATGAGTGGATCCCCACGCAATAAAGCCATGAGGTCGCGTTT
>NZ_PXXU01000052.1 GCF_003011925.2 Nitrosomonas supralitoralis
GTGCTTTCGGTAGGTGATGCGGGATGTTCATTGAGACCCCCACAACGTAGAAGTCACCGGCGCTGCGTAGCTACACCGCGCAGCGTCCGAGTGGACTGCCGGGTTAAGGGATGACAAGGTTGCTCCATATACCAAAAGTGCTGACAATGAGGTTTATCGCTCCTTTTGCCTTCATGTAATTCATTGGCTCTCCCCTGCACGTAACAACATAGCGATTTGGTTTTCGAATTGTCATGATCTGAAAAAATCGGTTCATCTGAGATTCGTTTTGGGATCTAATTAGCGCCGTATACTCAACGGAACTGGCTGGTTGCATAGAAAGAAGAGTATCTGTGTTGTGTTCGATTAAATTCACGTCAGGCATCATATTCTTGATTCGAGAAAGATATTTGAGATCATGAACTCGGTGGTTGGCCTGGTTAATTTGGGTCTGCGTGAATTGATCAAGGCCATCAACGAAGCTCACGTTTACATTGCAGCTTGCGGCATATCCAGTCTGTGCCGAGATTGCTCTCACGAGCGCACGAGTTGTTGGTGCTTGCGATAGACCTTCCTGCCAGTCGGACGGATAGCGAAAGGAAAATCCATCCCCTTTGAAAACCTTATAGTCTTGAGAAAACCCTATTGCCGGATTTAGAAAAAGCAAGAAACAAAGAGTGGCAAGAATCATTTTCATATTGACCCTCTAATCTTATATATACGACAAAAAATGTCTCATAATCTGGAACGGAATGTCATATAACTTGGCTAAGTTTTCCTAAGTCTTTATTTTCTATGTAGCTTTAGAATAGAAAATCCCTTAATACATATAACAAATATACCATTCCCCCCCGTTCAAGTAACACGGGGGGCTACAAATACATTTCATTAGTAAGTTAACAGAAAATTAATGCTTTTGTCACGAATAAACATATGATTATATGTGGCAGGCCTCTTGATTGCCTTAGCAAATAAGTTTAGACTTAATCATGAATAGCATTTATCTTTCTTAAATCTATAATAATATATTGAAATGACACAAAAATAACAGAGGTGCGCAACAAACGATTGATATATCAGAAATAGACCAAGGTTCGATTCCCGTCGTCCCATTTAAAAACCCAATAACATTGGATAAAATCTTTAAACCCGCGTAATAGCGGGTTTTTTTCAAACCAGCATCCATTATTGGGTTATATAATCCTTTAGCATCCAGTCAGGCATTGCCAAGTTAAGTCAAATTAGACTTATTTTCCACTTCCAGACATTATTATGAATATTTAACAATCAATGAGTTAAAAACTCGTGTATTGATTAGTTTTTATGCAAATTTACTCAACCAATGCCCTTTTATGCGCCTCGCGGGCTTGATGAAGCTTTTTGTAGCTTCTGATTAGTCTTTGGTGTTTGTCTAAACCTTCTAACTTCATACTGGTTTTGGTTAAGCCAAAGAATTTTACTTCGCCGGTTACCGAACCGACCACATTCTCCATTGTTCCTTTGCCGAACATTTTATTAAGGTTGACGATAAAATGCTCAAGCGCTAATTCTTTGTCCAGGGTAATCTCAAGTACTGCATGAACCGCTTGATAGAACAAGCCGCGCTCTACGGTATTGTCGTTGTACTGCAAGAACGCTTCTACTAACTGAATGGCCTCATCCAGTTCGCCTAAGGCAAGGTAGATAAGAATTTTCAGCTCAAGAATGGTCAGCTGTCCCCAAACAGTATTTTCATCGAACTCAATGCCAATCAGGGTTCTGATATCTATGTAGTTATCCAGCTGACTTTCTTCTAAACGCTTTATCAACTTCACCAAAGCGTCATTACTCAGAGAATGAATATTCAAGATATCTTCGCGGTAATCCAGCGCCTTGTTGGAATTGTCCCAAATTAGGTCTTCAATTTGATACACTTCTGAATAACCCGGCACCAGGATGCGACAAGCAATGGCGCCCAGGTCAGAAAATTCGGCCATATAAACTTCTTTGTCCAGATTCTCTAAAATACCCATTAAGTACTCTTTTTCTTCTTTGTTTGAGCCGGAAAAATCCCACTCGCAGAATTCATAATCATGCTGGCTGCTAAAGAAGCGCCAAGAGATAACACCCATTGAATCAATGAAGTGCTCAACAAAGTTTTCTGGTTCCTGCACCGCCAGGCTATTAAAAGTTGGTCGCGGTATATCATTTAAACCTTCAAAGCTGCGGCCTTGTAGTAATTCAGTCAGGCTGCGCTCCAGCGCCACTTCAAAGCTTGGATGGGCGCCGAATGAAGCAAATACGCCACCCGTTTTGGGGTTCATTAGCGTCACACACATCACAGGAAATTGACCGCCTAAGGAAGCATCTTTTATCACCACAGGAAACCCATTCTTTTCCAGGGCGTTAATGCCCTCTAAAATGCCAGGGTACTTCTCAAGCACGTGTTGTGGTACGTCTGGCAAGACAATTTCTTGTTCAATAATTTGTTTTTTTACCGCACGCTCGAAGATTTCCGATAGACATTGCACTTGCGCTTCATACCGGTTATTGCCCGCACTCATACCATTACTTAAGAATAGGTTTTCAATTAAATTAGATGGGAAATATACGGTTTCTCCATCGGACTGACGCACATATGGAATAGCGCATATGCCACGCTCAACCAAACCCGAGTTGGTATCAATCAGATTTGAGCCACACAGTTCGCCGTCTTCATTGTAGATATCTAAACAATATTCATCCAGAATCCCTGCTGGCAGCTCGTCATTGGGCCCCGGCTTAAACCATTTTTCATTTGGATAATGCACAAAATCTCTGTTGGCGATCTCTTCGCCAAAATACTGATCTTTATAAAATAAATTGCAGCTAAGGCGCTCGATAAACTCACCTAGCGCCGAGCAAAGCGCGCTCTCTTTGGTGGAGCCTTTACCGTTGGTATAACACGCAGGCGAAGCTGCATCGCGTATATGCAGTGACCATACATTTGGTACGATATTGCGCCAAGAAGCAATCTCAATCTTCATGCCAAGGTCGGCCAAAATGCCGGTCATGTTCGTGATGGTTTGTTCCAGTGACAGATCTTTACCTAAGATGTAAGTGCTGGAGTTGCCTTCTAACTGCCCCATAAGCATGACCTGTGCGTCTTCGTCGAGGTTTTTAACCGCCTCGATTTTAAACTCAGGTCCAGCTTGCACTACTTTCTTCACGGTACAGCGGTCAATCGATCTTAAGATGCCTTGGCGATCTTTATCAGAAATACTTTCTGGAAGCTCGACCTGAATTCGAAAGATTTGGTTATAACGGTTTTCAGGATCAATTATATTGTTCTGCGACAACCTGATGTTCTCAGTAGGAATGTCACGGGACAAACAATACACCCGCACAAAATAGCCCGCACAGAGAGCCGATGAAGCCAAAAAGTAATCAAAAGGGCCGGGTGCTGAGCCATCACCTTTGTAGCGAATTGGCTGATCGGTAATGACAGTAAAGTCATCAAACTTAGCTTCAAGTCTGAGATTTTCGAGAAAATTAACTTTGATTTCCATTGAATGGTTTCCAGAGTCGTGCGGCTGCAACCGGAAGCGTTTTAAACATTTTTCTTCTTGAGGTTTTGAGCGGCTGCCAATCGACGGATTGATCTTAATAGGGGGAATTATCTTTTTTTGGTATTGCCAAGCTAACTTTCAAACGGCACAAAAATACTAGAATTGGAGCCTTTATGCAACGTAACTCTTTCCAAGATGCAAAAGCTTCTTGTCTCAGATTTCGGTAATGGCTGGCAGTATTTGATGACGG
Organism: Nitrosomonas supralitoralis; assembly: GCF_003011925.2. Lineage (GTDB taxonomy): Bacteria > Pseudomonadota > Gammaproteobacteria > Burkholderiales > Nitrosomonadaceae > Nitrosomonas > Nitrosomonas supralitoralis. Next base: position 3,757 of record NZ_PXXU01000052.1, read on the forward strand.
TCAAGATTAAATAGATTGTACACTGTGTCATGGACTCGCAGGAACCTCTGTGCCTGCACCAAAGACTTGAACCTGCTCATACCTCGTTCTTTCTTGCCCGAGTTGGCCGGTGTGAAAGCTCGGCGCGATTGTTGGCGTATTGGGAAGTGTCGTGAATTGTGCCAGAAACAAGTTCTCGATGGACGACACCGTAACTTTTCAACTTATCAGTGACGATTTGAGCGTGATATTTTTCGTTTGATAATTGAGTCGTAATCAGTAGATCAAATAATTTATGACATTTCAATTTCTTGTGGCAGGCCAGATTAATGTAATTTTCTTTCCATTTTTTTCATGAATAATCAGATCGCGTTGAAGCGTGGTGGACTCGTAGGTGGCATTAAGGGAATAGCTTCCTGCAGCAAGGTTCACTAACAAGTATGGGCCTTCAGTGGTAGTGTCAAGAACAGTGTTGCCCATCTTATCTTTAATTAATATGTGGACATCGCTGATATATTGGTTTTTGGAGCCGGTTTCCTGTGTTAATTCAAGCATTAAAGACCATGATTTTCCTGCCTGCAATATTGCTTCCGACTCATCTTTGCCTATGCCTCCTGAAATAAACTGCGTTTGACCCTGCAATTCCACCAGTGGAAGCGACGTGTCCTTTTCAGCAAAACTTAAGGTTGAGAAAATCCCGACCAGCACTATAATTATTTGCGCAATTCTGATTATCATGTTGGGTTCGACTCCTGAAGAGTGTTGGTTTAAAGGGTATTGCCATCTCATTTAGTTTCATTGCTTCTACAAAAGAATCTGCATTTGGTTGAAAATATAGAGAAATAGTTTTAACAATATCCGGTAATTATTTAATCATTATCTAGGGTCATACAAACTATTATCCGGTGAAATAATAACTGGCGGATTAGTGGCATAGGGGTTGTTGGGAGAATCAGGCGAATACTTGCTTCCATATTGTCCATAAGGATTGCTGATGGAATCTGGAGAATATTTACTGCCATATTGCCCATAAGGATTACTGACAGAATCAGAGTCGTAGTGGTTATTGCTTAGAGTGCCAAGATATTTTCCGGTTTCACGATCTACCAGAATAGGCGGATTTGATTGTGCTGTCGTAGTAAATAGAGCCAAACTAATCACGGAAATGAGTTCTTCATGATTCCTCCTGAATTAATCCCAATACTTCGTCTAGAGCTGTATTAACGAATTGTACCGTTGATCTGCGAGAAAAAACGGAAAGAAATGCAATCAGAATAAGAAGTTGATTTATAGTATACTTTCTTCAATAAATTTTACAATCGCAAAACCATGCACATGATAAATTTGCAACGACTTGTCTTTGCTATGGTGAGGTACCCTATCAACGTCAAGAAGAGTTTATCCGGGACTTGGCTACACCTCAGCAATCTGCACAACCCTGTTCAGCGAGCTGGCAAAGGCATTAGCTCGGGAAATGCGTAGCACAACCTAAACAAAAGCATCTGATTAAGAAAACAATTTTCATTATTAAATGTCCAAATATTCAATTTATGAACCTGTAGATTTGCTAATGTAGAGTAGCTCAAACGATTATCGAACGTTACTTTCCGGCGCTGGTGTGGAAATACGGATTACATCCGACAAAGAAATTTTAAACTCGAGGAGTTGAATAAATGATGCTGATAAAACTAACGAATGGTTCTGGACAAGATATGTATGTTAATACTTCCCACATCAGATTGATGTATAGAGATGCTAATAACCAAACAACAAAGATTTATTGCGGAGATAATAGCGATCTGCAGGTCGTTGTCGTTGAAACACTTGAAAAAATTATTGAGCTCATAAAAATCGCCAATAAATGAAGCACCTCGTCGCAAGGTGCGAGGTATTAAACCGGGATAAGATTAAAATAAATCAATCTCCTTTTTAGGAAATCAGATTATTTTGCCCAACCTGTGCTGGTGGAATATAGATTTTAGAATGAAGCCTGCTGATGCTGAACGAACGGATCAGGCCGCTCCTATCCAGAGAAATCTAATCATAACGGAGTTTGAAGGCGACAGTCGGCGGTGTTTTCTAAACAAGAGTTCTGTTGCCATAATCAAGAAAATCGGCGCATTTTTACTCCGCCCTTGTCACAAAGTTGGAAAACCATTCACCCAAAGAGCCATTGAGATCATTTGTGTGTCTCCGCACAGAATTTACTTGATAGGGTCTCTAGAGTTGTATTTTGATTTGTGCTCAAAGGTTCATATTTCGAATATTCTTCGTTTTAGGAGGAAACATGATGACCGTCGAAGAGAAATTAGAATTGCCTATTAACTGGGACTGGTTTCTGGCGCTGGGAGTTGGCATGGTAATTCTTGGCATATTGGGTGTTGGCTTTGCATTTTACCTTACTCTTGCAAGTGTGCTTATGTTTGGTATTTTAGCTGTTGTATCAGGGGTTTTACAGCTTGGGCATGGTGTTGCCAGCAAAGAAGACAATTGGTCAGGTAAAGCGTTACATTTATTAATTGCTTTGATTTATATCCTATTTGGAGGAATGTTATTATGGGATCCGTTTAGCGGCTCTATCAGTCTTACTTTGGTATTGACAGTGTTTCTAACCGGCATTGGATTCTCACGTATTTTTTATGCGTGGAAATGTTGGAATCGGGGCTGGAAATGGAAATTAATGCTTGTAGGCGGTGGAATTGATTTACTACTGGCGGGAATGATTTTATATGGATGGCCAGGAACTGTATTCTGGGTTATTGGTTTATTTGTAGCTATGGAAATGATGATAAATGGCTGGCTCCTCATTGCCATAGCCTTGACAAAGCGCAAATCCACTCGCGAGCAAAAAGATTTTTCCACTTCTCAATCGAAAGATATTGCGATCTGAACCATCAAATATTTAATGAATCTAACGATGATATTGAGAAAAGAGTAATCCATCATAAGCCTTTATAATATATAACAATATTTTATAATGAATCTTAACAATGCTAATGAAGACAGCGCTGAGAAAGCCCCGCTTATTTGCACCATCGGTCATTCCAACCGGTCGATAAATATTTTCATCGAATTACTCCAGCGAAATGAGATTACCCAGGTAATTGACGTTCGCACCGTTCCCCGCTCGAGTCATAATCCTCAGTTCAATCAGGACGAATTGCGAAAATCATTGAAAGCGGTCCAAATTTCCTATACTCATCTTCCGGGACTTGGAGGTTTGCGCCACGCACGAGTCAACTCATTAAACACCGGCTGGCATAATCTTTCTTTTCGAGGCTATGCGGATCACATGCAGTCAGCGGAATTCATGGACAACGTTGAATGGGTTTCGAATCTGGCCCACACTGAGCGTTGTGTCTTGATGTGCGCTGAGGCGGTTCCCTGGCGGTGTCATCGTTCGATGATCGGCGACGCGCTTCTTGTGCGCGGCATTCGCGTCGAGGATATTATTGGGCCGAAAGAACGAAAACCACACACTCTTACCTCCTTCGCCCATGTAGATGGAACACAAGTCACCTATCCTCCGCCGCCTTTGGTCGGCTTGAGCAACCCAAACCTGTAAAATAACCTTTAATACGAGGTGAACCATGGCACATAAATTCAAAATCGGCGATCATGTTACTTGGAACTCCGAGGCTGGACACGTCTCCGGCAAGATTATCAAGATGCACACCAAGGACTTTAATTATAAAGGCTATACGCATCATGCGAGCGAGGATGAGCCGCAGTATGAAATTCAAAGTGACAAAAGCGATCACATCGCGGCACACAAAGAGTCGGCTCTGCATCCAAAGAAGTAATTAAATGAGTGAGCCCCATAGCGCGTTAAAAGATAGTTTGAATCAAACTACCTACCCCACTCTGGAAGGATTGATGTTGGCGATACGCAAGTGTCGCGCCTGCGAACCACACTTGCCGCTTGGACCGCGTCCAATTTTACAAGTCGGCGAATCGGCGCGCGTCCTCATCGTCGGACAAGCGCCCGGCGCACGTGTACATGTTTCTGGAACGCCGTGGGATGACCCCAGCGGAGAGCGTCTGCGTAAGTGGATGGGGTTAGATGCGACTGGGTTTTATGACGAATCAGAAATTGCGATTATCCCAATGGGATATTGTTATCCAGGCAGAGGAAATGGCGGCGACTTACCGCCCCGCCGAGAATGTGCAACACTGTGGCTCGATCATTTATTAGCAAAGCTGCCACGAATTGAATTGACTCTGTTGATTGGTCTGCATGCGCAGCGGCATTTTCTTGGCCATCGCCGCAAGCGATCACTAACAGAAACCGTCAAAGCGTGGCGCGAATTTGCACCTGAATATATTCCATTGCCCCACCCTTCGCCGCGCAACACACCGTGGTTTCAGCGTAACTCCTGGTTTGAGAATGAACTCTTGCCCGTGCTGAACGAACGGATCAAATCGCTCATTGCCCGATAAATATAATATGTCGATATCCGCGACACGTGATATCACGCATCAGCGGTGTCGGATTAGACCGGAAATACCAATGAATTAACTTATAAATGCTGTTCAATATCGATACGGCCATGCAGAATGCGGGCAATCTCAATCTGATCTTTTTCCCTATAGTGATAAAAAATCACATGTTTGCCAACACCATATTTATAATAGTCTGCTCGAATCTCACCGCAAGTGTGCCCTATTTCCGGTTTGTCAGCGAGATCATGAAAGGCTGCATCAAGTTGACTCAGGTAACGCCTTTGCTGCGTCTTTCCCCATTCTCTGCGTGTATAACGGCCAATTGCGATCATATCGACTCTTGCCTTCTGAGTAAGAATGAATGATTTCATCTAACCTTCACTTTCCAATTCATTCAGAATGCTTTGCAAAGAATAATCAGATGCGCCACTCTGTTCACCTTCGATCAAAGCATGACGCAATACTTCCAGCTTGATCTCACGTTCCTCAAGCAAACGTAACCCCGCCCGTATGGCCTCGCTGGCCGAATCATAATGCCCTGTTTCAATCTGATGTGCCAGAAATTTCTCAAAATGCTCACCCAGTGTCACACTTGTATTTTTTTGTACAGGCATCACAGCCTCCATGCAAAGTTTGACAATATTTGATTGTAATATTCATTGGTATATTGCAGTCAATAATTCCACTATTGCTCCGGAACGAATTATTCATGATACCGCGCATTCTCTATAAACTTATAGAATAGGCATCTACCAGTAACAAAGATTCATGGATAAATTGTGTCGAATCTATAAGTTCGTTCAATTCTATTATTTATCAATCGAGTCTGACCCCATTGATTTATGACCCCATTGATTTATTGATCCGACCGGCTTATGGTTTGGCGGTACCACTTCACTGACAAATCTCCGGAAAAACCGGAGCGATTCATGCTCAGTTTGCAAAGCAATTTGACACCGATATATAGAGTATGTTTGAATACCGTTCATATTTCAAATGTGGAGCTATTCGAGTATGTCAAATCGTGGCGGAAAAAGAGAAAATGCAGGCAGGCCGCGCGGCCAGGGTAAATTTGGCGAACCGACGATTGCAATACGCATACCGCAAAGTCAGGGAGCCACCATAAAAATGTTTCTTGATGCTTACCAGAACAAAAGAACAGGCTTGAATGAAGAAGCAACCAACGTGGATGAGTTCTTCACCCCATCCATCAGCGATCAACCAACCAGACTGCCGCTTTTTACTACCAAAGTCGCCGCAGGTTTTCCAAGCCCGGCGGATGATTATGTAGAGAAACGCCTCGATATCAGTGAATTTTTAATCGATCACGCCGCTTCAACGTTCTTCGTCACAATCAAGGGAGAATCAATGATCGATGTAGGTTTGCTGCCGGGTGACAAGGTTGTCGTGGATAGATCGAAGACGCCGGGTATCGGTAACATTGTGCTTGCGGTTGTTGATCGCGAATTCACCATCAAGATATTTGATCGCAGCACGAGTGGCAGGCCCCGATTGTTGCCTGCAAATTCCTCGGGGGCTTATTTGCCGATCGAGATTGCTGAAGATATGCAATTTGAAATATTCGGCGTCGTGACAGGATCATTCCGCCGCTTCGAGTGATTAACCATAGCAAATAGAAATTTAAAGTCATCGCGCTTACTGCATTAACATGTCTGATCGTTCTATTGCGTTGATTGATGTGAATAACTTCTATGTCAGTTGCGAGCGGGTATTCAATCCTAAACTGGAAGGCAAACCAGTTGTGGTGTTATCCAACAATGATGGCTGTGCAGTCGCCAGAAGCAACGAAGTCAAGGCACTGGGAGTCAAAATGGGGCAGCCCTGGTTCCAGCTCAAAGATCTGGCAAAGAAACACGGCATTGTAGCTTATTCCTCCAACTATGCTTTGTATGCAGACATGAGCAACCGCGCCATGAGCCTATTAGCAACGTTCAGCCCGGATCATGAAGTGTATTCCATTGATGAATGCTTTCTTGACCTCACCGGATTCAGGAAACAGAACCTGGTTCTCTACGGTCAGCATATTCGTCAACGGATTAAGCAATGGACGGGGTTGCCGGTTTGCATCGGTATTGGATCAACCAAGACATTGTCAAAGCTGGCTAACCATATTGCCAAAAAGCATCCTGAATTTGATGGCGTGTGCGATCTGAATGCCATGTCACTCCGGCAACATGACGACTGGTTCAGCAAAATTGCGGTCGGTGAAGTCTGGGGGATCGGCAGACGACTTGCACCCAGGCTGCATGAAATAGGAATCCACACTGTTCTGGATCTCCGGATGACATCCCCATCGCGAATGCACTCCAATTTCTCGATCGTCATGGAAAAGATTATCCGTGAAATCAATGGCACGCCCTGTATCGAACTGGAAGAAATGAATCCACCCAGAAAACAGATCGTCAGTTCACGCTCCTTCGGCATTCCTGTCTCAGATTTAGCCAGTCTGGAACAATCGGTTTCTCTCTATATCAGCCGTGCAGCAGAAAAATTGCGGCGTCAGCGATCATATGCCGAGGCAGTCTACGTCACTATCCGCACCAGTCCATTCAATGAGAAAGAGCCGTACTATACGAATAGCCTGACGATCCCACTCACAACGCAAACGGATAATACAGTTTTACTGACCAAGATTGCCTTGTGGGGATTACGAGAAATCTATCGATGTGGCTATAAATATCAGAAAGCTGGCGTGATGCTGTCTGAACTGGTATCTGCCAATCACCGCCAACCCGATCTCTTCAGCCCAGTAGCAGCAGATACCAAATCGGATAACTTGATGAATGTCATGGATCAGATCAATGCCCGCATGGGCAGAAGCACGCTCAAACTGGCATCCGAGGGATTCAGGCAACCATGGAAGATGAAGCAAGGAAACAGAAGTTCTGGCTATACCACGAAGTGGGATGAACTGGTTTGTGTTACGAAATGATTGAGCTAATACAAATAATGATTGATGGTAGAATAGCTGCGAATCATTGTTTCAGAGATCTCGCAATTTGAGTTATAGATAATTATATTAGCCATTCGGTAATTGCCGTCTCATAGAACAAGATCTTAGTTTCCGCCTTCCAATCACTCATCGGTTCAGTGAATGTATCGGCAGCCTTTTCAGATCCTCTCCGATTCCGATCATCCAGGAAGTTCAATTTTCCCATGCCAATAGAAGACAAAGAAAAATTCAGGATTGCTGTCATAGCGTCGGTTCAACTGCCGAGTGTGAGCGATATCGAGTTTGAGGCATCTCTGGCCGAGTTGCGCGAACTCGCCAAGACATTGGGTTATAAGGTCGTCCACACATTTGTACAAAAACGCTATAGCTTCGATACGACAGCTTACCTGGGTGCTGGCAAGCGGGAGGAAATTCGCTGCTTCGTGAACCATGAAACCGGATCCGCCGAATTCGAGGAAACACCTCCTCACCCTGATAGCCAGGACATCAGCACTCTCCTGGTCGATCACGAGATCTCACCCTCGCAGGCGCGTAACCTTGAAAATGAGGTCGGCTGCGAAGTAATGGATCGCACGATGGTAATTCTTGAAATTTTTCACCGCAATGCCCGTTCTCGCGCTGCGCGCGCTCAGGTGGAAATTGCGCGCCTCGGGTACATGGCGCCACGTCTACGCGAAGCGGCGAAACTTGCGGGACCGCAAGGACGACAACGCAGTGGTACCGGCGGTCGTGGCGCTGGCGAATCGCACACCGAATTGGATCGACGCAAGATCCGCGATCGTATCGCCGAACTACAACAAGAGATTGTCACGATGGATGCCGAGCGCAAGATACAACGTGCACGACGACAAGAACGCCAGGGACTCGCCAGCGTGGCTCTGGTCGGCTATACCAACGCCGGCAAATCCACTTTGATGCGGGCGCTTACGGGAAGCGAGGTACTGGTTGCAAATAAACTCTTCGCCACGCTGGATACCACAGTACGGGTCCTCCATCCAGAGAGCGTACCACGCATACTGGTCAGCGACACAGTCGGTTTCATCAAGAACCTGCCGCACGGGCTCGTCGCCTCGTTCAAGTCAACGCTTGACGAAGCGCTTGATGCATCCTTGCTGCTCCACGTCATTGATGCCAGCGATCCTGGGTTTGAGCGCCAGCTCGAGGTCACTCAACAGGTGCTTGAGGAAATCGGCGCGAATGTCGTGCCACGCATTCGCGTATTCAACAAAATCGATCACGTCGGCGATACAGCGGCGCAGATCGAATGTGAAACAGCCTTGCAGACACAATATCCGGATTGTATCGTAATGAGTGCACGTCGCCGCGATGATGTCGCGCGACTGCGCCAGAAGATCGTCGCGTTTTTCCAGCAGAATTTGATTGAGGCCGAATTTTTTCTTTCCTGGTCGGCACAGCAACTACGCGGCGCAATCTATACGAATTGCCAGGTGCTGGAGGAACGCGCAGATGATGAGGGAGCTTTCTTCCGAGTTCTCGGCGAACCCGATACCATCGAGAACTTGCGCGAGCAATTCAGCCTGGTACGATGAACCAGCATCACATGTCTCATCACACTGATTTATATTAATTCTCTTTCATCCCAAATGTCTTGAGGAAGCTCTGAATAGCTCACATCGCCATTCCAAACGCAATGAAGAATCTTGCCGTAGCTTATGATGTACAGGCACAAATTTTCCACGGCTGAACTGGCTTTATCTGCTCAATTAGAACAGAATCTTGATTTATTCTGATGCTGCTTTCCTGATCAGCGCAGCCAGTGCATCCGGTAATTTGATGCGTTGATCAAGCACGAAATGATGAGCTTGAACGGACATCTTTTTCCAGACCTTATCGATGATATCAATCCATTTCTGTTCGTCGTATTCGGGATGTTTACTAGCGAAGTCAAGCAGATAGTGTTCGAGGAAAACCAGCCCTGCCACATCTTCCAACAACTGGGTGTCGGGGTTGGTTTTAAGTGATTTTTTACCAACGGCTTGGGCTACACGCGCAATAAATGTATTTTCATATCCAGCCTTGGCGAGTAAGTCGGCAACGGTATCGGAATGAAATTTGCACAATCCGGCACGCCACTGATGGTAGCCCTTACGATCCATCGGATAGTCACTGCGAGGCGATTTCCAGCGTTGGATGTGCTGCGCACTCGCCGCCAGTTTCATAGCATTATCGGCATCAGGCACATAGCGTTCGAGCATGTCTGACATGCGGCGCGAGTAAAGCAGCTCTTTCGGCCAGCTCTTGCCTTCCGTGTTTTCCTGGTTCGGATCTTCGCTATTTGCCGCATCAATCAGCGCTTTTGCTTTATCGAAGCATTGAGAAGTCATATGGTTAGCTGGCCGTTTTGGTATTTGTTAGGGGAAAGAAAAGAATAAATGACCATCGTTCGAAGGCAGACAATTGAACGGATGTTCTTCGCATTTTAAAAGAAAATTCTGCAAAAACCCACTGAATATTATGAATAATCATAATATATGTTCAAAACATTTCCATTCCAAAATCCAATTACCGAGTTTAATCGATTATCCGACCACAAGTGAGCCATTTACATTACCCTAACTGATCTCCAACTCCATGGAACTGTTGCTGTTCTCACCTATGTTCGGAAATAAGTGATCATGATCTCCTACGTGAAAAACACCAGTAGATCTTGATTGGATAATCTAATCTGAGCATTAAAAATAACTACTCTTATGATACTCAGTTGATGTTTAATATTCTCAAGCTGATAAAACCTACGTAAGATAGCTTTAAAATACCCTGCTTTGGAGAAATTTTCATGAAACGACGCACTGTGTTACAAAGCCTCGCTATGGTAGCCGTATTCCCGCTGATTCCCGCATGCTCTCGCACACAGATCATCGGAGAAGCTTCCAGTCAGATTTTACCATTAAACAAATCTCATAAGGAATGGCGCGAATTGGTCTCGCACAGGGCTTATGAAATCCTGTTTGAAGAAGCAACCGAACGTCCGGAATCCAGTAATCTGGTTTATGAGGATCGCGAAGGCACCTTTATTTGCGCCGCCTGTTATCTGCCGTTGTTTGAAAGCGCACATAAATATGAAAGCTGGACCGGCTGGCCCAGTTTTACCCAGCCAATTGCCGGGCACATTGCTACTAAAATCGACTTCAAGATGATCTGGCCACGCACAGAATATCATTGTGCGCGCTGTGGAGGTCATCAGGGCCATGTATTTAAAGATGGTCCTCCTCCTCGCGGAGAACGCTGGTGTAATAACGGCATTGCACTCAAGTTTGTGCCAAAGGACGAGCAATTGCCGGCGCTCAGAAGTTGACTGGCTGATCGGAATAACACTACTTCACTTAACGGGAAATAATCATGGGTAAAACATATCAAGATTATTTTGATGCGCTGGGTTTCAAAGAATCATCCAGTGTTTCCGGTGGAGCGCAGAACTATGGCACTGAGAATCCGTTTGGCTTTATCGGAAAATACCAATTTGGAGAAGCGGCTCTTTTTGATCTGGGATACTACGGCACTGATAACAGTGACAGTAATTTGTTTAGAAATGACTGGGTTGGCAACTGGTCGGGCAAAAATGGAATCAATAGCAAGCAGGATTACTTCAGTAATGGAGCCCTACAAGAATTAATCATTCGTGATTGGCACGATATTTTATGGGGAAGAATAGAATTTCTCGGTCTTGATAAATATGAAGGACAAATTCTTAATGACAATCAAATAACAATCTCCGGAATGCTGGCCGCATCACATCTTATAGGCGCGGGAAGCCCATCATCTGACACGGCTGGTTTAAAAGGCTATTTGTTGTCGGGAGCGGTCTTCAGCAAGGCGGATGGCAATGGAATCACTGCCAATACCTTCATGAATTTTTTTGAAGGCTTCCAGACCCCATTCACAGCCGATCATAACAAAGCCGAATCTATTGCGGGCGGAGCGGGAAAAGATGTGCTGACCGGGTTTGCAGGTAATGACACGTTAATCGGAAATGAGAATACTGACACAGCCATTTACCGTGGCCACTTTGCCGATTACGACATTAATCATAATGCTGATGGAAGCTGGACGATTATTCACAAAAACGGTGGGCCGGACGGCACAGATACACTCAATCAAATTGAACGCATTCAGTACGCTGATATCTCATTAGCTCTTGATCTTGATGGCAAAGCTGGCATCACAGCCAAAACGTTGGGCGCCGTTTTCGGCCGGGAATCGGTATCAAACGAAACTTTCTCCGGCATTGGTCTGAACTTACTTGATGGCGGCATAAGTTACGAAGCTTTGATGCAATTTGCAATCAACGCGGCACTTGGCAGCCACGCAACAAATCATACGGCTGTTGTAGACCTGTTATATCAGAACGTAGTTGGCTTTGCGCCCTCAGCGGCAGATGAAGCATACTACGTCGGATTACTGGAATCAGGCGCTCATACTATTGCCTCAATTGGAATCTTTGCTGCAGATACTACACTCAACCAGGAAAATATCAATCTTGTGGGATTATCTCAAACCGGACTGGAGTATTTGTTTACTCCAGTCTGAAAATATAATTAACGGAGTCATACTGGACAGACCAGGTACATGATGAATTTATAACATTCATCACAGAAACACAGAAGCTGACCATGCAGTCAAAGGATCGTATGGCACGCGCAAAGTACGTTGGAGCCTTTTAGGCTCTGAAAATATGGCGGTTGTAAGGGTAATTTATTTTAACCACCAGGCAAATGATGAAATCTGATTGGTTTTCATTTATGCAAAAAACAAACTGGTTTCATATTGAAATGTGAGTGTCAATGTTACATTCGAGAGGCTATTTCATCCATTTTACGGGCCGTGGCGCTACCATGTACTGGTAATCCAGTTGGATCCAGCAAACCCACTTGTACCAGAACACTCGCCTGATCCCAATAAATATGTTCATGAGTGACCTTTCCATCTTTAAATCCTACAATAACTACAAGTGGAATCTCAACCCGTTTGCCTGTGGGTTGGATATTCGGTAGCATCCACCCTACTTCAGTGGTATGTGTAAACTTGAAGATGATCTCGTCTACCAATTGATTTTGATCGATGGTCTGAGACACCGGAACCATTACGAGATCCGGAGGAAAAAACTTACCAAATGGAATAAGGTCTGCGTAAAATTTTCGCACACCCTCCTTCCCTATTCCGCCAATGAGGGTGGGAATGTTATTCAAATGAGGATCGTCGGTCATGGTAGACAAAGTGGTATCCAAGTCACCACGAATCTCGGCATCAATATGAGCTTGAAACTGTTCTGTGATTTCTTGCTGATCTGGAGTAAGTTCTTTTTTCATCCGGTTTTTTTGGGTTCTAAAACTAGGAAAAATTATCCTCAATACTAATACATCTTTCCGTGAATTTCCACAATTTAACCACTCAGAAAATTTAACCGGATATTTAGTTAAACCTACTGCTGAATGCATAAAAAAGTGAATCGCCCCGATATTTCCAGAGATTTTTTTGTTTGAGTCAGGCTGCATCAACTGACCCTGTAATGAATTAATACTTTTGTTTCCCGTCGTGCCCACAAAGCTTGTTCCAATACATCGGGCACCCTATCGGTAGACAATGATCGGCTAATTCGCCAACCAACAATACAGCGTGGAAAAACATCCGTAATCACTGTCACTTCGGCAGGCGATCGAGCTTCGCCTGGGCAAAATATGTAGATGCCTTGCGTAATATCTCATTCGCTCGCTTCAACTCACGATTCTCACGCTTCAGTTGTTTGAGTCGTTCACGGTCTACAGTTAACATGCCGCTTCGATTACCCTGGTCAGTCTCTGATTATCGTACCCATTAAGTAGCGTCGCAGCAGTACAACCTATTTTAGATGCTATCGATTCCAGTGCCGCCCACTGCGACGCATACTCCCTTTGGTGTTCTTGCAACAACTGGACAGCCCGTTCTCGAACCTCCGATGAATATCTTACTTGTTTTTTTATTACTCTATCCTCTCAAGAAAAAGGCCTCCTGTAAGCCTGAGGCGATTCACTTGGCTGATTGCATCTAATTTGAATTCCTTTGTGTAATGCTTTCTTGTTACCATTTCTTCATCACTTAAGATAATTGTCTCTTAACTGGGTTGTCCGAGTCTATTTGACTATGTCAATAAGCGATAGTATGGTTTCTCTTCATAAGCTCAGCGATGTAGCATTAAGTAAAATTCTAAAAGCGGCATCCTACTCTGAAGCCACCCTAGATGGATTGCGCAGTTCATTTTGTGATTGGTGTGGAGATAAACCAATTTATCGAGAGAAGTATGCGAGGCTGCATTAGCCCATGAGGCTCAGAAACAAACTGAGGCAGTTTCCCGGAGAAGTGATTTATTTGAGAAACGACGTGAACACATGTTGCAATGGAGCAAGTATTTATTGAGCAAAATGCCTGAAACTGGTAACACCGATTATTTATAAAACCAACGGAGTCTCTATGAACAGAAGATTTGTCATCATAGCAATTCCTATCGTCATTACGATTCTTACACTACCTGTCTTCGCAGGCACACTCTCACCTATCATCCAACATTATGGAATGTGTGACGCATCCGCCGCTGTTCCTGTAGGAACTAAGCTGTTTGCCGTCGCCAATGATGAAGACAATACATTGAGAATCTATAAAAATGATGAATCCGGCAATTCCATATACTCGCAGGATCTTTCTTCATTTCTGCAAACCCATCCAAAGCATCCGGAAGCCGATATTGAGGGTGCTACCCTCATTAACAACCGAGTCTACTGGATCACCTCGCACGGAGCCAATAAAAATGGTAAGGAACGCCCTAACCGTCACCGATTTTTTGCGACAGATATCGAAAAAACTATTGACGGTAAATTTAGTTTGAAACCTATTGGCACACCCTTCATTGGCTTAGTCAGGGCTTTTGAAGATTCCACTAAATTAAAAAAATATAACCTTGGAGTCGCTGCTAAAAATGCTCCGGAATCCAGGAATGGACTCAACATAGAAGGACTGACTAAAACTCCACAAGGAAGCTTGTTAATCGGTTTTCGCAATCCTGTCCCAAAAGGGAAAGCTTTGCTGGTTCCATTGAAGAATCCACAACAAGTCATTACCAGAAATGAAAAACCAAAATTTGGCAAACCAATTCTTCTGGCATTGAATGGGATGGGCATACGCAGCATTGAGTATTCTGATAGCTATCAAGCATACTTTATTATTGCAGGACCTTACGACGATGATGGTAATTTCCAACTTTACCAGTGGTCAGGCAATCCTTCTGAAACACCAGAATCAATCAAGATTGATTTTAAAGATTTACATCCGGAAGCATTGATTGTTTACCCGATGAAAAAGACAAGAGTCAAGATACTTAGTGATGATGGATCAAAATCAATTAATGGCCAGAACTGCAAAACATTAGCTAATACCCAAGATAAAACTTTCCGCAGCACATGGTTAGAAATTGAGCCTTGAAAAATATTTTCATGAAAATTTCTTAATTATTTCTAGCCTGAAATACTTATAATGAACTCAATTGCTTGGAAATATTACTCTATTAGTCATCGTATCGCGCGTTTCTGCTTCCAGAAATTGCTGCAAATAAGGTAATACCCATGATGGCTCCTCTTCCTGAACGGCATGGCCCACATCGCTAAAAACAATCAACCTTGAATTGGATAAACTCTTGTGCAGGCGCTCACCAATTGCCAATGGCACAATTTCGTCATCTCTGCTCCATATAATTAAGGTGGGGAGAGTCAGATCGGTATAGTTTTCTGAGAATTGTTGTAAATCTGTTGGCAGTATCTGTCGCGCGGTGGTCAGAGTTGCGTATTTTGCATTGGACTTGCTCAGATTATCGGCATAGTGGTCGATGGCACTTTGTGGAATAAGGGCATCATTGAAATAAACTTTCTTCAATAAATCTTTCACCTGGATAGTATTGGGAATAGCATAGATCAACAGTGGCCCCAGTACAGGAGTAGCCAGCATTTTCACAAATCCAGGCAATTCTTGTGGGTAGGCAATACTGTCAATCAACACCAGACTTCTCTGCAGATTCGGATGCGATAAGGATAAATAGATGGATGTAGCCAGCGCTACCCCGCCACCATAAGAATGTCCGACAATATGAAGATTCTTCAGGTCATTTTCGAGTATAAAATTCCTTACTAAACTTGCCTGCTCATAAACGGAATAAGCGTCATCGCGTGGTTTAGGTGAATCGCCAAAACCTTTCAGATCAATGGTGATTACACGGTATTTCTGCGCCAAGGGTTCAACAATATATCGCCAGCTATAACTGCTGGCACCGAAACCGTGAATTAGAAGCACCGGCTCTCCTTCTCCGGTACTTTTAGACGCCAATTGCAATTTACTGGCCTTGACCGGACTACGATATTGTGACCAGCCTGGAATATTCTTATCCATAACTGCACAACCACTTAGACTGAGAATCACGGACAAAAACACAAAAACACCAACCACTATTACAGAATTCTTCATCAATTTAGAGACCTGACAAGCACGACCATATCAAAAATTCCTCCAGCAGCAAAAGAGATCGCTCCGAAAATAGGAAGTACTGCAATAACCCGACAAGCTGTCTTTAAATGCTCAGCTTCCGCACTATCTTCAATCTTCATATGACGTGGGATGGATAAGATCACATAACTAATCAAGCCAAGAAAGATAATATTTCCAATGGTAAGAGGCAGAAGATTGGTAAAATAGATTTCTAGCGGGCCCAGTGTTTTTTCAGTGCAATAACCACATTCATCAATCAGTGAAAATATCATGTCACGTCGTGCGTTAATGGTTTGAAAAAAACTGAGCGTAGTATTTACAGCCCCCCATAAGGCTGCCAGTAGCACGATTGGAAGTCCCAGTTTATCCATCATTTATCCTTCTTTGCCAAGCGGTTTTGAAAATTTGAGTGGATCTACACGTACGCATGCGCATATAGCATAGTAGAGATTATCACGCGACATTTAAAATAAAATTCGAATTCTTTCAGATTCAGGTCAGAGATTAAACAAAAAAACTGCGCGGCTACTTCACATTCTAGTATCCTACGCGGTTATTCCATAACAAGTCACAAATTATGACGCATTACCAGCTCTTCGCAACTACGCCGAAAGCGATGGAAGGCATTCTCGCTAATGAAATCAGCGCTCTCGGTGGACAGGAAATACACCAGAAGCTGGCTGGCGTAGCTTTTCAGGGCGATTTAGCCATGGCCTATAAAGCTTGCTTATGGTTACGGACCGCCAACCGCGTACTGTTATTGCTCAACAGTTTCGAGGTTAATTCTCAACAGGATCTTTACGATGGCGTCCAACGCATCGACTGGTCCGAGCATTTGGGCCCAGATGACAGTTTAGCGGTATCGTTTAGCAGCAAAAATAACCCGGCGATTAACAACACGCACTTTGGCGCCCTCAAAGTAAAAGATGCCATCGTCGATCAAATACGCGCCAAGTCTGGCAATCGACCTAATGTCGAAACCGAATATCCCAGCATTCGCGTGAATGTCTATTTGCATAACGAAATTGCACAGTTGAGCCTGGATTTATCCGGTGAGAGCTCGCACAAACGTGGTTATCGCGACATTAACGTCGCCGCGCCACTCAAGGAAAATCTTGCAGCTGCGATTTTGCTGCGTGCAGGTTGGCCTGAAATTGCCCGGCAAGGTAATTCACTGCTCGATCCAATGTGCGGTTCAGGTACACTTTTGGTGGAAGGCGCGCTGATCGCGGGTGATATCGCACCGGGCTTGCAGCGCGATTATTATGGTTTTCTGGGTTGGAAGCAACACGATCCCGCACTGTGGAAAAGCATTCTGGATGATGCTCAGCGACGCCGTGAAATTGGCTACGCCAGTTTGCCGGTGATCGTCGGCTTTGATCAGGATCGCCATAGCGTCAATGCTGCACTGCAGCATATTGAAAACGTTGGGTTGTCAGGCAAAATCCACATTGAGAAACGTGACATCGCCGATGCAGCCGCAGCTGAAAGCTGGCCAAAAGGATTGCTTGTCTGCAACCCGCCCTATGGCGAGCGTCTTGGTGATGAAGAACAAGCCGGGATGCTATACCGCGAGTTTGGTGAGATATTGAAACAACGCTTTACCGGCTGGCAAGCAGCAATCATTATCGGCAATCCGGAACTGGGTTTCAGACTGGGCATACGTTCGCACAAGCCGATCACGTTATTCAATGGTGCGCTGGAATGTAAGTTGTTACGATTCACCATTGAGGAAAAATCTTTCTTTGAACCAAAGGCAAAGTCCCAGCAAGAACGTATCGAATTCATCAACCGTCGTGTCCAGGCCGGACAAACCGATAGCCAGGCGGAAATGTTCGCCAATCGATTGCGCAAGAATCTAAAAAAACTGATCAAGTGGAGCAAACAGAACCAAGTGCATTGTTATCGGCTATATGACGCCGATCTGCCGGAATACGCGGTAGCCGTAGATGTTTATCACGGCGAACAAACCTGGGTCAATGTCCAGGAATATGAATCTCCCAAAACGATTGATCCCACCAAGGCCAATCAACGGCTGGCCGGAGTGATGCTGGAAATACCCAAAGTGTTGGAAATACCCGCTGAACAAGTATTTCTGAAAATACGCCGCAAACAGAAAAATATTAATCAATATGAAAAGCAAGGCGATTCCCGTCGCTTTAATGTCGTGGAAGAGGGTGGCTGTAAGTTCTGGGTGAATTTTGAGGACTATCTCGACACTGGGCTGTTTCTCGATCACCGTCCAGTGCGTTTGCTGATTCAGCAACAAGCCAAGGATAAACGTTTCCTAAATTTATTCGCTTACACCGGCAGTGCCTCAGTGCATGCAGCAATCGGCGGCGCAGAATCGACCGTCACGGTAGATATGTCAAATACTTATCTGGATTGGGCCAGGCGCAATTTTCACCTAAATGGCATCAGCGAAGACAAGCATCAGCTGATTCGGGCAAATTGCATGGAGTGGTTGACTCAGCAAGCTCAAGCAAAACACAAACCATTATTTGACCTGATCTTTCTAGATCCCCCCACTTTTTCCAACTCCAAGAAAATGGATGAAATCTTCGACATTCAGAAAGATCACGTGGCACTTATCCGTAATACCATAGCCTTACTGGCGCCAAGCGGCACATTGTATTTCTCGACCAACTTCCGTCGATTTAAAATAGACAAGGAATCATTGAACGATTTGATCATTGAAGATATCAGCACAAAGATGATCCCAGAGGATTTTGCCCGCGATGCCAAAATACATTATTGCTGGAGAATTTCTCGCTGAACAATTAATTTGCATAAAGTAAATTGCCTTTCTTCAGAAATAAATTCTACCTGTAACAATTACGCCTTGAACTGAATGGCATAAATTATCAACTACCAATTCAAGCAAATGGGAACTGCTTTCCGCTGCCATCGATAACCGACTACCTTGGTTATCGCTTCTTAAACAATCATCAAGAAATTCGATTTTAACCCCTAATTCCCATTGCTGTACAAATTATAGAGGTAATTTTATGCGAATCACATTTGTGTAAAAAACAACACTAAAGTAATCTTACCAAAAATTTGCACTCTTTAATCGAGGACTAATGCAAAGAAACAAGTCAGCAATACAACTTAACTTAATTTTTCTTTGCTGATAACCGCTCAAGTACATCTTAGGCCGCTGCACTGAATTTGCCAATCTCTAAATTACCAGATTAATACCTTTATTAATCAGTTCATTCCTACACATTCCAGGATATAAACAGTACAGGGCTACTATAAAACTATGGCAATTTGTCACTTGTCAAATAAGGAGGATTATAAGAGTATCTCTTAATTGTCAACAAAGTAAAAGCGGAGGTAAAAATTAAGCATCCCATGGTAAAAGTATTATAGAGCTGCCATTAAGCAATGTGATTTGTCATGTAACTCAGGTCGAGAATAAAAAGATTTTGATCGTCATTTTTAATCAACGACTCGGTAATTAAACATGCACTCATTTCGCTGCACGCATATTATCACCTTCCTAAAAATTAGATTTCGGACGCAAATTGAAATCAAATTCAGAGAAATCTGCTTCCCGACAATTGACGTTCGATACGTTGTCATAAATCGATTTTAGAGCTTCCGAGAACTACTGATTGTAATTTAACACATAAGACATTGATTAAAATATCATTACAGAATGCTCAGTGGAAATATAATTTAAGCTAATATTTTTGTAGGTATTAAATATTCGCAACGAATACTGTTGACAGCGGTTAGGATTTAAACATTTTATATTATACAATTTGATAACTCTTCATCTGGAAACTAAGGAATTTTTGAAGCCTTAAAGCAATCCTAATCAATAACACAGCATTTACACTTACCCATAGTAATAGATCAGCTACTCAGAAAATGACTCAAAGTTTGAGTCTATAGCCCAAAGTAACCATTTAATGTTTAGCTAATGATCCAGGCGTTATCACTCATCATCAAGCGAGTGAATCTTCCAGATGTAACGCTATATTACTATTTAAAATCAGAGGTACAAAAATGAAAACTATTTTTTTCCAACATAAAGCAACATTATTTGCTCTTCTCATTTTGCTTTGCGTCATCAGCAATAAAATTCATGCCCACAATCCACACGATATGGTGCTTGGATTAGGTATTTCCCCCAATTTTGCCAATGACAATACGGTCTTCCTGGCCACCGATGGTGAATTGACCTCAGATCAATATACCAACATTCTGCGATCAACTGATGGCGGTGCAACCTGGACCAAACTTCCCAATGGGCTGGACAATGTGTACTCCGAAATTGGCATTCGTGTCTCACCAAACTATAGCAACGATCA
>NZ_PXXU01000053.1 GCF_003011925.2 Nitrosomonas supralitoralis
ATCTGAAATGCCGTATACGTTTTGCCGGTTCCGGTGGCCATGACCAGCAAAATGCGCTGCTGGCCCTTCGCCACGGCTTCAACGGTATTGTTGATGGCACTGGCCTGATAATAGCGCGGCGTACGGCCGGTGCCATCATCAAAGTACGATATTTCGACCGTGTGGCGGGCCTCGATGGATTCCAGTCCTTTCCACTGGCAGTAGCGTTGCCACAGTTGCGCCGGTGATGGGAAAGCATCCAGTGTCAGTTCCTGTTCGATCCGTTCTGCCAATCCGGTGCGATCATGCAGCAGAAAGCCATCACCATTGGAGCTGAATACAAAAGGTACGCCAAGCGTGTCGGCATAATTTAAAGCTTGTTGCATACCGGCCCCTATGCTGCAACTGTTTTCCTTGGCCTCAATCACAGCCAGTGGAATATTGGATTTGTAATACAGAATATAGTCAGCGCGTTTTTGTTCGCCACGTGCATGTAATTTTCCGCGCACGATAATGCGGCCTTTGGTGAAGCTCACTTCTTCCCGGATCTGGCGGTGCAAATTCCATCCGGCTTGCACCAGTGCAGGGGTGATATATTTGGTGCAGATATCGCGTTCGGAAAGGCTTCTTTTGTCGTTCATGCGGGTGGAATTTGTTTTTTATTTTCGATCAATGGTTTTTTGATAAGCCGCAAGATCCAGGCATTTGAAACAGCAAATTGGGGATTAAAGCATATCAGTTTCAAATTGGCTATTACTATGGATTTTCAATCGAATATTGGATAATGCGGACAGTGTAGTATTATGCTGAGCATACTGTAGTTGATCTCTTACTCGATTATTAGGATAAAAAGGAAAAGAAGAGAAGTTTATCGTCATGAAAAAGCACCCTCGCTATATTCCGGCATTTCATTTCCACTGGCTGACGCGCTGGTACGATCCCATGATGCGATATTTTTTTCCGGAATCGAAAATGCAGTCTGCATTAATCGCGCAGGCCGATATTCAACCCGGCCAGACCTTATTGGATGCAGGTTGTGGTACGGGTACGCTCACCTTATTAATTAAGCAAACTCAACCGCAAGCGGCAGTTTATGGGTTTGATGTGGATCCTCAGATACTGGCCATTGCACGCAAGAAAGCCGAGCGAGCGGGAGAAACCATCATGCTGCAGCAGGGTACGGCATGTTGTTTGCCTTATCCGGATGAAAGTTTTGATCATGTGTTTGCCAGCTTGTTGTTGCATCACTTGACGCAGCAGGATAAACAGCATGCGTTTAGAGAAGCATTCCGCGTATTGAAGCCAGGGGGGTCTTTGCATGTGGTGGATTTCGGCAAGCCGCATGTTTTCAGCATGTGGTTGATTTCCTGGTTAATGCGTTGGTTTGAAGAGATACACGATCACGTTCTGGGATTATTGCCGGTTTTTATGGCAGATGCCGGATTTCATCCGGTTGAAACGACTGCTCATCATCGCACTGTTGCTGGCACGATTGCGTTGTACTGTGCCGCAAAGCCCCTCCGCTGAGATGAGCACTTTGCACCATGGAATAGACGGTTTGATCGAGGTGCTCTTAATATTCGACCGGCAGCGGATCCAGACTGCGCCACAAATACCATGTCGCGACCGAACGCCAGGGTTGCCATGACTGGGCGAGTTGGATCATGGTTTTTTTATCGACGCTTTGTTTGTCGAAGTAGTGCAAGCTGATCGCGCGTTGCAGGCCGATGTCATCGAGTGGTAGCACATCCGGGCGCTGCAAATGAAAAATAAGAAACATTTCCGCAGTCCAGCGTCCGATGCCCTTTATTTTGCTCAATTGCGTGATAATGGTTTCATCGTCCAAGCTGATCCAGCTAATTTCGTTCAAATTTCCTTCCATAAAATGCCGTGACAAATCCTGCAGGTAGATTATTTTCCTTGCGGAAAGTCCGCAGGTTCTTAATAAGTCCGGTTCTTTTGCAGCGACCGTGTGCGGTTCGAAGACAGGAATTGCGCTGATGACTTTTTGCCAGACGCTTTCAGCAGCCTTGACGGAAATCTGTTGTCCAACGATGGAGCGCGCCAACGTGGTGAAAGCACTGCCGCGCGAGGTGAGCGTGACACCCTGAAACTGTTGAATCAATTGCTGCATGACTTGATCGCAGACGGCTAATTCCTGTGTTGCTTGTGTCCAATATTCGGGAATCATATTTTTGTGATGAAGTGGGAAAATTAATTGAAACGAGTACGTGATTTTTGCTTGTAATACCTGTTTATTGGAAATCATTATCGCAGCAAAATTGATAATGCACCTATGATTTTTATTCTATCTATCTTATTTATTTGAACAATTTGCTGTCTGTTCTCTTGTAATGGGCTTCACATTTAAGTCTTTGTCATATAACTATAAAAACCCTATTTCTTGCTTGACTATCGAGGATTTATTGATTAAAGTGGGAAGTAGTGGGAAAATGTGGGTTAATTTGGTGTGTCTCGATGAATTTTCCCGTTATATGAGGAGACAGCATGTTTCGTGGCGTCACGCAGCTCAATCTGGATGCAAAAGGTAGGCTTGCGATACCCGCAAGATACCGTGGCGAACTGATGTCTACCTGCTCAGGACACTTGATAGTGACTGTTGATCCTTCAAAGTGTTTGTTGATTTATCCTCAGCCAGCCTGGGAACCGATAGAACAAAAACTCAATAATCTTTCCAGTTTTGACACAGTAACTCGCAACTTGCAAAGGTTGCTGGTGGGTAATGCCTGCGATGTCGACATGGACGCTGTCGGCCGTATTTTGATATCGCCGCCGTTGCGTCAGTTTGCTAGTCTGTCCAAAGATGTGGTTTTGGTAGGACAGGGCACGAAGCTTGAGCTGTGGGATGAAACGCAATGGAATTTACAAATCGAAATTGCGCTGGCATTCAAGGATGGCGGCATGCCTCCTGAGCTAGAAGGGTTCTCGTTATAATTGATTGAATAAAAAGGAACAAATGCATATCCCGGTGTTGTTACACGCAGCCGTTGATGCATTGGTGCTGAAACCAGATGGGATCTATGTGGATGCAACGTTTGGGCGCGGCGGGCATAGTCGATTGATCCTGTCGAGATTAGGTGAACGTGGTCGGCTGATTGCGCTGGATAGAGATCCCGTCGCGGTACTGTCAGGGGAAGCAATTACGGACCATCGATTTTGTATGCGCCATGGCAGTTTTTCCAGAATGCAAGAGATTCTGCAGACTATGGAGATTACGCAGATTGACGGAGTATTACTGGATTTGGGTGTGTCGTCGCCGCAATTGGAGGAAATTTCGCGTGGGTTCAGCTTCCGGTCAGCGGGACCGCTCGATATGCGCATGGATACCAGTGGCGGGCAGACTGCGGCAGAGTGGTTGTTAACGGTGACGGAAAAACAATTGGAATGGGTGATCAGAGAGTATGGCGAAGAACGGTTTGCTAGACAGATTGCACGAGCGATTATTGCGGAAAGAGCGCGGCAGCCAATTGTTAATACATTACAACTTGCCGAGATTGTCGCAGCGGTGGTCCGTGCACGGCAGCGGGAAAAAAGCCGGCATCCAGCGACGCGCACTTTCCAGGCGATACGCATTTATCTCAATCAGGAGCTTGAGGAATTGTCGCTGGTTTTGCCGCAATGCGTGGGTTTATTGAGGCCGGGCGGGCGATTGGTAGTGATTAGTTTTCATTCTCTGGAGGATCGGATGGTGAAGCAGTTTATGCGAGCAGCAGCCAGTAATGATGAGCTGCCGCGCGGGGTGCCAATACGGGAAAAAGAATTGCAACGCTTTAGCAAACAAACTATGCGACTGGTAGGGCGGGCAATTCGTTCAGATGAGCTTGAAGTGGCCGAGAATGTCCGCTCAAGGAGCGCAGTGATGCGTGTGAGTGAAAAAATCCATATCAACAGGTAAATCGAGTGTTCAAATTGAATATCTTCATTATTCTGGTGCTCATTGCAAGCGCATTAGGCGTGGTGACCTCGCAACATACGGTGCGGAATCTTTTCATGGCGTTGGAGAAAGAAAAAGAGACAGAAAAAAAATTGGAAGTGGAATGGGGAAGGTTGCAATTGGAACAAAGCACTTTGATTATGCATGGGCGCATAGAGAGTATTGCGATAGAACACTTGAACATGATGGTGCCAGACGCTTCCAGCATACAAATTGTATCAATCAATACGGCTGAGAATGAAATGAATGTGGAGAAAGTTACACCATGATTCAACCAGTATTACCGCAAATTAAATTATCAGCATGGCGTTCCATGCTGTTGTTTGGCTTGCTGGTGCTGGGTTTGATCAGTTTGGCGGTGCGTGCTGCCTATCTTCAGGGGATGCACAACGATTTCTTGCAAAAGAAGGGAGAATCGCGCTATAGCCGAGTATTGGAAATGAATGCTGAGCGGGGGATGATTACGGATCGGAATGGCCATATCATGGCGATCAGTTCACCGGTCGCATCAATATTTGCTGATCCGAAAGTGGTGGACATTAAACCCGAGAAGCTGCGGCAATTAGCAGATTTGCTGGAGATGAATAGCGTTGATCTCAACGCACTGCTTACTAAGGAGAACAGGCGTTTTGTTTATCTGAAGAGACAAATAGTACCGGATATCGCTGAGAAGATCATGGAATTGAAGATCAAAGGTATCTATTTAACCAGCGAATCCAAGCGATATTACCCGGAAGGTGAGTTTGCTGCGCATGTGTTGGGTTTTACTGATATCAATGACGAAGGTCAGGAAGGTGTTGAACGCGGTTGGGAGGAAACGCTTGCAGGGGAGTTGGGTCGCCGTCGGGTGATCAAGGATAACAAAGGGCAGATTATTGATGAAGATGTAGCAAGCATTCGTTCTCCTAAACCGGGGCAAGATTTGGTTTTATCCATAGATAGAAGGATTCAGTATCGTGCGCATGCGGAATTGAGACAAGCCGTCCTGGCTAATCGAGCAAAGGCGGGCAGTATCGTGGTTCTGGATGCGCAAACAGGAGAAATATTGGCGCTCACCAATTGGCCAGCGTATAACCCTAACAGAAGATCAACCATAAATAATGAAAGGCTTCGCAATCGGGCCTTAATTGATACTTTTGAACCTGGTTCGACTTTAAAACCATTTACGGTGGCAATTGCGCTGGAAGTCGGGAAAGTGAATTCAAATACGGTCCTGCAGACCGCGCCTGGATCGTGGCAGGTGGGAAGGAAAACTATACGAGATGTCAGCAATAAAGGCGAATTGACTGTTGCCGAGATTATTCAGCAATCGAGCAATGTTGGTACGGCAAAGATCGCGTTGTCAATGGAGCCGCAGACAATGTGGGAAATGTTCAATCGTTCAGGATTCGGTGCGCTGACTAACTCAGGTTTTCCTGGCGAAGCCAGCGGAATATTGCGGCCCTATAATAGATGGCGACCCATTGAGCAAGCCACAATGTCATATGGACATGGCATATCAACCAGTTTAATTCAGTTGGCGCGTGCTTACACGATCTTTGCAAGCGGCGGAGAATTAAAACCCATTTCTTTGCTGAAACAGAATATGCCCGTCATGGGACAGCGCGTAATTTCACGCGATACTGCTTGGGCAATGAGCCGTATGCTGGAGATGGCGACCCAGCCTGGAGGAACAGCGCCTTTGGCGCAAATAAGCGGGTACCGTGTTGCTGGTAAAACGGGGACGGCACATAAGTTGATAGATGGGCAGTATGCAAATAAAAGCTATATCTCAACATTTGTGGGATATGCACCGACCTCAAATCCGCGTTTGATCATTGCAGTGATGATCGACGAACCAACAGCTGGAAAATATTTCGGCGGTGCTGTTGCTGCTCCCATCTTCAGCAAAGTCATGTCTGGAGCTTTGCATATTTTAAATATTCCACCCGATGCGTCGGCCAATAATGTCATTACGTTTACTGCAACACCAGAAATGGAAGATGAAGGGTGAGCCTGATGACTGCAAAAAGCAAAGGATCAAAAGGATTTGATTTCCATCTGCTTGAAGTATTGGGCGTTGTGATTAGGAATCTGGTCGCAGATAGTCGTCAGATAAAACCGGGCGATACCTTTGTGGCATATCCTGGCGATACCACTGACGGACGCAAATTTATTCCACAAGCAATCGCTGCTGGGGCCAATGCGATTCTGTGGGATCCACGCAATTTTGCATGGAAGTCTGAATGGCATATCCCCGCCTTAGCGGTGGATGATCTTAAGATGAAGGCAGGTTTGATTGCTGGTCATATTTATGATTATCCATCACAAAAATTATGGATGGTGGGAATTACCGGAACTAATGGTAAAACTTCATGCAGTCATTGGTTCGCTCAAGCTATGTCAAGTTTGGGCTACAAAACGGCTGTGCAAGGAACGCTAGGGAGGGGATTTATTGGAAAGTTGGAAGTTTCAGAAAATACAACGCCTGATGCCACAATATTACAGCATTCACTCAAAGAATTTGTCGATGAAGGCACTAAGAGCGTAGTAATGGAAGTATCTTCGCATGGCTTGGTACAGGGACGAGTCATCGGCACAAAGTTTTCAGTTGCAGTGTTTACAAACTTGTCGCGCGATCATTTGGACTATCATCAAGATATGGATGCGTACGCCGCAGTCAAGGCAAGCCTGTTTTTTTGGCCGGAATTAAAGTACGCAGTCGTGAATATGGATGATGTTCTGGGTGTCGAAATATCGCGGCAACTTGCCAATAAGACAACCAAAATAATTGGTTACGGGTTTTGTTATCCTGAGGAAAGTGATTCAAAGCAGTTCAAAATGGTACACGGGTCAAATCTTAAATTTGATATCCATGGTATGGAATTTGATATTGAATTTGAGGATAATCACGAACATTTGAGAGTCGACTTGCTGGGCAAATTCAATGCATCTAACTTGCTGGCAGTCATTGCAGCCTTGTTAGCAAGTGGAATTCAATTGCCGGATGCGATCCGGGCGCTTCAGAGTGTACAACCCATTCCAGGACGGATGGAAAAATACTATGAGAGCAATCAATCGATTATTATCGTTGATTACGCTCATACACCGGATGCATTGGAGAAAGCGTTATGTACTTTGCGTGAGCTTTTGCGTATTGAGGGTCGAGATGCACGCTTATTTTGTGTTGTTGGTTGCGGCGGCGATCGCGATAAAGGAAAACGCGCTTTGGTCGGTGAAGTTGCTACACGCTTGGCTGATGAAGTTATTTTTACCAGTGACAATCCGCGCTCAGAAGATCCCTTGCGAATTATTAAAGATATTGCGGCAGGTGCAGTTAAGGGAAATTATCAATTAGAAGTAGATCGAGCGTTGGCTATTTATCAGGCAATCGCCAATGCGCGTAACGGTGATATTGTGTTGATCGCAGGTAAGGGACATGAAAAATTCCAGGAAGTAAAAGGGCAAAAAATTTCTTTTAGCGATGCTGAAGTAGCTCAACAGGTGCTGAAGGAGTTATCTGTAAAAGTGCGGGTGCAGCAATGATGATGATTCGTGAAGCTGCAGATATATTACATGCTGATTGGAGTGGCTCAGATGTCAGTTTTACCGGAGTCAGCACAGACAGCCGTACTCTTAAGCATGGTGAGTTGTTCGTGGCGTTATCTGGCGAAAAATTTGATGGCGGTAAATTTGTGTCTAGTGCTAAAGAAAAGGGCGCAGTGGCTGCGATGCTCCAACAAAATATTGATAGTGTCGATTTGCCGATTGATTTTCCGGTGATTCGAGTCAAGGATTCGCGCTTAGGGCTTGGGGAGCTGGCAGCGCACTGGCGCAATCGTTTTTCGATACCGGTGGTCGGTGTTACAGGCAGTAATGGTAAAACGACAACCAAGGAAATGATTGCGGCAATATTACGTGCAGCAGCAACTCAAGATGCAGCAGACAATGGAACAATTGAATGTGTGCTGGCTACCGAAGGCAATCTGAATAATGATATCGGCGTACCACAGATGTTATTGCGTTTACGGCAACAGCATCAATATGCAGTGATTGAGATGGGGATGAATCATGTCG
The DNA here is from genome assembly GCF_003011925.2 of Nitrosomonas supralitoralis. Taxonomy (GTDB): domain Bacteria; phylum Pseudomonadota; class Gammaproteobacteria; order Burkholderiales; family Nitrosomonadaceae; genus Nitrosomonas; species Nitrosomonas supralitoralis. Next base: position 7,991 of record NZ_PXXU01000053.1, read on the forward strand.
GAGAGATTGCCTATCTGGCTCGATTGGCTAAGCCGAATGTTGCAGTAATTACGAATGCAGGCGCAGCGCATATTGAAGGATTAGGTTCGATCGAGGCTGTGGCGCGAGCTAAAGCGGAGATTTTTGCCGGTCTAGATCGGTCCGGAACAGCGGTTATTAATGCGGATGACCGATATGCGTCATTATGGCGTGAGTATGTCGGTGCAAGAGAAATTATTGATTTTGGTTTAAGCGAAAATGCTCAGGTGAGTGCTGTGTATCAAGTGGATCAATTAGTCAATACGATTCAACTGAGATTGCCTGAAGGTGCCGTCGAAGTGATATTGCAGGCACCAGGGGTACATAACGTTTATAACGCATTGGCCGCAGCTGCCGCAGCCTGTGCTCTAGGTATCAGAAAAGAATGGATTGCAGCGGGTCTCCGGAGATTCCAAAGTGTCAAAGGGCGGCTGCAAAAAAAATGCGGTTTACATCATGCCCTGCTAATTGATGATACTTACAACGCAAACCCAGAATCGGTGCGGGCTGCTTTAGCTGTATTGGCTGCAGCTGAAGGGAAGAAAATACTGGTTCTGGGAGACATGGGAGAATTAGGTAAGTTAACCGTTGAGTTACATCGCGCGATCGGTAGAGAAGCACGCAATGCCGGGTTGGATCGATTATTGACTTTGGGCAAATTAAGTGCTTACGCAGCAGAGGAGTTTGGTAAAGGTGCGCGACATTTTAATTCTATCGATGAACTACTGAGCGTCACGAAAGATTTGCTTGCAAATGATGTTATTCTGCTGGTGAAAGGGTCACGCTTCATGCAAATGGAGCGGGTCGTGAAGCAGTTGGAACAACCCGAGGTGCTAACATGCTGCTAGCACTTTCTCAATGGTTGTCACAGGATTTTCGTGTTTTCAATGTATTCAGCTACATAACCTTGCGTACAGTAATGGCTACGCTTACTGCGTTAGTAATTTCCTTCGTAATCGGACCTTTAATGATACGAAAGCTGACTGCTTATAAGATTGGTCAATCCGTTCGTGATGATGGTCCACAAACTCATTTGGTTAAAATGGGTACCCCGACTATGGGCGGCGCTTTAATACTGATGTCAATCCTGCTGACTACTTTGTTGTGGTCGGATTTGGGTAATCGTTATATCTGGGTGGTGCTGTTGACAACCCTGGGATTTGGGGTGATTGGGTGGATTGATGATTACCGCAAGGTGGTTCATCGTAATCCCAAAGGACTTTCAGCAAAGGTCAAGTTTTTTTGGCAGTCTGTTATTGCAATAGCTGTCGCAGTTTATTTGGCATCAACCGCAGAAATTTCAGCGCAAACCGACATGATTGTGCCGTTTTTTAAGGAAGTGGCGATTCCATTGGGATTCGCTGGCTTTGTTATCCTGACATATTTTGTTGTGGTCGGCACCAGCAATGCAGTGAATCTAACCGATGGCTTAGACGGTCTGGCTATTATGCCGACAGTTATGATTAGTAGTGCGCTCGCAATCTTTGCCTATGCCGCTGGGCATATCGTTTTCGCAAAATATCTCGGAATTCCCTATATCCCCCATGCGGGAGAGTTGGCTGTTTTTTGTGGTGCCATGTCGGGTGCGGGTTTGGCTTTTCTGTGGTTTAACGCTTATCCCGCTGAAGTATTTATGGGGGATGTAGGTGCGCTGGCGCTGGGCGCTGCTTTAGGCGTGGTTACTGTGATTGTGCGCCAGGAAATTGTGCTGATCATTATGGGCGGTGTTTTTGTGGTGGAAGCTTTGTCCGTTATGTTGCAAGTAGCATCTTTCAAATTGTTGGGCAAAAGAGTGTTTCGCATGGCGCCCTTGCATCATCACTATGAATTGAAAGGCTGGAAAGAAAATCAGGTGGTAGTCAGATTCTGGATTATTACCTTTATCCTGGTTTTAATTGGATTATCAACATTAAAGTTAAGATGAATTTGCAAGATAAAGCAGTGCTGGTGCTGGGATTGGGAGAAACAGGCTTGTCGATGGTTAAATGGCTGGTTCGCCAAGGTGCCAAAGTTCGTGCTGCTGATAGTAGACAGGAACCGCCAGCCTGGAAAGAAATAATGGAGAAGTTTTCAGAAGTGCAAGTTTATACGGGTAAATTTGAAGCCAAAATTTTGGATGGCATAGAAATGATTGCAATAAGTCCAGGCGTTCCAGTGGCAGATGCTTGCGTGCAGCAAGCTATTCGACTTGGCATACCCGTTATAGGAGATCTGGTATTTTTTTCCTGGGCACTTGAACAAAGTAAGTTGCCTAAACCCAAGATCCTTGCGATCACGGGATCGAATGGAAAGACAACAGTGACGTCAATGGTCGGTGCCATGTTGCGGAAATCAGGGTGGAGTGTGGCAGTAGCCGGCAATATTGGTCCAGCCGTTCTGAATGCGTTGATGGAACAAATGGATGCTGGAAATTGGCCGCAGGCATGGGTACTGGAAACTTCCAGCTTTCAATTGGAAACAACTCATAATTTGAACGCCGATGTGGCGACTGTGCTTAATCTGAGTGAAGATCATTTGGATCGTTATAAATGCATGCAAGATTATGTCACCGCTAAAGAAAAAATTTTCCTGCATGAGAAAGGCAATGTATGCATACAAGTTTTGAATCGAAATGATTCCAGAATCAGTGCAATGGCTTTGGTTGATGGAAAGCAGATGACCTTCGGATTGGATGCGCCATCTACCCAGACTGATTTCGGCATCCTGCGCGACAAGGATGATCTGTGGTTGATAGAAGGCGATAACCGCTTAATGAGAATCTCTGAGCTTGTAGTCAATGGCTTGCACAATGCTGCCAATGCGCTTGCAGCAATAGCTATGTGCCGTGCATTGAATATCGCGATTGAACCACTCTTATCCGCATTACGTGAATTCCGCGGTTTACCACACCGAATGGAGAAAGTTGCAGCTTTTAACGGAGTCACTTTCTTTGACGATTCCAAGAGTACTAACGTGGGAGCAACGGTCGCGGCACTGAACGGCATGAAACAGAATGTCATTTTGATAGCAGGTGGTGATGGCAAGGGGCAGGATTTCTCACATCTGAGACAGGCAGTTGCTGAAAATGCTCGCGCGGTAGTGCTGATTGGTCGTGATGCGGGAATCATAGCCAGTGAATTGAAAGATTGTGGCGTTCCTCTCCATTTTGCAATCACTATGGAGGAAGCAATGCAGAAAAGCTTTTTGTTAGCACAAACAGGAGACGTGGTCTTGCTTTCGCCAGCGTGCGCCAGTTACGACATGTTTAGAAATTATATCCATCGTGCAGAGGTGTTTGTGGCTGCAGTCAAGGATATTGAAAATAAGTTTTTTAGTTTTGGACAAAAAAAACATTAAGTAATGATGATTTATCAGGCAATCAATCAGAAACCGAGAGTCATGGCAGATTTTGATCAGGCATTAGTATGGTCTACCCTGCTGCTGCTGAGTATTGGCTTGGTCATGATTTATTCTGCTTCGATTGCAATTGCAGAGGCTCAGTATGGATCTGATCGTGCTGGCTACTATTTGTGGCGGCACATTGCTTACCTGGGATTTGGATTGATCCTGGGACTGATTGCTTTTCAGGTGCCAATGCAGATATGGCAGAAATACATCGCATATCTGTTCATGATCGGTGTTTTGTTGCTGATACTGGTTTTGGTTCCCGGTATCGGTCATGAAGTCAATGGTAGCCAGCGCTGGATATCACTCTATGTGGTCAATATTCAGCCCTCTGAATACATGAAATTCTTCATGGTATTGTATGCTGCTGATTATGTGAATCGCAAAGCGGCTGATCTGAATTCTCTGAAAAAAGGATTTCTTCCCATAACCATTGTTCTATCAATAGTAGGAGTTTTATTGTTACTGGAGCCGGATTTTGGAGCTTTCTTCGTAGTGTCTGCACTGGCCATGTCAATCCTGTTCCTGGGAGGTGTTAGTTTAAAAATATTTATCGGGCTAATCGGCATTCTGGCGATTGGTATATATGAGTTAATTCTGAGCTCACCCTATCGATTAAGCCGTGTAGTTGCTTTTATGGATCCTTGGGCCGACCCGTATGGTAAAGGCTATCAGTTAAGCCATGCGCTGATTGCATTCGGACGTGGTGAGTGGCTTGGTGTCGGACTGGGCGGCAGTGTGGAAAAGTTGTTCTATTTACCCGAGGCACATACAGATTTCCTGCTTTCCGTGTTGGCGGAGGAGCTTGGGTTTGTAGGCGTTGCCGTCGTGATCGTTTTATTCATGTGGCTCATCACTCGTGCATTTGTTATTGGTCGACTGGCAGCAAAACTGGATAGTCCTTTCTCAGCCTTGGTGGCGCAGGGAATCGGTGTCTGGATTGGTTTGCAGGTACTGATCAATATGGGTGTAAACATGGGTGTTTTACCTACAAAAGGGTTAACGCTACCCTTGCTAAGTTATGGCGGCAGCAGTATCACCGCGAGTTGCATTGCATTGGCAGTTCTATTGCGGATTGATTGGGAAAATCGCCAACGTTTGCGCGGACTTGCCATATGAGAAAGCATACAATTCTGATCATGGCGGGTGGAACAGGAGGGCATGTTTTTCCGGGGCTGGCAGTCGCTGATTATCTAAGGCAGTTGGGCTGGCATGTGGTATGGCTTGGAACCGAAACTGGCATGGAATTAAAGCTGGTGCCTCAGTGCGGCTACGAAACTGAAGTGATCAGCTTTTCGGGGCTGCGTGGTAAACGCCTAGCTACCTGGCTATTGCTGCCACTGCGCCTGATCAGAGCATTTTTGCAAAGTATAAAAATTATTCGACGCGTGCAGCCTGATGTGGTTTTAGGGATGGGAGGGTATCCAGCTTTTCCAGGTGCCATGATGGCATCGCTGCTGAATAAACCGTTAATCATTCATGAGCAGAATTCGGTGCCAGGTTTAACCAATAAAATTCTTGCAAAACTAGCAGATAGGATTTTTCTGGGTTTTCCAGAGGCAATTCTGAACAACAAAAAGAAATCCGTATATTCAGGTAATCCAGTACGGACAGAAATTATGAAGATAGAAGCACCCGAGATAAGATTTTCGGGGCGGCAGGGAAAATTGAATTTGTTGATTGTGGGGGGTAGCCTGGGAGCGCAGATATTAAATACCACTGTGCCGGAAGCACTGAAATTAATGCCTGAAAATATCCGCCCATGGGTTGTTCATCAGGCGGGTATGGCGCATTTGAATTCGGTTAAGCAAATGTATGACGATCTTCAGCTGGATGCTGAAGTGACTGCATTTATTGATGATATCGCTAAACGTTATGCGGAGTGTGATTTGGTGTTGTGTCGCGCTGGTGCGTTGACCGTCGCAGAATTAAGTGTAGCTGGAGTGGCCAGCATTTTAGTGCCTTATCCACACGCGGTAGATGATCATCAAACTCAGAATGCTCGATTCCTTTCCGACCACGGAGCTGCTGTGTTAATTCATCAGCGCGACTTGACCGCGAGAAAACTGGCGGATTTCTTATTGAATTTGACACGGGAGAAATTACTCGGGATGGCGATAACGGCTCGCAGTCGGGCAAAACAGGATGCAACTAAAGTCGTGGCTGAAGCATGTATTGAGCTAAGTGGAGCACAGAATGAGGCATAAAGTGAAACATATTCATTTTGTCGGTATTGGCGGTGCCGGAATGAGTGGGATTGCCGAAGTGTTCGTCAATATGAACTATCAAGTCAGTGGCTCCGATTTGATGGATAGTCAAGTTACTCAACGACTGGCCAGCCTCGGCATAAAAGTTTACATAGGTCATGCCAGTGAACAGGTCGCAGGCGCAAATGTTGTCGTGACTTCAACTGCAGTCAAAGCTGACAACCCTGAAGTAATTGCGGCCAAGCACAAAAATATTCCAGTGGTTCCACGTGCCTTGATGCTGGCAGAATTACTTAGGTTGCGTACCGGTATAGCGATAGCTGGCGCACATGGGAAAACCACCACGACCAGTTTAATTGCAAGTATTCTGGCTGCGGCTGATATGGATCCTACATTTGTAATTGGCGGAAAGCTGGAAGCGGCAGGTTGTCATGCCCAATTGGGTAGTGGTGAATTCATTGTCGTCGAAGCGGATGAATCCGATGCCTCGTTTTTGTATCTACAGCCGGTGTTGGCAGTCGTGACAAATATTGATGCGGATCATATGGAAACCTATGGCTATGATTTTAACAGGCTAAAACAGACATTTGTAGAATTTCTGCAGCACTTGCCTTTTTATGGGATGGCTGTGGTCTGCATAGATGATGCCAATATTCGCGAAGTGATGCCGTCGATTACCAAGCCTATTACGACCTATGGTTTGTCCGAAGATGCACAAGTACGTGCTACCAATATTCAACATAGCAACCATCAAATGAAATTTACAGCGGTAATCGGTGTTAATGGTTCGGCCCGTAAGCTGGATATCACGCTGAATTTGCCCGGATTACACAATATACAAAATGCTTTAGCAGCTATTGCGGTCGCCAATGAAATTTGTGTGCCCGATGTTGCCATAGTGAAAGCGTTAGCAGAATTTAAAGGTGTGGAAAGACGCTTTCAACATTTTGGGGAAATTAGATTATCGATGCAAAAGAGTTTTGCATTGATTGATGATTATGGTCATCACCCGGCTGAAATGGAAGCAACCATGAAAGCCGCGCGTGGTGCCTTTCCAGGCAGACGCTTGGTAGTAGCGTTTCAGCCGCACCGTTACACGCGGACTCGAGATGTTTTTGAGGATTTTAGTAGAGTTTTATCTCAAGCAGATGCGTTGTTGTTAACAGAAGTGTATTCCGCTGGCGAAGATCCGATTATTGCTGCGGATAGTAAATCATTAGCTCGATCAATACGGGTGCAAGGAAGAGTAGAACCTATTTATATAGAAGAGGTTGATGATTTACCGATCGCCATACTCAATCTTGTACAAGATAACGACATCGTTCTGGTGATGGGAGCAGGCTCAGTGGCTAAGGTTGCTTCACATATTGCTCAAATGAAAAGCAAATTGATTGTAGTCAATGGTAATGATTATTGAGGGCTAATGAGTAATGGCCAGTTTGTCAGAAAAAGCAAGAATAAGTGTATCAACAATAGATTTTGTGCCTGCTGAGATAGATGATATGTCAGGGATATGCCGTGGAGAGATGCGTCTTGATGAGCCGATGAGTCGTCATACTTCGTGGCGCACCGGTGGTTGCGCGCAGCATTACTACGTGCCTGTGGATCTGGAAGATTTTGCAAGTTGTCTACGGGAATTGCAGCATGAACCTATTTATGTGATCGGATTAGGTAGCAATCTGTTGATAAGAGATGGTGGAATACAAGGTACGGTCATCGCATTGCACGCTCAATTAAATGAATTGCGGTTGATTGAACAAAATCAATCCGGTGGACTCATCTATGCGGACGCTGGCGTGGCCTGTGCAAAAGTGGCGAGATTTGCTGCCAAGCATAATTTAGCTGGCGCAGAGTTTCTGGCGGGCATACCAGGGACGATAGGCGGGGCATTGGCCATGAATGCAGGGTGTTATGGATCAGAAACTTGGGAATTCATTGAGCAAGTACAAGTTGTCAATCGGAAAGGGCAAGTCTTTATTCGGACAGCAGATGAGTATGCAATTGGTTATCGCAGCGTAAAGTTGCAGCCCGAAACGTCAAATGTGAATGAAATGGAATGGTTCGCGGGCGGATATATTAGATTAGCGCAGGGGGAGCATACGGAGTCGCGGCAGCGAATCAAACAATTACTGGCACAACGTGCTGCAAGTCAACCGCTGAACCAGCCAAACGCTGGTTCAGTATTTCGCAATCCACCGGGAGATCATGCGGCGCGTCTGATTGAAATCAGCGGATTGAAAGGATGTTCTATTGGCGGTGCGCTGGTATCACCTCAACATGCTAATTTTATTGTTAACCAGGGGCATGCAAACGCGACTGATATTGAGGCCTTGATCTTAATGGTACAAAGCAGGGTTAAGAAAGCAACGGGTGTCGACTTGATCCAGGAAGTCAGGATCATTGGCGATGTCAGGAGACTTACGTAGTGATAAGGCATAACTTTGGTAAAGTAGCCGTTCTGCTTGGCGGTCGATCCGCAGAACGTGAAATCTCTTTGCAAAGTGGGCAAGCAGTTTTGGACGCGCTAATTCGAAGCGAAGTGGATGCGTATGCATTTGATCCGGCAGAGAAGGCGCTTGAAGATCTGTTGCGGCAAGGTTTTGATCGTGCGTTTATTGCACTGCACGGACGTTTTGGCGAAGACGGTACGATTCAAGGTGTGCTTGAGTGGATGAGACTGCCTTATACTGGCAGTGGAGTGATGAGTAGTGCCCTGGCTATGGACAAATGGCGTACTAAATTATTATGGCAGGCGGTCGGCATTCAGTCTCCACGTTATGTAATATTGCAGGCCGACAGTAATTTTGAAGAGGTTTCCGAGTTATTGGGATTGCCACTGATTGTTAAGCCAGCGCGAGAGGGTTCCACAATCGGCTTGAGTAAAGTAACTCACAAAGATGATTTGCTGCCTGCTTATCAATTGGCGGCACAGTTTGATGCTTTGGTGCTGGCTGAAGAATTCATCGTGGGAAAGGAACTAACGGTTGCTATTCTGGACGAAACGCCGCTGCCAATCGTGAGAATAGAAATTACGGGCGAGCTTTATGATTATCAGGCCAAGTATGTATCGAATGATACAAAGTATTACTGTCCCAGCGGTTTATCGCATGAGTTGGAATCGAATATTCAGACACAAGCTTTGCGGGCTTATAAGGTACTGGGTTGCCAGGGCTGGGGTAGAGTTGATCTGATCCTGACGCAGACGGGAGAGTTCTTTTTTCTTGAAGCGAATACATCTCCGGGCATGACCGACCATAGCTTAGTTCCTATGGCAGCCAGGACAGCGGGGATTTCATTTGAAGACCTAGTGATGAGAATATTGGATTTAACACATGTGGAATAATCACCATGCACTGGATTTGTTATCCAAAATATTGTTTGTTTTGGTGGCCGTGACAGTGTTGTGCGGGATAAGTTTGCAACTAATTAGGCCACCGTTTTTTCCGATAAAAGAAATTAATATACAGATTGTTCATGGCGAGGGAGGAATTAATGCACGCTTGCAAAATGTTTCCCATGCACAGATAGAAAAGCTCGTTAGAAATGAGATTGCAGGAAATTTTATTTCCGTAAATTTAACTGCAGTGCGCGAAGCTTTTGTAAAATTACCGTGGGTACGGGATGCGCGGGTATATCGGGAGTGGCCTCACGGGTTAAATGTAATGCTGGAAGAGCATCATGCATTGGCATATTGGGGAAGTCATGCATTGGTGAATACTTATGGTGAGGTATTTCGAGTTACCGCTGATGTTAATTTGCCAGTTTTTATTGGCCCAAATGAGGCTAGTGCCTATGAAGTCACGCAACAATATAGACGATTCAATCAGATTTTAATGCCTCTGCAGCAACACATTGCACAAGTAATGTTGACGCAGCGTTATGCATGGCGAATTCAGTTGAATACGGGAACGGTATTGGAATTGGGGAGAAATGAGATAGAAGAGAGATTAATTCGTTATGTTTCAGTATATAACCATAGCATCGCTCGGCTAAATCAGCAACATTCACTGGCATATGTTGATCTGCGCTATCCAAATGGCTTTGCTATACGTGTGCCCGAAACGATGCAACAAGAACCTCATAAATCTGTAGCTAGGAGAGAAACGTGAGGCCAGGGGGAGATGAAACTTAGATGAATAAAACTAGAGACAATAGAAATCTGATCGTCGGACTTGATATTGGCACATCAAAAATTGTAGCCATCGTCGCGGAAGTAACTCCTGAGGGGGGGGTCGAGATTATTGGATTGGGTAGTCATCCTTCGCGCGGATTAAAGAAAGGCGTTGTGGCGAATATCGAGACAACCGTGAATGCCATTCAGCGTGCGTTGGAAGAGGCAGAATTAATGGCGGATTGCAAAATTAATGAAGTATATACCGGGATAGCCGGTAGTCACATCAAGGGCTTTAATTCAAATGGCATGGTGCCAATCAAGGATAAGGAGGTTACTGAAAAAGATGTCGAACGGGTCATGGAAGCGGCAAAGGCTGTCAATATCCCTGCCGATCAGCAAATCCTTCATGTCTTGAATCAGGAATTTATTATTGATGGTCAGGAGGATGTGCGCGAACCGGTGGGTATGAGCGGCATACGATTGGAAGTGAAAGTTCATATTGTAACAGGCGCTGTTTCAGCTGCTCAAAATATCGTGAAATGTGTGCATCGATGCGGTTTGGAGGTGCGGGATTTGATATTGCAGCCTTTGGCGTCAGCAATGGCCGTATTATCAGAAGATGAAAAAGATCTTGGTGTGTGTCTGGTTGATATTGGCGGCGGAACGACAGATATTGCGGTATTTACGCACGGAGCGATCAGACATACTGCGGTCATTCCAATTGCAGGTGATCAAATAACTAATGACATTGCGATGGCATTACGTACGCCAACCAAGAGCGCAGAAGATATCAAATGCCGTTACGGCTGTGCATTGAGGAGTCTTGCGGATACCAAAGAAATGGTTGAAGTTCCAGATGTGGGTAATCGTGGCTCACGCCAGCTTTCCAAGCAAACCTTAGCTGAAGTAATAGAACCTCGCGCTGAAGAACTTTATGGTTTGGTACAAGCTGAGTTACGTCGGAGCGGGTTTGAAGAACTGCTTTCATCAGGAATCGTAATAACCGGAGGATCTGCTTCACTACGCGGCATGGTGGAATTGGGCGAAGAGATATTCCATATGCCTGTGCGGCAAGGCTTGCCCAATTATCATGGAAATTTAAGAGAAGTAATTCATACACCTCGATATTCGACAGGTATTGGTTTAATTCTGGCGGGTGTCGAGCAGATGCAACATCAACATGGATCAAGATTACAAGGAGGTTCTGCCAAACAGGTTTTATCCAGAATGAAGGGGTGGTTCCAAAGAAACTTTTAATTGCAAAGTTTAGGTGTTGTATTAGCAGTCAGGCAGCTTTAATTTCAATGTACTAAAGGAGAAACAATATGTTCGAAATCATGAATAACGATACTCAAGAGGCAATCATCAAAGTCGTTGGTGTGGGTGGCTGCGGCAGCAATGCTGTGGATCATATGATCCAGAATGGAATGCAAGGTGTTGAGTTTATCAGTATGAATACTGATGCACAGGCATTGAAAAGTAATAAAGCTCCAACGATATTACAACTGGGTACGGGAATTACCAAAGGACTGGGTGCTGGCGCGAATCCTGAAATTGGACGTGAAGCCGCACTTGAAGATCGTGATCGTATCGCTGAGCTGATACAAGGTGCAGATATGCTGTTCATTACCGCTGGCATGGGCGGTGGTACGGGCACAGGTGCGGCACCGGTTGTGGCGCAAGTTGCCAAAGAAATGGGTATTCTGACTGTGGCTGTTGTCAGTAAACCATTTTCATTTGAAGGAAAGCGTCTGCTTGCTGCTAAGGCAGGTATGGAAGAACTGTCGCAACATGTTGATTCATTAATTGTAATTCCTAACGATAAACTTATGATGGTGCTTGGCAATGACATCTCTATGCTGGATGCATTCAAGGCGGCAAATGATGTGCTCCACGGTGCAGTAGCAGGAATCGCTGAAGTTATAAATTGTCCGGGCTTAGTGAACGTTGACTTTGCCGATGTCAGAACAGTCATGTCTGAAATGGGTATGGCAATGATGGGTTCGGCGATAGCTATGGGTGTTGATCGTGCGCGTGTTGCTGCTGAACGCGCCGTGTCCAGTCCATTGCTGGAAGATATTTCATTGTCAGGTGCGCGTGGTATTTTGGTAAACATTACAGCCAGTCAATCACTGAAAATGCGTGAGGTGCATGAAGTAATGAATACAATTAAAGATTTGACTGCTGAAGATGCAACAATTATTGTCGGCACAGTTATTGATGAAAGTATGACTGATAATTTGCGTGTAACAATGGTAGCTACTGGGTTGGGCAGTCTAGTTGCCCAGAACCAGAATCAAAATTCACCATTAACAGTTGTTCATACCCGTACTGGAACTGATGACAGGGACTCAATTTTTTCTACAGAAGAACCCGCAGTTATGCGCACAGGCAGAAGAAGCAATGCCACAGTCGCAGCTATGCGTCAATCTGGTGTAGATCCGATGGATATTCCGGCTTTTCTGAGAAGACAAGCAGACTAAAGAAATTTATAAGAGCGCTTGCTGATTGTAAATTAGTACATTGAAAAAATAATGGATACCCCGCTGTATGTGCGGGGATCTTTATGTTTGAACTTTGCGGGAAGTCCGTTATGCTAGAGAATTATCAACACTGAAACTAGTTAATAATTGTTTTCCAAACATTATCCAATGCGGAGTGGACACAACGGATGCTAACCGCTGCGGTAGCAGCTACAGGATGTAAGCCATTACGCTGGAACTTTCTTTATTCAACTTCAACATCTTAGACGAATCAATCTTTGATTGAATGGCTCGCTCCAAAACACACTGCGGCAGTAATATTTAGAGCAGAAACTAACTCAAACGAATCTTGGGTGATGCCGTTATTAGCTATAAGTCAGGAGTACGAAAAAATTTTTAACTTGCAGCGATTTCAAGGGTACCAAATTCTGCATTGCTATAAATGATTCATTATCCCTCAATCCCATGAGCTTGAAGAACATGGAAACTGCCAGAACGTTAAGAATCGAACTTCTGATAGCCTAATCATGTGACATCGAGAGAACTTAAGATAAGTATTTAGAGTTTACTCAAAAATCATAACTAGCTGATTGAATTTAGGAATAGTATGCTTTTGGGTAAAAAGGGCACGTAAGTATGTGAGTTTAAACCAAAAGCCGTGCACTATGATTCGTTATATCTGCCAAAATAGCATTCTGGGTGACAAAAAAGAGGATGCCCAGAGAAATTCCGTTTGCGCGTACCTGCCAATCATATCAAACCAGAATTTCTACTTGGTAGCGTATAACTGATCGCTGAATTTCTGAGCGAGTTCTGTTTATTGTTCGATATTTTTTCAAGGTCGGCTAATTAATGAGTATTTTGTGCCCGATTACACAATAACGGTAAGCCACAATAGCTTTTCAGCAGACTGTTATATGACTAAGATTCTTGAGAAATTGAGGGATTACTAGTTGAAGGTGTGAATACATCAGAAAAAAAAGCGTTCTTGGGTAGATTACAATAATTGGTGAAATCGTGGTACGCTGCCTTTATCATTGCGGGTACGCCACAGGCGTATACTTGGTATTTTTCCATATTCTTGAAGTCTTGCATCACGGCTTCATGCACTAATCCTACTCTTCCTTCCCAGTTATCAGTTGGTAGGGGTTCGGATAACACAGGCACAAAAGTAAAATTTTCATGCTCTTGCTGCCAATTGTCAGCCAAGTCTGCCAAATATAAATCAGCTTTTGTGCGTGCGCCCCAGTAAAGCACCATTTTTCTTTTGCTGCTTCGATTGTTTTCTTGATATAAAACGTGCTCAAGAATACTTTTTATTGGGGCAAATCCTGTTCCGCTGGCTAGAAAAATGATTGCAGCATCAATGGGTGTATCACGCAAAAAGAATGATCCAAGAGGCCCGATAAAACGAACAATATCTTTAATGCTCATGTGATTAAATACAAATTCTGTGAATGCGCCTCCCGGGTAATTACGCACATGTAATTGTAAAAACTCATCGTTATGAGGAGCATTCGCCAAAGAGAAACTCCGACGTTTACCATCTTTAAGCAAGATGTCGATATATTGACCTGGCAAAAATTGTAGTCGTTGTTTGGAAGGAAGTTTTAATGAAATAACCATGACATCGGGAGCAACAAGATCAAGCTTATGTACGCGACAAGGTAAGTTTTTTATTTCTATATCTTTGACTGCATTGATCTCCTGACACTCAATGATCAAATCGGTCAATGGAGAAGCACAGCAGAACAATGCCTGACCAGATTTTATTTCTTCTTCAGTTAAGGTTTCTTCACTATGACGACCGTAGTTCACAGATCCCTGTATGATTTTTCCTTTGCAAATTCCACAGGAACCGTTGCGACAACCGTACGGAAGCGAAAATCCTTCACGCAGAGCTGCTTCAAGAATGGTTTCTCCAGACTTTGCTGTTAATATATGGCCGCTGGGTTGAATAAGGATTTGATACGACATTGAGTAGCAGCTAAATATTATATTCGGGAGTATTGTAGAGATCGTATGAAAAAAACACTGTTAATTATCGGTTGTGGCGATGTTGCTCTACGAACAGTGCCATTGTTAAAAACACATTACCGTATTGTCGGTTTGTATCGTAACGCAGATCGTGCCGATCAGTTACGAGCAAATGGAATTACTCCAATTTACGGTAATTTAGATTTCCCCACAAGCCTTAATAAACTCGCGGGGATAGCACACTTTATATTACATTTAGCCCCTCCGCCCAATCATGGTAAGCGAGATACTAGAACCCTGCATTTATTGTCTGCTCTTACAAATCGAACAAAAACTAATTCTGCGATTTTACCACAACGATTTATCTATATCAGTACCAGTGGAGTTTATGGTGACTGTAAGGGTGATTTAATTGATGAAACTCACCCGGTTCATCCTGAAAATGATCGAGCCATACGTCGTGTCCATGCTGAAAGACAAATACGTAACTGGGGAAAGCGTAATTACATTTCTACCTCTATAGTGCGTGTACCGGGGATCTATGCAGCCAATAGATTACCTTTGCAACGTTTGCGTGAAGGCAGTCCTGTCTTATTGGATGTTGAGGATAGTTATACTAATCATATACATGCAGAAGATCTCGCGCGGATTGTTTATGCTGCCATACGGTTCGCCAAAGCAAACAGAGTTTATCATGCGTGCGATGATTCTCATCTCAAAATGGGAGAATATTTTGACCTGGTGGCTGATCATTTTGGCTTACCACACCCGCCCAGAATTACTCGAAATCAAGCTCAAGAACAAATAAACCCCAGTATGTTATCTTTTATGAAGGAATCTAGAAGGCTTAGGAACGATAGAATAAAGAAAGAATTACACATTAGTTTGCTATATCCGACAGTTCATGAGGGCGTTAAAGCTGCACTGACTAGCAATCAGAAAAAATAAAGCACCCCGCCGCAAGTAGCGGGGTATTAACTGCGCTCATCAATCTGCTGGTTTTCAATCAGCTTTCGCTCCAACGGACGAGGAATTGCCCCCGCAGAGATTAACCACTCGGTACCATCATAGTCATCGTATTTTTATAGGCTTATGAACCATTCTCCGTTTTCCTTTCGTCTTTATTAA
>NZ_PXXU01000054.1 GCF_003011925.2 Nitrosomonas supralitoralis
AAACTATCAAATAAAACATCTCTTATAATTTAATTAGCGTCAGTGCATAAAATATAGCTACAGCTGCAATGTATCAGACATTTTCCTAGAAATCCAACAAGCTATTTATGAATGAGATTCTCTCTGTTTTTCATCGTCAATGAGGTAAACAGTATTATGCTATTGTTGAGTCCGAATGGGTGATACACGCCAGACGATGTTACCTACATCATCAGCCACGAGTAATGCACCTGTTTTGTCAAACGTTACCCCAACAGGCCGCCCTTGTGCCTCTCCCTTTTCGTTAATAAAGCCGGTGAGAAAATCAACAGGAATGCCGCTCGGTTTACCGGCGCTAAATGGAACAAATATAACCTTATACCCAGCTGGTGGATTGCGATTCCACGATCCGTGTTCACCGATGAATGCTCCATTTTCGAAGGGCGGCGGCATTAAATGACCACTTGAGAAAGTAAGGCCCAGGGGCGCGACGTGTGCGCCTAGCGCATAATCTGGAGCAATCGCTTTGGCTACCATGTCAGGACGAGTGGGTGTGACCCTAGAATCCACATGTGCGCCGAAGTAGCTCCATGGCCAACCGTAGAACGCCCCGTCTTTTACCGATGTTAGATAGTCTGGAACAAGATCGTTACCCAGTTCATCTCGTTCATTGACGACTGTCCACAATGTGTTCGTCTCGGGCTCCCAAGCTAGCCCGTTAGGATTACGCAGTCCACTAGCGTATAAACGTTTCTTTCCGGTATGGATATCCACCTCCCAAATAGCAGCTCTTCCTTCCTCAATATCTAGCCCATTTTCTCCAACATTACTATTAGAGCCTACCGTTACATAGAGTTTTTTACCGTCGGTGCTGGCAAGTAGATTCTTTGTCCAATGATGGTTAATACCCGCGGGAAGATCAGTGACTTTGACTGGCGCAGTATTGATTTTAGTTAGACCATCCGTATAGGGCACCTTGATAATAGCATCTGCGTTCGCTATATATAGCTTATTACCCACCAATGCCAAGCCGAAAGGGGACATCAAGTCTTTCATAAATACCGTACGATGCTTCGCGGTTCCCTCCGGACTAACCCCCCGGAGAAGCGTAATTCGGTTAGCACTGGGAGGATTTGCACCAGCGCGCTCCATCATCATAAACTGCACCTTTCCACGAAGTCGAGCAAAGAAACCTTTGTTGCTGTTCTGGCTATCTGTCGGTTTGGTAGGTTTATTGCTCTCCACTACAAGGATATCGCCGTTAGGCATGGTGTAAAGCCAGCGAGGATGAGTCAGATCGCGTGCTAAGGCGGTAACTTTGAAGCCTTCGGGCGCGGACGGCATCGTCGTGGCAGACCATCCTACCGCTTTGGCGATCTTAATGGTAGGAATCAGTGTTTTTGTCGGCGGAGGTAATTGAGGATTAGTTCCAACACCAGCTTCGAACGGCATTCGGGAAGGTCCTTCGCAAGCTGTCAGCATGGTAGCAGAAAGCACTATCGTTAAAATCTCATATCTAAATCTAAATCTCAATGTCACTTATCTCCTTAGCATCGAACTATTACACCTGAATAAATTCACCGTTACAGTACGTAATAAAGAACTCAGGTTTCAACAAGGACAAAGTCACAGTTTGACGAATCTTTCCAGCTTATTTATCTTCAGGACATTTAGTGAGATCAATTTCATCCGAAAAAATAATAATTCCTCAATATCCTCAACTACGGCGGTAGCCAGATGCGTGTAGTTTTGTACGCTGAGGTTATGCTTATTTACCTCTGCTATTGATGCGAATTACGAATAAAAGAGAAAAAACGATATCGTATATTAGTGAACTTATATAGAAGACGAAGCCCGATAGTACGCAGAAGCATCCTACTTCCTAGCAAAACTGCGCCATAAGCATCACAGCACATTTTCGGATTTTGCAGAAGTTTTATAAATTAGAACTGAACGTATACAACTTACGACATTTTGATTGTCTTCTTACGACACGCTATACCACCCAATAACCCAAGACCCGCCAGTAGCATCGCGTAAGTTTGGGGCTCAGGTATTGGTGCAGGAAATACTGTATCTTCGGTAAACGAGAGGAGAAAAGCCTCATTGGAATTATTATGGTGTTGCCCAAATCCAACGATTTGACCATGGTTGTTGAGAGCTACCACATGAATATTGGACCATCCGTCTTCCATGATAACATCTAGCGCTGAAAGTTCTATTTTTCCACCATTAGCTCCCACAATGAAAGCATCATCGCCACTATAACCTAAAACTTGGCCTAGATTGTTGATGTCAACTGCGATACTGTTTCCTCCAACATGTAATTTTGTCATACCTGCGCCGTTAGCATTCGTTATGAAGGCCTGTAAATGTCCCTCTGCAGTTTCAGAATACCCTACAACTTGCCCATGTTCGTTGATACTGTTAGCGAAACTGTACTTGCCGCCTAAAGTGCCAAGGTCATGCATGCCTACCCCACCAACACCCGTAATAAAGCTGTGAAATTGCCCGTCAGCAGTCTGAGAATATCCGACCACTTGTCCGGAGTTGTTGACAGCATTGGCGTAGCTGTAGGTTCCACCCAAGGTGCCCAAATCTCTCATGCCTATTCCGTTAGCATCGGTAACGAAGGCGTGAATTGAATCAGTTCCTGTAGTATACGAACCTCCAACTACCTGACCGGAATTATTAATGTCAGAAGCAAAACTAAATCTTCCGCCTAGTGTGCCTAAATCAGTCATCCCGACTCCATCGCGGCCCGTAGAAAAAGCATGGGTGACACCTCTGGCAGTGGTAAAGATTCCTGCAATTTGTCCGGAATCATTAATTGCAGAAGGATAGCTATATGCTCCCAAGGTATCCAATTCTGTCATTCCTATCCCATTATTACCGGTGATAAAAAGAGCTTGATAAGAACCACCGGCAGCTGTATGCGAATTTCCAATAATTTGACCGGGCTCGTTAATGCCACCAGCACTGCTCACCCCAATTCCCGCTAGAGTACCCACTCCTTTAATTGACCAATCTGCGTTTGCTATAGTTGAAATTAACAACCCTAAAATTCCGGTTAGGTAGATCGCTTTATTTCTTGAAAATATTTCTTTCATTATGATATCCAGTTGATTAAGGTGATTTCGTCTGTTGATCACATTAGCAGCCACTGCTAAATTGATCGTAATTCACACATCACAGTCCGTTTGCTAACGTAAGGAAGAATTGTGATTTTCTACAACTAAAGCTTGTTGGCCCAGCCTGATAAATAATATACAACAGGGCTTATAATCTAGGGGCGAACAAAATTGCGGACTAAAACCCCATGAGATATGCATCCGCAAAACTTAATAAAAGTATCGACTATAAAAAATCCAGCACAAGTAGTTAAAGAACGGAATGTACATGAACTGAATCAAACTTCTGCCCGCACCTATGGCTCTGAGAGTCAGCAGGAGAAACGGAAATAAAGAAGCATTTTCAATTTAATTTTTATTCTAATCTGTGCGGTTGCGCACATAATGAGAATAATAATGGGGTAAATTGGTATTTTTGCGAATTCAGCTAGCAATCATTCTGTGCTTTTCTAAGAGAGAATCACACAAAATCAATAAAGTATCGTTACTCGTTTATCTGTAAAGATCTTACGTCGACGGATGCACCGTGAAAAAGACTTTATGAATCAGTTCGATTGAGAAATAGTTATCGCGCGATTGACTCTAGAATGTAACTCTCACCACTCGCCCCCATTTTAGATTATTACATTGGATTCAATAATGTCCATGTCAGCCAGCGACTCTAACCATCAGCAGGCAAAGATTCGGTCGTTAACTATTTATCGAGAAAGCCTTTGTAACAATTTATTTTTCATAATCTCTACACGTTTGCGCCATCAATGGTTCTTCTGAGATTGTTAAGATAACTAACGAACAGATTTGAACCTTGTGTATGCTTACGTACAGATATGCCTGATAAATAGATCAATAATTAAAAAATCCAGATAATTGGAATAATGTTAAATCTAAGGAGAAACTTAAAATGAAGCTGTTTAAATTAATATTGGTAATAGCTATGTGTTTGTTTTTATCCAATGTACATGCAACTGAAACATTACCTGAAAAAAATGAATCGTTTAAAAATGAAATAAAACGTGATGCAAACAAAGAATTAAACCGTGTTGATGAAGCAACATGTACCGGAACTGATACGGAATGTATGAAAAACAAAATCGGGAATCGTACGGAAGAAGGGAAAGAGCTGATCCAGGATAAATCTAACGAAATAAAAAATAAAGTAGATTAATTTAACTCTGCGGGCTTAATCCTCCGACCCTGAGAGCGAAAGCAGTTTAAGAATCAGCGAACTGAATAACACAGTAATACATCGGTGCTTCGGCGGGTTGCTTTATAAATATCAAATTGTTTATTCGTTACATTGAAAAAAGCCTTCTTCATGATGACTTCCTTATTTTTGTAATTATTCTTTAGATTCAATAACTCCCGTATGAATTTACCAGAAAATGTCTCTCAGGGAGAATAAAGTGGCATGTGCAGCAGTGAGAAAATATAAGAAGACAAGTGAGAAGTGTACTGAGAAAAATGAATCCGCCGAGCAATATAGCAGAGATACAGACATAACTTGACTAACACGCCCATCAGTTATTATTAGTAATAGTGGTTGCCGCCCAGATTAAGGATTAGAGTTTATAAACATTTATTTCTCAAATTTCTGGAGATTTTTATGATAAAGAGAGTCATGATTTTAGATAAATTATCGGAGCAAATCGTTGCGGAGTACCCCATTGAACTAGTAGGAGATGATATCAAGGAGGATTTTTTTGCAGAAGCTTGGGATCATGCAGTTGATGATGGCTTAGTAGATGAATTCAATCGGTCAAATTATTACATGCAATTTGTTGAAGAAAATATACTTTGATATATCAAATAATACTCATGCATCAAATAAAACCCACTCCAGCGGATTTATATTTTTAAATCAGAGTTCCCGAACCGACTCCCAGATTGAGATTTGCCAAGATCACAATACTTTTCTTTTAGGAGAATTCGATCTGACATCAATCCTTGCACACGGGATAAATATTCCTTTTTCTAGCCTAGAATATTTTAGCTCTTTTTTTATTCTCAGCAACAAAGCTGCAATAAGAATATTATTAATTATTAGGGATTTATCAACAATAAAAATGGATAAATTGTTTCCGATTCTTATTTTAGTGTTTTATGAAGTATTTATTGCGACCCTTTTTATTGAGGAAAGATTTATTCACTAAGATAAGACTCACAAACAACCTTCGTAAAGAATCTTCACAGCAT
Source organism: Nitrosomonas supralitoralis (assembly GCF_003011925.2). Taxonomy (GTDB): domain Bacteria; phylum Pseudomonadota; class Gammaproteobacteria; order Burkholderiales; family Nitrosomonadaceae; genus Nitrosomonas; species Nitrosomonas supralitoralis. Next base: position 5,304 of record NZ_PXXU01000054.1, read on the forward strand.
CGCGAAATTTAATATTTTTATTACATCGACTATATATTATTTTCACCAAATATAATCTCTGGCCAAACTCAAAAGGGAATTTTTAATGTCTAAATCACAACAAAAATTAAGTTTAATAAAAGGGCAACAAAATATTAGCCCAAAGATACGAAAGGAAATGCGTACAAAACGTTATTTAATAGAAATAATTAAATTTATGACGAAAGAGAGAAAATCCTTTAAATTTCCGGGCTTTTACTAGAACAATATCTTGCGAACTTTGGCTAGGTAGAGTCCTTCTTAGATGCGGATAATCAAATCGATTACCGGATTAATTGAACGCTCAGAGAGAAAACAATTCCTGAGCATTATCCCTCACATCAGGTGCCTTTCTACAATTATATAGCAGAAACTGTCAATATATTAAAATCACCATTCTGAGTGAGCTCTTGCAACCGTGGACTTAGAACAGCCCATACAAAGAACTGTGAAAGTAGAGCAACAACGCGACTATGGCCTCCAAACTCATGGAAACAACGTGTAAAAATGGCTCTGATTAAGAGACTGCATTTGTTAGGCTATGTAACAATTTATTATTGAATTGTTTTTCCAACGTGCGTTGATAAATGAAGATGCACACAAATTAATAGAATCCGAAGTGATACGTGCTGTCATGGATCTAGTCCATGGGTTTAAGCAACAAGCAGATGTGCATAACATTGCTGCGTAAATCGTGCTGGTGATAAATAGCCCAGATGAGGAAGTTTAATGGAGTGACGACAAGTTATCTTAGGAGCTATCTCAGAAGGAACAGAATGATTGACTGTCTCGGTGCAAAATATTACACCTACCTTTTGTTTCAGAGGATCTTTTGGCAAAACAAGACAGATTCAGCAACTAATTGTGAAATAGCCAATTGTTAACATATGTCGTTTTCGATATTAAGTTCGTTAATGGTAATAAAGCACCCCGCCGAAAGCGGCGGAGTGCTAACTGTGCTCTTCAATCTGCTGATTTTCAACCCTCCTAAGGTGCGCAGAGACTACACATATAGGAAGTCAAAGATAGGCTGCCGCTTAAAACTATTTATACACAAGTTTTGACTTATAGCCTTCCTTGTTCAGAATCAATCCAATTACACGCTGCCTCTTCAGCTTCTGCAACAGCTTGCTTATCGCTATCGACCGTTCCAGAAAAGCTTTCATAAACCACCACACTTTCATCACTCATGATTCGATAGCGACCATTCCAAGCTCCGTTTACATCATCCTGCTCAGCATTTATAAGAATGGTATATCCTTTGTAATTTTTAGCCATTTATACTCCATATTGAATTACAAATTTGAACAAATATCTCTTCTTTCCTGAAATTTTTATTGGGCACTTCGAATAAAATCAGCTTTCCTCATGTTAGGGAATCTTAACGCTAACTGAGCACCACTAATACATGCCACCAAACCTATTAAATAACTTAGAAAAATAACCCATAATACCCCTGCCGCGTAATCTTTCGCTTCATTGATTTTTACTTCTAACTTTTTGGCTACTTGATCAGCTTTTTGTTTGAAAGTTCTAATCAGGGTATCGACTTCTGCATTATTAATGTCAAAATTGCTGGTGATAACTTCCTTTGCATGCTTTTCATCGCCTTGTATTAATGCTATTGCAATGGAGTTAAGGACTTGAGGGTCAATTTTCTCTATATGCCGCTTACCATCTTTCGTAACCGATTTCTCTCTCTTAGAAGGAGATCCTTGTTTTCTATCCTCTGATTTATGATGGTTATCAGTATAATTATTGGATTCATCAAACTTGGAACCATCTGTAGATTTACTGGGCTCACTATCGCGTTTACCCTCTTCTTTTTCATTGGAAGCGGTTCCTGCGGTTATTGTAGAATCTTCATTAATTGCCGTGGGTAAAGATTGTTGATTATTCTGACTATTTATTCCCTGTACTGATTGATTCTCTTCTGTATCTCTTTCAGCCATATTTTCATTATCAGAATTCTCTTGATCAGTATAATTTTTTGACTCTTCAAATCGAGAAGCTTCTTCAGACTCATCGCGTTCATGGGTACGTTCTATGACTCCTTGTTCAACCCCGCCGTTTTCGACACTATTGCCACTTTCTGTGGCACTAGAACTGGAAGAATCGTGATTCTGCGGAGTTGTGGATAATGATTGTGGATCGTCAATATTTACTTCATTTGCTGATTTATCATCTGTTTCTTCAACTTGGGTGCTGTTTCCTTTTTGCGGAGCCACATTTTGAGTTTTATTCTCTTGACCCTCAGAAGTAGGCATTAAACTTGCTCGGTATTGACCAGAATCCTTATTATTGGCCTGTTGCTCTCTTTCTATTGCTTTATGGATACCTTGTTTCAACGATCCCATTAGTGGATGCAAATAAGAAGAGACTTGAGAAGTTGTGACATCATTTTGCCCTGCAATAAGCGATATTGCGCTTCCTCCTGTAGAAGTCAAAGATTTGACGGCACCAGATGCAGCGTTCATGATTCCACTTACCCCAAAAACACTAAATACAATACCGATAATAATTGTACATGACCATAGTACAATTCCATGTAATATACCTATAGCCTTATTAGATCTTCCAGACACCGTGCCCGAAAGAAAACCCCCGAGGAAGTAAGTAGCTATGACGCTACCTAAAACCCAAATTATTGCCGCAATACCCAACCCAGTCGATTCTGTGGTCATGTCACCTTGAAAACCTTGTACCTCCACAATACTCAGACCTATTGCTGAACTCAAAGTAAATAATAACCACCCTAAAGCCAAAATAAACACCAAACCTGCTAATATCGAACCCCAATTAATAGTTAATCCTGTTTGGGAATAATTGTCGGGTAATGCTTCTTTGTGTATGGACATAACGTCCTCCTTGAGTATTTGCTTCATGTTTCATGCTTGTCTGAACGCACTTGATGAAATAGTGAAGTTTTAAGTTTTGAGAAATATTTCATTTAGAAATGTAATATGCACTGAATTTCAAATTATCTTGCTGGAGTTTTACCGGGAGTAAATCTTCTGCTTTAAACACGATCTAAACGCGAGAAAATTTTTTGTGCAGATATTAAAGTAAATAAAAAACTTTTTTATCTAAGGATAAGTATGTGACGGATCAAGTAGAGAATCTGTGCGGAGTCGCACAGATTCCGTAACTTCACGGATAGGTAATCCCTGAATTCTATTAAGCTAGGCAAACATACTGAATTAAAAAAAATTTTTCAGATTATCTAGCCGTCCCTGAAATACGCCCACGCATCTGATAGTAACAATGAATCGGCTCGATATTTCTGGAAACTTCTTTGTTTAAGTCAGGCTGCATCAATTGACTTTTCAATTGGCGATAATATGTCATCTCAAATTCCGCCGGGGGAATATTCCAATTGACTCCAGTAACCGGCGATTGTTAAACCAGTCACCCCCACTCCAGGGTGGCAAATTTCACTTCATCAATATTGCACCCGGGAACTCACTGCCATATGACTTCTGTCTTGTATAATCCGTTAATTTTCCGGTCAGCGCATTTTCATAAGAAACACTGCCAACTGAAGTTTTAATATGGACTCCTGCCAAACGCTCTGTATAGCGAAGACAGATATTGGCAGCCCTGGATACCCTTCAAAATGTCAAGCGGCGATTTGTGTTCTATTGATAAAATTATTCCGTTTTCTCAAAGTGTAATACCCCTATATTGCAATATAGCGTTTAACACAGCGGAGCGCTTCAAGTTTTGTGAGGCCCTTGATCACACGTTTTTCAACATACTTTTTAGTTCTGGCGTCTGTTCTCAGTCTCTCAACTGGCGAATACTCTGATTGCGTCTAATTTGTATTTTTGTGTGTATTGCTTTCTTATGACCATTTCTTCCTCCGATTAAGAATATTTTCTCTTCACTGGAGTGCGCGGGTCTGTTGATCAACATCAACCAGCAAAATTTACGCGCCAAAATGATGCCAAACACCTTGACGCTTAAATATATTTCTATCGAAAGCTAATGTGTACGGAATCGTACCGATCGCAGCTGAGTTTAAAGAGATAATCTTCTTTTATAAATTGATAAAGGAACAAAATCATGACTCAGCAGAAAACTACTACTGATAAGTCTTCAGCACTTGGTATCATTGAGCTCCTTAAAGCGGATCATGAAAAGGTTAAGGCCTTATTTTATGAGTTTGAAGAAACAAAAGAAAATGGATCTAGTAAAAAAAAAGAAAAAATCGTTAAGCAAATATGTGAAGAATTAACGCTCCACGCCTTGGCCGAAGAATCAATTGTGTATCCAGCGGCACGAGAAGTGATAAATGATGATGATTTAGTCGATGAAGCAGAGGTGGAACATGCGGGAGCAAAAGAACTTATTTCGCAGCTTCAATCCATGAATGCCGATGACAGCCATTATGATGCCAAGGTTACTGTATTGCGAGAGTATATTGAACATCATGTAAAAGAAGAAGAAAAGAATATGTTTCCAAAACTTGCCAAATCTAAAATTAATGGATCGGAAATGGTTGAAGAGGTTGAACATTTCAAGGAAAATCATAAAGGACATGAATCAAAGAAATCTTCTAAAAAAAATTCTTAAGCAACTTATCTTGCCTAAAAGTAGAGTTCTTTTCTACGAGTTTTATGGTCATCTATTATTTACTACTCGCAATCTATACAAAGCAAAGGCTATGTAGCAAAAAACTGTTGAAATTTGCAAATCCTCAATATGAAGGGCTTATGGCACTTATAAATTCACCATCTATATGATTAATAGATCTTTATTAAATATCAATGGTCAAACTCAACAACTAATTGTTACATAGCCTATAAAAGATTCCCCTTTGCATATGCACAAAGTTTCCACATTAGGCTAAAAAGATTTTTTTCCTTCCATCTGAAATTCATATAATGACATTGTATCGTTTCATATAAATAATTTAAAATTTATTGTGGTGTTAGTCTGAGTATATTACTCCGCGCAGATTTTTATATAGTGCGGAATTTACCTATATATATGCTCAACCACGTGGAACACTATAAGTTTTAGGCTAGGAATAAAATTCTGCCGTAAAATTATAAGTGAAGGTCGTTTTAGGGGTTAGGTGGTGTACTGCTACGATAACGAATATAAGCTATGCCCAGCAATGCCGCCCCTACTAATATTTTAGTCGATAAATTTCTCGGTAGGCTTGTTGCTTTGAGTGCAAGACTAGTAGTGGCAGGAACGCTAACCAACAATTCCATTAAATTATCAATGTTTCTATTTTTTCTACGTTTTTCTTGTAAAGCAAACAAGTTAGAACGCAGCTCTTTAGACTGTAAACGCAATAGAACTAATTCTTCTCTCAAAGCTTTATTCATTTAGATAACTCATTTGTTTCGAGGTCATGCACCGTTATTTCACCTTTTGCGATCTCAAAATCATCGCTTATACCTTGCAGCGTTTCCTGCATAAAATTCTGATTAGCACTCAACTTAGATAGTGCATAAAAATATAAAATAATCGTCATCAAAAAGCATGTCGCCGCAATGCCAAAAAACCCCCAAATTTTTTGCTCAATGGTAAGGATGGTATCTAAACCGAATAATAGGCTGATAAACCCAAATAGAAACATAAGACTAGCAGTCATCAGCATTCCTACTCCTTTCGCCAAACCATCTTTTAAGTCAATCAACTCAATTCGCGCCATTTTTAAACGTAGCGTCAACAGTTTGAGTAATGTGAACGTAGAATCTTTTAAATACTTGAATTCTTCCACAATGATTACCTCTAATTTTAATTTACTGGACTTTACAACTACTCTTTTAAGATCTGGCAATATAAAAGTACGAATTATATTTTATATATGGGTTTAATCTTTCCGCATAATCGCTAAAATCAATCCTATCGAAAAAGCCACAGCTAACACTGGATAAGGATTATCGCGTATCAATTTGTCAGTGTCTTTTGCAGTTGTCTTAACTAAAACCGTAATATCTGACTCGATGTTGTCAAATTGTTTTTTTAATTTTTCGATTTTTGTTTCGAGGCCCTTTCGGATCTGTTTTGATCTTTCTGTACTATCATCAGTGATAGACGCATAAAGATCTTCTGCCTCCTTCAATATATTTTTGATATCTGACATTTGTTTTTTAATTTCTATGAATTTTGAACTCACTTTTTAGACCTCTGTAAATGTAGAGCTGGACATCAAATAATGACAAAATTCTATTAGCGTGTCTGTGCGGAATCACACCATTTGCAAAATCAACAGAATGAGAACTCGGTATTAATTTTTGTTTGTGGCACAAGATAATTTCTTTATCTGTCGTCTATTATTCTTATCGAAGACAAATGGGCATTTCATAACATATGTGATGTGAAATATAGCCTATCAATCAGGAACTCATAAGTATCTTAATGTAAGACATTGATTGATGAATCAAGAAAATCTAACTTATCAAGCTCTACCAAAGTTTCTTTAAGGGGTGAATACAACTCTATTGGCCTGTAGCTGCAAAAAAGAAATCGAGTGGCTTAATGCGGCCATCCGTAAGAGTCTACTGTTTGATTACTCAATATCTTTTCCTTTTGGTTTGGAACCGCACAGACTTTATTCAATCGTACTGCGTAAGATTCATTTAATTCATGAATACTGGAAAATTTATGGATCAATTTTAATTGGAACTCTATTCTGGAACGCAGAATATTAACCGTCATTTGGGTTAGATATCATAATGATATTATTATTCTAAGGTATTTCTTTAATTTACTGGAACGCTATAATGTATAAAATTTCTCGCTCTGAAACTACTCCACCCACTCCGATACCTCCAGAAGTAATTCCCCCCCAAGAACAGCCTCCGGAAGTAATCCCACCCGAATTTGATCCAACGCCGGAAATCCCACCACAACCAATCTCCCCCGAGAGAACTCCTCCAGTGAGAGAACCCGCACACCCATTTCCACAAAAATAAATTTGAATAGACATTATCATGCAGTGAAAAGTACAAACTATAGGAAATAATTCTAACGACTCTCCCTCCGAAGCGGAATATTCGATTAATTCCGCAACTGAGGATTCGAAAGAAGCTTATTTTGTATAAACTTGGAAGAACACTATGGATTATGGATTAGTAGTTTCGTAAAACAAATCAGTTTACGGAAGAAAATTTATTAAAACTATTTTTTCTGAATATGAAATTTAGTTCTACATCAACTTCTTTTAACCGTTTTATTTTTGTAAAAAATCGAAATTTGACTCCTCGGAAAAAAGCCGTAGGAAGTATCATGAATCCCCCACCACGAACTACAACCGTAAAAAACATCATTATTTGCAACATTTTTTATGAAAAGAATACATGCTGCTTACACATCAGCAGAAACATATAAGAGCCTGGCAGCAAGCGGATAACCCCAAGTGGCATATTGTCATGAGTATAAACTGAATTTCAAAATATTTTCGAATGAGCTGCAGTTTTATCGTTACGTACAAAAAGCTATAACTGCGCCGACTTTGATTCCAGTCGAGATCAAATCGATCGCTTACTTTCGCCTTGCTCATTATGTTTACGCTGCCTACAAGAATATGCACTTATATTGCCAACAAATGTATCACCGCAATCGTTAGAAGAATTATTGAAAATATGGATTGATTGCAGATACTGGACAAATCTGGCGATTGAGCCGGTGTATATGCGTATGGAATCTTATCAAAGTGTTGATAGGGAATAGTACATGTGTAAGCCAGTGCCGGCACCGATTGCATCATAATAATTTTATTGTGCCGAAGGTTAAAAGAATGTTGTTTCACACTTCTCGCAGGCACAATGGAAGTAGCTGACATCCGGCGTAAATTGTCGGCGTCTGGGGCTTTTCCGTCAATCCATTTGCATGGCATGAATGGGAATAATAGCTATCTATTAACAGATAGTTACAATAAGCTTACAGTATAATGACCACCATGTAATCGCTTGCACAGCTAGCCCAAACTTAATCAGGATACGGATATCACAATACAGGCGTCCATATTCGTGTAAAAGGAGAATCTCAAGATCAATGCACATACCATGGAGCTGGTACATTACGCCACATCCGCTTTGTCAAAAAGAATGAACCTTGCATTAATACAACTCAGCTTGTTTGATGTATCTCTGCTGGCTGGAATCGCGACTGGGAATGCAGGAATCGAGCAAATTGATTCGATTGCAAAAAAACCACTGCAACCCAATTACAGTATGTAGGCGCAGGTCGTATATCGATGACGGATTTTCTGCCACGCAACCCAAAGATTAGTCAACGGGAAGAATTGATTGTAATGGTATCAAATCATGCGCATATACAAAGTGTGATTTTCTTATAATATTGTTATGATTGCATAAGAATTTATATTCTCAATCAACGCATGCTTCATTACGTGCCAAACGGATGCCAGAATACTGCCAGCGTGTTTTTGCAGGAAAAAAATTTCGCATGCTTGGGCGGATACGTTTTCTCGGCGTAATACAGGCCCCACCTCGTAACACATACTGGTTCACCATCGACTCACTATTATATTCACCTACAGCAATATCCCATATATCTGATTTAGGCATATGACGGTTGGGTTTCTTCGGGTTATAGCCAGGGTATGGTGAGTAGCTCGATTGTGTCCATTCCCAAGCGTGATCATAGAGTTGAATAATCTTTCCTGGTTCACCAGTAATCGCATGACGCGGATGAAAATAATTATTATCTTCAAGATACCCTTCAAAGGATTGTTGAGACGCCGCATATTCCCACTCAGCTTCGGTGGGTAGACGTGCATCAGACCATTGCGCAAAAGCACTCGCTTCATAAAAAGACATATGAAGGGCTGGAAGATTAAAATCGAGCGGAACAAGACCCTGGAGTGTGAATTCTTTCCATTCTCCACCCTCATGACGCCAGTAAAGAGGATGACGACAATTGTTTGATTTGATCCACTCCCAACCTTCGGAAAACCAATGGCACGGATTGTCATAGCCGCCCTCTTCAATAAACCGCATGTATTCCCCATTTGTGACCAATCGTGAGGCCAACTGATAGGGATACAGATACTGCTTATGTCGTGGTGATTCATTGTCATAGCTGAAACCTTCTCCTGCATAGCCGATCTCTACTATGCCAGCCTCATAATGATGCCATGTCAGTGGAGCTGGCATGACATAGGGCACTGCATGCGGACCGGTTTTAGGTTGATAAGCCGGATTCATTGGATTCTGAGACAAAAGATGCTTAAGATCTGCAAGCATAAGTTCTTGATGCTGAAGCTCATGCTGGATTCCAAGCATTGTTATCATTTCAAATATGTTATCTTCGGCCACTTTTTTCGACAAACTGTTCATGCGCTCATCAATGTTTTGGCCATAATCGCGCGTTGCCTTCAAGGAAGGTCGGGTGAATAAACCTCTCTTGGGATCCGGATGAGGTACATTGTCTGCATTGTAGGAACTGAACATTGTGAGAAACTCTGGCTGAAAGGGTTTGAATGTTTGCTCATAATGCTGCAGAATAAATGCTTCAAAGAACCAGGAGACATGGCCTAAGTGCCATTTTACCGGGCTTGATTCAGGCAAAGATTGAACGCAGCAATCCGCCTCACCTAATGGGTTAATTAAATCCAAAGTGCGGCTCCGGACTGTAGAATATTCATCAAATAATATGTTGGGATTCATAAACTTTTCAGTTCCAGGAGAATTAAGGAATGTTATTCTTCCGCTGAGCTTGAGAAATGGCAATATTAAAAGCCAAGTCAAACTTTAAGTTATTCATTTAGTTTTTTATTTGACTTTAATCTGATTATCAACCTGTTTTACATTGGCAACTTGCTGAGCAATCGAGGCAGCCAGTTGTCGTTGAGAGCGTGTATCGACAAACCCGCTTATCACCACCCACCCATTTGTTACCTCAACATGTATTGCAGCGGCCTTAAGCTCTTCTATTTCAATCAATTTCGCTTTTATTTTCATGGCTAAAATGATATCTTCCCGGGGCGCCTCTTCTACCGCTTTAGGGTTAAAACCAGCACAGCCGCTCACACCAAATATAATGAATAGACATGCCATAATCAATGAGCGATGTATTTTATAAATTATTTGTTTTTTCATAACGTTTTCCAAAAAACCATCAAAATCGCTATTAGCTACGAGCTTCATTTATTGCGTTCACAAGACCGGAACAACGTATATTTTCTTGGTTATCTGCTTTTTTCTCCTCTTGTTCTTCCTGGAGAAATGCATATAAACTGACGATAGGAGCTGAAGGCAATAACGCAAGTGAAGCCACGCCTCTTAGGATTGCAGAAGCACCCGGAGTAAATGTGGGCTTTTTGAAGGTACCTTCTATATGGAGTGGGGCTCGTGCCGAGAAAATACTCAAATCTTTAGGTTGGGGATCAATTATCAAATCAAATTTTTCCTTGTTTAAGTCAATTATTCCTTTGCTCAAAAAAACAGTGTCCTGAGTATCCACAACAAAATTATCCATATTCATCACTCCTCCCGCGACGGGAAGATCCACATAAGCACAATTGATTTGAGCATCATTGTCCTTATCGAATAAGGTCACCAGTGCTTCGCCAATATCAAGCCCGGCGAGCTCGACTAGCAAATCATCCAGTTGTCCACCCGTCATTATCATCAACAAACCACCATCAGCCGATGCTAACATTTCAGCAATAGCATTGCCTTCAAACCAGAATACACTCTGCCCGCCTATTAATCCGGCACTTTTGTCAGCGATTTCAAGTTGACGTAAGATTTCTCCCAGTTGAACGTGACGTATTTCAGTTTCAATCTTACTTTTAACGGGTTGAGTTCTTGTATCCAGCTCAAGACGTGTTCGAATATTTCCAGTGGCAACACCAAAATCCAGAGGAGCTAGAATTAAATGGCCATTATCAATGATCACTCGCACAAGAAGATCATCTACGGGTAGTTTTGATTTAATATGTTTGCTACGAAAGGTGAGGTCGGCATTGATAGTCTGTAATTTCTTAAAATCGATCGGATCGTTGGGTAAAACAAAAGGATCGATAGCTTCTTCTTTTGCTTTTTTTTGTTGAGCTAAAGATGCGGTTTCTCCGGGCCCCGTATCGGGAGTAAGACCGATTAATGGCCCCATATCGTCTAAATCAATTTTTTTTGAGGTCAGGTCAGCTTTGATGAAAAGTTTTTCAGCACCTGTGCTTATACTAATCGTTCCAGCAAGATCACTATCACCTACACGTCCACTCAGATTTTTAATTTGCCATATATCTTTGTGATGAGAAATATTTCCGCCTAGTCGATAAGGAGGTAAGCTGGGCATGGGAAATCCCAGGATTTGCGACAATTGCTCGGGATCAGGGCCTTGCATTGCAAATTGCAGGTGTAGGTCTTTGAGCTGCAGAGGCTGCATCAATGTCCCTTTCACTTTAATATTGGTTTCCCCTACCTGCAAAGCTAATGTCAGCGGATAAGGAATTTCCGCTTCTCGCAGCGCAACTAAGGGTCCCGCATTTAAGTATATCGTCAAAGACTGACCATTAAAGATACCTTCAGCATGTAACTCGGTAAGTTCTTCTTCGTGCGTATGCTCTCTGATTGTTGCAATAGTTGTGATAATCTCGGTATCAGTTGAGGGATCCTGATACACAAGGCGACCTTGCGCAATGCGTAAGCGCTCAATAACGGGGATTTCTGTTTTATTCTCCGGATCACTGCTATCAATTTGAAATTCCCAATTAGATTCGCCTTTCGATGATTTTTGTAAAATTATATGGGGCTTGGTGAGCATAATCTCAGGAAATAGCACGCGACCTTTGATGAGCTCGATCAAATCAATACGTATGTCCAATGCCGCCAGTTCCAACATGTTGCGTTGCTTGCTCCAATCGGCATTTTCAAACTGAATTTCTTCAATTCTTATATGGGGTGTTAAAGACCAATCGACAATTAAATTACCATTAATAGCAAAATTACGACCCGTCATATCACTTATTTTTTGTGAAACGGTGTCACGCGCCCAATTCCAATTTTTCATCGAAAGGAGTAATAACGCAAAGAGGAAAAATGCTGCAAGGAGAGAAATTCCGATCCATTTGACGACATTCATTTTATACCTATTTCTTTTTAAGAATTTTATATGCAAATCATAGATTAATTTTTCTTGAGAATGCGTTATTAACAATTGCACATTACTAAAAGCCAGCTAACCTTTCAGTAATTCATGAGAGTATCTATTTGTTAAATGCGAAAAAACTGTAGAAATATCAATAACGTCACCTACAGTTTCTTTTCTTTTTCTTCTAGAAGTTAAACGGGAAGCAGTGCTTGTATTTCTTTCACTTAAAGTTGCTTCATATAAACCACAAGATCTGATTTTTCCTCATCTGTTAATTTAAGTTGCAACACCAAGTTAAAAAATTCGACCGTATCCTCTAGAGTTAGCAAACGACCATCGTGTAAATAAGGAGGACTGTCTTTAATGCCACGAAGTGTAAAAGTCTTAATCGGTCCATCGCCAGGCTCATTCAGAAATCGTTCCAGTTTGAGATCATGCATTTGATTGTCGAGGAATGCTGGCGGCCGATGACAATTTCCACATTGACCTTTACCAAAAAATATATTTTCACCTCGGATTTCTCTTTCAGTTGCTTTTGAGTGATCAAGTCGACCCTGGATATCTAATTTTGGTGCAGGCGGAAAATCCAACATGTTTTGAAACTGAGCCATATGACTCACATGAATACGATCTATCATGGGAAATCCTTTTTTCATAGCGTGTATCGGATCGCCATTAAAATATGCTGTGCGAAATTCAAATTCAGTAAAATCTTCAACCGAGCGCAAACTGCGTTTTGAACCATGTATCTGTTGACTATATACTCCACGTAAACTCGTCGTATCCAATCGAATTCTCCGTTCCTCAGGACGCATATCGGGATTCAAATGAAATTGCCCCGTTGTATGGCCATTAACATGACAATCAAAACAAGTCACTCCTAGGCTGGGTTGCGCACTTTTACGATCGTCGGTTGGATTAAATTCTTCTTGTGGCAGTGGAGTAAGCAACATCTGCAATCCGTTAAGCTGAACCGGCGTCAAGATATCCTTGAAGAGACGGTAAAAGTTGTTGATTGAAACTACCTCACCGCGAGAAACATCGCCTAATTCAGGTCTATTTTGGAGAAAAATTGCAGGAGGAAACTCTGGAAGAAAAGCTTCAGGCAGGTCAAACTCCACATCGAATCGCTCCAATCTTGGAAACATTGCAATTTGCATCTGCGGGAAAACCTGCCCACCGGGCGATTGTTTAGGATGCGGCAGTGCTGGATAAGGAAATAAATTATCGTTGCGAATTTCTTCGGGCGACATCTCAGCGAGTTTCTGCCAACTCATTTTACCTTTCAATTTGGCAGTAGGACCCACCGCAATTGGCTTGCCACGACTCATGGTAATTTCTGGGTCAAAACGGGGGGTAAGATCATAACGACTCTGCAGTAATTTATGTTGTGTTTTGCTGACCTCTGGACGCTGCGCTATATCGGATTTCATTGTTTCTTCGAAAGTCTGCATTGGCTTTTTGGCATTTAGTGGATCTCGGTAAAAATCAAATCCCAGTAGCTTTCCTTTATCTGGTTGATTCTGCAATGCTTCTGAAGAAGATAAGGCATTCTTTGCAGCAAAAATACCCGATTGATCATGCTTCGTTTTTTTCTGAGCTGTACTGGTGGTGTTACTACTCTGAGCATTCATAATTGCATCATTTGGATGCTCGTATATCACCTCGTCATTACTGCTAATGGCATTGTTGATTCCCACGCCACATGTATTCAGCACAATTAAAAATAAAACATTTATTTTCTTCATTAGAATCCTCACTATTGCGATTTCAGGTAAATAAGAAATAACCTTCACGTCAGACAAAGTTCAAGCAAGATAAAACCTAGGTCAACTTTATATTTAATTCTTTCATTGTGCGACAAACTTATCTGTACGCAGACGCACAGTGTGTTTGCCTGTAATCTCTCTAGGCTTGTCGGAAACTCTGAATATGAGTTTTGCATAAGTCAGAAATGAATCTGAAGCGCAATTGCAGGCCATTAAGTTAGTTTATCGAATAATACTTCGGAGACGTGACGAACGTGGACACGGCAAACGAGACTGATCTGGTAGTTCAAGATAGCATGTCGACGACGACCTCCAGTTGGCTTCAAGCTCGTACGCAAACTCAAGCGTGCAAACGATATATTGCGCATAACGCATACAGCGTGTGACCGCTAATCGAATTAATGTTTCGTTTGTTGATCAACATATGAACACAACGAGATCGAACTCATGTGTTGGCCACAAAGGCGATACATTTGTCAATGCCATGGCAGCAAAGATTGAAGTTATACGATATGTGTACGCTGGCTCACTTACCTACTTAGTGAAATTCGCTACGCTGAAGTGACGGGCTCGACTTTCGAAGACTGCGCCCAAAGCAATCTTCATCTCTCATTGCAACATTTGAGATAGCTTATTATTTAGAACAGGAGAAATCTACTATTGCAACTTGATCCACACATGATTTTTTTAGAAATTCTGGGGGCAACATTATTTTCTGACCCCAACATATTAGTGATAATGCCAAACCTTTGTGTCTCCTCTAATCTAGTTATGAACCTTGATCTAGATAAAGTGATTTGGAGCAAAACTTCTAAGCTACTCACTCCATCTTCTTTGTTGGTTTCCGTACAGACTAATTCCCTTGCACAAGATAATCTTGTAAATATTTATATAAATTTATTACGGAGAATTTATCATGAATTGGAATCAAATAATTGGCAACTGGATGCTTGTTCAAGGAAAAGCACAACAACAATTAGGCAAAATACTTAAGAGTGATTTAATTATTTTAGAGGGTAAGCAAATAGAATTAATCGGTAAAATCCAAAGGAAATACGGAATTGGAAAAAAAGAAGCTGAAATACATGTTGACGATATATGTAAAGGATATAAAGTGAGATTAACTTTATTATTGGATTGTTATTAATATAAACTGGCATAGAGAGCCCAGTCAAAGAGAGCGTAAAAAGCTACAGTACCCCATCATAAACTCCTTCGTTATTTACGTAGAATTCAACAATGGACGGCAAACCTGATTTGAAGATACCTGAGAAGGAGACCAAAAACCAAGCCGCTTTCTAAATCTGCTGCGATTCGCTTTATAATATTATCGGACTCGTGATGTGTAATGTTAGAAAGTTTATATTCCTATGGAAAATATAATGTAATCAATCTGTTGGTGTTTTTACTGGCACCACGCTGCCAAGAAGTATTATGATGAGCAAAGTAGAACTTAACTTAGAGTGCTTTGCTGATCGTTTAGTGGGCGGCAAATTTGTTACTAAAGAAACTACATTAGTTGCTTTAATTAGTTACAATTTGCAATCCATCAATTTTTTAATAAAATACGTATTCAGATTAGCTTACAATTTAACTTACTACGTTTTTTATAATGATTACTTTACAAGACGTTTTAAAAAAACCTGATCCGTTTAATCACATTGTTCAAGTTTGTGAAGATGTATTATCTCAGTCAAAAATTCTTACACATTATATTAAAGATGGCTTAGTTAATGATGAGGCGATTATTGTTATTGCCAAGCCTGGTCTCCGCCAGGCAGTAATGTTTGAATTAGATGGACTGGATTTGGATTTACAACGTTATAAAAATAGCGGTCAAATTAAATTCTTTGATGCTGAATTTTTACTCTCAAACTTATTATTTAATAGAATTATAGACAAACAGGCTTTTCATGATTTCGTAACCTATCCTATTCAAGTAACCCGCTCAAAATTTGGTAAGGTACGCGCCTTTGGGGAAATGGTGGATGTGCTTTGGCAAAATAATCAAGAAGATTCAGCCCTACAGCTCGAAGATTTATGGAATGACTTATGCATGAATGAAGAACTTATGCTGCTCTGTACATATCTTTTGGATAGCTTGGACCCGAACGATTACGAGAAATCCTTAGAACATATTTGTAAATGTCATACTCACTCGATTCCAATTAATACACTAAATACTTCTTCTGGGCCAGCAATGCTCGAAATATTTGGAACAGCCTGGAATAAAGTGATGAGCAAGCTAACTGAATCGAAAACTTTTTCACATCAAATGCCTCAACCACGTACTTGATTATTCGTTTCTTATTGGTCCCATATGATTCGTGTGATAGTTATATCATTCTAGTTAAGCAAGATTTACTATTTAATTACAATAATAAATCTTAATGAAGATAGTTTTTCATGCCGATAAACATCAGTTTATTTAAATCTTCTGCCAAGCAGTTAGATTCATTCTTAATAATCTTATAGCATTCGCACGCTATATTTTCCATCCCTGCTCTATTTGTAAGCTCAATTTGACCCCGATTATTTTTGATTATTCCAGCCAATTCAAATTGTTTTGCAGTTACTGTTATGCTTTCACTACGAACTCCAAGCAAACAAGCAATGGATTCGTAAGTTATTAATAACGGCCTTGTATGCGCTCGATCAAAACGCAATAGTAACCATGAACTTAAATGCTGATCTAATGTATGTCTTCGATTACAAGCAGTAAATTGTGATATTTGCAAAATGAGTGCTTGGGTATAACGGCTTATCAATTTTTGTAGTATTCCCGAGCGGCGTCCGCCACTACGGCATAATACGTTTTGCAAAGAATTCAAATTAACTCGATAGACATAACCTGTTTCAACAATAGTCATTTGCAACCCTGATTCTTTCTTACAAATTAAAGTTGGAATCCCTAACATACCTTCATTACCTACCATTCCAACTTCTACAGAATTACCGTCATGAAGACAAATCAGTAAAGAAGTTACAGCTGTAATAGGGAAATAGGCGTAGTGTAATTTCTCGAAAGTTTCTAATATTACTTCACCACGAAACATTTGTATTAGCTCAAGATTAGGCGCCAATAATTCAAATTCGGATTTTGTTAGCGCTCAATATATCATTTACAAGTGGTGTTGAAAAATTCTGCAAATTCAATTTTAACCTCCTCGTAATTTTGAAACGAAATAGTAGGAATCTTGGAAGGAAAATTACAGAATACACCCATTTAATAAAAGTCCGCTTTTTATTTACCAAGAACATAATATGTTTGGTAAAAGATGTATTGCCGAAGGTTGACGTGGTCAACTAATTCTGGGCAATCCAGTCAAGCAACTTTCTCCGATTTTTCTGTTTCTGCTTCATATTGATTTGGACTTTTGTATCCCAGGTATTAATGCAGCCCAGGACTGATATGC
>NZ_PXXU01000055.1 GCF_003011925.2 Nitrosomonas supralitoralis
CAGCCGATCAAATCTTCATCCATAATGTGATGAACAGCCATCGCGCTTAATGAAATTGTCTTGTTCGGCTCGAACCTGCGATGAAATATTTCTTTAATTTTATCTTCAGACAATGAATGTACTGAGTCTGGCTCAATCCAAGCCGCCTCAATAATTTCCGGCTCATCAATCCCAGTTGTTTCAGTATCAAAAATTATAGCCCTGGACATGATTACGCAACCTCTTTGTCATCGTTTTCGTCGTTTTGCTCTTCGTGCCATGCTTTAAATCCTCTTACCCACTCAATAACCAGTTCGCCATCCATGATCGGGCAATCGGTCTGAGCTTTGCCTTCCTGCGCGGCTAAATAACCTTGGTTGAATGCCTCTTCCAATTCTTCCGGATGGAATTTCTTGTGAGGCAATCCAATAATTTCTCCGGTATCAGG
Organism: Nitrosomonas supralitoralis; assembly: GCF_003011925.2. Lineage (GTDB taxonomy): Bacteria > Pseudomonadota > Gammaproteobacteria > Burkholderiales > Nitrosomonadaceae > Nitrosomonas > Nitrosomonas supralitoralis. The sequence goes on from NZ_PXXU01000055.1 coordinate 428, forward strand.
ATTAACCTCTGACGCCCCATCCATACCACCGCCATCGTTCTGGTTGTATTCATGGCCAAGGTCCATGGCACGCTGATCATCCTCGCCGGCCACTTGATTTATTCCCTGGGTAAACTCACCCGCATCTGCAACAACGACTAAAACAGACTTGCTATCGCTGGCTGCTTCATAGAGTCCTTCCAGGTTTTGTGAGTGCATTCCAAACTTGATAACCGCTTTCACGCCGTCTTTGATCGTTATTTGATCGAGGTTTCCGGCAACTACCGTGCGATTGCTTGATGCTATGGTGTAAACAGCCATGCGCACGTTATCCTCAACACGGCTGCGCAGACGGTCGATCACATCATCCTGCTTGGCTTTGGTCATTTTTGCCCAGGCATCAGGAAGCAATCTGATTTCCTGCACTAGCGCGCCTAGCAAGTCTTTGCCGACTGTATCTGCAGTCATTTGTCTAAAATCCTGCTCTTTTTTGCTCATGCTTTTTCTCCAATGTTGATTTTTGAGGGTTTATTTGAGTCGATCACTCATCACTAGCGATACGTTCAAGATGGTCTTTCTGAGAATCGGAAAGAAACATGCGCCGACCGAATTCTGCGTATTTGCTGCTTAAATCCGACACAAAATTTTCTTCCCAATCGTTGGCTGCATTCATACGGGCGTCTTCGAGTAACCCTTCAAACTCGTCATCTTCGTAAATGTCTTGTACTTGGCTCATGATCGACAATTCCCCATTACCTATTCCAAATTGAAACTTGCTCTTTTGGCTGGCTGACGAGGTTGCTTTTCCTGATTAGCCTCGTCAATTAATTGCTGCTTGATGCGAGCCTGTTCTTCGGGTGTAGGCTCTTCGCTCTTTGCTTCTGGCTCAGGTTCTTTTTCTGGTTCAGGTTCTGATTCTGATTCTTTGTCCAATATTTCACCGGTTTCATTGTCTATATCAGCATTGATTTCTTTCTCTTGCGATTCTTTGGCTGATGTTTTTAGCGCATCAATATCTACCGAATAACCGCCATATCCGTCTGGTGACGCATCTATTACCCTTGAGTCCTGCATTTCTTCCACGGATTGCAATCCCATAAGCAATTCTGGCGCGTACAATTTTCCGAAGAAACTGGCTGTTCGATATCTGAGCATAACCTCGTCCATCGTTTTCCATTTGCTACCGTTTTTGCTATACCACCCTTCTTTTACGGCTATTTCAATTGATACCGGTGGAGATTCAATTTTTTCTCCGGTTTCTTTTTCTTTTGCCCAGGCAACACAAACCTTGTCTCTAATTTTTTCAGTCAGGATTTTTGTTTTCTTTTCCCTGCCTTCCCAATACGTAGCGTTATAATCAACACTCTTTTCGCCCAGGTTTTTTATTTCAAAACGGAGCGGTGAAAACCTTCCGCAACCGTTGATGGCGGCGATAATCCATTGCGACGACCAACTCGGTCTACCCTCTACAACATAGAGATTCTGCATTACCATCAATACATCAGCCCCCATTCTTTGCGACATATTCAGAGCTACAACGCAATTGGCTAGAGCGTTAGGATTAGGCCCTTTCTTTTCGTCGTGAGCGCGATACTGAACAGGTACTAGTGTGCTAGTCATTAAAAGTTTTGCCGTTCTTTGCATTAACTCGAAAGCCTGAAGCGATCCGAATCCTGGCGTAATTTCTGGTAGCCTTAGTTCAGAGGGCTGATGGTTTTTCAAGTCTTTCAATGATGATGTTTCACTCATTTTCTTAATCTCCCTTAAATGTGCATGACTTGTAGCGTGGGCAGTATTTTTCCCCACATAACATTGATTTTGGATTTGGATAAAACCGTCCTGTTCTGAACATATCCGCTGCGAATTCAATCAACCCAGGATTATCTTGATCACCCACCATAATTCTTTTAGCGTTGCTAATGGTTCCCGTGGCTATCTCAGGCTTCCCTTTTGTTTTTAAGCCGATAATCTCAGCGTCTGCGGTGATTTGTTCTCCCGTTGTGTGTTCGTACAAAAGTTCATACGTTCCGATTTGCGCGCCATGCCCTTTAGTTACAGCAACACCTTTCTGGACCGAGCTTGCTCCGCTTTTTAAGTCAGAAATACCGATTCCATTGGATGATTTGTTGATTCTTGCCCGGTCCATGGTTCCGGTGAGCCTTATCACCATTCTGTTTCCGCAATCGATATCCATTGGCTTTGTTTCCATTTCCACGGCGATAAAGTCATGCTGTGGTGAGAACTCGTTGCAGTATTTTGTAAGCAGAGTAATTCCAACGTTTTCCGCTTCCTGCATTGTTATATCGTCTTTCATTGGATCAAACTCATTCTCTGGATCGCGCAACTTATCAACCAGGACACCTGCAGCATCGTTTGCCGTTACCGTTTCACCGCTTAATTTTGCTTGATCAAACACCGCTGAACCGGCATGAATGGCTGTTCCTAGAGCTGCTCTCAGTCCTACGGTGTTGCGCATATTGAGTATGTGTATGCCTTCCCATCTGTACGCGCAGTCAAAGAGACCTGCCCAGGATGACGCACGAACTTTTAATGATGGTTCACTCATAACAAATCCTCGTTTCGTTCTGAGTCATTCGCAATGACTGATCTCATAAAACCTTCATAATCTTCGTCTCGATGATAAGAATCATCCGGGAAAGGAAAGAGACCTATTAACAAGATAATAAATTTTTTAAACATCATAGCCTTCTAAGTTTCCAGGCTCTTTTGATTGAATATCCCCGTGACAGCCAGTAGCAGAAATTGACAAACTGAGAATCCTTGCATCCACGTATGTTATACGTCACATTCATTGTTTCACCTGTTTGGTTGACGATCCGCATTGAGCAGCCTCGCGTAATTGATCTAATTTGTGTTGATGATCTCTCTCTCCCATCCATGCCAGCACTGCAAGTAGCACAGCAATGATTAGGTACGCAGTCATTCTGACTAGTATCGTGCCTTCGCTTTCTTCTCGTGCTCTGTAATTTTTCATGTCTCTGTTTTTGAACATTAAGTTCTCCCTAACCAGTAGGAGTTGCTCTCCTGGTAACAGTGGATATTTAGATTGCTTGTTTTGCGTCAGGGTATTCCTGCTTGGTTTTAATGCATGAAAAGTTTCCTGCAGCATTAGCAACATTCACAAAAGTAGAAGACAGAAGAATCATCAGTAATAAGGTCATTAATTTCATTTATGAATCTCCAAGGGTCTTATCTTAATTGTTCATCAAAATGCATTGTTCTGAGAGTTTTGATGACGCTTTTATCAGCCAACCTACGCTTACGATTTATGGTTGTTGGAGGGATAATATTACAACTATAAGTTGTTAAATGTCAACAACCAATAGTTGTAATTATTTTAATTTAAAAAGTTTATTAAATCTCTTCGGGTTATATTCCCCGCCGCTTGCGGCGTAGAATATATGGATGAGCGAATATAATCATAAGAGTCACAATGTTACGGTTTTGATGTATCACTTGGTATTTCCGGCAAAATCTAGGGGGGTAATCTTTGATGAGCAGGTTGAAGCTGTCCTCAAGGATGTCTGTCTTGGGATGGCAGAGCGCTATCAAGTGAAGTTTTTACGGATAAAGATCATGTTCATTTCTTGGTACAGTCAGTGCCGACATACAACGTGACCAAGCTTGTGGCGCTCATTAAGAGCATAATCGCACGAGAAATTTTCAGACGTTGCCCTCAAGTTAAGAAGAAGCTCTGGGGTGGAGAATTTTGGACTGATGGTTATTTTGCAAGTACAGTTGGCAAGCATGGAGATGAGCAGATGATTGGCAAGTATGTACAAGATCAAGGTAAAACGCATCAGAAATTACACTCGGATTATCAGCGCGCGTTGTTTTGAGCACGAATACCCCGCTGCTTGCGGCGTGGTTCTTTATTTGAAGCGGAAATATGAAACAAAAAGAAATCGTTGTGCTTAAATGGGTAGCATCATTTGAACAACGCCGGAAATAGGGCGGAAATTAGAATTCAAAATTGTAGAATAGAAAGAAAACCGCCACTTGGGCGGTTTTAAAGAATAATACTTATTGTATGAATGCTTTACATTGTAAACCACCATATACCTAGCGCTATAAATGAAAAAGCCAGTAGTACAGCGAATATCATGGTAACAATAATATTCTTTTTATTTGGTCGCGAATTTGCAACATTCTTATTCTCTGTATTATCAACATTATTTCTTTCAGTAGACATAAATACACTCCAGTTTTTTCAAAATAAAATAATTTGGAGGTCAAAAATTATTTCAGTTCGATTGCTAGAAAAAGCAAGTTAAACCGACGTTATTTTGTGACATCTTCTAATGATTAAAAATAAATAACTATCATCCCCAGATTAATGATGTTCTAACTAAAATTCTGATGAGAAGAAAGCTTAACTTCAAGAAAATGAAGATAATAAAATCTTGTATATTTTTGTTTGGTATTGTTTTACAAAGAGTTTACAAATTTTCAATATGAAACATACCATCTTCCAATGTGAAACATTCTTTAGGATGGGCTTCGATTATTGGCATTTCCTCAGCAAGAATTGTGCTATCAAAATGGGAAATCGTATCAGTAAACTCGAGTTCTAAATTGATTTCAAGGTTTAGCATGATTTTCTCCTATTTCTTAAAAGGAAATTTTATTTTGTTTTAATAAATTTATTATGTATGTGCGATTACTAACGTTCGTTGTTGGAAAATATATTTCCATTGTTAGTCTCGTGCAGGTTTTGCTTCAATGGATGAAGACAAGCAAAGAGAAATTTCCAGCAAAGCTGGAAAAGTAACGCACGAAAGAGGAAGTGCTCAAGAATTTTGATTCAGAAGAAGCTCGGGCGGCTGGAAGTAAAGACGAAAAGAGCAGCACAGGAAGTTCAAAAAACGCATCTAATGCAAGTCGCAATAATCTTCAATGAAATAAAAATTCAGACGAAGATGATAGTAGCTCCAGCTCAAAAAAGCCGGGTCCTTTTCTGAACATTCAAAATCTGAAAGTCAAATCCATAAAAACTAATAATTGTTTTAGATATGGAAGGATTTCCTTCGCTATTAGTTCAAGAGGAGAATTATAAGAATGATGATTTCAGTTTTGAATAATGATAATCAACATACTGGGATGACTAATCAATCGAAATTGCTAGATCAACTATACACTTCTAATAATAGATCGTATTAATTCTTCACCTTGATTAGAAGCATTATTTACCGCGGTTGATACTGGCCATGCTTGCATTTTTTCTGATTCATATGGCTTAAGATAAAAATGAAGCATGTCGTCTGGTAATTTTTCTGGCTTTAACCAAGTATCTATTGATTCATATGAAAGTATGACTGGCATGCGGTTATGTATTGGCCGTATTAGATCATTACTTTCTGTGGTTAAAATCGAGCAACTTTCGATTTCTACGTCATTAATTGTGGATTTCTCCCATATTCCCGCAAATGATATTGGGCAGCCGTCTTCATTAGTAGAAATATAATAAGGTTGTTTATGCTTACTTTTAAGTGAAGACCTCCATTCAAAAAATCCAGTAGCAGGGATTATGCATCTTTTAATATGGAATGCTTTTTTGAAAATTGGTTTGGTTGCCACTGTTTCTGCTCGCGCATTATTGAGTAAAGGTAGCTTCTTAGTATCTTTTGCCCAACGTGGAATATATCCCCATCTCATATATGTACCTTCGCGATATTCAATTGCGTCACGAATAACTAAGATATTGGACATCGGTTCAATATTAAACCTTGGCTGGATTTCAGGCATTGATACTACCTTGTACCAGTCCATCATACTAGGGGTCGGATAATCTAAGGCAAAACGTCCACACATATTTTGTGGCTAATTGTAGTCAGAAAATTCCAGATTATGCGTCGGCTGTTACTGCGACTGAATATCGCCCACTATTTCCAAGTCATAGTTCTCGCGATAATTTTCATCCACCAAGCCTTCCTCAAATGCTATACCCCAAACATCGTCAATAAATTCTTGTACTGGGGTTTCATTTATAAATTCATCAAGTATAGGATATTCCGCAATTATTTGACCGAACGATTTATCAATAATTTGAACATTTTTCATGATTTTTTCCCTGTAAAATTATGAATAATTTTGTATATTTATTATCATTCTTGAGGAATATCCCGTTCTTGCTCCTCTAAGGGTGGAACTTTATCTGGTTGGAATGGTTGATTTGGAATTTCTAATTCTGGATCTTCTTTAGCGTTTTCTGGCGCGTCTTTGACTGTTGACAAAACTTCTGGAGGAATAGGTTGAGGTGTAACACTGCCGCCTAATTTAGACAAATGCATAATATTTACTCCTAATTAAGGATGGAATAATTATTATCTAATTAATGGTGATTATTAACTGTTCGATTGCTCACAATAAAAAGCCCGCCTGCGCGGGTTGGCTTTCTAAATTAATATTCCCCTCAGGCACTGGAATCTCTGGATCTCGCATTGGAGGAATTCTTTCAGGGGGTTCTACTTGAGGAGGTGATTCTATGGGAGGTTCTTGTTCTGGCGGTATCGTCTTAGGCTCAGGATCAGTTGGAGGAATGTAATCTGGTGATGGTCTAGAGGGGATTTGTAATAATGAATAGTTCATAACTTATCCTATTAAAATAAATCACTTTATTGCAGTGCTTTTAAAATATCTGTTCGCAAACCCACATTTGTCCCAAATTATGTTGATTAGTAGGGATATTGGGGTAGGGCTTGAACTTCAGGCAATAAAACCCCACTGGTCGGGTAGAGTTTCTAAGTTAGCTTGTCGATGTATTCTAAAATATTTTACTCTCTGATCTTGGTATTCGACGATAGGAACCGTTGTGTCTTCAATAGTTACACTTTTTGACATTACTTCTCCTGGTTTTTATTTAGCTCTGCCGACAATATTAATATTCAACCTCAACTAAGTCATCCCACGTGGTAGTATATCCAGGACTCCGATTACCTTGCCTCATCTTCCACTGCTGATCGGTACCCTCTGACGCCAACTTGATAGTACCTCTACCCATTTTGGCGTTAATTTGGTCCATTATCTTCATTAATCTTTTGGACTTGCTGTCTTCTAGTCTTAGACCGAACAGATCAGCCTGCCGATGCTCATTAGTTACGAAATCAGAGAGCATCACGCCTGCTTTATTATATTTGAATCCACTTCGATAAATTTTGTGCAGCCCCCACAACGCAGTCTTGGTGAGTAAAATAGTATCGGCTGATTGCGTTGGAAGCCTGATCTTATAGGAGTTGTGATAGTTCTCTTCTGGCTTATTGAATCGGCTAGTAGTGATAAATACGTGCACTGATCCTGCATACGATTGTTGCCGGCGTAATTTTTCAGCTGCTTTGGCGATGTGGGATGAGACTGATTCTTCCAAGCTTCTAAGATCTTTTACGGTCACACCAAACGATCTTGAACTGATAATCTGCTTCTTTGGTGGCGATATTTCTTCCAATTCAATGCAGGGTGTACCATTAATCTCACGTATAGTTTTTTTCATGACTACGCTGAATTCCTCCCTCAGTCGTTTTGAATTTGCGTGTTTTAGATCTAAAACTGTTTTTATGCCATGTCTATTGAGACGAGGCGCCAATCGCCTGCCGATTCCCCACACTTCACCAACGTCAATCTTGCTTAGCAAGTTATTCTGTAGAGTAGGGGAGAGTGAATTCAAATCGCACACTCCGTTAAACTCTGCATTTTTCTTGGCAACATGATTTGCTAGCTTAGAGAGTGTCTTGGTTGAACCGATTCCGACGCAAACCGGCAGGCCGGTCCATTGCCTAACCCTTTGCCTGATATCATGGCCGTATCGGGAAAGATCACCAAAACCAGTAAGTTCAAGGAAGCATTCATCAATTGAGTATACTTCCTGATTCGGACTATATTCGGAGAGAATGCTCATGACACGGTTGCTCATATCGGCATACAGCGTGTAATTGGATGAGTAAGCTATGATTCCATGCTTTTTAGCCAAATCCTTCAGCTCAAACCACGGTTGCCCCATCTTAACCCCGAGCGCTTTTACTTCATTGCTTCGTGCTACCGCACATCCATCATTATTAGATAGCACAACGACTGGTACACCTTCTAATTTTGGATTAAATACTCTCTCGCAACTTACATAGAAGTTATTGACATCGATGAGAGCAATAGAACGGTGCATATTGGATTGTTTGCCTGTTTTTAATTCTTCCTTACTTAAAAAAGTAATTTTCTTTTACCTGCTCTTAATTAAACTACTTCTCTTCATCCTCAGGACCAGGTTCTGGAACGGGATTAGGATGTCTAGGCACATGCGGGGAGTGTGGTTCTGGATCTGGCATTGGATCAGGTAATGGGAAAGGTGTGGATTGATTTGTAGTCATGATGTTTCCTTGTTTTAAGTGTTCTTTCTATTTGCACAATACCGCAAGCCCCAGTAATCCCAGGCCAGTGAAAAGCATCTGCATGTGATAGATTGGTGGCTCTTGAACGGTTTTAAAACCTGGCTTCTTGGTTGTGCACGTATTTTTTGTCATCACACTTATCAACTCCTTTCAATATTTGGCTACCGATCGCAGTGATCAGTAGTTGACCAATATTCCTTACAGAAAACTGATACACATGAAAAGACAGGCGTCTTCCTATTTAGCCTTGCACTTACATTTATCGACTTCGCACCAATTTGATATTTTCTCTAAGTTATTAATTTTTTTCTTTTTCGGATACTTTTTCGAGTAAGTAGCTAGCAAGATCTTTCCCAACATTTTTTACTCGATAAAAATCCTCATCACCTAATTTTCTTAGAATTTCATTGAATTCCAATATTTCTAATTCTCGTCTTGATATAAGTTCTACCGGTTCTTTTCTCATGTCACCGTCACCAGTAGATAACCACTCATATAAGACATTAAAGTATTTACATAAAACTATTTTGTTCTCATGTCTTGGTATTGATTCAGCCATTAACCATTTGCGAACCGATTCCTGAGACATTTTTATTCCTAAAGCAATGAAATGATCTCGAAGTAATGATTGTCTTCCATGTAAAGGCAGTCCCTTTTCTTCGCAGAGATCATTTAACCTTTTGGAAAACTGTATCTTTTGTTCATTGTTAGACATGCGTTCAATAATATTACTTTCGCGAGCAACTATCAGTTGTTGACCAATTACAACTAATGGTTGTATTATTGTTTCCATGAACTCATTGGAAAAAGCTATAAAAATTGTGAATGGGCAATCTTCTTTGGCCAGAAGAATATCTGATTGGCTTAAGAGGAATGGGCGTGGCAATAAAATTATTAAACAGCAGAATGTTTGGAAGTGGCTTAATCACCCGTCCGGAATTCCTACCGTACCTCCTGAATATCGGCTTGCAATCGAAGAAATAACTAAAAAACAGGTGACATGCAAGTGCCTTAGTCATGACATATATGGTGTGCCTGAACTTGTTAAGCATGAACTAAACAATGTGAAAGAAACGACATGATTTGGCATTACAACATTATGAGTGCTGCGGGGTATCAATACCACGGGAAAATTTAAGGGAATTACCCAATGACAGTTAAATATCTTATCAACAATCTTGTTCTTGCTGCCGGACCAGCTGGTATAGCTGAAAAAATGTCAATTAATGTCAAGACATTCAGAAATAAGATTGATCCTAACCAGGATACACATCACTTGTATGTCGAAGAACTAGATTCATTGGTAACTGCATTAGATACAGATGAAATTGCGCGATATTTCGCAGAACAACGCGGGATGATTTGTATTAAGAAACCGAATTTTGAAGGTATTTCTGATCAAGCATTAACTGATCTAGGCTTATTAATTGACGAAAAAAGGGGCGAATATTCGAAGGAAATAAGGCTTTCTTTGTTTGATGGTGATGCAAGTTTCGATGAGGCTATCGAGGTCAAAAAGAAATTTGACGCAATGCAAGTAGCAATCCACGAATACCAGAATAAATATATAGCTTTTATGGCCCTGTGCGAGGAACGTAGAGCTGCTAGAGGGCAGAAGTGATTTATCTCGCTAGTTACTACTATCTTTCCAATCCCGCGTCCACTCGTCTTAATGCAAATTATTCCGGTGGGCCGCTATTACATGTCATTTTTTTGCGCTTAGCCGCTCCGTTAGGGTCTAGTAGGAAATGAATAAGTTTATCTTACATGAGAATGATAATAAGAATCGTTTGCATTTAGGAGGATTATTGTGTAATATTCGAACTGTCAATTTTTTCTTAGTAATTGGCATACCGCAGCAACCAGCGCATTCCCTACGCGTAGTCGGATGGTTGCAAATCGGACTTATGTTTCTTCCTTGCGTGATATTAAGCTCTCACGCACCTTCGCCCAGCACATTTCCCCCTCTTCCTTTTAAATGTGCTGGGTTCTTTTTCTCGTACTACATCTGCATTTTTGCTTTAACAAGCGTTGTTGATAATGTCGCTTCTTCCTATCCCGCGTGTTTGATCTTTCAGGCACTCGGGTTTTTTATTGGTTGAAATAATGCATTACTACCAGTTCAATATATCTGGCTACCAAAACCATACTAAACATTTAATTCCTATTAAAGATATTTGCTATCGCAGATTGCTTGATGGGCAATATCGACACGAGATACCAATCCCGATTGATGCTAAAGCGCTTTATCGCCTGATCATGCTCAGGGATTATGTGGAACATGTTCAGCAAATATTAAATGAATTCTTTGAGTTTACGAACGATGACTGGATTAATCAGCGTGCGTATAAAGAAATTAAAAAATATCTCCCAGTCAAAAAAAATCATTGGTCGCTAAAACTCACAAAAAGCCAGCGATGTTCAATACAAGCAATTCGTAACGCAACAAAGATAAATGCGTCTCTTTATTGGTTAACAAAAGATCATAAATTTCAGATTGCTGAATTTTATTTCAAAACAGATATTCAGACTTCTGAAACAGGAATAGCGCATGAATTTGATTACATTATTCCTTTGAGAGGAAAGGTTGTTTGCGGATTGCATGTTCACTGGAATCTTCAGGTGTTATCTGCATCCAAAAACAGGCAAAAAAGCAGCTTATTAGGGATTTCATAATGCACTATTTCAAAATGAACATAGGCGATTACGCAAAGAAAGCAGGGCGTCTGTCAATGCTTGAGCACGGAGCGTACACGCTTTTGATGCATGCGTGCTATGACCGTGAACGCTTCCCCACACTTGATGATGCTATCGACTGGTGTTGGGCGCGAACTAAAGAAGAAAAGGATGCCGTTCAGTTTGTTTTGAGTAAATTCTTCGATCTTGTTGATGGGGTATACGTTCAAAAAAGAATTCAGGAAGAAATCGATAAGTATCACGAAAATGCGCAGACAAACAAGAGAATAGCTACGGAACGTGAGAGCAAAAGAAAGGATAAAGCACGAACCGTGAACGAAGCGTGCAAAAGCGTGAACGAAGCTCCACCTAACCAAGAACCATTAACCAAAGAACCAATAACCAGTAACCATAAACCAGGTGAAATAACACACACTGATTATCCCTCCCAACAGAGTAAGAAACCTACGACAGCTGCAAGCGTGTGTCTTGCCATCAAAAAAATCGGAATTATCGATTTAAATCCTTCCCACCCTGAGCTTTTGATGCTCATCGAGGCGGGTGCAACGATTGATGAATTCATGCATGCAGCACGAACGGCCAAGGACAAAAGCAAAGGTTTTGCCTACGTTTTGGGGATCGTGAAAGGGCAACGCACGGAAGCGGCAAAGGCGAAAGGAAAGGTGCTGCAAGGCAAGATCCCGAACAAGGCAGAAGCATTGCTGAAGAACAATCTTGAAACAGTTAGTGATTGGAAGCCACCAGAAATGAGAGCGATGAAATGACAGAAAATGACTTTGAAAAATTTCGTGAAGGTTTGGCCGGAATTTATGGATTTTACGACAAGGAAATCAATACCTTCGTGCTGGATATTTGGTGGAATGCTTTGAAGATTTACGACCTTCCAGCGATCATCCAGGCGTTTAACCGCCACGTGATCAACACCGAAAGCGGGAAGTGGTTACCCAAACCTGCAGACATCATTCGCATGCTACGCGGATCAACCCAGGATTTAGCCCTTGTTGCATGGGCAAAAGTGGATTGGGCTTTGCGACACAGAGGCACATACGTTGATGTCGTTTTTCCAGATCTATTGATACATCGTGTTCTGCACGACATGGGCGGGTGGATTTCCTTGGGGACTAAAATTGAGGACGAATTGCCATTTGTGGCACGTGAGTTCGAGAATCGTTATCGGGGATTCCGGGAGCGTAGTGAAATACCCGAATATCCCGCTGTGCTCATAGGTATAGCTAATGCCTACAACAGAGCTAAAGGGCACAAGCTAGAATCATTGGTGATGATTGGAAATGAAGACGCTTGCAAACGTGTAATCGCCGGGGGAACTGATAAACCGATAATCGGATTTAAAAATGCTGGTGAATCTGCAGTTGATCTGAAACTGGCTTTTAGCTCAAACAGAGATGACAAAAAGAAAGCTTAGGAGATTTCGTGGTGGTACTGGCGATAAAGATCAGTGCTGAAACTGTAAATAGTGGGATTAGATAATGTCTTGTTACTGTCCGGATTGCGCTGATAATCCAGGAGAAACATATACTGAAATATTCAAAATGCAGTGTTTGGAGCGGCACAGAACTGCAAGAAAGATATGTGAATTAAGAGACAAAGCTGAACGAGTGAAAGAAATTGATTGGTACGGTAAACAATACGGTCTGGATAGATTGGTAAAACTAAAAACGGAAATAAACAGGCAATGGAAAATCATGAAGAAAGAGCGGTGTCAGGAACTCGAAGGAGCATGAAAGAACTTGTTGATGGAACGATCCGCGTTCAGATTGATATAGATCCAATGTATCGGGAAGTGTTCTTCAGGCTTTTCGGCCAGATTGACATGCCGGTTGCTATTGCACCGATTCAGCTTAACAGAAAACCAGAAATACGAGCCACAGAAAACATATCCAAGAGTCCGAATAGACTGGCTCAGGCAATGCACCTGGATGGTTACTTCCGCAACCTGAAGTTATGGATCGGCATGGAGATAGCTGAAGTTTATTCACAGAACGATCATAAGAAGTACATAGAAACGCTTCCATGTTGCGGTACCAAGTTCGCAAAACATATTAACTGTGATGGCGATGTGGTGGGACACCACGTCAAAACATCATCCAATTCGGGTGTAGGAATCAAACCGCAGCACTGGTACCTGGTGCCATTGTGCCATAACCATCATATGACATGGGCTCATGGCTCACACGCTGGATCGGCAACCCATGAAGATAGGCATGAAGTCCTTTTGCCGCACGCGGTAGCACTTACAGCCAACCAGGTGAAGGCGTACGCAAAGAAATTGATAGGAATCAGCAGCCTTTCCGAGATAACAATCGATTTGCTGAATACATTTGAAGAAGAAATCTTTGGTGAGGTGGTACATAAGTATGAGTGAAATTCAATTTGTGGTGCCAGGTCAACCGGTGGCCAAAGGTAGACCAAAAGCGGCAAAAAGAGGCGATCACATAACAATCTACACGCCAAAGAAAACGGTTAATTATGAAAGCCTGGTTGCCTATGCAGCAAGCATAGCGATGGCAGGAAAGAACTTGATGCTAAAGCCCATTTATCTTGAATTAGATGTGAGGCTTCCGATACCGGCCTCATGGTCTGTCAAAAGAAAGAAAAAAGCCATGGATGGATTGATCGCGGCCACCAAGAAACCAGATTTGGATAATCTTGAAAAGTCTATCAAAGACGGAATGAATGGTGTGGTTTGGCATGATGATTCGCTGGTGGTGAAAGTTTCCAAGGGAAAACGCTACGCTGAAACCCCAGGTGTTGTAGTGATCGTGCGTGAACTTGATTTGGAGAGTGCTTAACGATGAATGATGCAAATGATTCAAAAGAATCTGAGAGCACAGAAAAAAACGCAGCCTGCAGCGATAAACGCAACATCATTTAATCACGTGGAGTGATCGTTCTATGGCTAGAGTCGTCAAGTATATTCCCAAAACAGAAGATCGAATCCGCCTCGTAAAAATTTTAGGTAAACGTTTGCGTGAAGCGCGTGAAATTCACGGTCTGAGCCAGAGTCAGGCTGCAATGCGCCTTGGATACGCCAACTCTTCAAAGCTGGCAAAGATTGAAGCCGGATCGGATACCAATTCAATCCCGCTATGGTTAATCATCAGAGCAGCCAGACTCTATCACGTTTCCATCGATTTTTTATTTGGCGAATCGAGCGATTGGGAAATGAGCGCCCAGGCAGTAACTGAAAGAGAGACTCAAAAATGGCTATTTGAAGCATGGGAACAAGCCAGGCGCGAAGATATGGATAAGGTCAGGCGACTGCAGGACAGAATCGATGCTGTGACCTCATTCATGAAGAACTTCTTTGAGTCTGCTGTTGATCTGGAAATAGCCATGGAAAAATTCATTGAGCTCAATCCACAATTCAATGACATGAAGGGTAGCAATTCGCTTCTAACAAAAGTAGATAGGATCGCTGACTTGACCAAAAAATCACGCACCAAACTGGAAATATACGCAGAACTAGCCAATGGTATCAATCGATTCAAGATAGACACCAATCCGCAGCCACGGCTCTTTACGGATTAACCCATGGCAGCTAAACCGAAACTAACCCAGGAAGAGTGGGATGCGGTGAGAGCTGCCTGGGAATCTGACCCCAGGGAAGGTTACTCATGGTTGGTTACTGAATTGAACTTACCCGTATCAAGACCAGCTATAGGTAAGGTTGCGGCGCGGGAAAGGTGGAAAAAATCCAAGGTTACGCAAAATAGCGAAACCATCAAGGAATCTGCCGTAGAGAAACCATCGAAACCTAAGCCACAAAAGGCTCAGAGCAAGAAAAGCACCGCCAAGGTTACGAAGGTTACGCAAATCGATAGCGAAACCTTGAGCGAAACCATCAGCGAAACCATCAGCGAAACCATAGATAAAGCATCTAAAAAGCAGAGAGGGCAACCAACTCTTTATAGAGAGGAATATGCAAAACAAGTACATAGATTATCACTCCTGGGTACCACAGACGAAGAGATAGCAATTTATTTCGACGTGGCAGAGCAGACAATTAGCAACTGGAAAAAAGAGCATCCTGAATTCTTGGAGGCCATGAATAGAGGAAAGCTGGAATCCGACTCAAAGATTGCAAGAGCCACCTACAAATCGGCACTGGGTAAGCACTATGTCGAGGAAGAAAAAGTGGTCGGCAATGAGGTTGTTATGACTAAGAGACAAATCCCTCCTGACGTTGCTGCGCAGCGCATGTGGCTGTTTAACCGAAGGCCGAAGCAGTGGAAAAACAAGATCGAACTTAAAGAGGATATCAACTTAAACGTATTCCCGCCCAAAGAAGAGTTGGACGCCATCTACGCCAAAGCGCTTGAGGATGCCAGAAAGGTGAACGAAACGCTCATTGGTCGGCGTGAGCGGCTTGGTGTTGTTATCGATAACGAAACTGGATTGATTGATGATGACCTATGAGTAAACGAGTATTACTGCCCGAAGATCCGCGATGGATGCCATTTTGCAAACGCTACGCAGGAAATATTGAGCGTTTCGCTATTGAGGTGGTAGGCATAACGCCTTCATATCAGCAAATGGAACTATTTGGGAGCGTTTCCCCTTCCAGGTCACGCACTTCCGTGGCTTCTGGTCATGGCACCGGAAAAACGGCTGGAATAGCAGTTATCGTTTTGTGGCATCAATTATGCTACCCAATGTCGGTTACATTGCTGACTGCAAACGATATGGACCAGCTTAAAGCTACCGTATGGAAAGAAATAGGCATATCGCACGAGCGTATCAGGCGCGGAAGGCATGGATGGATTGCAGAACACCTTGAAATTCTGGCTGATGCATCATGTCGTATAAAAGGATTTGAAGCTATCTGGTTCACTGAAAGCAAGACAGCCAACGAAAAAACCGCCAACAAAATGGCCGGCCGGCACGGTGAATGGTTGCTGGTCATTGCTGACGAAGCGTCAACGCTTCCAGATGCGGTGCTGACCACATTATCGGGAGCTCTGACCGAGCAGCATAACCGGATGTTGCTTACCAGTCAGTTCACGCGCAATGCTGGGTTCTTTTATCGAACACAGAATGAGTTATCGATCGAGAATGGTGGTGAATGGAACAATCTAAGGTTTAGTTCGTTCGATTCTCCATTTGTAAGTGATTCATCGCTCAAAGAGTTGTGGGATCAGTACGACGATGACGAGAGAAACGTTCGCCTGTTAGGTATTTCACCGCAAGATTCATCAAAACACATGATGAACAGGAAAGTGGCTGAGGCCATGTACCGGCGCGGTCGAATAATCAAAGACAATGAGAACTATGGCTGGTTAGTATTGGTTGATATAGCGTCAGGTGAAGGTTTGCGCGATAAATCAGCGTGCATTTTGGCGCGTGTAATCGGTTATGGTGACATGGGCCCGGATGCGCGTCGGGTCGAAATGGTTAAAGTGCCCCTTTTGACCAATAAAATCCGCTCAAACACGTTCGCTGGTTACGTTTCAGACAACGGAGCCGAACTTTCCAACGTTACGTACGTAATTGATTCGGGTGGGCTCGGTATCAACGTATGCCAAGACCTTGAGGACATGAATAAGGTTGTGCACCGCGTAAACTGGGGCAATCCCTGCTTCAAGAATATAAATAAGGATAGATATCTCAATCTACGGGCCCAGGCCATGCATCAAGCGGCCAGGGCAGCGAAAGACGGACGCCTATCGATTTTGACCGGCGATTATCGTAATCAGATGTTGGATCAATCCGCACGAATACCCAAAACCTTCACTGATAAGGGTCGTATCCGAGTGCCACCCAAGGGCGCTACTGAATGGGACGGAATGGGCTCTCCGGATCTTTGGGATGCTGTTTGCTTTGCGTTTCTTGAAGATGTGAGTTACATCGTCTCGGGCGAGATTGGTATGGGTGGGTTGGTTAATTCTGCGGCTGATACCGCGTTAAAAAGAACCGAAGAAATGTTTAGTGATGTTTGATAAATCCTTTAATGATTGATTCTAAATTTTATTTATCCAGGTCCTATTAAATTTTGCCGGTTGTTAGTTAAGATAGTTATATCTTCCAAAAGTAAGTCACACTAATTGTTGTTTCCTCTTTATCGAAATTTTTCGCCTGTTCTTGGCTGCATGAAAAAATGAATAATATAAGAACTTATATTGTTAAAATTTTGTTAACAATGTAAGACTTTGCTGATGTTATTTTGTTATCTTTTTGTGTAAATTCGATTGTATTCTGATTTTTGGGTTAATTTTTGAATTTGTAAAACACGCACAAAAAAAGGGGGAGTTGCTGAATCGGATGGAATAAAGTTGTAATTGTATTTTATTTACAAGGGAATGGGCGGTTATGAACAAATGCATTAGTATACTGATTGTTGAAGATGAGAAGATAGTTGCACTTGATCTAAAAAGACGCCTGACTAAGTTAGGTTACCAAGTTACAGGGATGGCTGCTAGTGGGCAGCAGGCAATAGCATTGGTAGAGCAGAACCTACCCAACATTATATTGATGGATATTCATATACAAGGAAATATGGATGGTATAGAAGTAGCTAACCTTTTGCAAAAAACACATAATGTTCCAGTAATTTATTTGACTGCCTATTCTGAAGAAAAAACCATAACCCGAGCCAAAGCGACCAAACCCTATGGTTATTTGTTAAAACCATTTTCTGACAGAGAATTACATATCATTGTCCAGGTCAGCATTGAACGTCACGAAAGCGATATTATGCTGCAAGCAAAAGAGCAGCACTTCCGTCTTGCACTTGAAGCCGCGCGATTGGGCACCTGGGAAGCATCAAAAGATTCCCGTGAAATATTTATGGGGAAAACTTGTGATGGAAATCTGGAGCCGATATCCGATTGGGAGAGTTTTTATCTAACAATAGATAATAATGATAAACACAGGGTTCTAGATTTTATCAAAAAGCTGCGGACTAAAAAAGGTTCTATCGCTGAAATAGAGTTCCGTGTTAATTCTGAATCAGGGAAAAACTTGTGGTACAAATTGTATGGAAAATCATTTGTAAATTTCTATGCAGGAAAACATCAAATAGTTGGAATTTTGCAGGACACAACTGAAAGCCGTCTTTCTAAAGATCAGCTAGCGCAAGCGGCTACAGTTTTCAAATGTGCGGCAGAAGGTATCATTATTCTTAACAAGGATAGGATTTTTGTTTGTGCCAACAATGCCTTTCATAAGATTACCAAGTTTCAGCAGCGCTATCTGAAAAATAAAGAATTGCCATTTTTGACCAGCCGTTCCCTGGGGGAAGTCGCTTACAATAAAATATGGCAAAGTATTGATGAACATGGGCAGTGGCGAGGTGAAATCACAGCCTTCAAAAGCAATAAAGAAATTTTGTATGTTTGGCTAACGATAGGAATTATTCCCGCTGAAGCAAGCGAGGAACATCAATTTGTCGTGATGATATCGGATATCACAGCAATGCGTGAAACGCAGGAACAACTGTCTCAAATTGCTTACTACGATAACTTAACAAAATTACCAAATCGCATGTTGATCATGGATCGGCTTAAGCTGGCGCTAACAAAAGCAACACGCGACTCTTCTCTTTTAGGCGTGTTGTTTATTGATCTTGATAACTTCAAGCGAATCAATGATACTTTGGGTCATGCACATGGAGATTCGATGCTATGTTTCGTCTCCCAAAGAATGCTTTCAGTTTTGCGAGCCAGCGATACCTTAGGAAGACTGGGTGGTGATGAATTTCTCGTTATAGCGTCAAGTGCAAGATCTTATGATGCCTTGGTAACAATTGCCCAGAAATTGCTGCAGTGTTTCTTAGATCCTATAGTCATTGGCAATATGGAAATCATTCCTTCATGCAGCATTGGTATTAGTATTTTTCCAGAGCATTCTGCGAATCATGATGAACTAGTACAAATGGCTGATACAGCCATGTATGAAGCAAAAAATAATGGACGTAATAGATATGCTTTATACCATCCAGCCTTGAAACAAAAGGCCGTTCATTATTTGACTAGAGAAAGAGAGTTACATCATGCCTTAATTAAGGATGAATTTTTGCTTCATTATCAACCGCACTTTTCTTTAGTGACTAAAAAAATCACCGGGGTTGAGGCTCTGATCCGCTGGCAACATCCAGTTAAAGGATTATTGGGTCCGGCAGAAATTATTCCCGTCGCTGAATCGAGTAAACTTATTGTTGAAATTGGAAACTGGGTCTTGACAGAAGCATGCAGGCAAATTAAGCAATGGCGGACTGATGGTCATGGTGAGCTACGGATTTCCGTCAATATATCAATACGTCAGCTTGCAGATAAGAGTTTGCAGCAATTTATTGCAGAATTATTGTACCAGTATTCTTTGCCGGCCGACTCACTTGAATTAGAAGTAACTGAATCGTGTCTGCAAAATGAATTGATCTATATTACATCTTTAGAACAACTGGAGAATCTGGGTATAGCAATTTCCATTGATGATTTTGGAACGGGATATTCGTGCTTGAGTTCATTGAAAAATCTTCCGATACATCGATTGAAAATTGATCAAAGTTTTATAAAGAACATACCGCATGATTCAAATGATTGCGCCATAGCAGCAGCTATTCTGGCATTGGCTCAAAAGCTTAATTTACAAGTAACTGCTGAAGGCATCGAAACATATGATCAAGCTGATTTTCTAGCTAATCTTGGTTGTGATGAATTGCAAGGTTATTTGCTTAGCAAACCAGTTTCTCCAGATCTGATACCTTATTTAATCAAAAAAATACCAGATCGTATGAAAGCCTTCAATTCTTAAGTTTTCCCTCGATATTATATTTTTAGTTTAAAAAGGAGTGGAGAGGTATGTTACAAAATCTAAAGAATTTTGGTAATACTGAAGAAATGATGCATCTTGCTGTGGAAGCATCTCCTAATGGCATAGTCATGACGAATCGTGACGGAGAAATCGTCATGGTCAACGCCGCCACGGAAAGGCTGTTTGGTTATTCAAGACAAGAGTTAATTGGAGGAGCCCTTGAGATGCTTGTGCCTGAAAGATTTCGTAAACATCATCCCGAATATCGAAAAAGCTACATTAGCGAGTCAAAATCTCGCCCTATGGGTCATGGAAGAGATTTATTTGGTTTGCATAAGAGTGGTAAGGAATTTCCGGTCGAAGTTGGCCTAAATCCAGTTGAAACCGAACATGGCATTTTTGTGCTTGCGGCTATAGTAGATACTTCAGATCGTAAGCATGCTGAAGAAATGATACACCTGGCAGTAGAAGCTTCTCCTAATGGCATGGTTATGACCGATCATATGGGAAAAATTATGCTAGTAAATTCAACAACTGAAACACTATTTGGCTATAAGCGAGCAGAGCTGATAGGTCGTCCCATCGAAGTTCTGATACCGTCATCACACCGTGAGCATCATCCAGAATTAAGAAACAGTTTTCTAAAAAATCCAAGTGCTCGTGCCATGGGTCATGGAAGAGATCTATATGGCTTACACAAGGATGGTAAAGAGTTTCCTGTTGAAATTGGACTTAATCCAATCAAAACACCGACGGGCACTATGGTACTTGCTTCTATTATTGATATTACAGAACGTAAATCTCAAGAAGAGCAGCTTAAAGCAGCATTAAGAGAAAAAGATTTATTGTTATCAGAAATACATCATAGGGTAAAAAATAATTTACAGATCATCGATAGCTTGCTCGGCATGCAATCTGATATTTTATATAACAGTACGGCCGTATCTGTTCTGAAAGAGAGTCAAAATAGAGTGAAGTCGATGGCAATGATTCACCAGATATTATATGAATCGTTGGATTTCTCGCGTGTTGACTTTTCGAGTGTTCTACAAAGCCTAGTGGATAACTTATCGGTTTCCTATGCTCTGGATTCTTCCCGAATTCAAATAAATATTGATACAGATCCTGTATTTCTTTCGATCGATACCAGCATTCCTTTAGGATTGATTCTTAATGAACTATGCTCAAATGCGATTAAATATGCATTTCCTGATAATCGCTCTGGAAGTATCGATGTTAGTATAAAGTATTTGCATCAAGATAGCTTGCAAGTGCTCGTTTGTGATGATGGAGTCGGCATACCAGAAGATTTTGATATCGAAAATACGATATCCCTGGGAATACAACTTGTTCAACTGTTGAGCGAGCAGATTTCAGCTGAGTTGATCATACAGCGTAGTAACCCGACAAGCTTTATGCTTGTAATTCCAACTGCAAGTGATTGCAATGCAGTTGCAACTAAATAGTAATCTATTATTTACTGCCCTACTTGCGATTTCCCGTAGTCTTGCGCGGAGGTTGTTTATTATATTACCCAGTCTTAATGTTTACGGTTTCAATCAGCGTTTAACAAATCCAATCTTTCGATTGTAGAAACTAAAGAAAATTATAAATCACCCGAAATGGCGGAGATTGAAAACAATTCAGTAGCGACAGGTTTTACAACAATGGCACATCAGTCACCAGATAATCCGCATATTATGAAAAGAATTAATCGCGATAAGGAAGGCTTGTTTAATGTAAACCTAAGCCAAAATGAAATTATTACGCTTGTATCGGGCTATATCCCGTATCTTATATTTGAAAGAGATCCCGAGATTCCTGAGGGTGAATTTTTGTGGATTAACTATGTACCCAAAGAAGATGACATCGTTCCGTCTATTATTGCCCCGTTTCCGTGCCGGATTCTCTCTTATGTATGTTTTGTTAAACCGATACACATTCTCACGCTTTCCCCTGATGAATTTAGCGTTGATTTCATGGAGATGATTGAAGAATTCAAAGCTAATATGGAGAAATCTGACGAATATGTTCGATCCACCATGTCGTTACCAAATGCAGCATTAAGCCCCTTCAATTCTCTGCAAGCCCCCGGATCGCGCCGCAGCCATCCGGGGCGAAGGGTATGACCCCTAAAGGCGTGTGAAATGCTTTAAACATCCCTTAATCATTCACTTAATGGTTTTATCCAATCACAGA
>NZ_PXXU01000056.1 GCF_003011925.2 Nitrosomonas supralitoralis
ACATTCGTTTCAGCCGTTTGATTTCTTCAGCTATTGCCGTCATTTCCAATAGCAGGGCTGCATCCATTCCTCCATACTTGCTGCGCCATTTATAAAAACTCGCACTGCTCATCCCATGCTCTCGACATAAATCAGCCACAGCCCCCTCACCTTGCTTGCTTCAATATCTGCATGATCTGGCTTTCCGTAAATCGCTGCCTCTTCATCAGTAAAATTCCTCTTCGTTTAGGATAGAATATTCTACTGTATTGCACCTTTAATATAGGGGAAGATTACCCGTTAATGCCCTCAAAATTACGGCTCATACGTAGCACTAAAGCGTTTTGGTAGCCGTGCAACGTAATATCTCCACTTATTCCGGCGATCACTTGCGGCGATTCACCATCAGCCTGCCTAAAACGCAATTTGGACGGATCACCCGCTTTCGCTTGCAGTCCTGTCCATGATGGTTTTGTTGCCGCGCACCCAACCATTAAACTGTTTGTTCATTGGCAGTCACCACTTTTTTGTGCAGTATGCCCAATGCCTGAGCATCGCTCATATTTTTCATCAAACACAACCGAAGCGGAAGGATGCACAAACCGATGCAGGAACCCAGCCTTTGCTTCGCATGACGCGTATGGACTAAAAAGATTGAAGGTCAGTTTGGAAACATCGATTTTAATAAAGCACCCCACCGCAAGCAACAGGGAATTGAATCCGCAGAGATTAAAGTTATTTTATTCTTTCGATTATTAAAATATTTTTCACTTGACTTTGCAATTAATCCACAGTTCAATAATTTTACAAATTTAATTTTAATATCTTTATACATATTTTAAATAAGCCACATAACTGTCTAATAAATAGCATTTAAATAAATTGTTGAATAATTAGTCAGTCTAAGTAAAACCCTTGAGAATCTTTGGTTTGGCGTGTGAGCATAAGAGTTATTAACAAAGTTATCCACAGAATTTGTGAGTAATGTAAAAAACTTCTTTAAAAATAACACTGAAATGAAATAGAAATTAACTCATGGTTAACTGCTGGCGATATACTCATTAGTCTATTGGTTATAGAATAAATTTATTACAGACATATTATTCGATAAGGTTGTTTGGTATTTCTATAAATCATATGGATATAGAAACAATCTCCGATTGAAATCCCTAGCTGATCACATAAAAAAGCAAGCATTGTCATAGTTATTTCTGATTAGTTACAATACTTAGAGATATCTACAGATATATTTAGAATGCACACACATTCAGAGGAAAAACCAATGGCGATGTATAAAATTCAGCTTCAAGCAGGCTATGTCACTGCGTGAATTTCTGTGTCAATACGGCACTAAGGAGCAATGTGAGGCAGCATAATTTGCATCAAAGTGGCCACAAGATTGGAAATATTTACGCGGCGGTGGAGCTCGTTATTCTGGCGCCCATAATCGATGTAGACTATGGGAATGCTTGAATTGTGGCTATCAATCCTCCTCAATAGTTAGCAACGTATTTGAAAACACCAAACTTCTTCTGACGATCTGGTTTCTGACGATTTGTTTGATGACACAAGGCAAGAATGCGATAAGCGCTCTTGCAGTATCCGATGGTCTATGGTGTTTCGAGGCTGTGACTCCCATAGTTGCGCAACATGGACGCCATGTTGTTGGCAGCGGCAAACTCGCAGTTCAACACCCCGAGTTTCACTGGATCAACACGCTGCTTGGAAATCGCAAAACCGCACTCAGCGGAACATAGCACGCATTCAATCACGCAAAGTACACACACCGTATCCTGCAGAATTATCTTATCGCTGCAATCGTCGTTTTGATTTGGCCATTTTGGTGCCGCGATTGCTGCGTACTGCTGTTACTACAAATTAACTTCCTCTCAGTATATTAAGGATTTTTGAGAAAAGTAACTAATCTAGAATACTTTTTAAACTGATAGTAAATAAATCAGCTGATTAATAGCGATTTAATATGATTTCTAGCACAAACTTACTACCGATATAAGCCAATAGTAATATAATAAATCCCGCTAATGTCCAGCGAATTGCTATACGTCCTCGCCACCCATAGAACTGCCTGCCTACCAATAACGCCGCAAAAACTCCCCATGAAATAAAACCAAATAAAGTTTTATGTGAAAATGTCAATGATTGACCAAACACTTCCTGTGAAAACACAATACCGCTCATGAGCGTCAATGTGAGTAAAACAAATCCAACCCAAATGATATGAAACAGTAATTTTTCCATTGCCAGCAACGGCGGCAAATTGGTAAATACTGAGCGTGAAGCAGGGTGATGTAATTGACGCTCGACTATTGTCATTAACAATGCATGTAACGCCGCTATTGTCAGCAGGCTATAAGCCATCATAGCAACCAGCAGATGCGCTTTGAATGCAGGCAATTCAGTATTCTCTAACTGACGCAGGGATGGAAAGATCAGCGGCAACAATACAGCGATTGCTGCAGCCCATGCAATGGGTGCAACTAATGTTTGCAATCCTTGTAGTCGTTTAAAAAAACCTGAAAACCAATAGATGAATGCAGTCAACCAAACAATGGATGAGATTGCATTGCTCAAACCAAAACTAAGTCCTGAACCAATAAACATGGATTGGTAAAGTATTATGGCATGCAGTAACAAGGGAACAAGCATGGCATAATGCCCCCAAGTAACTTTCACTAACACATGATCGCCCGCTTCAGATGCCGTTTGACTACATGTATTTCGCCAGAAAAACCAACCAATCAGTATATAAAGCAAAAAGGCTGCGAGATAAGTTAAAATGCTGGTCATTGATAGTTCGTATTTGATATACCAAAATAATTGTTTAGTCTACATGGCACATTAGCAAATTCAAAGAGCTGATCCAGATATTTATCAGAATGGATCATCATTTTGTTCTCAATTTATTGATTTATGGGGTTTAAATATGTTTGACAATCTGACCAGCCGACTCAGCGGAGTCATCAAGACATTACGCGGTGAAGCAAGGCTTTCTGAAAACAATATCCAGGATGCTTTACGGGAAGTTCGTCTGGCTTTACTGGAGGCGGATGTTGCTTTACCGGTAGTCAAGGATTTCATCGCACGTATCAAAGAAAAGGCTATTGGTCATGAAGTGATGAGCAGTCTGACTCCAGGGCAGGCTCTAGTTGGAGTGGTTCATCAAGAGCTAATTGCCATCATAGGTGGAGAAAAAGCCGATCTTAATCTTGCTACGGTCCCTCCTGCAGTTATTCTTATGGCAGGATTGCAAGGTGCTGGGAAAACCACGAGCAGTGGGAAACTGGCAAAATGGTTAATGGAAAACAAAAAAAAGAAAGTGCTACTGGTTTCCTGTGATATTTATCGTCCAGCTGCGATTCATCAGCTTGAACTTCTGGCTAGTCAAGTAGGTGCCGATTTTTTCCCCGTACAAGAAGGACAAAAGCCTGGAGAAATTGGTGCAGCCGCATTGGATTATGCACGCAGACATCATCACGAAGTAATGATTGTTGACACCGCCGGTCGGTTAGGTATTGACGCCGCCATGATGCAGGAAATCAGTGAGCTTGAAGCACTACTGCAACCCATTGAAACTTTGTTCGTTGTCGATGCCATGCAAGGACAAGATGCAGTTAATACTGCCAAAGCATTTTCCGATGCATTGCCACTAACCGGCATCATTCTCACCAAACTCGATGGTGATGCGCGTGGTGGTGCGGCATTATCAGTCAAACATATCACGGGAAAACCTATCAAATTTGCCGGTGTTGCAGAAAAATTGACAGGCCTGGAAGCATTTCATCCAGATCGAATGGCCTCTCGCATTTTAGGCATGGGTGACGTACTCGGTTTGATTGAGGAAGCTCAACGCAGCGCAGATCAGCAAGAAGCCGAGAAGTTGATGAAGAAAATGAAATCAGGTAAAGCATTTGACCTGAATGATTTCAAGGCGCAGTTTCAGCAGATGCGTAACATGGGCGGAATGAGCGCTCTGATGGATAAATTACCTGCCCAATTCAGTCAGGCAGCCCAGAACGTGAATGTGGACGACAAAATAATCAATCGAACGGAAGGTATTATTAACTCCATGACAAAACAAGAGCGTGTCAAACCAGAAATTCTAAAAGCCTCGCGAAAACGTCGAATCGCTGCAGGTGCAGGAGTATCGGTACAAGAAGTTAATCGCTTACTGGCACAATTTGAGCAAGCCCGGAAAATGATGAAAATGATGAGCAAAGGCGGAATGGCTAAAATGATGCGCGGAATCAAAGGAATGATGCCACGTCTTCATTAAGATTTCCATACTGTTACAGACTTCATATGAGACTAGTATCTCGGGCACCAGCCGCTATCCCTCTCATCGAGTGCTATCTCATATTCATTTACAATCATATTTCGTCGACCCCAAGTGATCACAATCCATGTTGATCTGGAGTCACATATTAGCCATATTCAGAATACCACCGCAGAGGTATTCAAAAAAACAACAAAAGACGGTGTATCAATGCTTTCCTGTACTGCCAAAACCATCTTCACCGCGATGACTCTGCTCAAAACTGTCTACCCGATTAAACTCTACCTGAATCACGGGAACCACCACAAGTTGTGCAATTCGCTCTAATGGATTAAGACAAAAAGCTGTTTGGCCACGATTCCAGCAGGAAACCAAAATTTGTCCTTGATAATCAGAATCAATCAAGCCCACCAGATTTCCTAATACAATTCCGTGCTTATGCCCCAATCCAGAGCGAGGCAATATTAGCGCCGCCAATCCAGCATCAGCTAAATGCATTGCGATACCAGTTGGAATAAGATTAGTCCCCCCCGGATTGATCGTCATCGGTCGTTCGATACACGCACGCAAATCCAAACCTGCCGATCCTGGCGTAGCATACGCAGGAAATTGTTCATTTAAACGATCATCGAGAATTCTAATATCAATTCTTTTCATTCTTCTTAAGTTTGTTGTTGTACAGTAAATGAATATGTTTCATCAAACGCCGAGCTTGCTCGATTTTTGCTGCTTTGGGAAGAATATGTTTGCCATCGTCATCCAGTAAAATTAACTCATTCTCATCAGAACCAATTGCATCCTGAGCCAGATTCGCAACCAGTAAAGGTAACTTCTTCTTGTTTCTTTTCACTGCCGCATTCTTCTCTAGATCTTGTGTTTCTGCTGCAAAACCAACGCAAAATGGTGGCTTGGGTAATGTGGATATCGTCATAAGAATATCCGGATTGGGAATCAACTCTATCGATAGATTATTAATAGGTTTCTTTAGCTTTTGTAGACAGATGCTTGCTACACGATAGTCAGCAACTGCAGCGACACTAATAAAGATATCGATCTGTGATACCTCTGTTTGCACTGCGCGCAACATTTCATCAGCACTTACTACCGGAATAAACTTGTCAACCGCAGGCGACGGCAAACATGTGGGCCCAGAAATCAAAGTAACCTTTGCGCCCATTTCCAATGCAGCCTTGGCTACAGCATATCCCATTTTTCCAGAACTTTTATTGGTAATTCCTCGGACAGCATCAATCGCCTCATATGTAGGCCCTGCTGTCACCAAAATATTTTTACCCAGCAACAATGTATCCATTTGGCAAGCTACCTGTACTGCTTCTACTAGTTCATTTACTTCCAACATGCGGCCCATTCCAATTTCGCCACAAGCTTGCTCTCCGCTGGCCGGACCGATTATTTTTACACCATCCTGGCGTAACAATGACAAATTACGCTGCGTTGCTGGATTCTCCCACATTTGCCGATTCATTGCCGGTGCTATCAGGAGCAAACAATTTCTTGCTAAGCATAATGTCGATAGCAGATCATCTGCCAACCCATTGGCAAGCCTGGCAATAAAATTTGCGCTGGCAGGTGCCACTAAAATCATGGCGGCACTACGGGATAAGTTGATATGTGCCATATCATGAGCAGTATTGGTTTCCCACAAATCAGTGTAGACAGGGTTACCCGTCACTGACTGGAAAGTCGCCGGACCTATAAAACGACAAGCTGCTTCAGTCATTATTGTTTGCACATCAATCCCATTTTGAGTTAATAAGCGCGCCAATTCTGCCGTTTTGTAAGCTGCTACGCCTCCGGTCACACCCAACAACAAGCGTTTCTTTGATACAGTAGATGCACCTATTTTCATTACAAATAATATCTCTATGAAATTTAATCTGCTAAAACGATAAAACTATCAAATCTGCGGCAAAATGAATATTTATCCTGCCCATTCGGCTCAATTTTAACATTCAGATGCCGCTATCAATTCATTATGAATGGCTTGTCAAGCTTACACTTCAATCAATAATTAAAATTAATAACAATTAGATTACAAACACATTTTACATCACTGAGAACCTCATGATATTTTATGGCAATTACGAGCTGGCCACTATCTGAACGGCCACGTGAAAAACTGCTACAGAAAGGCGCTTCAACACTTTCTGACACAGAACTACTGGCAATTTTCTTACGTACCGGGATCACCGGGAAAAGTGCCGTGGATCTCGCAAGAGAATTACTTTCGCATTTCGGTAGCTTAACCAATGTATTTGCAGCTAGTCAGGTAAATTTCTGTCAACTTCCGGGAATGGGTATCGCAAAATATGCACAATTGCAAGCAGTACTAGAAATGGCTCGCCGCACCTTAGGCGAAGAGCTAAAGTGCGGCAATGCCATGAATTCACCCAAACTGGTTCGAGATTTCCTACGGCTGAGTTTAGCAAACAAACAACATGAAGTGTTTATCGGTATTTTCCTTGATGCAAAAAATCATACAATTGCTACAGAAGAACTATTTAGCGGAACTTTAACACAAGCCAGTGTTTATCCCACAGAAGTTATAAAGCGCGCTTTATTTCATAATGCAGCTGCAATTATCTTTGCCCACAATCACCCTTCTGGCATTGCTGAACCCAGTCATGCTGACAAAATATTAACCCAATCCTTGAAACAAGCGTTGTCTCTAATTGATGTCAAAGTGTTGGATCACTTCATTGTGGGTAACGGTACTGCTCTTTCATTTGCAGAGCATGATTTAATTTGAGCAAAGACCCCAAATCAGGATATAATTCCCCTTTTAAAGAATTCTGGAGTGCGCTATATGGCACGAGTATGCGAAGTAACTGGCAAGAAACCAATGTCGGGTAACAATGTTTCTCACGCTAATAATAAAACCAAAAGACGTTTTTTACCTAATCTGCAACATCGAAAATTCTGGGTTGAGAGCGAAAATCGCTGGATAAAACTGCGATTAACTAACGCTGCATTACGTACTATCGATAAAAATGGTATTGATTCAGTGTTGGTAAAAATGCGATCGGAAGGTAAAAACGTTTAAAAACCTTTCAAGGTTAACAAAGGAGTTATCGTTATGCGTGAAAAAGTGAAACTTGAATCCTCAGCTGGAACAGGACATTTTTATACAACCACCAAGAATAAACGGGCTAAACCAGAAAAAATGGAGTTCATGAAGTTTGACCCTGTTGCACGTAAACATGTCTTATATAAAGAAACAAAACTCAAATAAGAATTTTACAAACATTATTCAATAAAAAACCCGCATCTGCGGGTTTTTTATTGAAACATAATCTCTCTTTTTGCCCATTCAAGACATCAGGCGTAACACCGTAATCTCTGAGAAAAAACTCTCAATACTTCAATCCCACTCTCCTCCGCGCGCCGACACCAGTCTTCCAACTGTTTTACCAATTCTTCAGTTGTTGCAGTGGATCGTTGCCAGATTTGAGCTAATTCTTCTCGCATGGTATAGACTTTATCAAGAGTTTTAGCATTACTAAGAACCTGAATTAATTTCTCACGTTCATGATCTTGCAAAGATTTAGAGTCAGCCAGAATCCAACGCTTCAAGGTAGAATTATCCACTCCATATTGCGCGGTTGCTTCTTTCAAGTGAATCATTTCTTTTGCAAAAGTTGCTTTTAATGATTTTGTATATTTCGCAAGAACTTCATAGCGGTGAGAAATAACAGCTTGCAAAGTATCTGAATCACATTGAGTTTTAGCTTGATCAATACGTAACTTAGGAGCAATTTTTTTAACCTTTGCAAGTCCCATCGTTTCCAGAATTCGTATATACATCCAACCAATATCGAACTCGTACCACTTATTAGATAATCGCGCAGACGTTGCATATGCATGATGATTATTATGCAACTCCTCGCCGCCAATCAAAATACCCCAAGGAACAATATTTCTGCTGGCATCCTCTGCTTGAAAATTACGATATCCCCAGTAATGACCAACGCCATTAACAATACCCGCAGCAAAAATAGGAGCCCACAACATTTGAACTGCCCAAATAGTAATCCCAATTGGTCCAAACAGAATCACGTTAATAATCAGCATAAGCGCAACACCTTTGGCACTATGCTTTGTATATACATTACGCTCTATCCAATCATCAGGAGTACCATAGCCATACCTTTTGAGAGTTTCCTCATTCTTTGCTTCTGCTCTGTATAGCTCCGAACCTTCAGCCAATACTTTATTGATACCAAAAATAACGGGGCTATGCGGATCATCTTTAGATTCACACTTTGCATGATGCTTGCGATGAATTGCTGTCCACTCCTTCGTAACCATTCCTGTTGTTAGCCATAGCCAGAATCGAAAAAAATGACTCGGAACTGCATGTAGTTCCAAAGCTCTGTGAGCCGAATAACGATGCAAATAGATTGTAATTGCAGCAATTGTAATATGCGTAAAAACCAGAGTAATAGCAACATACCCCCACCACGGCATATCAATCACACCCGAAATTAAATTAAGAAAATCATAAATCATATAGTTATCACCCTGTTAAAGGCCAAGTACGACCTAGGCCTATCCACTAAAAATCCACATCAACATTCAATTAAATGAATCAATTTATTATGTATAGCGACAATCCAATTTATACCTTGTCGCTTCTCTTCGTGCTTATAACTTATCAAGTTAAATATTACACTATCAATTGTCGGAAAGGAAATATTAATCTAATCAAATAGCTCATCACACTCTGATTTTTTGGAATAAATTCATTCTCCACCAAAAGATCAGCGTAAATTTTAATGCATTTATTTATCCTTATCCTAGTCTAAATCAGGATCAGCAACCATGCGCCACTCTCCTGGTAAAATACCTTGCAGGGTATGCAGACCAATTGCATAGCGGATTAATCTCAGTGTAGGGAAAAATACAGCCGCTGTCATCCGTCTTATCTGTCGATTCTTACCTTCCCTGAGAGTCAAGGTTAACCAAGTAGTCGGAATACTCTTGCGATAACGAATGGGCGGTATCCTCTGCCAAAGAATGCTGGGTTCATCCATCAGGTTTACCTGAGAGGGCTGCGTCTTAAAATCCTTGAGAACCACGCCACGGCGCAATGCATTCAGAGCAATATCATCCGGCTTACCTTCCACTTGAACCCAGTATGTTTTATTTAGTTTAAACTTAGGACTGCAAATTCGATTTTGCAGCTTACCATTGTCAGTTAACAGCACTAATCCTTCGCTATCGGCATCTAATCTTCCTGCCGGATAAAAATCCGGAAAAGGTATAAAATCTTGTAATGATTGATACCCAACGACTGGCGTGAATTGGCAAATCACGCCATAGGGCTTATTAAACAGAATTATCCTCGACATTTCGCATTTACATCATCAACAGGCATAATATGCAAATTCAATTTATTTATATCATTTCAGGATAGATCACCGAATACAACACTGGTTCAAATCTATTCTCATTTTTCTGATATCGAATCCACCAGACAGAACCCTTTTTCATACTCAATCCAGCAGGAATATCTGGAATCAGATAACTGGCCACATTCCCCAATGTTGGTTGATGACCGACGATTACTATCGCACCTTGAACATTAGGCCAATCAGCTACAGCAAGAATGTCGCGAACATTGGCACCTGGACCAATTTTAGTCTCCGTTATAAAGTCTGACCTAAGTGCCATTGCAGTCTGCTGTGTACGCTGAGTTGGACTTACTATTACTTTAGTATTTCCCGGCAATCTAGATCTAAGCCAATCAGACATACGTTTCGCG
Organism: Nitrosomonas supralitoralis; assembly: GCF_003011925.2. Lineage (GTDB taxonomy): Bacteria > Pseudomonadota > Gammaproteobacteria > Burkholderiales > Nitrosomonadaceae > Nitrosomonas > Nitrosomonas supralitoralis. Next base: position 10,059 of record NZ_PXXU01000056.1, read on the forward strand.
TCATTTAACCCTTTCTCGGTCAAATTACGGGCAGCATCTGGAAAACCATCATGAGCTTCTGCATGACGCCATAAAATCAAATCCATCATTCTTTATTAGTTGCATCAGTCATTGGACTAGCCTTACACAATATTAAATAACGCTTCCGGACTATGTATAGGCCGATGAATCATGATTATTTTACGTCGCGACTTATCGCCTTGCTTCAATATCACTTGTCTCATCGGTACGCCGAAATGCCACGCAATAAATTTAATCAATGCAGAATTAGCTTTGCCTTCCACAGGTGCAGCAGCGAGTTTTATTTTAAGTGCATCCCCATGTAAGCCCGCTGCTTCAGTAATTTTTGCACCGGTCTGGATATGCAGGGTTAAAACAAGATTATGTGCTTCATCGTATCGATACCAACTCACTTGCGAAGCGCTATAACAGCATCGCAGCAATTTCCATGTGTACTCCTGCTACTAGCATTAACAGTACCTGAATCAAAATCAGCACAAACAACGGCGACAAATCCACATTCGCAATTGGTGGAATATGTTTACGAAAAATAGCGAGAAATGGACGGGTAAAACTATCCAACAGTGGTGCCAACGGACTGTTTGGATTAACCCATGACAAAACGGCTTGCACAATGATCATCAGCAAAATGATATAAAGTGTTGTTTTAATAATCTCAACAATGGCCAACAGCCCGATCACTCCCGATGAAGTCATAATATTAACTTCAAAATCATAACCCTGCATCACATAAACACTGGTCACAACAATACATTCAAGTAACCAGGCAAGCATCAGTGTAGATAAATCAATACCTGCCCAACCGGGGATAATACGACGTGCAGGCCTTACAATAAAATCAGTCACCGCGATCAGAAACTGCGAAACCGGATTGTAGTAAGGTACTCGCAACAATTGAAAATAAAAGCGCAACAACAACGCCAAAGAAAACAGCCCCAAAATGGTATCAAGAAGAAAAACAAGAATCTGATTGGACATAGTTATTTCCCAAAAAACGATAATTGGCAGTTGTTTTTTACAACCTTATTTTCTACCGAATTCATCACTCATCTCATGTGAACGAACACTTGCAGCATGAATGGCAGCCATGATCTTACACTTAATATCACTTTCTTCCATAGCCTGAATTGCCAGTTCGGTAGTGCCACCTTTAGAACTCACCCGGGCGCGTAGTGTAACCACGTCCTCATCACTCATACTAGCCAGCTTGCTAGCACCTACAAAAGTCTGCAAACTGAGCTGTCTAGCTTGAATCGGTGTCAACCCTAATTCTATCCCTGCCTGCTGCATGGATTCAATAAAATAAAAAACATAAGCAGGCCCACTACCGGAGATTGCAGTTACTGCATGTAACATTTCTTCTTCTTCCACCCACAGTGTCGAACCAACTGCAGCCAGAATCGACTCGGCATTTCTTCTATCCTGCTCATTCACGCTTGAAGTTGCATAAAGGCCAGTAACACCCAAACGCACAAGCGAAGGCGTGCTCGGCATAGCTCGCACCACTCTTCCATAATCACCCAGCCAACGCATAATATCTGATGCGCGAATGCCTGCTGCAATCGATATCATCAATTGATCCCTCAGCAAAGGCGCAAGCTCCTGAGCCAATTCATACAACTGCTGCGGTTTCACCGACAATAAAACAACGTCACTCTTAGCGATCCCATCAGCAAGATCATGCGTCGCCCAAACACCAAACTCCAGTTTTAATTTTTCACGACTTTCTGCATTAATTTCCACCACTTGCAATTGTTCCGCTGCGAAGCCTTGCTGCAACAACCCGCTGATTAATGCAGAAGCCATGTTGCCACCACCAATGAACGTAATATTCATATTAACCTTGTAATAAGTTGATTGATCCACCAGTAAAACAGAGGAATCTGCAAATATTAAATAATTTCCTTCAATGCTGACAACTTGGGCAATAAAAACTGGAGCGTTGGCCTTGCTTAATCTGTTTAATCACACCTGTGCATTGTTTACAACGTTTACCACTACGCCCATAAACCCAATATTGCTGCTGAAAATACCCTGTGCTTCCATCACTATGCACAAAATCGCGCAAGCTACTGCCTCCAGCTTCTATCGCCAGATGCAAAGTATGCTTAATCGATTGAACCAATCTTTCATAGCGCCCTCTTCCTATTCTCCCAGCGGTTACTTTGGGATTGATTCCGGCCAGAAACAAAGCCTCATTTGCGTAAATGTTACCAACACCAACTACTACCTGATTATTCATCAAAGTTTGTTTGATACACGCACGCAACCCTCTGGTTTTTTCATATAAATGTTGCGCATTAAAATTTGCAGTCAACGGCTCCGGGCCCAAATTCTTCAGAAGCGGATGCTGCATAATATTCCCCGTATGCCATAGCACCGCACCGAAGCGGCGCGGATCGTGCAACCTAAGAATAGTTTTATCATTAAGAATTAAATCAAAATGATCATGCTTCCGTGGCAATTCTGGTGATTGCATCAATTCTGGCAGCAAAATACGTAAACTCCCCGACATTCCCAAATGAAGAAGCAGCATCCCTCTATCACAGTCCAACAACAGATATTTAGCCCGTCGTGCCACGGATTGAATCGTCAGCCCCGACAATAATTCAGGCAAATCATGTGGTATTGGCCAACGCAGCATTGAATTACGGATAATAACGTCTGCGATCACTTTGCCGATCAAATGCGGAGCAATGCCACGACAGGTTGTTTCAACTTCTGGTAATTCCGGCATCAGTGTTCAGAAATTTATTGATTTAACAATATTGTACTTGGATCAATTAATTGCTGTCCCACTTCAATTGAAAATTGGTATCCAATTCCTTCCGGCATGCGTAACAGCACTAGCGAATATTCATTCTGCAGAATATTAAAGCTGATTATATTCCCATTCTGTGTAGTGATTTGTATAGCACCCATTTCGGCAAAATCAGCATCAAGCTCATCCTGCAATTTCAGCGCTCCCGCTTGAGTAGTTTGCCACAATTGGACCCATCTTATTACTTTATTATCGTCAAATCCATCGTCAGCAGAATGTTTGATGATACGCCATTTGTCATTTTGCAGTTCCACTGTCCATAGATCCATTTCAAACCTGACAGGAATTTCATCTGGCGCCAGCAATTCCGAGTTAATCAGATCACTGGCAGTTACCGACAATGCAAGCCCATAACGCGGTGAAACCAAATAAACAAAGCCATTGGCCGCAACATATTGCTGGTTAGTTGTCGGTGAGAACCCGCCAAAACCGAAATACGCTTTATCAATATACAGTTGAAGATAAGGTCGGCTCAGACTAAAACGATCCAGATTTTCTAGCACCAAACGTTGGTAACTACTTGCAGTCAAAATTTCCAGAATTTCGCCGATTTTTTCCTCATTTGCCCTCACTTTTATCGGTTCTATCATTCGCCATTGATTATTCGATTGCTTGAGAACAATTTCTTGCTGCCTATTTAGAATGCGCATACTCTGCACCGCTTCAACCGCAGTGGTAGAAATCGGATATTCCCGAACTGCATCAGACTGTGGTCTAAAGTAGAGAAATACTACCAAACCAGCAAGGGTAACAAACATAATCAGATTAATACGGGCATGATAAGTCATTTTACTATTCTTCTACGACGCCACCTAATAACGAGCCCAGTTACCAGGAAAAATGCAGGCAGTAACACAAGAAAACCGACGGCAATCATAGCAAGCTCTGATTCACTCAACATCAGACTATCATCCATCGTTGCACGTGGCTGTATCACAATTAATTCTTCATCACCAGTCAACCAGTTAACCAGGTTAATGCCAAAATCCAGATTACTGCCATTTCCCAGGTACGTATTGGCTAGAAAGTGCCCACTGCCGACAACGACAATACGTTGTTCGCGATCCCTGATATTGCGTGTCAATGCAACCGCTATGCTGACCGGACCGGGCACATCAGTCGCTTGATCAAAAGTAATGTTTCCATTCAGATCACCGGTTTCAATCCAACCCTGTTGAGCCACTTCAACCAATGCGACGCTGCGCCAGTCCTCATTTTCATTTATCGTAATCTGGCGCGCATAGGGAAACACCGTAATATAATTAAAGTTATTAGTTATTGCATGCCGTCCATAAATTGCACCCAGCGAAAATGTAATCGGTGCTTTAAGTTGTTCCGCTTGAGGATCAATAACAACACCCGGCGTTAGTGTTAAACGTAATTTTTCTGTCAGCGGCAATAATCCACGTAGAGATTCCTGGTCAACCAACCACAATAAATTACCGCCTCGATCAATATAATTCAGCACCTTATCCACTTCTCCCGGAAACAAATCAGTCTGGGGCGAAGCAATCAGCAATACGTTTGCATTTATGGGAACATCTTGTTCAATCGCAAGATTCAACGTCTGACTGTTAAAACCATTGGTGCGAAGATATTTGCCAAATTCGCCTAAATCGTAATTGGCATCCCCCTCGAGCTTGCGTTCTCCATGGCCACTCAACGCCATAATTAATTTATCTTCTGCGCGCGCCAGACGCATCAAAGCATTGGAAAATGCCTGCTCGTTGATGTTAGTTAGATGCTCAGTTCTCTGGTTGTATTTGATTACCAACTCACCATTGACCTTCACGTCAGCTTGCTGTGTCAGTACGGGTTGTTCGACCGGATCAATAAATGTCAACGAAAGGTCTGGGTTAATTCTCTGATAAAGCGCAACAAAGTCGGCAATAATTTTTCGTATATCACCTAATTGTGCATGCTGTTCAGTTGCATAGGCCGTTACTAGTACCGGACCCTGCAATTTCCGTACAATTTCAATGCTGGTTTCACTCAGACTATTTCGCCCATTCTGACTGACATCCCATTGAAAACGATATTGTGCTGCGAAAAAACCAAGCACTATGACCAGTAACAATATCAAAATGATAAATACGCCATTTTGTATTCGGTAGTGCCTGCGTAGTTCTTTATTCAGCATGATCATAACCTATCATCAAATTTACTTACCCATGCAACCGTTCTCCATCCAGGCGACGAATTGTCAGCACTAAGAAGGTCACGATAAACAATATAAAATAGGCCACACTAAAGGTATCAATCAAGCCTTGATTAAAATATCTAAAATGCTTCAACAGAGAAATATAGTGAATCCAACCACCTGTTTCACTCGCAACCAGATCGATCATCCACAATCCTAATAACACCCCCAAGGAAACAACTGCAGCAATCCCCGGTTGTGCCGTCAGGCTTGAAACATAAAGACCGAGCGCTGAGAAACACGCTGTCACCAAAAACAATCCTAACGTGTTGCTGAGTATCAACCCCCAATCCAGCACACCGCCTGTTCGCAATGAAATCGATAATGCGACTATCAACATAATCACGATTGCAAGAAAAATCATTAAACCAAGAAATTTACCTAATACGATATCGGTGATGGAAACTGGAGAAGAAATCAGCAAAGTCAAGGTGCGGTTACGACGTTCTTCGGCCAATAAACGCATCGATAATACCGGAGTTATCATCAACAAAACAATTGCTGCCAAGGCAAAAACAGGAGAGAGAATAGTCTCCGTAACTCCCGGAGAATTGATCATTTGCAGTAATTGTGATTGTATCTCAAGAAAAGCATCCAATCGCACCAGAAAAAAGCCCGCGAACACCAACTGTATCAGTGCCAGCATTATCCAAGCCAAGGGAGAAATAAACAGCATGTTTAATTCCTTACGGATAATAGTCACTAACACGGTAAATATTCCTGTTTATTCATGATTGTGTAAGTTGCGTAAATAGGTTTCCCAGATTAGTGTCTTGTTGTCGCAACTCGGCCATAGTTTGATCAAAAACTACCGTCCCCTGATGCATGATTTGTACTCTGTCACAAACATTTTCAACTTCAGGCAAGATATGTGTTGATAAAATAACACTACTCGTTGCACTTAGTTCTTTGATTAACTGCCTTATTTCTAGAATTTGATTGGGATCAAGGCCAACCGTTGGCTCATCAAGAATAATCACATCCGGATTATGAATAATTGCTTGCGCAATACCCAGGCGTTGTTGAAAACCTTTGGATAACGTCCCGATCAAATTTTGACTCTGATCACTCAGACCACAACGTTGCTTCACACTTTTCATTACTTCTTGCATTGATTGTTTTTCCACCCGATGCAATCGGGCAACCAACAATAAATATTCATCTACCGTCATATCGAAATATAACGGGGAAACCTCAGGCAAAAAACCCAAATGCGCCTTGGCTTCTAGCGGTTTATCCAATAAATCGATGCCACAGATTTCTATGCTGCCGCTAGTTGGCGCAAGATTTCCCGTCAGCATGCGCATGGTTGTACTTTTACCAGCACCATTGGGTCCGAGCAACCCTAACACCTCTCCGCGCCTCAATTGCAGGTTAAAATTATGCACCGCTGTATGATTCCCAAAATTACGACACAGATTCTGTGTCGACAAAGTTATCAACTTCGTCACCTCAACCATACAAGCAAGTTCCTATCATTCAATGTCCGCATAACGAATCTTTAACACGGGTATTATCTAGTTACGAGACCACACAATCCAAGTTGTGCGATAGGTAATATATTTCGGCCTAATCATGGATTCACCGATTCTGGGCCAGTTGCTACAATAACAAACAAAACAAAGAATATTATCTTTTTCGTCGACACATTCATTCATTTTCCGAAATTAAAACTCCATGATTTATATCGTTTAAATATGCTAATCAATTAACTTCACTTCAATTTACAACAAGATTTTGTTGCAATTAAACAACACATTAATTTGCGATAATATGCAAACAATCTGATAATTGAACACTAATAAGCTCTAGGTAGTAGAATAGCAAAGACTTTCGATTGTAATGGTAAAGCATTTGTTTGCATTGTCGATAGAATTCTCAGACACATAGTTTTCATTAAAAGGACAACATCATGAAAAAAATATCAGCCAAAAATACTCTTATTGGAATGGTTCTTATACCAGCAATGTTTTCTGGTGCTGTCTTGGCACAAGAAGCAAAAACTGATCAATCGTCAAGTACGGCGGCAACCAAACCGGAAGCTTACGGTATTGATGCCCGTGGTGTGGTTGCAAGAAACGCAACCGGTTTGTGCTGGCGCACCAGCTATTGGACACCAGCCATGGCAATTCACGAATGTGATCCGGATCTGCTCAAGAAACCGGAAGTAGTGGCAGAAGCACCAGCGCCAGCACCCGTTAAAACTGCGCCTGAAAAAATTACATTCTCTGCCGATGCTTTATTTGATTTCGATAGCTCAAAATTAAAACCCAACGGTGTCCAGTCTCTTAATGAATTTGTTACGGGCATAGAAGGGGTAAAATATGACCTCATCATTGCTGTAGGTTATGCTGATCGTATTGGATCAGATGAATACAATAAAGCATTATCGCTACGTCGTGCAGAATCGGTTAAAGACCATCTGGTTTCAAGAGGCATTGACCCAAGTCGAATCTTTGTTGACGGTAAAGGCGAATCCAATCCAGTGACTGGTAACAACTGTGTTGGTGAGAAAAGATCTAAAGCGTTAATTGAATGCCTGGCACCTGACCGTCGGGTTGAAATTGAAGTAGCAGGAACCCGATAAGCCAGATTAATTTATTTTTTGTTAAAAAAGCCCTGCTCATTCCAGCAGGGCTTTTTTTTACTTATTATCTAATACATGAATAATCGGGAAGAAATTGATACTTTAATTGAAGCGAAATGGGTTATTCCTGTTGAACCTGCTGAAATTGTATACAATCAACATGCTATTGCAATTAACCGTGGCATCATCAAAGACATTCTTCCAATAGCGCACGCCAATCAACGCTACAAGCCACAACAAACACTCACTTTGAGTGATCACGCATTAATTCCAGGATTGATCAATTTGCACACTCACGCAGCCATGACGCTCATGCGGGGACTTGCTGACGATCTACCCTTAATGGAGTGGCTCAATAAACACATCTGGCCGACTGAAAATCAGCATGTTAACGCACAATTTGTACTCGACGGCACTCAGCTTGCCTGTGCCGAGATGATCAAAGGGGGCATTACCTGTTTCAATGACATGTATTTTTTTCCGGAATCCTGTGCGCAAGCCGCAATAAATTCAGGAATGCGTGCCGCTATCGGTATGATTGTCATTGATTTTCCGACACCTTATGCCAGCGATGCCGATGATTATCTGGCCAAAGGATTGGAATTGCGCGACCGGTATCAACATGATCCGCTGCTATCCTTCTGCTTTGCCCCCCACGCACCTTATACCGTCAGCGACAAAACATTCAGTAGCATCCTGACTTATGCAGAACAACTCGATGCACCGATTCATACCCATCTGCATGAAACACAGGATGAAATTCGCATCAGTCTGGAATTAAATGGAATAAGGCCTCTTGAACGCATGCTACAGTTGGGATTGCTCAGTCCCAGCTTGATTGCCGTGCATATGGTGCACCTGACCGATCATGAAATTAAACTGGTGCAGCAATATGATTGCAGCATTGCTCACTGCCCTTCATCCAATATGAAACTGGCGAGTGGATTTGCACCCATTTCATCGCTAGTAAATCAAGGCGTTAATATCGGACTTGGCACGGATGGCGCCGCCAGCAATAATCGTTTGGATATGTTTGAAGAAATGCGCCTAGCGGCACTACTGGCCAAAGCCAGCAGTGGACGAGCTGATACCCTCCCCGCCCATCAAGTGCTGAAAATGGCTACTTTGAACGGTGCAAATGCTTTGGGGTTGGGTAAATTGACTGGTTCATTGGCCATTGGGAAAGCAGCTGATATCACAGCCATTAATTTCTCCAATATTAATCTTACCCCTTGTTATGATCCAATCTCACATCTGGTCTACGCCGCAAGTCGCGAGCATGTGAGTCATGTGTGGGCAAATGGTAGAATGCTGCTGGACGATAAACAATTGACGACACTTGACCAGACTGAACTACAATATCGCACAACCATCTGGCAAGAACGTATCGCGACAACGTCAAAACAATCGATATAAAGGAACACACATGGAAAATGACGGTATCAATGCTGATCCGCTGGAACTCGAAAAATTCAGCCAACTTGCTCACCGCTGGTGGGATCCGAACAGTGAATTTAAACCCCTACACGATATCAATCCATTACGCCTTAACTACATTAATGATCTGACTGAAGGGCTAGCAGGAAAAACCGTGCTGGATGTCGGTTGTGGCGGCGGCATTCTGTCCGAAAGCATGGCATCGGTGGGCGCGCACGTCACCGGTATCGATCTCAGTGATAAAGCGCTTAAGGTTGCCAAGCTGCACCTGCTGGAAAGCGGCCATGATGTTGATTATCGCAAAATCACCATAGAATCTCTGGCGATAGAACAACCGCAGCACTATGATGTTGTCACTTGCATGGAGATGCTTGAACATGTGCCCGACCCCATGAGCGTTATTCGTTCCTGCGCGCAATTAGCGAAACCAAATGGCTGGGTCTTTTTTTCAACCATCAATCGCAATCCGAAATCCTATCTATTTGCCATTATTGGCGCAGAATATATTTTAAATCTCTTACCGCGCGGCACGCATGAATATGCCAAATTCATCAAGCCTTCCGAACTTGCGCGTATGGCGCGCAATGCCGGTCTATCCGATGAAAAACTGATCGGTATGACGTATAACCCGTTCACCAAAATTTATGCATTGGAAAATGATACCGACGTCAACTACATCATGGCATATCGCAACTAACTCACGTTGACTTCACATTCGTACTCAATGATTAAAGCTGTTCTTTTTGATTTTGACGGAACACTGGCCGACACCGCACCTGATCTCGGCCATGCCCTGAATCGACAGCGAATCGCGCGCGGTTTAACCGAACTGCCAATTACTCAGATCCGTCCCGTGGCATCGGCGGGCGCGCGCGGATTACTGAAGCTCGGCTTCAATATCAAGCCCGGCGACAATGGCTATGAATCCATGCGCGAGGAATTTCTGGATTTTTACACTCAACGTCTGTGTCACGACACTTGTTTGTTTCCAGGCATTGAAGCCTTGTTGAATCAACTGGAAACAATGAACTTACCCTGGGGAATCGTCACCAACAAGCCCTCGCGTTTTGCGCATCCCATAATCAAAACGCTTGGTTTAGCACAGCGAGTCGCCTGTGTCATATGCGGCGACGAAACCGCCCACACCAAACCACACCCTGAACCGCTCCTGATCGCCAGCGAGAAAATGACCGTCTCCCCCCCTCACTGCATTTATCTGGGAGATGACATTCGCGATGTCCAGGCCAGTCTGGCAGCTGGCATGCAGCCCATCGTTGCCCGTTATGGCTATCTGGGCAATGATCAACCACCAGAAACCTGGGGTGCCCAACATCTGATCGATCATCCTGAAGAATTGCTGGCTCATCTATAAAGTAATTCCCATAATTCTGTTAGAATACCCAACAGAAAGGACTTGAACTTTCTGGTTTCATCACCATCATAAGCACTACCAAAACGAATACCGGGGACGATCAGGTTTCGACGTGGGTTGCAAAGCAGCGCAGGGCATACCGAGGATCAGATTACCTCGTAAATCCATCTGAAAACAATAGTCGCAAACGACGAAAACTACGCTTTAGCCGCTTAATTCGGCTAGCCTCTGCACCGGTGGGCCTCAACGCCGGGTCTGGCAACAGACAGCAGAGTTACTAACGAGGATCGCGTTGTATAGGGTCACTTTATAAAACGCTAAACGCAAGGTGACTCGCCTGTCATCAGCCCGCCAGTTGGCGGTTGCCAGGTTAAATCAAATAACATGGCTAAGTATGTAGAACTGTCTGTAGAGGGCTTGCGGACGCGGGTTCGATTCCCGCCGTCTCCACCAACAAATGATCTGAGAAGATCCTAGAAAGGTTATAAAAACTATTAAAAACAGTGATTATAGCCTTTTTATTGTCCATAGAAATCCAGCAACAAACAGCGAAATCCAGTATAATTTGCAGTAACATATACAGTAACAGAGTGTGTTACTGGTTTTATTCTAAAAAGTTACTGCATATTTTCAGGAGTTACTGCAATGGCTCGCCACTTAATCAAAACCGATTTAACCATCCGCAATAGCAAACCAACCGATAAAACGCTTCGTTTAAATGATGGTGATGGACTTTATTTACTGATCAAGCCAAACGGTTCGCGCTGGTGGCGATTAGATTACAGCATCGGTGGTAAACGTAGAACTCTTTCTGTCGGTATTTATCCTGATACCGGATTAAAAGAAGCGCGTGGTAAAGCAGATGAAGCACGGAGGTTGGTAGCAGCAGGCACTGATCCAAGCAATGTACGCAAAGCAAATAAAGCACAGCAAGCCAAAACCTTGGAAGCCGATAGGCGCATAGCTGAAGGACTACCCGCCGTAGATTCTTTTGAGGAAATAGCACGTGAGTGGTTTACCAAGTTTTCAATAGAATGGGCGCCTTCTCATGCGGATAAAATCATCCGGCGGCTGGAACGTGATATTTTTCCATGGATAGGCAGAAAACCTATTATCAGCATTACAGCCCCGGAATTACTATCAGTATTACGTAGAATTGAATCACGTGGTGCCATTGAAACAGCACATAGGGCACACCAGAATTGCGGGCAGATATTTCGGTATGCTATAGCCACTGGACGCGCTGAACGCGACCCATCACCTGATCTACGTGGAGCACTGCCTACAGTCAAGCAAAGCCATCATGCAGCAATTACCGATCCCAAGGCCATAGGCGGGTTACTTCGTGCTATAGATGCTTATCAAGGATACTTTGTGACTAAGTGCGCCCTACGCCTTGCACCCCTTGTATTTGTGCGCCCTGGTGAACTACGCAATGCAGAATGGACAGAAATTGACTTCGACAAAGCTGAATGGAACATTCCTGCACAACGCATGAAAATGCGCGAAACCCACCTTGTTCCCCTATCCTTTCAAGCAA
>NZ_PXXU01000057.1 GCF_003011925.2 Nitrosomonas supralitoralis
GCGGATCTGTCGGTAATACCATGGGTTATCCTCTCAAAAAATATTTGAGGATAATTGAGCGCATTAAAAGATGTTAGATGGTGGCGTTGGACGCTTATCTCCATTTGCCGGCTGGTAGTTTTTAGCTTCCTTAGTAATTATTTGTCCATCAGGCAGCTATTCTGGCATCCAACAAAAACGATGGGGCGTGATGAAATCTGATACACCAATCAATTACTTCTTCATGCTTGACATACAGAGAATCCAAATAGGCTTATTAATAACATCTTTTAATAAACAGTCAGGGTCTTAAGTTAATGGAGCGTATCCACTATCAGAGAGATAACAGAATCATCAATAAAAATCGATCGTTTGCGCGTTCGAGCAGAAATCTTTCTGTTACGAATAGCAAGGCGTTAGGCGAATAATGTGTTCTCTAAGCTTGAGTGAAATCGCGTGGATATCGGTTTCGTTTGGATCGGCATCAGCTCAATTATGAACTAACTGCCAAATTGTTTGATAATCAGGGCTATTATCTAAAAACATAGCAAGCTATTGGCAATAATAATTGAACAAATTTAATAGACGGTTAATTGTCTGCGCACTTAAGAAGATTTAATTCTCCTTTCTCTTTGTTGCATAAAAGATTCACTTTAAAGTCCATATGTAAATTAATTGTGAAATATATGTGAAGTATTTGTGAATTTAGTGTAAACTTTCTGTTAAGTTTGAATTCAAATTATTTCAGGTATTTATTAAACATTTTTTTCTGGAGCATATAAATGAGTAAAAAACATGATAGTAGTTCGACAATTCTCTTTATTTTTGTTTTAGTAAGCGTTCTCGCTTCAATCAGTTTGATTTTGTTTGAAGGAATGCATGAAGGGATATTATTCTTTGCCGGTTATCTTGTAGTTGCCGCAATTGGCAGTACTTTTAAAGATAAAACATATTCATCGCGCAGAGCTTTGGGCTGAGCCGTCTTAAACACACATTAGACCAATATTAATATTGGTCTAATGTGGCGGATTTAAATTCGAAGTACAACTTTTGATGTCTGCTTGGTGTAACTTATCGGCAGTCCGAAGAATACCTCATGCGGGGTTCTACATCCAGGCATTGACAATGGAACTGGCCTATTTGAGCCGAAACCTTTTGGGCAAAAAGAGTGAATCACTGTCTACCTCGCATCCTGATCTTTTTGAGTAAACCCTGCGATCTGATTGGGCGGCGGTAAACGCAGAAATTGAACAGCTTGAACCGTATGCAAAAGCAGATTCAGCCAAAGCACTGCGTTCCCGTGTCTGCCGCCAACCATTACCGGATCACTTGCCGCGCATTATCTTCTTCGACTATCAACCCGGTCGTAGTGGCCGGCATGCGCAAAGCTTTCTGGAAAACTGGCAAGGTCACTTGTTGGTCGATAACTATGGCGGCTACAAAGCTCTGTTCGCCGAAAAACAGGCGGAGCCCTGAACTGAACTGGCTTGTTGGGCGCACGCACGCCGTAATTTCTTCGATCTGCACCAGGCCAATAACAGTCTGATGGCGTTGGACGCTTACACTCAAAGGGCTGTTTCTCCATTCGATTCTGGCGAGAAGGTTCAGCCACAGCAATACCTCACACCATTAAATCACACCTTGAGCAATCGCAACTTTATACTTGCCGGACTATTCTTTGGATTATAAAAACATGGATGGGGAAGGTCTTCGGCGTACCCTATGAAAACATCGCAGCTCAATTTTCAATTTCTACCGGATTCTTTCTTGTTGGGTTTGACTGTGGGATGGCAACATGGGGTATCTATGGAGTAGTGGTCATCATGAAAGTCCTTGCTGAAGGAAATATGTTTCAACCAGACTATACGGCGCCAGTTCATTGTGGTGGCACTCAGTTTTTTGGCAATTCCTTTTGTGAGATTCAGTGCCGTTACTCTGATCAAGGGCGTCGTCATTTAAATTTACATTCTGTTTACCTGGTGGGAGTATCAAGAATCAATTCTCTCTAGAGTGGCTATCGGAATTTGGGTCACCTTTTTCTATTTTATTTCCCTTGTCGTTCTGGCTGCCCCAGCTGTTTTGGTCAATCGCGTATTGGTAAAATATAAACTTCGGCAGGAACGAGAATTATCTGCAAGGCTCGACGACCATCGGAAGTTACTGGGACAAGAAAGTCAAAATACTGAAATAAAAAATCCATAGTCGCAGACATCGAATGGTTAGGAAAAGATCGCGAAACACTGCATCACATGTGGGCGTGACCCTTCGGGAAAGTTCAAGGAATGCAATACAGTCTCGTCTTTTTGGCAATGTGTTTGTATCCTCGAAAAGCGTCGAAAAAGCCCTATCCGATTCCCCTCCCCCTGAAATTCTACAGATTCTTAAAGAGCTTCTATTAACCTGATCGTAGTAAATAAATACGGTTGTAAAAAGACAAAAACATGGCTCTTTAAAAGAGGCGCAAGAAATAGCTGTACCGCAGTTTAATTTTAAATTTGGCGTACAGCTGATCGGAAGCGCTGTTATTCTGTAGAATTAGAACATTACATCAAGACTACGGGAGGAGCATCATGAATATTCAGGACGAACTTCAAGTAACCATTGACGCGCTGGTACAAAAGGGTAAAGGCATTCTTGCTGCCGATGAAAGCAGCCCTACCATCGCCAAGCGCTTCCAGGCCATTGATGTTGAATCAACCGAAGAAAATCGCCGCGCTTATCGAAGCTTGTTACTGTCAACTCCGGATCTGGGTGAGTTCATTAGTGGTGTTATATTATTTGAGGAAACCCTAGGACAATGCAGTGATGATGGTGTCATGTTGCCTGCATTGTGCGTGCAGCAAGATATTGTTCCGGGAGTCAAAGTTGATAAAGGAAAGCTTCCCCTGCCCAATGCCCCGGGGGACGAAATCACCCAGGGTCTTGATGGGCTTGAATTGCGTTTAAAGGGATACAAACAACAAGGTGCTCGGTTTGCTAAATGGCGTGATGTCTACCACATCAATGAGGTTACGCCAAGCCTGCTCGCCATTCAAGCCAATGCAGAGGTTCTGGCCCGGTATGCTGCTATTTGTCAAGCACAGGGCATAGTACCCATTGTCGAACCTGAAGTATTGATTGATGGCACTCACAGCTTGACACGCTGCGCGGAAGTTAGCGAAGTAGTGTTTCATGAAGTGTTTCATGCCTTGCATAGGCATCATGTTGTTCTGGAACACATGCTGTTAAAACCGAACATGATAGTGCCGGGCAAACTAAATCCACAACAGACAAACCCGCACGAAGTAGCTGTGCAAACCGTCAGAATATTGCGTCGCACTGTCCCGGCAGCCGTTCCCAGTATCAATTTTCTTTCCGGCGGCCTAACACCAGAAGTTGCAACGGCTAACCTGAATGCCATGAACCAACTGGATCCGCAACCTTGGGAATTATCCTTTTCTTACGGTCGTGCACTACAAGAACCTGCATTACAAGCATGGAAAGGTGATTCAGCAAATAACCAAATAACTCAGGCGGCATTATACCAACGCGCCAGACTCAATGGCATCGCACGTTATGGCAAGTATACTGAAGCCATGGAGTGCAGGTAATTAGGCGCTTCACGAAGTCAATAAAATGATTAAATACATAAAGCGCAAGAAGCTTGTGTTCGCGTTGTACGCAGAATTTCAAACTCAAGGTGACGACCGATTTTAAAAATAATTACCGGTCGCTCCTAATATTCTGAGCCGGGAATTTTCTGTTAATGCACCTGATAAAGCGTGATTCTGTGGCACTACCAACATCCCTACAGATAAAGGTTGGCCATATTTGGCTGAGTAAAAGATATGTTTAATGGAGAACTGGCCGGTTATGTCACGAATGAGAGTATGACTAAGGATTAGGTTATACAAGCTCTGTTTCGTGCAACTACCGAAAAACATCCGGATTAAGAATTGATTACTCATTCAGATAGCGGTAGCAAATACTGCAGGCATGATTACTAGGAGCTTTCGAAGCAATCCAGTATGGCAATGCCCCGATGGAAGGTTCATAAAAAATACTCAAAAATGAATTGTTATACCCTCGAAAATTCAAGGTGCGGCAATAAGCAACTCGGACGATTCCTGAATACATAGAAATCTTCCGTAATCGACAGCGAAGACAGAAGAAATCGAGTTATCTGTCACCAGCAGAATTTACGCAACGATATTATGAAAAATTAGCTGCTTAGCCATATAAGCTTCTTTTGACAGCACATATGACTGCCGAAAAGTCGCATCAAGCCAGATGCTCGATCACTCTTCCATCTCTTTTAATGTGTCAGATAACTAGTTACCCGATGAAGCAAAAATATTCTGAAGAAAATGTGGTGCTTTCTTGTTTCATCGACAGAACTTGCAGATGTTAATTTTTTGTTGATATAATGTAAATTATTTGTGAAGTTTGAGGTCTTAATAAAAGGAGGCTTTAAATAACATTTAAATAAGCATTTAGGAGAGCGAGATGAAAAAAAGTCCAGAGTTTTTTAACGCAATTGTAACAGCCGCCTTCGTTTTATTTGGTATTGTTCCTTTGATTGGGCTCATTCTATTTGGTTCTGTGCCGTCTTTTTCGGCAATGCAATCTGACGCAAGCTGGTCAGAAACCGATATCATTTTAGGAATGGTATTTTTCTTAGGATATCTTGTAATTGGTAGTGTATCTACAAATAGAACGCGCCATCCCATGAAGAAAATTTTTGCTTAAATTTCCCCAAGCCTTGGATGGGCCAATACCTTGTTTAAGCATTGGCCCCTTTTTTTAGTTCAGAGGCTGGCAAAAGAAAGTGAAACTTTCTTGTAATATTTTGGTATTAACAAAACAATTCTCGCCTAACACTAGAGCTGTCGCCTTTATACAGATCGGGCCTTTTCCTGGACTACAAAGCCATTGACTCAATGAGTTAGTCAACAAATTCCGCACTCTCCAAATAATCAACTTTTATCATTTTTGCTGCAATTGCTTCTTGTTGACTTGAATTTTTATATTCCTGGCATGGATGTCGTCGATGATTGTTGTAAAACTTGAGAATATTCTGCAGTCCATCTTGCTGGGTATTGTCAAGTCACGCCAAATTGAGCTGATTCCTGTCTCCGGAAGTCATTTCGAATACCGAGCAATCAATGAGTCACAAATTTATGCATTGACGATTTTCGTTCGAATTTTCTTAATTTGGCAATACCCCGCTAGCGCAATAAAAAGATATCCTTCCAAAAGCCACCTTTTTCAAATAATATTTAGGACTACACTCACATTATAAAAAAATTAACGCTATATATAGCGTTAATTTTCAGATATTCAGTATGTTTGTTTTCTGTGTCTTTCTCAGAAATTCTAAATAACAAGGACAAGTTTATTTTCAACTCTATAATTGCCATTTGTATTGGCGCATCCCTTGGTGCCGTATTGAGATGGTTGCTGGGGATGTCGCTCAACGCGCTGTTCCCGACTATTCCGCTTGGCACATTAGCGGCGAATCTGATTGGCGGTTACCTGATAGGAGTAACGCTCGCTATATTTGCTAATCATCCAGGTCTTGCGTCCGAGTGGCGCCTGCTTATAATTACCGGCTTTCTGGGAGGATTAACTACGTTTTCCACTTTCTCTGCTGAAGTTACGATGCTGATTCAAGAGGGGCGTATATTTTGGGCCACCGGCGCAATTAGCGCCCATGTAATAGGCTCCTTGATCATGACGATGCTAGGACTAGCAACAGTTTCTGCGTTCAGAACTCTATGATTCTAAGGAGGATGCCATGAATGGCTATCAATTGACTTTCTTCACCCAGCAGGATCGCAAGCACGATCACATGCCTCTCGGGGAATGGTTGGTACAAGAAACCCAAAAACTTGGTATTGGCGGAGCAACTTTGATTGCAGCAACCGAAGGTTTTGGGCACGATCGCAAATTACATTCTGCACGTTTCATTGAACTCACTGATCAACCGATTGAAGTAACCATGGCCGTAAGCGAACAAGAAGCAAAGCGCATTTTCTCGCATCTGAAAGATGAAGGTGTCAATATTTTTTACATCAAAGTACCAATCGAATTCGGCATGACCGAAGAAATTTAAATGTCTTGCAATACAACAGTGTAATGTCTCCGTCTTTTTAAAACCTGCTGATAGAAGCGTCATCATGCAAACCAAGCAAACAACCGTTTACCAACATGCCCACAGATACCCTTGAGCTTACGGACCAACTTTGGATATATCATTAAGACCAACCCAATGACAATAATTATTAGACTGAAAATGCAATACCAGTTGTATCGTGTTACGATTTTTACTTAGCAGCATTACTGCTTTGTTGATAGAAAAATCACTGTAAAAGCATTGCATCATTTTCTGATGCAGAATGTAATAATCACTTAATTTACTGTTTCTTAGCAGGCCGTTGAAAAACGTTTTCGAGGCAGCTGGTACAAAACAAAAACAGGCGAAAAAGCGCAGTTTATGCTTAATAAATGAGCACCTTGAGCCTGTTCTTAACACCGTAGCAGCAACGCGGTTAGTTTTTCAACAGCTTGTTAGAATCTTACTAAAACAACGAAGGTAACTGCATGCCTAGAGACTTGTTTAAATTATTGGGCTCATTAACTTAATAATATTTGAATTTACGCACAATTATTCGAAGTTAAATAGGGACTTAGGGATCACAAATGGAACAATACCTGAACATACAACTGGTTCAATTTGTCCTTACGGTCGTTTTCAGTTTTCTTATCGGCCTTGAAATCAAGTCTTATCGCTTACAGTTTCACGCTCAGGAAACATCAACCACTATTGGTTCGGCTCGTACCTATACTTTTATAGGAATGATCGGTTATATCTTTTGTATCATAGATGAAGGATTGGTTGTCTATATCGCGGGGATGATCTGCTTTACACTGCTTTTCTCGCTCTTTTATTTTCAGCGACTAAAAGAACAGAAAACAAGCGTCCTAGTGTATTTAGTGGCACTTGTGGTCTACAGTTTTGGACCACTTGTAGTTCATTATCCTTTTTGGCTTGCTTCCCTGATTTTTGTTCTGACCATCTTCATTCTCAATGCAAAACAGAACCTCCATAACTTGATGTTGAACATCAATGTTGCAGAGATGGGGACATTGGGAAAGATGGTGCTGCTCTCCGCAGTCATTCTTCCATTGTTGCCTCACAACAATATCGCTGATTTTCTGCCGCTTTCCCCATTTGAAATCTGGTTAGCAGTGGTGATTATTTCGGCAATTTCTTATGGAAGTTATGTTGTTCAGAAATATTTTCTCAACCAAAAAGGGTATCTGCTCGCAAGCATTATTGGCGGAGCCTATTCCAGTACAGCCACGACAGTCGTACTCTCACACAAGGCAAAAGGAATAGGTAATAGCATGGCATCAATCCTGACTGCTTCGATTATTGCCGCTTCCTCCATGATGTATCTAAAACTTGTCGTTGTTGCGGCAATCTTTAACTCCGCGATTGCTATGTCACTGTTGTTGCCCTTTATTGGTCTCTTTCTGGTAGGGATCATTATTGCTTTGCTTTATGCCAAAAATAACGCAACCGTTGGAGCAGTTGATATGCAACTGATGGACAAGAATCCACTTGATCTCGGAGTGGCCTTTATTTTCACAGGGATTTTTATTGTCATGATGATCGTGACACATTTCGTGACTACGCATTTCGGCACGAGTGGGCTAAACATCCTTTCTTTTTTGGTCGGTTTTACAGACATTTACCCTTTCATTTTATCGATCTTGACAGGAGATCATCGGATTGAAGATACGCAGGTTGTTTCGGCTATCCTGATTGCAGCTGGCAGCAACAATATACTAAAAGCCATATATACGCTCTGGTTTGGAGGAATCAAGGTAGGTTTGCAAGCAGCGGTATGGCTAATACTGCTAGGTATAATTACAATTGGCTACACCTTAGTGCTGTAGCAAGTTCTCCCACAAAATGTTTATTTTCCACATTCTATGGAATCTCACATCTATACTTTTACTTACTGTATCCCGTATTTCTTTCATTCATTCTTTGCGCATCACTTTGCGTTAAATCTTCAAATCACAAATAATCAATTCAAGAAATGTCTATTCTCCTTGTCAACATGAATGCTGGCACGTGCATGGCAAGTTGCTCTACTTGCCGTGCACAATTATTTCGATCCGATGAACGAAAGTGGACTCAGTAAAGCTCAGTTGACGCAACGAAGGCTTGACGGATAGCACGTACCAACAAGCCTTCGTTGCCAAGTTCATCGACACAACTTACTGATTGATAAAGAAAGTAGCTTTGCGAATATTAGATGACACGCCGAAAGCTTTCAGGTCCTTGTCGTCGCAAATGCCGTTACTATCGGCATCAGGAATCACGTCCGGTGCGTCATTAAGAATCTGATCAAAATCCTTATCCGCTGCGATGGCGGCATAAACGGTACTGCGTGTATTCACGCCGAATAGTGGTGCACCCACGATCCAGGTATCCCAAAGTTCGGCCCTCTCGGCTTCGTTATGGGTCACACCCGTGAGATTAAAAAGATTGGCGAGATTCTGGCACGACTGGGCACCGATGGTGGCGGTGGATACCAGCACAATCAGACCTGGCAGACGGTCATCACGACCCGGAGAGAATGTTCCCAGCATCGGCGGAACATTGTTATGCGCTCCCGGCCCAGTCAGTTGAAAACTGGTGAAGCCGGTGCGTTCCAGCGGCACGTCGAACTCGATTTTGAGGTCGACAATCCAACCAAAACCGCCCACGCCAACACGTTGGCCATTCTCCGGTGCAAACATTTTGATCTCGGCCATCCGCTCTGCGGACTGTGCGGTCAAGGGAACAAGGCAGGCGATCGCTAATGCTGCCGCTGTAGTTCTACGAAGGATACTCAATGAGACTGTCATGATGCTCTCCTGTTTTCAAGGTATAGAAATCAATTGATCGCCAACTTGACAGTCGCTATCACAGGTGCTGTCGCGACTGCTACGTCGGCTCAGCCAAACACGTCTCGTCCACGCAGTTGCAAGCCGCCTGAGACGAAAACATGAGAAATGTGCAGATCAAAAACACTCTTCTCACTAAAATGCAGTTTACTGAAAACAAAGCTCTGTTGCAAAAAATATCAAGAGTAGCGAATTATCCCGTTTTCCAGGGCAGTTCATTAATGCCAGATTTAAAATGGAGTCATTATCAGGTCGATTTGTTCTTGAGTTGTGTCGGATAGGATTGTAAAAAAGGAATCATCTGTCGCAGATTGAAAGAAATGATGCTGAAACATATGGTTGCAGTCAAGCATACAACGCCATCTCGTTGGCTTCAGCATTATGCGCCGATGCGGAAAAATGTCCGCGCTGGTTCTGGAAGCAGACACTGACTAAATCTGGCAAGTGAACAAGAGCTAAGACAAGGTCAGAGAAAGCTAAGGGATGTGTACCGAGTTATCAATGAGCACGACCATACGGTTGATTGCTATTTCTCTCTACCGCGTTATTTCCTAGAGCTCATGCAATTAGCCCAACGGCTTAACGTTTAAAATCATCTGTGGTAATTTCTTTTTCACCGCACAGCTTAGCAGCTTCATTAACGCAGCCGATGGCGGCGGTCATTTCAAATTCCGCTTTTTTGGCTTCCACTATCGCAGTTTTTATTGCTTCTGTTTCCATATCAATTGCTTTTCCAGGATTTTCGGCTAAGTTGCGTATCTGTATCGCAAGGTTGTGAAGCACATCATAGCGCTTATCCGCTGCATTCTTAGCCTGTTTCAAAAAAGCATGATATTCACCCAGCGATTGATAGTCCATCGTTCCTCCTTCAACTTGCATCAGATCTGCGCTCAATACGAACCCCCAGCTTCTTTACCCCTGTAATAATGCCAAGCTTGGCAACACTAACCTTAACCCAGGGCGATTGAAATTCTTGCAAAATGGTTTGCGCGATGTGTTCAGCCAAAGCTTCCAGCAACGAAAAATGTTTGTTGCTCAGAATATTGTTAATTCTTTCGATTACCAGCGCATAATCCAATGCATCTTTGATGTTATCGGATTGACATGCACGACTGGTAGGAAATGCAATCTCCAAGTCTATTTGGATAGTCTGTGGAACTATCCGTTCCCAGGGATAAATACCAATTAAAGTCTTGGCCTTAAAGTCATGCAGAAAAATAATATCCATCGGTGATTAAGCGTTAAAATGTGCGGGTTATTCTGGGACTACCGGGAGTTTTATTGTTATGAACAATTCGCGATTCTATTCTATTTTGTCCGGGTGGTGCTAATCACATGACGGTATTGGTATTTGCTTTGTTAGCTTATTTGTTGGGATCGGTATCCTTTGCCGTGATATCCAGTTGGTTTTTTAAATTACCCGATCCACGCACGTACGGCTCAAAAAATCCTGGCGCAACCAATGTGTTGCGTAGCGGCAAGAAGTCGGCGGCGGTTTTAACTCTGCTGGGTGATGCTGGTAAAGGCTGGCTGGCGGTAACTCTGGCAAAAACGTACGCCACGAGTTGGGAACTGGGAGACGAAGCGGTGGCCGTGGTTGCGTTAGCAGTATTTCTTGGGCATGTGTTCCCGGTATTCTTGCGTTTTCAAGGGGGTAAAGGCGTAGCAACTGCAGTGGGCGTATTGTTGGGGCTGCACTTGTGGATAGGTCTGATGGCTATCGCGACTTGGATGCTGGCTGCACTGATCTGGCGTATATCATCGCTGTCGGCCTTGATTGCAGCTGCGTTGGCACCAGTATTTACTGCAACCATGCTGGGTTTTGGAAACAGTACATTCGCTGTTTTGCTGATGACACTGTTACTGATATGGCGACATCAGTCGAATATTGTTAATTTACTCGCAGGCAAGGAAAGCCGTATTGGCGAAAAAAAATCTCCTGGCCCCTAGTCAGCTTCCGGCATTTCAAGCATTTCCAGATCCCAGCGGGCCTTGACAGTGAAACTGCTGGCTGATTGCAAATTTTTTTTCGGCATTGCTTGAAGTCTCATCGCACCGGCAAAAGCTATCATGGCACCATTGTCGGTACAAAACTCAAGTTCCGGATAAAAAACGGTTGCACCTATCAAGCCCGCTTTATAGCTGAGATTTTTGCGTAATTGCTCGTTGGCACCCACACCCCCGGCTACCACCAGCTGAGTCAATCCTGATTGT
Organism: Nitrosomonas supralitoralis; assembly: GCF_003011925.2. GTDB lineage: Bacteria > Pseudomonadota > Gammaproteobacteria > Burkholderiales > Nitrosomonadaceae > Nitrosomonas > Nitrosomonas supralitoralis. Next base: position 11,137 of record NZ_PXXU01000057.1, read on the forward strand.
GATAAGGCCGCCAGTGATTTTTCCGTCAACACCTGCACAACCGCCTCTTGAAATGCCAAGGCAATATCCGCACGGATCTGGTCTGTACTGTCCTGTTTGTTGATTAAAGTCAGTACCGCAGTTTTTAGCCCGCTGAAACTAAAATTAAGATCTCCGCTATTGAGCATTGGTCGCGGCAATTTAAATTGGCCTGGCTGACCGCGACGCGCGAGTTTAGATAAAGCCGCACCACCCGGATAGCCCAACCCCAGCAACTTCGCTGTTTTATCGAATGCTTCCCCTGCAGCATCATCTACAGTTTCGCCCAGCAGCCTATACTGACCGACTGCATCCACTTGCATCAATTGCGTATGCCCCCCCGATACCAGCAACGCAATGAATGGAAAACTCGGTGCCGGCGTGGATAATAACGGAGATAGCAGGTGCCCTTCCAGATGATGGATACCCAGCGCGGGTATCTGTAATGCAAAACTCATTGCCGCGCCAATACTGGCACCTACCAAAAGTGCACCAGCCAGACCGGGACCTTGCGTATAAGCGATTGCATTGACTTGGTGCAAATCACAATTCGCAACGGCTAATGTTTGCTTAATCAAAGGCAACACGCGCCGGATATGATCGCGTGACGCCAGTTCAGGCACCACGCCACCATATTCGTTATGCATTTCTACTTGAGAATACAACGCATGACCCAGCAAGCCTCGATCTGTGTCATAGAGTGCGATTCCGGTTTCGTCACAAGAAGTTTCAATACCTAAAACAAGCATTGGAAAGAATCAAGGTAGTTGCGGTTTTTTGGATAAATCATCACTGGGCTATTTTAGCATTGCGAATCTCAACTGAATTGAAGCTTTTGCTCTATTCATTTCGATGTTCTTACTCCGCATAATGCCTGATTCAGAAGCCAATTGCTCGGACTCATTTCACATCGGGAAAGGCTGTCAGTAGATAAATTCCTGCAGAGTAGATATAATCCGCTGAATAATTAGCCTTTAAAACAAGAAACCAAAAACTATTTATTCTAAACATTCACCTCATCAAAATTACCTGCGTTGCTAGTTCACGAATCACAGAATGCATTAATTCCATATCTGCTTTTGTGAGCAGATCAGGTGAAATAACACTCAATAAACCATAACTCATCCGGCATGTTCGTTAATTAGCCCTATTGATTACTTTAAATATATTAATTCTGGAGGAAAAATGAGTCACACGCTTTATGAAACCACCGTACAGCGGGTACAACGCTGTGAATTGGCCGTTCCAGGCTCCAACCCGGGGATGTTTGAAAAGGCATTGATTAGCGGTGTGGACTTTGTTTTTCTCGATTTGGAAGATGCCGTTGCGCCCGATGATAAAGTTCAGGCGCGTAAAAATGTTATTCAGGCACTTAACGATCTCGATTGGAAAGGCCATGGCATCACAGTCTCTGTGCGTATCAATGGCCTTGATACGCAATACATGGTACGAGATGTGGTGGATCTGGTTGAGCAGGCAGGAAGCAAGATTGATACGCTGCTGATCCCGAAAGCGGGAGTTTACGCAGATATTTATATGGTGGAAGCCATGGTGACACAGCTAGAAAAGCAACAAAGCCTGACCAACCGCATTGGACTGGAAGCGCTGATCGAAACTGCGCTGGGTATGGCCAATGTGGAAGATATTGCGCGTCATGGCGCAGCAGGACGATTGGAAGCATTACATTTTGGCGTAGCCGATTATGCCGCCAGCAACCGTGCCAGAACCACCAATATCGGCGGTTTGAACCCTGATTATCCCGGCGATCAGTGGCATTTCGCCATCAGTCGCATGATTGTGGCCTGCCGTGCTTATGGCTTGCGTCCCATCGATGGGCCATTTGGCGATATCAAGGATCCGGATGGTTACGTGCTGGCAGCGAAACGTGCAGCAGCACTGGGTTGCGAAGGCAAATGGGCAATTCATCCGACCCAGATTGAACTGGCAAACGATGTATTCACACCACCTGAACGAGAAATTGAAAAAGCCAAACGCATTCTGGCTGCGCTTAAAGAAGCAGCCGCCCAAGGTAAAGGTGCTGCAGCATTGGATGGTCGTTTAATTGACGCAGCTTCCGAAAGAATGGCCAATAATGTGGTAAAAGTCGCGGATGCGATTGCCGCCAAAAATGGGTAATGACTAAAGGCCGCTGATTGCGGTTTTTTTGTTTTAATGATGCAATAAATTGAACATTAACGCAATTATTGCGATTGTTTGGGGAAATTGAATTGAACATTCACGAATATCAAGCGAAAGAAATCCTGGCAGAATACGGCGTCAAGATCGCTGAAGGTGGTTTGGCCTACAGTGTTGTCGAGGCAGTGCAACGTGCCCGAGAAATCGAAGGCGATGTATGGGTCGTCAAAGCACAGATTCATTCGGGTGCACGCGGCAAGGCAGGCGGCATCAAGGTGTGCAGAACGCATGCAGAAGTCGAGCAAGCTGTTGAGGAATTAATCGGCAAAAAACTGGTGACACACCAAACCGGTCCTGCTGGAAAGATTTGTTCCAGAATCTATGTTGAAGCCGGAACCAGCATCAGCAAGGAAATGTATCTATCTTTCATGATCGATCGCACCAGTGAGCGCGTCATCCTGATCGGTTCTGCCGAAGGCGGAATGGAAATCGAAAAACTGGCAGAGACCAATCCGGATGCGATCATCAAAATTTATATTGAACCCGCTGTCGGGCTGCAGGATTTTCAAGCGCGAAAAATGGCATTTGGCCTTGGTATCGATCCGGCGCAGTTGAACCATGCAGTAAAAACCATCAAAGGCTGCTATCGTGCGTTGCGGGATCTCGACGCCAATGTCCTGGAAATCAACCCGCTGGTCATCACCACTAATAACGAAATCCTGGCACTCGACGCCAAAATGGAATTTGACGAAAATGCACTGTTTCGTCGTCATAAAATCGCTGAGTTGCGTGACAATACGCAAGTCGACAATCGCGAAGTCGCAGCCGCCGAAGCCGGTTTGAGTTATGTCGGACTGGATGGCGACATCGGTTGCATGATCAATGGTGCGGGCCTGGCGATGGCAACGATGGACATGATCAAGCTGGCAGGTGGTGAGCCCGCCAACTTCCTTGACGTCGGTGGCGGCGCATCTGCCGAGCGTACCGAAAAAGCATTCCGTCTGGTGCTCGCTGATACCAACGTTAAAGCGATGCTGGTGAATATTTTCGCCGGCATTAATCGCTGCGACTGGATTGCGGAAGGCGTAGTGCAGGCGGTCAAGAACATCGATATGAAAATCCCATTGGTGGTTCGCCTGTCGGGAACAAATGTCGAAGAAGGCCGCAGCATTATCAAGAACAGCGGTTTGCCGATCATCACAGCCGACACATTAGCGGAAGCTGCGGAAAAAGTAGTTCGCGCCCGTGACGAAGTCGTCGCACAAAGAGCCTAGGAGTTCAAAGTGGCAATATTAATCAACGAAAAAACAAAAATTATTGTTCAAGGCTTTACCGGGAGGATCGGTACCTTTCACGCACAGGAAATGATTGAATACGGTTCCAACGTGGTCGGCGGTGTCACGCCCGGTAAAGGCGGGCAAACGCATCTGGGGTTACCAGTATTCAACACCGTCAAGGAAGCGGTCAAGCAGGTAGGCGCGGAAGCCAGTATCGTTTTCGTGCCACCGGCCTTCGCTGCAGATTCGATCATGGAAGCTGCAGATGCTGGAATCAAATACTGCGTCTCAATCACTGACGGTATCCCGACGCAAGACATGATGACGGTAAAGAATTTCCTGCGTCGTTTTCCAAGAGAAGAACGAATGCTGCTGACCGGACCGAATTGTGCGGGCACCATCAGCCCAGGTCGCGCCATGCTCGGCATCATGCCAGGACATATTTATATACGCGGCAATGTCGGCGTGGTTGGTCGCTCCGGCACCTTAGGTTATGAAGCCGCCGATCAGATGCGTTTACTCGGAATCGGCATTTCAACCTCTGTCGGCATCGGTGGCGATCCGATTCCCGGTAGCTCGCACCGCGATATTCTGGAACGGCTGGAACAAGATTCTGAAACCAAAGTAGCGTTGATGATCGGCGAGATCGGCGGCCCACAGGAAGTCGAAGCCGGCAAATTCGCCAAGGAATACATGACCAAGCCGCTGGTGGCTTACATTGCTGGCTTAACCGCGCCGGAAGGACGGCGCATGGGACATGCAGGCGCGATCATCTCCTCCGCCGGAGAAAGCGCAGCGGAAAAAGTCGCGATACTGAAAGAACTCGGTGTCACGATTTGTCCGACGCCATCGCTGATGGGTCAAACCGTCGCGCAAGTCCTGGCGAAGCTGTAACAGCATGCTCAAAATAAAAAACCCGGGAATTGGCGTTTTCGGGTTTTTTTTATTTTGTAGCCAAATTAAGTTGGATACGATTTAACATACTGGTGGCAAAAGCCCTACTTATCACAACGGCGACTGATACGTAAAAAAACAGAGAACGGCCTGCGCAAGGACTGTCACGCTACCGAAATTGCGTTATCCAACAAATCCAATATGCCCCGCAATGCAGTTTCAACCGCCAAACGCCTGATGGTCTTACGGTCGCCCTTGAAGCGATAAGTTTGTTGCCGCACCAGGCCATCTTTGATAGCCCAGGCAAAACACACCATTCCCACCGGTTTTGTTGCTGTTCCACCGTCGGGTCCGGCAATGCCGGTAATTGATGCGCTAATCTCTGCATGGCTTTGGTTAAGCGCACCGATGGCCATTTCCTGCGCAGTTTGAGGGGATGCAGCACCGAATTGATCCAGGGTGGCCTGTTGCACGCCCAGCATTTCGCATTTGGATCTGTTGCTATACGTGATAAATCCCCGTTCATACCAGCCTGAGCTGCCTGCCACAGCGGTTACCGCTTGACCTACCCAGCCGCCGGTACAGGATTCAGCCGTCACCAGCATCCATCCACGCTGCGCAAGGGCTTCCCCGACGCGCACTGCCAGATCGAAAATGGCTTGATCATCATCAAAAATTTGTGACTCACGGGTCATAGATAGACTACCTTACAAATTTCAATTGAGAATGATGGTATTGTGAGCCCTCTTCTATTCATTGCAAAATCAAACTAGAAACTGAAGAACTCCTGGGCGTTTTCAAATGCTCATTCATAAATGCGCCCAGAGCTTTTTGCCACCTAGGTTGCATAAAAATAAAACCGTTGTTGTGGTTACCTTGCAGTGTTAAAAAATGTTTTGGATCGGAAGTTGCGTGAAACAGCCTCTGACCATGCTGGAACGGGATGATTTCATCTTGCGGGCTGTGCGCGATAAAAACCGGGCAAGTGACTGAATACAGTGATTCAAGCGTATTGTAATCAAAACGGCTGATCCAGCGTACCGGCAGAAATGGATATATTTGTGCGGCCAGATCGGGAACTGAAGTAAACGTCGAAGCCAGCACCAGCAGGCCGGGCTTTTCACGGGCAGCCAGCCAGGCAGCCATAGCGCCCCCGAGCGATTCGCCAAACAACACAATCTGCTCAGAAGCAATCTTTTGCGTTGCAGTCAAATGCCGCCAGACTGCCTGAGCATCCAGATAAGTGCCGGATTCCGACGGTGTTCCGCTACTCTGGCCATAACCCCGGTAGTCAAACAACAGGGTGTTATAACCCAACTGCTTGAACATGGTTAGATAACTGATGCGATGAGAAATATTTCCGGCGTTACCGTGGAAAAACAATACTGTGCCTTTGGCATCCAGCACAGGCACCCACCATCCATGCAGTGTTTCACCATCATCAGTGGCGATGCTCACTGATGAATAATCCAGTCCGAACATTTCCGGCGTACTGCTGAGCTGCTTGTCTGGAAAATACACCAAACGGGATTGGCCCCAATAGATCAATATAACCAATGCGAGGTATCCAACCGCCAGGAAGATTAATAGATTCAGCAGCATGCGCATGGAGTGATGGATCAAGGTTGCTTTAGATCAATCACGATATCCGCACCCAGGTCGGTAGTCGTAAATGCCGAATCGCTGAATTTAGGAAAACCGACGTGCTGTTCAGGATTGTTCGATAAGCCAAACGGTTCGCTCGGTAACAGATTCCACTGTTTTTTTAATTTACGGTTTGCATCCAGATCGTGATAAGCCGCCACGGCGTAGGTACCGGGCTGCTCGAGATTGATACAGACTTTCTGTGGTCCCTCTGCCGCCGGAGCGCGAACCTTGCGCGTGCGCCCTTTCTTGAACAAAAACTGCTCGGGATCATGGTACAGCTCAACGTTCAGCACACCGCCCGGTTGCACACCATTGACGGTTACCCTGACTTGTGCGAGATCTGCATTGCAGGTATCGGGAACTTCATTCGGATTGATGTTGAATTCTTCAGCAGAATGCGCCTGGGCGCAGACCAGAAGGCCCAGCACGAGCATCCCTGCCAGTTGTCTGGGAGCTGTGAACAATGGTTGTGGCGTCTTGGATTTCATGGTTTTCATCGGTATGATATTTTTGTTGCGCAGCGAATGAATAGTTTACTATAACCGATTCGCTAAGAATAAAGCCATACGACCGAAGAAAAACGCCATCCGTTCCAGGAATGCATGAATAAAGAACAACTGAAAAAACTTGAAGCCGATCTGTGGAGTGCCGCCGATAAACTGCGTGCCAATTCCGACCTGAAGTCGAGCGAATATGCGACACCGGTATTGGGGCTGATCTTCCTCAAATTTGCCGACAATAACTACCGCCGCCACGAGCAAGCCATTCTCGCCGAATACCAGCAATTGCAAGGTTCGCGCCGCGAGAAACCGGTGTCTGAAATCGCCATCGAGCAATGCGGTTTTTACCTGCCCGATCATACCCGTTACGATTATCTGCTGAATCTGCCGGAAGAAAAGGACATCGCCAAGGCGCTCAAGGAAGCGATGAAGGCCATCGAGGAATACAAGCCGGAACTCGAGGGCGTGCTGCCGAAGGATGAATACGCGGCGCTGACGCGCACCGACAAAACCATCCCGCAACAATTGCTGAGAACCTTCGCGGATATTCCCGCCAACGCGAGCGGCGACCTGTTCGGGCAGATTTATGAATACTTCCTGTCCGAATTTGCCCGCAGCGAAGGCCAGAAAGGCGGCGAGTTCTTTACCCCGCGTTCGGTGGTGCGGTTGATGGTCGAGATCATCGAACCGCACGGCGGCAAAGTGTTTGACCCCGCCTGCGGTTCCGGTGGCATGTTCGTGCAATCCGCCCAGTTCATCGCAGCGCACCACAATGAACTGAAAGGCGCGGACAGCGGCGTGTATATGTGCGGTCAGGAAAAAACCCAGGATACCGTCAAGCTCGCAAAAATGAACCTTGCGGTCAACGGCCTACGCGGCGAAATCAAGCAGGCCAACACCTATTACGAAGACCCCTATGACAGCTTCGAGCAATTCGATTACGTGCACGCCAATCCGCCGTTCAACGTCGACGACGTGAGCCTTTCCAGTGTGGAGAAGGACCGGCGCTTCAACACCTACGGCATCCCGCGTAACAAATCGAAAGTGAAGAAAGCCGATGAAGGCAAGGAAACCGTGCCGAATGGCAATTACCTGTGGATCAGCCTGTTCGCCACCTCGCTCAAAGCGCAAGGCCGCGCTGCATTGGTCATGGCCAATTCCGCCTCCGATGCGCGCCACTCTGAAGCCGACATCCGCAAGACGCTGATCGAGCAGAATCTGATCTACGCCATGCTGACGCTGCCATCGAACATGTTCTACACCGTCACGCTGCCTGCCACGCTGTGATTTTTCGACAAAGCCAAGAATGACGACAGAATTCTGTTCATCGACGCGCGCAACATTTTCACCCAGATCGACCGCACCCACCGCGAATTCAGCGCAGAACACATCCAGAACATCGCCCTCATCAGCCACCTGCACAAAGGCCAGCGCGAAAAATTCATCCGGCTCATCGACCGCTATTTCGCTGCCGGTATGGAGCGGCTGATCGAAGACAACGAAAAGATCGACCCCGTCTGCGCGCAACTGCTTGATGTGCTAGACGATGCGGGCGGCAAACTAGCGGTGAGTGAACTGTTACAGCATTGGACGGAATTGGATGAACTCAAAATACACTACCAGCAATATTTACAACAAAACGGTTCTGTCATTCCGAGCAACTGCGAGGAATCTTACGCGCACGACAAGATTTCTCCTTTCAGTCGAAATGACAATTGGGGAGATCGAAATGACAGCGATGTTGCTGGCAATAGTGTCATTCCGAACGAGAGTGAGGAATCTTATGCTTACACGGAATCTTCCACAGCCACCGTCAACGCCAGGATTCAGGTGCAACACCAGTTACGCAATGCCTTCGATCCTTTCTTCGCCGCGCTGCACCAAGGTTTGAAGCATCTGGACAAAACCGTGCGTCAGCACGAAAAACAGCAAACCAAGCAGGCGCAGCAGGAAGGCAAGCGCACCTCGACTGACCGTAAAACCAAGGCGCTCAAATCCGCGCTGGAAGAACTGCACCAGGATGTGAAAAATGCCGAACTGTACTTTCAGCATATCCATTGGCTGCAAGAGCGGTTTCCCAACGCGGCCTTTGAGGACGTCACCGGACTGTGCAAACTGGCCACGCCCGAGGAAATCAAAGAACAGGATTATTCGCTGAATTCGGGACGCTATGTCGGCGTGGTGATCGAGGAAGATGGCAAGAGCGAGGAGGAGTTTATTGCGGAGTTGCTGGCGATGAATGATGAGTTTGAGAAACTTAGCCTTACAGCTCGCAAACTGGAAGAAATAATTACTCAGAACATCAAAGTAGTCGCAAACGAAATATGAAAGAATCATTTTACAGAAATTCGAAAGAGTTAGTAACTTTCAATACGGGTAAGCTTGATTCTAATGCAGCGGAAGATGACGGCAAGTATCCGTTCTTTACTTGCGCTCAAGACACCTACCGAATAAACAAATACGCATTTAATACTGAGTGCGTTTTGCTGGCTGGGAACAATGCTGGAGGGATTTTTCCGCTCAAGTTTTACAAAGGTAAATTCAACGCGTATCAAAGAACTTACATAATCGAATCTCGCGATCCACAGCGTCTGGATATTAAGTATTTCTATTTTTTTCTAAGACCTCTGCTAAAAGCTTTTGAGCAGCAAGCAACTGGCGCAACTACAAAATTCCTCACCCTAAAAATTCTCAACAACATACAAGTTGTTCTGCCGAGTATTGGGAGTCAGAAAAAGATTGCTGCTATTCTTTCCGCCTACGATGACTTGATCGAAAACAACCAGCGGCGCATCGCGCTGCTGGAAAAGATGGCCGAGGAAATCTACCGCGAATGGTTTGTGCGCCTGCGCTTTCCCGGCCATGAGAAGGTGAGGATTATCAAAGGCGTGCCAGAAGGATGGGAGGTAAGATGGGTTGCGGATTTGGTTGATAGAAAACGTTTCGGACGAATTTATCGTGAGAGCGAACTGCTACCAGAAGGTGCTGTTATAGTAATCGACCAATCAACAAAAGAGTGGTTAGGTTTCCATGAAGGTAAAGCTGAGCATCAGGCGTCACCGGATCGCCCACTGATATTGTTTGGCGACCATAGTTGCAAAATGCAGTTAATGATTGAACCCTTTTCGTTGGCAGAAAATGTGATTCCATTTACCAGCAAGAACGAGATGCCGATCATTTTCCTCTATTACCTTGTGCATTCGTTAGTAGAAACTATCGAGTACAAACGGCACTGGACAGATTTAATAACTAAACAAGTTTTTGTGCCAGCAAGTTCTCTACAAGTGCAATTCGATGAGCGAGTAAGAAATCTAATTATCATGGCAAAGCATCTTAAATTGGTCAATGCAAATCTGGGTAAAACTCGTGATCGGCTCCTCCCTCGTCTCATCTCCGGCAAACTTTCCATTGAGCATCTCGACTTCCGATTTCCGCCCGGCATGGAGAAATCGGCCTGTGTTTGATTTCAAAACCAGACGCGACCGCCAACCGCCTGTCATTTCGACAGTATGGAGAAATCTTGTATTGTGGTTCAGATTCCTCACTTGTGTTCGGAATGACAAGCGTGCCGGTTGGAATGGCAGGGCGCAGGAATGGCGTGAGAGCGTTGTTGCGATGGGCTTACAGCGCCCAGGGGTTGAACACTTGTGGGTACAGCGCGAAGTCCTGCGCATTGCGGGTGACCACGGTAAGGCCGTGGCATTGGGCGGTGGCCATGAACAACCCATCCATCAACGGCAGCGGTTGCTCGGCGAGTTCGACAGTCGCGGCGATTTGCGCCCAGACATGCAGTGCGGCGGTATCGAGCGGCAGGATGCGCCCGGCGAAACGCTGTTCCACCTTGCTCAGCCAGCGGATGACTTCCGGCGCAGGCGCTTTTCGGGCATATTCGGACAATACGCAGGTGTCCAGCAGCCAGCTCATAGCGCGATGGCGCGTCCGGTGTCACGACTGCGGGAAATATCCAGATCATCCGCAGCGAGACCGGGTTGCAGCAGTGCGTCGGAGAGTTTGCCTTCACGGCGGGTGAGGCGGGCGTATTCTTGCGCCGACACCACCACTGCCACCGGTTTACCGTGCACGGTAACCGTATGGGCATCGCCGCTGGCTGCTTGTTTGATCAGTTGGCTGAAATTGCTTTTCGCTTCTTGCAGTTGCCATTCTTTATGCATGATACTCTCCAATTATTCTGGCAGACTGGGCAGAATTTAGCACAGATTGGATGGGTTGGCTTTGTTCTTTCTTCCTTCTTCCTTCTTCCAT
>NZ_PXXU01000058.1 GCF_003011925.2 Nitrosomonas supralitoralis
CACTTCAATCATGAGAATCGACAAAATATCCTCACGCGGAACTGTAGCAATCCAAGAAGTTGATATTGATATTAACTCTCCAATAACTTTGGTTTGCGGTGCCAATCGCGCGGGGAAGTCAAGCCTGTACAACGGCATACGCCATGCATTCACCGGCGTGAATCCTAGTGAACCATTGAAAAAGAATTATGGGCTGTTAGTCAATCGAACCGACGGCAATAATATCGGCTTCACTTACGTTGATTACAACGACAACCAACGGGCGTGCATTACCCTTCCTAATGGCACACACGAACTGACAGAACAATTGCCGCTTGCTCTGCCCTATTTGCTTAACCCTTCGCTGTTCGCCGCAAGCACAACCGATGAACGCCGCCAATTTCTATTTAATCTTGGAAACCTCAGAAGCGACGGCAAGGAAGTGAGTGAAAAACTTCTGAAACGTGGGTGCTCTGAGGGCGATGTTGACGAAGTATTGCCTTTCTTGAAATCAAGTTTCGATAATGCTCATAAGCATGCAATGAGCAAAATCAAAGAAGCGCGTGCAAACTGGAAGGCAACGACCGGCGAGGTTTATGGCGACAAGAAAGCGGAAGGCTGGAAAGCTCAAAAACCAGAAATTGATACCGAAGCGTTAGCTGTTCTCAAAGGTAGAATAATCACTGTTGACGACGAAATTGAAGTTCGGTCACAAAACATGGGTGCCATCCAAGCAGAAATCAACGGAGTGAAAGCCAGAAATTCTGAGGTTGTCAGATTGCGCGACGCGGCTGAAAAGATCGATAGAATCGAAGCGAAATTAAAGAAAGATCAGCAGGAAGTGATTGTCTGGATAGGCAAAGTGAACGATGCGCGTTTACAGACCAATGGGATAACGCCTGGGAGCACCGCTTGCAAATGCCCTGAATGCGATACAGAACTAATATTCAATGGCAAGGAATTAATTAAGCGCGACGGCGATTTGCATGGCGATGACGAGGCGGCGGTAAAACTTCCTGAATATGAAAAAACCTTAACGATGCTACGTAATGCCGTCGCAAACGGTGAGCGTGATCTACAGGCTGCAATCACTGCGAAAGATCAATTGGCCGTTCTTGAAAAGCAGAACGGTCAAGCGCCAAATGAAGATGCGTTAGTTGAGATCAAAACCAAAATTGAAGCGCTGAAAGCAACGCGCAAACAGTTACAGGATGAATTGACTGTTTTGAATGAAAACATTAACGCCTCCAACGAAGCTGACAAACAAACCAAACAGGCAGCTAGATATCACGAGGAAGCAAAAGCATGGGATTTGATTGCAAATGCTCTATCGCCTGAGGGAATTCCTAGCGAAATGCTTTCTGCAGCACTGGACCCGATTAATAATCGGATCACTGAAAGCGTTAAAAGTTTAGGTTTTCCTGGCGACGTTTATATCACTAGCGACATGACCATTCTAGAAGATGATGGGAAGCTATATTCATTCAGTTCAAAAGCCACCAAGTTGCTGATTGATTCTATGATTGCAGAAGCCATCAGCCACGTTTCAGGAATCAAGTTTTTTATGTGCGACGAGTTCGATCTTTTGGATCTGCCCAGCCGCAGCGCGTATTTAAATTGGCTGCTAGATTTATCAGAGAGCAATGAAATTGAATCTGTGATTTTATTCGGAACACTCAAATCATTGCCGTCCGGATTGCCATCGGTTATAAGCGCTCACTGGATTGAGGGTGGAGTTATTCACGACAAAAAGGCTGAGGCTGCTTGAAATGAATTTCATGATTGAAACAATCAAAGTGTTTGCAATTGCAATTTTGTCGGTGATGGTAATTGAATTGATTGAGTACATAGTCTAATTATGGAAAAGATAATTAAAGAACGCCCCATATTGTTCTCTGCGCATATGGTCCGGGCTATTTTGGATGACAAGAAAACCCAGACTCGCAGAGCCATAAAGTTACCTAAAGAGCGTGGAGTATGGGAGCCCTCAATTTTTGGTGGACATGGAGCTACCTATAGTGATGGCACGCGATGCGAAGAAATGCCATGCATCTGGAATACAACGACCGGGAAAACCTTTGTTTGTCCTTACGGAAAAATCGGGGACCGGCTTTGGGTCAGGGAGACATGGCAACATGAGAATTACCCGTTAGGTCCTTATGAATCAGACTGCCAAGTATTTTATCGTGCAGATTATATGGATGATCCACTGGGTGTGGATCTTGAAAACTCAACAGATAAACTTCGTAGAAAATGGAATCCATCAATCCACATGCCGCGCGAGGCATCCAGAATTCTGCTTGAGATTACGAATGTGAGGATTGAGAGGTTGAGGGATATTAGTGAAGAGGATGCGATTGCTGAGGGCGTATCAAACGCTGATTCATTTAACGGCATTGGTGTTGATGATGGCATGGCAAATAGATATGCATATCGTGAACTATGGCAATCAATCAACGGCCAAGGATCGTGGGATCTCAATCCATGGGTTTGGGTTATTGAGTTTAGTAGGATTATATCGAAATAAGCAGATGTGGCCACCAAGGGTTTCTACGTCTTGGCGGCCACGGAGATACTATGCAATTTATTTAACGGCCATGAATTGAGAATCTTTAGTTCGACTAGAATCGAATCCAATCATTGGCAATAACTAACGGCAAAGGTGCAATTATGATCGAATTATTACTGGCTATCTTCGTAGCAATACCAACTGTATATCTTATATTTTCTGGAATATATTTCTTCAAAACATACTCAACCATCACAAAACACAGTAAAGATTTACGGGTAAAACATAAAAAATTTAATGAAGCAATGGATGAGACCGAACAAAAAGTTGATTCACCCGATCGGCCCAGATGAGCATATTCCTAGACGATGATGATGTTGCCCAGTTGACCGGGTACACAAAAAAATCCAAGCAGATAGAATGGCTGGATGGTCGCTGTTGGGCATTTGAAGTGTCGCGTCTTGGGAAAGTTAAAGTGCTTAGGAAATATGCAGAAATGAAACTGGGAATGCCGGTCGAAAATAACCAGACTCAATCTACTGAACCTGACTTCACTCAATTATGATTGCTCGTCGCAGAACAAATCTACACTTGCCGCCCAGAATGTACATGTATAAAGGCAAACGCAAGATTACTTATTATACTATCACAGCATCCAACGAATACATCACGCTCGGCCACGATCTAGCAGAATCCAAGAGAAAATTAATTGAATTAGAAGAAGGGAGACCGGTTGCTGGATCGATCGGAGAGTTAATTGATCGGTATATGAAAGAAATCAGCCCGAAGAAAGCACCGCGTACACATAAAGACGAAATACCAAGTGCTGAACGTTTGAGAAACGTTTTCGGAAAAATGAAGCCGGGCGATTTACGCCCCGTTCACGTTGCGAAATATTTAGATTTACGCGGCCAAACTGCTCCCGTGAGAGCAAATCGTGAAAAATCTTTGCTCTCTCACATGTTCAGCATCGCCATGAGATGGGGAATAGTAGACACTAACCCATGCAAAGGCGTTGCACGAAATACCGAAAAACCGCGCGATCGATTCGTAACCGATGAGGAATTAATTAATTTCTGCCGATTTGCCGAACAAACAAACGAGACTGGCAGAATGCTTTCCTGTGTTGCCAGACTAGCATATCTTACTGGCCAGCGACGTGGTGATTTATTGCGCTTGCGTTTAGATCTGCTGACTGAGGAAGGAATTATGATTACTCAATCCAAGAACCGCGCAAAAGTACTCATAGAATGGACACCTGCGTTAAAAGATTGCGTATCTTCACTAAAAGATTTGGATCGTCCAGTCAGCGGTCTATTCTTGATATGCAACCGATTAGGCCAACCATACACAGATAGCGGTTTCAAGGCAATGTGGGGCCGGGTAATGGCTGCATGGATCAAATCTGGAAACGCTGGATTCACGTTTCACGATCTGAGGGCGAAGGCAATTACCAGAATGGTAGAAGATGGAAGAAAAGCAGCAGACTTATCAGGCCATGCTTCAGATGACATGATCAGAAAAGTATACGATCGACGAACATTTAAACGGTCAAAAGCGGTAGAATAATTTCCTAAGATGGAAAATTCCACCCGCATGAATAAAGGGTTTCAAAATTTCCCATCTTATGAAAAAATCATGTAACATTTTGAAATATATTATTTGTTGATCGGATTGTGATTCCGGTTGTCGTGGGTTCGAGTCCCATCAGCCACCCCAAAAAAATCAGTGACTTAGATTATTAACAACAAAATCTTTCAAGATGGAAACAAAATTCTGTAAGATAAGCCGAATGATATAATTTTCGCAATTGTAATTTAATGAACAATAAACACATGATCCGGTGGCTACTAAAGGTAGCAGTTCTTTTTATTATACTGACACTGATAATTGCAATAGGAAGAGCACTTAAAGCTGACAAGGACTTAGAAAAACGAATACTTTCTAATTTCTCTTATCACGGAAATCTTCTTTCTGATATTCATTTTGTAAATAAGAAACATTTCCACCAGATTACTAATAATTACCTCCTTGGTTGAAAATATAATTCATAAAACTCATTCGCTATTTTTTCATAAATTATCGCGCTGAGTTCGTTGTTGAGTGGCCTGTTGCCATAGTTTGAATCTTCTATGATATGCCAGCTCGGTTTTAAGTACCCCAAAAATCTTTGAGC
Source organism: Nitrosomonas supralitoralis (assembly GCF_003011925.2). Classification (GTDB taxonomy): domain Bacteria; phylum Pseudomonadota; class Gammaproteobacteria; order Burkholderiales; family Nitrosomonadaceae; genus Nitrosomonas; species Nitrosomonas supralitoralis. Next base: position 4,665 of record NZ_PXXU01000058.1, read on the forward strand.
GTGAAGCACTACCTTTATATGATTTGAACCCTGCCGTCCATTCGGTCATAGCCATCAGCCCCAACAAATAAACGGTAAGGCAACACCCCGCTGTCACTTGACATCATATTGATGACATCTGATGTACAAATGCCTTACCTTAACATGTGGCTAGCCATTATTTCCGTCCTCCGGATTTCTTATCTATATCAACAAAAAGTACAGAAATACTTAGCAATCTCTTAAGTTACGATGTCAATTCAAAGGGAATTAAAATTGAAATACGAAAAAACCCAGCACACCTAAAGGAGGAGGAGAAAATGTGCTGGGCGAGGGGAGCGTGAGGGCTTATTTTCACGCCAGGAAGACAAGAAACAAGTGCAACAATAAGAATTGATATAGTACCTGACGATTTAATTTAATGCAAATAATTCTCATTATCGATAATGCTCAAACCCATCTTATCAGCCTACCCTTCAGACTATGCATGCAAGGTGCATTTCTCGCTGCGACATATACAAACATAAAGGAATTTGCAGTCTGTATAGTTATTTGCACAATTGCCGTTGGTATCTTCTGTAACAGTCATGAGTGACTGCAATCGATTCATGACCTCAGCCGTGGCAGTAATAAATTTATTGTACTCAGCGCACGCATGACCACAAACTCATCCCAGACGATAGAACCATTCGACATAGCTTTACGAATCTCATTTCCCCATTGATCTTGTTTTGCTTGCAGATCAAGTAATAGATCAAGTATTTCATTGCCGTCGGATCCTTCAAAGTCAGGCATTTTTATGAGAATAAGGTTGTGATCTTCGGCGAATGCCTGTGCAATTCAATTCGCATTTGTGAAGTCAACAATCTTGCTTAACTCCTTAACTGTCAGGTCCTGGTTATCTTCGTTTGGCAAAAGCTTATTCTCATCGCACGGGCATTCTCGCCTATCCTGTATGCAAACGCCTCAACCCCGCCTAGATTGTCATGAGCGTTTTTCATGAATTGTGTCAAATATGCCCAGGAGCCCTTTAACCTTTCTTACAACTACGTTATTAATGGAATAATTGATGCTAATGCTCATAATGAAAATCAATCACTTATTTATTTATCATTAACTGAAAGTTTCTCGAATGTTGGTAAAATAGGAAGTTCAAAAAACCTACTATCAACAGAGGAGAAACAATGGGGATACTCAACGATCAAGAATTCAAACTCACCTGTCCTATTTGCAGCGCCAAGTTTGCGGAGAAATTTGGAACGCTTAAAAATGAAAGCTGCAGGTGTTCTGTCTGTAATTTCAAACTCAGCACAAATGAAAAACTTAAGTATGAACTCGAAATGTACGAAAAAGCATTTCTTAATGAACTCGAGAGTTTTCCCAAACCCACCCTGTAACTCGCATATTCGTTTTGATTCTTCTTATGACCCAAGGCTCAGCACCACTGATTGTTCTGTGTTAATCATATTTGTCCTTGCGTTGTCTCGTGCCATTTAACCATTCCGTGTACGTATTATTTTTTATTTAACCCTACTAACATAAAATCTCTAAAAACCTGTGTCGTCTTATTTTGATTGCTTGGCTCTTTCTGGGTTAACTCCGGCAAAATATCATGCCAATTATCAGGAATCGTGTTTGAAGATTTTCCATCACTAAAAGAGGGAGGTTTAAAATTTAATAGTGAAGCCACAGAACCAGCAAAATCCAGGATATCTATGATTTCACTTACTTTTATTTTTCACGATAATTGCTGAGCGGATTACAGATCAGCTGGCCACGTAAAGAACTGCGTCGTTGATGGGCTGCAATAGTTTTACCCTCTGTCACAATACTCTAATGGATTCCAATAAAAGATTCCTCCTAATGGAAAATCCGGGATAAAACATCAACAGAAACAACAAGTACGTTCCTGCCCTTAGGTGTTAGCACATACAGATTATTTAAGAAAATTGATTTAATATTAAGACTCCTCTTTTTAAAACGATACCGCACCAGCCAGTAAGTAAGAACTGGGCAACCCTAACTGCCCAGTTCGACGTTTATAGTCGGATGGCTGGAAATTTCTCCCTTGGTGCGCTTACGTCCCATTCCTTACTATCTTCCCGTAGGCACACTAAGGGCCTTAACAAACCTCCGAGGATGGAGTTTTGAAGCAAATCAACAATTTTCTTAAACTATATTTTTACACAAAGCACTGAACTATTCAGTCCTCCCTGCCCAATAATCCTCAGACTCAAAATACTTTTCAGACGCTTTAAATAATGCAATAAAATATATCGGTTGCACGGAAATCCCATGAGCAGATTCACGCCACTACAAGTAACTGCGCGGAGCAAAAAAATCCTATTCTTTTTCCTGTTCATAAGATGCGTGCCATATTGAATGGCAATAACAGGTTATCTGATATCGAAAATGATGCTGTTAAATTGAAATTGCCGTAAATTATCTAATTTTAATTTTGATTAGGTGATAATAAGTATATATTCAGAGTGCAAATTGACTAACTCAAGATTGGTGTTAAAGCATGATTGAAAAAATATTTCGGAACATCTTATCTGTTTGTGCAGTTCTGTTCATGGTTGTTATAACAGCTTTGGGAGGAACTTGGCTTTATAAAACAATGTTAGAGCAACTCACAAAATTCGTGCAATAACTGGAACTTCACAAAACGGAACTTGCAGGTTTCGTTATTGAGATATGGACCATGAATATATTGACAAGCATTGGAAAGAACTATGAGCGAAAAGACAAAAGTTATTTTATATACAATCCTTTTATTAGCAATATTTACAGCATCTTTTATATATTCTAATAACGAAAAAGACTCTTGTGAATCGATTGGCGGAATTTATACCAGGCAGTCAATGAGTTGGTCGTATGAATGCAAAATCGAGCCTTCTAATACGGCTCAACAATAATCAGCTAGAAAGAGTTTCTGAAGGTTCCAAAAAGATTAATTGCAAAATCTAATGCTATGAGTATATCTAATTAATCAAGAGATAAGCAACCTGACCAACTATCACAAACTTATAAAGTAAGCTACTGAGTGGTTATAGTCTTCTCGCTGCTGGTACTTCTAATAAAACAACATCACCATCATGAACAGCTTGCACTCAAACCTCTCAACCATTGGATATTACTGATTTGAGACAAGGATAAGAACAAGATTCATCTACTCCCATGACTGTTTTTGTTGTATTTTAATACCTGCCAGACTGTTCTGACATTCACGCGCTGACGGTGAATCAGTAGTGTAATGGCAATCTCTTCTATGGCCGCATATACGCAAAACAAGGTAGCTATTCTAAAGGGCCAATCTGATATTTCAGCAAAAAGTAAAATATAACTGATAGTAGTGACGGCTACGGCGAGTTTTACACTCCATGTATGGTAGCTAATTATTGTATGAAATTTGATAAGGCCAACCAAGACCGGCAAAGTAAAACTAAGAACAATGATAATAAAATACAGTTTCTCGCGCAGCATGATGTCTGGCCATAATATCCAAGCACATATTGCCATTGTGGCATAGATAATAAAATCTCCCCAGCTATCAAGACGTGATCCCAATGTGGTTGCTTGATCTAATATTCTGGCAAGAAATCCATCGAGCACATCGGTAAATACTGCAAATATTAGCACTCCAAAAAACCAGTAGGATTGCTGATTGAGTGCAAAATAAAACATCGCCGGTGCCAGTAGTATCCGGATTACACTGACCAAGTTGGGTAGATTCACTATTCGCTCTTTAAGATTATTCATGATAATAATTTATTGATGATTAATATGATTTTATGAATATCCTCCAGTGATAAAGAAAATACGTAATGATCACGTCAATGACGGCAAATATAAAAACTATAAGCAAAACCCCTAATAAGGAAAGGTTAAAAATCTGTATCATCATCAATACAGGAATTAGTGACTCGGGGATTTGATCAAGTAACAGCGCTTTGCTGCTTGGCGCCATTCCCAGTCGACGTTTGACGAAACTGGAGAATAGATCCCCGGAAATTGTACCCAGAGCAATTAGAATACCAATTTCAACTGGATAATTGAAAATTAAAGCAACAACAGGTGTGATAAGCAAAGTCGCAAGAATGCCTCGCCATGTTTTTGAGGCACCAAATACAGGGTTACCATCCGCCATTTTGAAACCAAAATCAACTGTGGTATTTAACTTTTGATTTAGTAGCATTCGCACCAATATCGGCGCGCCATTTGCGATTATAATTAGTATTAATAGCTGAAGTGCCTCGATAGTCATTAAGAACTTATATAATTGATTATACAGAGATCAGGTTTGACCCATGAAAAGCACTAAAATTCAGGAATCGTATGGCTGGCACATCGCTAAAAGTTCTGACCTATAATATTCACAAAGGATTCAGCGCGACGAATTTGCGTTTTATTCTTCATGAAATAAAGAATTTTCTTCACCATATTGATGCTGATATAGTTTTTCTACAAGAAGTGCATGGCGAACACAGAATATCTAATCAGCGACTTGACAGTTGGCCTAATAGCCAGCAGTTTGAATTTCTTGCCGATCAAGTTTGGAGTCACTATGCCTATGGCAAAAATGCCATTTATAAATCTGGACACCACGGTAATGCAATTTTAAGTAAATATCCCTTTATTGAATGGGATAATATAAATGTTTCAACGCTACGATCGGCGAGTAGAAGTGTGTTGCATGGAGTTATTGAAATTCCTGAAACACATCAGAAAATTCACATTATTTGTATCCATTTCGGATTATTTGGACACGAAAGGGAACGTCAACTTTCAACTCTGGTTAAACGGATCAGCACGCATGTCTCATCCCATGAACCGTTAATAATTGCAGGAGACTTTAATGACTGGCGAGGTCAGGCCGAACATTATTTACATCGTGACCTGGGCGTTAAAGAGGTATTTAAATTTACCCAAGGAGCTTACGCACGCACATTCCCAGCTTGGATGCCTGTATTGTCAATGGATCGCATCTACTATCGTGGGCTCGACATTATCAACTGCAACCGTTTACATGGTCAGCCATGGCATCGGTTGTCAGATCATATCCCACTTCTGGCAGAATTTAGACTTTGATTCTAATGCTTAATGACAGTGTCTATTAATTTCTCTTCGGTGCTTGAGGATAATGTCGGCTGTACAATCTGAGTAGAATGCAGTTCTGGTTTATGCTCCAGTGCTAAATCAATCACTTGATCTATCCACTTAACAGGATAAATAGTCAAATGATTTTTTATATTTGAAGGAATTTCAGTTAAATCCTTCACATTCTTTTCAGGAATAATCACTGCTTTAATACCACCTCGATGGGCTGCTAATAGTTTTTCTTTTAGTCCGCCGATTGGGAGTACCTCACCTCTTAAAGTAATTTCACCTGTCATAGCTATATCAGCTCGCACCGCAATATTTGTTAAAACCGATATCATTGCAACGCAAATGCCAATACCCGCGCTTGGACCATCTTTCGGTGTTGCACCTTCTGGAAGATGTATGTGAATATCACTTTTTTGATAAAAATCCTCAGGTATGCCTAAGAGATGAGATCGAGCTCGAACTACAGAAAGGGCCGCCTGAATAGACTCCTGCATTACTTCCCCTAGTTTACCCGTTGTGATAGTTTTCCCTTTTCCCGGTAGTACGGCAGCTTCTATGGTTAATAACTCGCCCCCTACTTCGGTCCAAGCCAGTCCGGTTACTTGCCCAACTAGGTTTTTTTCTTCTGCAACGCCATAAGTGTAACGCCTGACTCCAAGGAATTTATCCAGATTACGTGACGTAACAGCAATTCTACTTTTTGTTTTCTTAAGTAAAAGAGCTTTTACAGCTTTTCGGCAGATTTTTGAAATTTCCCGTTCCATTGCACGTACGCCGGCTTCTCGCGTGTAATAACGCGCAATATCCCGCAATGCAGATTCAGAAACCATCAATTCGCTCTCGCTAACACCATGATTCTGCATTTGTTTGGCCAATAAATACTGCGTAGCAATATTTAGTTTTTCATCTTCCGTATATCCTGACAATTGAATTACTTCCATACGGTCAAGCAGCGCTGGAGGAATATTTAAAGTATTTGCTGTCGCTACAAACATGACGTCGGATAAATCATATTCAACTTCAATGTAATGATCCACGAATGTATTATTTTGTTCTGGATCAAGAACTTCTAGCAACGCAGAAGATGGATCTCCACGAAAATCCATACCCATCTTATCAATCTCATCGAGTAAGAATAATGGATTCTTAACACCCACTTTGCTCATATTGTGCAGAATCTTACCTGGCATTGATCCAATATAAGTTCGCCGATGACCACGAATTTCAGCTTCATCGCGCACGCCACCCAGAGACATCCGCACAAACTTTCTGTTGGTTGCATTAGCAATCGATTGTCCAAGAGACGTTTTACCAACACCAGGCGGACCCACCAAACAAAGAATCGGTGCTTTCATTTTATTGACACGCTGTTGTACGGCCAGATACTCGACAATTCGCTCTTTAACTTTTTCAAGACCATAGTGATCTTTTTCAAGAGTTGCTTCCGCTGATTTTAAATCGCCATTAATTTTGCTTCTCTTTTTCCATGGCAGGGCAACCAGTGCATCAATATAATTTCGAACGACCGTGGCTTCTGCCGACATGGGAGACATTAAGCGAAGCTTTTTTAATTCTGATTCAGCTTTCGCCAATGCATCTTTAGGCATTTGAGCGGATTTTATTTTTTTCTCAATCTCTTCAATATCTGCACCATCTTCACCCTCACCCAATTCCTTTTGAATGGCCTTTACCTGCTCATTAAGGTAATAATCACGTTGGCTTTTCTCCATTTGTCGCTTAACTCGACCGCGGATACGTTTCTCAACCTGTAAAATATCAAGCTCGGTTTCCAGTAATCCCAGCAAATGTTCCAAGCGCTTAGTTACATCAAAAATCTCCAGCACCTCTTGTTTTTGCTCGAGCTTTAATGGTAAGTAGGCTGCTATTGTATCCGCCAAACGTCCTGCCTCATCAATACTGCCAAGGGAAGTAATGATTTCCGGCGGGATTTTTTTATTAAGCTTCACATATTGATCAAACTGAGTCAGAATGGCCCGCCGTATTGCTTCGGCTTCGGAATTATCTGCGGTGGTGGGTATAAAGATTTGTGAAGCCCTACCAGTAAAATGAGTCCCGGAATCAATGAACTCTTGAATACGTGCTCGATGATTGCCTTCAACCAGGACCTTGACAGTGCCATCCGGTAGTTTCAACATCTGCAATAAGCTGGCGATGCTGCACACATCATATAAATCTTCAGGAACAGGATCATCCTTGGAAGCTATTTTTTGAGCAACAAGTAAAATATTTTTATTTGCCTCCATTGCAAGCTCAAGTGCTTTAATAGATTTTTGTCTTCCTACAAATAATGGAATGACCATATGAGGAAAAACCACCACATCGCGCAATGGCAGGAGCGGCAATATCAATTGTTCGGAGTCTTCGAGTAATGTAATCATATCAGCTCACAAATAAGGTTCACAACTAATGGTACATATATGCGTTGCAAGCAGAAATTCAAGTTTAAATAATTCTATATTCATCCTAATCACTATTAGTGAAATAGGAAACCTTGTTTCTACTTATTTTTTTAAATAAGTTCCTTGCAGTTATTTAGAACGTTTTGCAACTTTAGGTTGATCTGAATAAATCAAAATTGGCTTAATGTCATCGCTCGCCGAATTGTAATCAATAACTACTTTTGTAACATTCTCTAACGATGGAAGATCGTACATTATGTCCAGTAATATTTCTTCAAGAATAGAACGTAAGCCGCGAGCACCCGTTTTACGCGTCAAGGCTCTCTTTGCAATTGATTTAAGTGCTGGCTCTCGAAATTCAAGATCAACTCCTCCTTCCATATTAAACATTTTCCAATATTGCTTAACAAGTGCATTTTTAGGTTCAGTCAATATTTGAATTAAGGCAGCTTCATTTAATTCTTCTAAAGTTGCGACAACTGGCAAACGTCCAACAAATTCGGGTATTAACCCGAATTTGACCAAATCTTCTGGTTCAACTTGCTGTAATACCTTACTTACATCCTTTCCCGTAGAGCTTTTTACTTCGACACCGAAACCAATCCCGCCTTTCTCGGTACGTCCTCTAATTACCTTATCAAGTCCATCAAATGCACCACCACAAATAAACAGAATATTGGTAGTATCAACTTGAATAAATTCTTGGTTAGGGTGCTTTCTTCCACCTTGCGGAGGAACCATGGCGATCGTTCCTTCAATTAGCTTTAAGAGCGCCTGCTGCACTCCTTCTCCAGAAACATCACGTGTAATTGAGGGGTTATCCGATTTGCGTGATATTTTATCAATCTCATCAATATAAACGATGCCTCGCTGAGCTTTGTCTGCATCGTAATTACACTTTTGAAGTAGTTTCTGAATGATATTCTCAACATCCTCCCCAACGTATCCTGCCTCTGTTAAAGCAGTAGCATCAGCCATAATAAAAGGTACATCTAAGAGTCGAGCCAATGTTTGTGCAAGTAATGTCTTGCCAGAACCTGTTGGACCTACCAGCAAAATATTACTTTTGGACAGCTCAATATCATCAGCTTCATCTGATTTTGGTATATTTCTTAGACGCTTATAATGATTATAAACTGCTACAGAAAGAATCTTCTTCGCTGATTCTTGCCCGATGACATATTGATCCAATATTTGGCAGATTTCACGTGGTACAGGTAAGTTTGATTTAACAAGCTTTGTTGCTTCGTCGCCTTGCATTTCTTCACGAATTATGTCATTGCAAAGATCAATGCACTCATCACAAATAAATACCGAGGGTCCAGCAATAAGCTTTCTTACCTCATGCTGACTCTTGCCGCAAAAAGAACAGTAAAGAAGTTTCTCGCTACTAGCTTTGTCTGGCATATTTTTATCCTACACTAAATGAGTTTGAATACCCGTGATTAAAAAATTTGAGTATAAATATTTTTCTTAATTTGTACTATCATTCCTGCGAGATAAAACTCCATCTACCAAACCATAACTTACTGATTCTGTCGCACTCATAAAATTATCACGATCTGTATCTTTCTCAAGATCCGATACTGGTCGCTCTGTGTGTTTAGCCATAATCTCATTTAAGCGTGATTTTAGATAAAGTATTTCGCGTGCATGTATCTCAATATCCGAGGCTTGACCCTGAAACCCACCTAATGGTTGATGAATCATGACTCTGGAGTTTGGCAAACAGTAGCGTTTACCTTTTGTACCCGCAGTCAATAATAGTGCTCCCATACTTGCAGCTTGTCCTATACACAGTGTACTAACATCAGGTTTAATATATTGCATCGTGTCATAAATCGCCAAACCGGCTGAAACCATGCCACCTGGAGAATTAATATAAAAATATATATCCTTTTCTGAATTCTCAGATTCTAGAAACAAAAATTGAGCGACCACTAAGTTTGCGCTTGCTTCAGTAACAGGACCAACAAGAAATACCACTCTTTCCTTCAATAAACGCGAATAAATATCATACGCGCGCTCACCTCTTCCACTGGTTTCTATGACCATAGGAATTAGCCCTAGGTTTCTAGGTTCTACATCACGGATGTTATCGAATATTTGTGTCATCTTAAGATATCCCCATCAACTCATCAAATGTAATAGTTTTATTGGTCAATTTAACTTGATCAAGCGCCCAGTCGACAATATTTTCTTCTAATGCTAACGATTCAGCTTCTTGCAGACGATCTGGGGAAGCGTAGTGCCATTTAACAACTTGCTCAGGATTCTCATAACTTTGTGCAGCGTCCTCTATTATGCTCCGAATATGCGCCGGATTAGTTTTAATAGAATGCACTCTTACAAGCTCGGCTAAAATCAATCCCAATTTGACGCGATATTCAGCCTTTTCTTTAAATAAATCAGGTTTAAGCGAGAGCTCGCTTGCTTTTACTCCTCGTGCCTCAAGGTCATTTTTAGCATTTTGCAATAATCTATCCATTTCTTGATTAATCAGAACATCAGGAGCTTCAATCTGAGTAGTTTCCAAAATTGCTTTCATGACTTGCTCTTTAAGCTTTGATCTTGAACGCTTAGAGACTTCACGCTCGAGATCTTTTTTTATCCCTTCACGTAACTTTTCCAAATCTCCATCGAGAACACCAAGCGATTTGGCAAAATCTGCATCCACAGTAGGAAATATTGGAGCTTCTAGTTCATTTATTTTTACTTCAAATGTTACGGTTTTTCCAGCAACTTCTTTACCATGGTAATCTTGCGGAAAAACAACATCAAATGATTTTTGATTCCCAGCTTTCATCCCTATCAACGAGTTCTCAAATTCTTTTAGAAATTTCCCATCCCCGAGAATTAATTGAACATCATTGGCTTTCCCACCAGCAAAATCATTGCCATCGATAACACCGTGATAATCTATCTTGACTCGATCGCCTATTATTGCCGCGCGATCGGCAGGTTCAAATGTCACACGTTGCTTACTTATTATGCCAATAGTTTTATCAATATCAGCTTCACCAACTTGCACATTAAATTGTTCTATATTTTGATTACTTAAATCACCCGCTATGATCTCGGGATAAACTTCAAAGGTTGCACTGACTGTATAAAGTGCATCATTATCATTGGTTAGTTTATTTTCAAAGTGAGGATAACCAGCAATTTTTAAATCATTTTCCTTAACCGTATCTTTAAATTCTTTATGAATTGCATCATTAATTACATCCTGTTGTACTTGCACACCGTACATTTGTTTAACTAATGAAAGCGGAACTTTTCCAGGACGGAAACCATGTAATTTGGTTGTTCTTGCTAATTTCTTTAAGCGAAGGTCAATTTCATCCTGCAATTTTTCAAGAGAAACTGAAATATCGAACCGACGTTTTAGTGCTCCCAGGTTTTCTACATTTGATCCCATTAAAAAATTCCTGATTGATTAAATTTTTACAACATAATTAAAATACTATCTGCGCGTTATTTAGCATTACGTTCGAACAACAGGCCAAGCTTTGCGTTAATTTAACTTGGTGCGAAAGGGGGGACTCGAACCCCCACACCTTTCGGCGTCAGAACCTAAATCTGGTGCGTCTACCAATTCCGCCACTTTCGCATATCATTTTATTTATTATCGATTATACCTTCTAATCTTGCTAACCGCAGCCTGATCCTTCGATGCGTTATTAATTAACAATAGATTGTCTGGCCACTTATTCCCTTACTGTCTGCTCCCATCAAAAATAAGTACATTGACATCAGGTCTTCAGGCTGACGCAATTTTTGCTTTATTTCGCCCGGGTGAGTAATAACACGTTGTGGTGAATTCACTAAACCAGGTATAACGGTATTGACACGCAAATTAGACATCTGATCCCATTCATCAGCCTGTATCTTTACTAATGCTTCCAGACCGGCTTTTGCAACCGCAAAACTACCCCAGTAAGCTGATGGATTGTGCCCATGCGTGCTTGACGTCATAATAACGCTCGCATCAGTGGATGCCTTCAGTAATGGCAAGCATGCATTTGTTAAAGCAAAAGGTGCTATCAAATTAACCTGCAACATGATTCGCCATTGCTCAATTGTTTGTTGTTCTAGTGGACTTAAACCAAGTAAATAGGTTGCATTATGCAAGATTCCATCCAGGCGCCCCAGTTGCTGTGCAATTGCATGCGCCAGCGTAAAATAATCTTTTTCTTCGGCACGCTCCAGATCAAGTGGAAAAATCAAAGCTTGCTCTTTACCGATACTTTCTATTTCATCATAAACACTTTCCAACTTTCTTACTTTACGGCCATGCAAAATCACCGTAGCACCATGATTTGCATAAGATAATGCCGCAGTACGCCCCAGCCCTTGCCCTGCTCCTGTAACTAGAATCACACGATCTTTCAAGAGATCTTTAGGCGCAGAATAGTTTTTTAATTTATCCATATTAAAAAATTTATCACGAATAAGTATTTTCTAATAAAATATAACACCTGATAAATATACCTATTATCTCATTTTACTTGATGGACATAAAAAAAACAGACTTCAATGTGAGATTGAAGTCTGTTTAATTCAAAAGACAGAATAAATAAATATTCTTTCTTACATATCCATACCGCCCATACCGCCCATACCGCCCATACCACCCATACCACCACCGGCTGGTGCATCTTCCTTAGGCAGCTCCGCCACCATTGCATCAGTGGTTAACATCAAACTTGCAACTGAAGCCGCATTTTGCAAAGCAGAGCGCGTTACTTTTGTTGGGTCCAGAACACCCATTGCAACCAAGTCACCATACTCACTAGTTGCTGCATTGTAGCCAAAGTTTCCTTGACCTTCTGCCACTTTATTGACAACCACGGATGGCTCATCGCCACAATTTAATACAATTTGACGTAAAGGCTCTTCAAGTGCACGTAAAACAATCTTTATGCCAGCATCTTGATCATGATTATCACCTTTTGTTTTCTTAACAATCGGAACTGCACGCAATAATGCTACACCCCCTCCTGGAATAACACCTTCTTCCACGGCAGCACGAGTTGCATGCAATGCATCTTCAACCCTAGCTTTTTTCTCCTTCATTTCAACTTCAGTAGCAGCACCGACTTTAATCAATGCAACTCCGCCCGCAAGCTTAGCCACACGCTCCTGCAGTTTTTCCTTGTCATAATCACTGGTAGCTTCTTCAATTTGGGCGCGGATTTGTTTGACACGACCTTCAATATTTCCGCCATTGCCTGCGCCATCAATAATAGTAGTATTTTCCTTACCCACCTCAATACGCTTGGCTTGACCAAGATCATCTAAAGTAGCTTTCTCCAGCGTTAAGCCAACTTCTTCAGCAATTACCGTACCGCCAGTTAAAATTGCAATGTCTTCCAACATGGCTTTACGGCGATCACCAAAACCAGGCGCTTTAACTGCACAAGTTTTGAGAATGCCACGTATATTGTTCACTACCAATGTTGCAAGTGCCTCGCCATCCACATCCTCTGCGATAATTAACAATGGCTTGCCCGCTTTAGCTACTTGTTCCAACACCGGTAACAAGTCACGAATATTAGAAATTTTCTTGTCATGTAACAAAATATATGGATTATCTAACAGCGCGATCTGCTTTTCTGCACTGCTTACAAAATAGGGCGACAAATAGCCACGATCAAATTGCATACCTTCAACAACTTCCAACTCATTCTGCAATCCTGATCCGTCTTCAACTGTAATAACGCCTTCTTTGCCCACTTTATCCATTGCATCTGCAATGATCTTGCCTATTTCGTTATCAGAATTTGCAGAAATACTTCCAACTTGCGCAATTTCCTTTGCTGTCGTACATGGTTTTGAAAGTTTCTTCAACTCGTCAACCGCCACGCTTACAGCTTTATCAATTCCGCGCTTGAGATCCATTGGATTCATACCAGCCGCAACATATTTCATACCTTCTTTAACGATGGCTTGCGCTAACACGGTTGCAGTTGTTGTACCATCGCCGGCTATATCAGATGTTTTGCTAGCTACTTCTTTTAACATCTGTGCGCCCATATTCTCAAACTTGTCCTTTAATTCAATTTCTTTGGCAACAGATACTCCATCCTTGGTGATGGTAGGCGCACCATAAGAACGGTCCAGCACAACATTCCGGCCTTTAGGGCCTAATGTTACTTTCACTGCATCGGCTAGAATATTTACACCGGCCACCATTCTATGGCGTGCTGAATCACCGAATTTCACTTCTTTTGCTGACATATTTTTCTCCTAATCTCTCAATACATTATTTGATGCGTGCCATCGAACTGGCGAATTTATCCTTCTATTACACCCATAATATCTTCTTCACGCATGACCAAAAGCTCTTCGCCTTGAACCTTGACGGATTGTCCAGCATATTTGCCAAATAACACTTTATCGCCGACTTTCACTTCCAGCGGACGGATTTTTCCATCATCTCCAACCTTTCCTTTTCCTATTGCCAGAATCTCGCCTTGGTCTGGTTTTTCTGCTGCACTATCCGGAATAACGATACCTGAAGCTGTTTTACGTTCATCTTCCAATCGCTTCACGATCACACGATCGTGTAAAGGGCGAATTTTCATGCTGTTCTCTCCTCTCAAAATAAAAAAACTAATATTTGTGCAATAGCATGCACATCATTTTTTAACATCACTAAAACAGTCAAGATTCTAATATTGGGATTCCCATTAGCACTCAGTGACTACGAGTGCTAATAGTAGGGTTTGTGATTGAGAATTTCAAGAGCGCAGAATAAGAAAATTATGAATTTAATATAACAACAGGAATTAAAAGGAATTTATATGGCAAGAAAATAAAATTTTTTGTCACAGCAAAAAATTTTATTTAATTGAAGAAATGAAGCGCTTTGAATCATTACGCTATGATCCCTCCACCCAAGCATACTTGACTCTCGTAAATAACAACGGATTGCCCTGGTGTGATTGCCCATTGATTTTGTGCAAATTCCACTTGGCAGCATTCACTGGTCAGGCTTGTAATTGCGCAAGGCGCATCAGTCTGGCGATAGCGTGTTTTTGCAGCGTAAACCCAATTGCAATGCGGTTTTTTTTCATTGATCCATGTTAAATCTATTGCCTTAAGAGAGGGACGAAATAAATCCGGGTGATTATGACCTTGCACCACTGTCAAAACATTTCTGCCCATATCTTTGGCTGCTACAAACCATGGCTCATCTTCGCCATTCCGGATCCCGCCAATTCCCAATCCCTGTCGTTGTCCTATGGTGTAATACATTAATCCGATATGCTGACCAATGACTTTTCCGTCAGTTGTTTGAATTTCACCAGGTTTGTGCGGTAAATAACGATTAAGAAATTCCCGAAATGGACGCTCACCGATAAAACATATCCCTGTACTGTCCTTTTTGGAGTAATTAGGTAACTTCAGCTCTCTGGCTATTTGACGTACTTCGCGCTTATAGAGATGTCCGATGGGAAAGAGCGACTTAGCAAGTTGTGCTTGATTCAATCGGTACAAAAAATAGCTTTGATCTTTGTTTCCATCTTCACCTTTTAATAATTGAAAAACACTACCAACTTTACGCACCCGGGCATAATGACCTGTGGCAATATAATCAGCACCTAGTTTATTTGCATGGTCCAGAAATGCCTTAAATTTGATCTCAGCATTGCACAATACATCAGGATTCGGTGTGCGTCCGGCTTGATATTCTGCAAGAAATTGTGAGAATACTCGATCTTTATATTCAACCGAGAAATTTACTACTTCAATCGGAATATCAATAACATCAGCAACCGATACTGCATCTAGAAAATCCTGCCGGGAAGTACAATACTCATCAGTATCATCATCTTCCCAATTTTTCATAAATAATCCCATCACATCATAGCCTTGCTGTTTCAAAAGATATGCAGCCACGGATGAATCAACGCCACCAGACATCCCAACGATCACACGATATTTTCTCATTGCCTTAGGATTCATAATGCATCAGCAATTCCAATGGATAGCGCTTACCGGCAAGATGGTCACGAATACATTGCATAACCAGAGGACTGCGATGCCGTTGAATCATCTGATTAATTTCATCAAAACCAAACCAAGATGCCCTTAGAATGCCGGCATCAAGTTTCTGTTCAGGATCGTGATGTGTAACGCATCCGCCAAATGCAAATCGAATATAATTAGTATCTGCACGATGTGAATACCACTGATATATACCCAATACATACTCAGGTTCGAAGGTATATGCAGTTTCCTCCAGCGTCTCCCGTATTGCTCCTTGAATGATGGATTCTCCTGGGTCCAGATGCCCTGCCGGTTGATTCAAAAATAAACCACATCCCGCCTCTGGCTCCTCTTCCACCAGCAAATATCTACCATTCTGCTCAACAACCACCGCAACAGTTACATTAGGTTTCCAAATCATAATTTTTCAAGTAAAAAAATAAATCTTTATTCTTCAAGTTCCTTAATTACCACCGTCAATCTGATTGCTTATTATCGCACTGAAGCAATAGGTTCTGTCACGATCAATCAGGATTCTCAGATTGTAGCGAGATAAGCTTCCTAACAGCCGTTGAAAAACGTTTGCGAGGCAGCGGACACAAGGCAAAAACAGGCGAAAAGCGCAACTTATGCTTAATAAATGAGCATTTTGAGCCTGTTTTTAACACCGTAGCAGCTATACCACATACAACAAAGCAGACGGCAGCACTGATCGCCAAAGTGACGCTGCTATCCAGAATATTAGTGGATAGAAATACCTACATCAAAAAAACCCGCCTTAGTGCGGTAATAATGCAGTGCCTGCTTATAAATAATAAAACATGATGTCGCCAAAATAACATGCAGAGCAACAAAACACGCAATATAAGGCTGCACACGCAGCACAAAACAAACCGTCCAGATGCATGCGTACGCCACATCTTGATCTGATATGTACCTTCTCGAGTTTTGCTATCTGCGGATCAGAACACTACATCTACTGCCTCTTAAAATACACTTTTCCTAAGCCTGGATTATGTCAACAAATCCACTAATGAGTACCCATAAGAACGAATTAATATAGAAATCCAATAGCAATACATAAAGTTACATTCAAGAGACCAGAAAATCAGATATAACAATCAGGCACAATACCTAGGATTACCCCCAACAATTTCTTACTTGGCTGGTAAATTAGATGCTCAGCAACTAGCCAAAAAGCACGCTAAAAGGTATGATTCGACCTGCAAGCTCAGAAAGGGAGGCGTGGCCGAGCGGTTTAAGGCAGCAGTCTTGAAAACTGCCGTAGGGGTGACTCTACCGTGAGTTCGAATCTCACCGCCTCCGCCAAGGATCTAGGTCTCATGCGGCTCTAAAGCAGGCTATTAATAAATTACCATCAATCATCCCATCTAAAAGATTTTGATTTTTTAACGAACTTTGATGATCGTTAAAAATAACCATCCGATCAAAGCCTGATATCAACAATCTCCTTTAAGCGCACCACATTCCATTTGTGGCAACCTATTTTTAATTATTGCCTACTAACTTTTTATCCGCCATAGGTTACTTTAATTCGAGATTGATCAAATTTTGATCAATCCCATACAGCCCGGATTATTTAGAAA
>NZ_PXXU01000059.1 GCF_003011925.2 Nitrosomonas supralitoralis
TAACTAATTTACTTGGAATGAAGCATAAATTGCATTTTTCGCTTGTCCTTCCCTTGTATCTGCTGTCTCGAAAACGTTTTTCAATGGTTCTGCTGCTAGAGCCTTTATTTTTGAATGTGTTAAAAGCTCTATACAATAAATCGAAGTGAGCAGGATTCCTGCCGCCCGAGTAAACGGTGCTGACCAATTTTGTTTGCTCGGCGATTGCATCAATATCGCAGGATAAACAGGTTCATGCTATCCAGATTACTCCGGCTAATTCAGCCAAGAGAATTAGATTCAATGCAACCGAAAATGATTCAAACTATAAAACGATTCCATTTTCCATAGCTGTTGTGAATAATGCCGCGCGGCAAACTGAGTCCAATCAACAACAATCCGCAGCCTATGCTGAATATTAAAGCTATAAATTCTACGTCATAGATAAAAGGAGTAAACAATAAAGCTGCACCGAGCGGTATGATCAGATAACGAAAAGACCGACCTGATTCAGCCAGTGCAGTGACTGCTACAGTGAGTACCAGTGAGCCAATCAAATGATCCGCATTGGCCATGTTTGTGTCCGATCCCAGTGTTATGCGCGTAAACATTAACCAGGCGCCAATAAAAATACAGCAGGTCAGACTCCATGGTAATGTCACTCCGCCGCCCAGCATTTCCCTCGTGACTTTCAACGGGGATTGTGCAAATTCATTGTGCACGGGCTCTACTTTTCCATCATCGGTATCGCCTTGAAAAAAAATACGCAAAAATGGTCGTCCTTGCTTCTTTCTGCGGTATAGAAATTCACCGGTCGCTATCAGTTCGTCCAGCGAATACGGAATTTGTATCAGCATGGCTGCAGCTGCAATCAGACATAAGGTACACCATGTGCCAAGTATGATGGGTTGGATGATGATAAAAATAATAGAAACAGCACCCAATGGCACAATCATGATGCCGAATAGGATTACTAGCCATGGCATCGTGCGCCAGCGTTGAGATGAACCCATCAGCCCCGTCAGAATTTCTAGTGCATAAGTCATGGCCCCAAGCCCGGCATCCGGTACCGGCCATGCCTTGGAGACAGAGGATGTGATGATTTCTTCCGTGCCGTTTTTGGGATCGTGTGCATTTCCCTCAAAAAAAGGCTCCCAAACTGCGTCAATATGGCCCAATTGATAAGCGCATAAATATCGAGAGATAAAAAAACCAACAAATGCCAGAATGATAATGGGCAAACGCTGCAACCAACCGGAAGGTGAATAAGACCAGCCTGGGGGAATAGTAGGCCCGGTTTGTGCCGCGACGGGTGAGATACCGGGCGTGGGACGCGTTGCTATTGCAAGGCCCATCACCAGCATGCCGACAATTGAATCGTTAAGATAAGCTGCGGCTGACGGTGCCCAGAAAATTAACGGAGCGCCTAATAACCAGAGTCCGATAGCACCGCCTATCCAACGAGCAAAACCAAAACGCCAGGATAATGAGATAAACGATACAACGAGTAATACCAAACCAGAAATCACATCACTCCAAATCATGGCCTGAGACTCGTATCCCAAGGTAACAGGAGCAGTAATTAACCACAAAGCCAGCCCCATATTGAGAAAATGTGCCCAAATATTGTCGTGATGAGTTTGGCGATATTCAGTTTCGTGCTTGCGCCTTATCTGATCAGGATTCTCATCTTTCTCATCCGCCGTTTGCACCCAATCAGGTTGCATAATGCGGTTTCTTTTATACCAGGCAGCAGGATCGCGTTTTAGGTCTGCAATAAGCTTTTTCAAGCCATTATAAATGCTATGTTTTGGTTGCCATTCTAATAATGTTCGCGTTCGACTGGTATCAAGATCGTAATGGTCAGAGGCCAGATTAATCATGAACGGCTTAATAAATGGTTTTTCACCCTGATCAAAAGCATCAGGAACTATCGGTTCTGTGTGCTCTTCTAGCCAGGCTCCCGGTTTGGCGATAAATTCCGGGATGTTAATGGTCTGCCAGACTGTTTTGCCAAAGATCAAATGACCAATTCGGTTCTGTAATTCCTGATAATTCATAACCTCACTTTCACCCGCGAGCAGAATATTGTCTTCAGGCAATTTGTTGCGGCAATTCACTACCCGTAGAAATAAATCCACCATGTCGTCTTTATGGATAAAAGCCTGTCCTGCCAACAAGTCTCCGGTGTAAAGATGACTTTTAAATTCGCGCTCATAGATTCGAACAATTTGATGAGACAATGTCGGCACAGCGCTGTTGTCATCATAAAGACCTGCCAGACGTAAAATTGTGTAGGGGATCTTGCCGTGCTCTTGCCGAATTACCGTTTCCGCATCAGCTTTGGACTGCGGATAGATCCAGCCCGGTTGGATCGGGCTATCCTCGTTGATTTTTTGGCCAGGAACTCCTGGTTTGTGGACCAGCATGGTGCTGGTATAAATAAATCGCTCAACGCTGAAATCTTGTAATATTTTCAGTAAACGTCGTGTGCCCTCGACAGTTACGCTCTGATATAAAGGATTGTCTTCCCCAGTAAAATCAAAGTAGGCAGCCAAATGTATGACTGCAGCTATATGATTGCCATATTGCGCGCGTATTTTGTAGAAAGCGAGTTTTACCGAATCTTCCGAAGTCAGGTCGCAATCGAAACTGGCATCTGCTTTTTCACAGGGGTTAACATCCAATCCTATGACACGGTAAGTTTTTTTCAAAGCAGTGCAAAGCGTAGAACCGATATTGCCGGAAGCGCCTGTGAGGACAATAACTGGTTTTTGTCGATTCCTCATATTTCATTCTCCTAAATCAGAATTTAAGCTACTGAAGCTGTTTTGAATCTTTCATCCAAAAAATTCCTCCTTCATCCACTTTTTCAATCCATTGTCCCCAGTGTCACTTTTGCCTTTAAATCTCTTGAAGTTTACTTAGGTATCTTAATCAAATTTTGCTCGCTCTTTAGAGCGATGGAAGGACTTTAGTCTGACCAGAAATTCATCTTTTTCATGACTTTCCTAAACGAAATAATGTTCTTTCCAGTTATAGACTTTTGCAAAGCCTGAAAAGTTGAGTTATTCCATATCATTGTGCAACTGGCGGGAACCGAATTGCATAGAATCGGTATGCTTGAGCGTAAATCTCCGTGCCGTATCACTATAGTCCCAGCGTTGTACCATAGCTGTGCGTGATCCCTTCAGCATACCAGTGCTGCGAACTAAATTGACCGAGTTATTGGCACCTCTGCGAATGCGAGTGGATACTGCGGTGCCTGCCTGAGCTACCCATACTTGACGTCTCAAATCATCATAGTACTTATGTAACGGTAACACGAAGGGTAAATGGATATGCCCACCTAGTATCAGATCGGCGCCGGCATTAGACCAGTCGTATATTGCCGCCTTGTGTCCATGCAGCAAGTTGGTTATATCCTCTGCACGGGTCACGGCAACCGGCTGGTGAGTGACGACGATGCGCAATTGTTCAGCAGAAGCACGGCTGAGGCGTTGCGCCACGCGCTCGCGTTGATTGGCTGAAACCTCTCCATCAACATGACGCCAGCGACGGGTGGTGTTTACGCCGATCACCAGCATAGTGGGCGAATCATACACCGGCTCTAGTTCAGGGCCGAAGCTGCGGCAATGATTGGCATAGGGAGCTATGGCGCGATCAATCAGGTTGAACAGTGGAATATCGTGATTTCCCGGAATAATCAGGGTGGCGGGTGCGCTCAAGCGGTCAACAAACGAGCGCGCAGCTTGAAATTCTGCACGTCGCGCGCGCTGGGTAATGTCGCCAGACAACACCACCAATTCGGGCGGCATTGAACGCACCAGGTTTTCCAGCGCGGATACAACTTCGGGACGTTCAGTACCGAAATGCAGATCCGAGATTTGCCAAAGCATCGCCATGATGTGCTTCCAATTACTTTACGTCGGCGGGTGCCGGTTGCAGAAGATACAGTGCTTGATCAGCAGCTCGAAATTCGATCGGTGTGCGTAAATAGGTAATTTCACCATCGGTTGCTACTTTGATAAGCTTTCTACCAAATAGTGCCGGTTTGACTACGATACTACTGAATGAAAAGCATAATACATGTTCGGCTTCACCCAGTTGCCCCAGCGCGCCCCGCAAACCCAGTCCTATCATGGTTAACGTGTTGACCGGGCGGATCGCGATGGCCGTGAGCTCGCCCCTATCCGCTATGGATGTTTCTTCAATGCCGATCTGTTCCAGTTGTAACCGGTTATTACCGACGAATAATGTCGGCGTCAATAATGTGCTGATGTTTCCTTTATGCTCAATGGTCAGATTTAGCTGGCGATGATAACGCAATACTGTATACAGGCCAGATATCCATGCCACCCAGCGGTTTCGGCCAAGTTTTCGTTTGTAGATCTCGCGATCTTCGAGCAATTGCGGATATAGCCCTAAACTGGCATTAACCAAAAACACGCGGTCATTGACGAAACCGACCTGTATGGGGTAGGCCAATGTGCTTAATAATACCCGGGTAGCTTGGGCTGTATCTTCTGGCAGATTATGCGTCCGCCCGAAATAATTAAAGGTGCCTTGAGCGATAACGCCAAGGGGACAACCACTGCCCAATGTGGCTTGCACCACCGCGTTAATGGTTCCATCACCTCCTGCAGCCACTACGACTCCATTGCTTTCACGCGCCCGGCGAACGGTATCACGCGCCACGTTTGTGATAGTTTCGGAATGTGTTACCAAGAATAATTCGAATTCACGTCCCGCCTGCTTCAGTACGGTTTCAATCGTTTCACGAACAGTGACCGCCTCATCATTACCCGATGACGCATTAAGCACGATGAAAAGAGGTGCGGCAGGATCAACCTTTATGGGATTGATGACACTGGAATGATGCTGTTTTGTTTCATGCGCGAGTGTGGGTGTCGCCGTCATATGATTATTTCCAATATAGTAAGATATTTTCCGATGACTATTTACAACATGGCGTGGCTAACAGGACGCTGAAAAACAATCTGCGATGCTGCTACGGTGTTTGAAAACAGGCTAAGATGCTCATTTATTAAGCATAAACTGCGTTTATGCCTGTTTCTGCCTGGTGTCAGCTGCCTCGAAAACGGTTTCGACTGATCTTTTTAAGAATATCTTCTATGACGAAATCCGTATGTACGGAAGCCAACAAAATAAAACGGATGATTGTTTGATTAAGTCCGAGCGAGTGCATTAAAGTCGCCGCTGGATTTATTATCGGAACATCTTTGCGGGTGACGGTAAGGGCGGATCAACCCTCGGACTGGAAAAGTGCTGGCATTGACAACTGCTCAGAAGGCCTGCTCCACAGTGGGAATAGGCCTCCCAAGCATTTATGGTAATTGCTGTTCTAACTTAAACCCTGGCTGTTGTTGTAGGCGATATCAGCGCATTCCTCCAAGGAATAACTTGAAAACCTTGCGATTCCGGATAATATGATCACCATATCATCTAAAGTTGATCTATAGTCGTTACCTTCCGTTATCGCAGTAGATAGTAAGCCCAGCGCTCCCCACAGTTCATACATATAGCTGCTGACGCTGTCATGATTCTCATCAATATTCGATAAGTTTGATGCAGCTAGAAATTCTTCAATGCCATAGTCGTTAATGACAGAAAGAATCAGTATGTTGACAATGCAGTTGCCAACATCATTGCGGCAATCTTCTCTCATCGCGATTGAGCGGGATAACTTCCCTGCAGCTGAGATAAGCTTCAGAGCCCGGATCTTAGGGTCAAAATCCTTAGTCAGATTCCTTTCTTGTTCCAATGTGATTATTTTTTTCATTAAGTCGTTCATTAGATTTCTCCCGCATAGATTCTAAGATTGAATGTTTTTATTTAAGCGATTAATAAAATGCATGATTCATGAAGGCTTTTGCAGCTAAAACTTGAACACCATAATAATAATACGAAAATTACAGATAGAGATTATCTTGGTGCTAATTAGTTGGAAATTCCAGTTGGTTAATGGGGTGAAGATAAAAGTAATGCGCCATCACGTCAATGAAATTCGCCAGAATGCTGCAATTTCAACCTTCAACACCGTAGCAGCAATGCGGATAGTTTTTTAACGGCCTGTTTTAGCAAAATACCTCATCAACATAACCTTCGGCGCATTACGAAAAAAAGTTTTTGCAGAATAGTGTTTTGCCATATATGTACTTCTTCACATACTGGTAGAATCTGGCGGACTATTCGATATAGTACATTTAAATATATTATTGTATTTCTAATAACAAAAACATATGGCAATTAAGAAATCCGAGCTTTATTCCTCCCTGTGGTCGAGCTGCGATGAATTGCGCGGCGGCATGGATGCCAGCCAGTACAAGGACTATGTGCTGGTGATGCTGTTCATCAAATATGTCAGTGACAAATACGCCGGTCAGCCATTTGCCCCGATCAAGATTCCGCAAGGTGCGAGTTTCAAGGATATGGTGGCGCTCAAGGGCAAGTCGACCATTGGCGATGACATCAACAAGAAAATCATCGCGCCGCTCGCCACTGCCAACAAATTGTCCAGCATGCCGGATTTCAACGATCCGGAAAAACTCGGCAGCGGCAAGGATATGGTCGACAGGCTCAGCAACCTCATCGCCATCTTTGAAAACAAGGCGCTGGATTTCAGCAGGAACCGCGCGGAAGGCGATGACATTCTCGGCGATGCCTACGAATACCTGATGCGCCATTTCGCCACCGAAAGCGGCAAGAGCAAGGGGCAGTTCTACACCCCGGCGGGAAGTCAGCCGCATCATGGCGCGCATCATCGGCATCGATCAGGCCGAAACCACGGCCTCGACCACCGTTTACGATCCGACCTGCGGCTCCGGTTCATTGCTGTTGAAAGTGAGTGATGCCGCCAAAACGCCGGTGACGCTGTACGGTCAGGAAAAAGACGCCGCCACCAGCGGCCTGGCGCGCATGAACATGATCCTGCACAACAACCCCGGCGCCGAGATCAAGCAAGGCAATACCCTGGCCAACCCGCTGTTTCTCTATGAACAGGGTGGGCTGAAGACGTTCGATTACGTCGTCGCCAATCCGCCGTTCAGCGACAAACGCTGGGGCAACGGGGTCGATACCGTTAACGATCCGTTTCAGCGCTTTGATGGATTGGGCGTGCCGCCGGATAAAAACGGCGATTACGCCTACCTGCTGCATATCATCCGTTCGCTGAAAAGCCGTGGCAAAGGCGCGTGCATTCTGCCGCATGGCGTGCTGTTCCGCGGCAATGTCGAGGCCGCCATCCGTACCGCCATCATCCGCAAGGGATTGATCAAGGGCATCATCGGCCTGCCGGCCAACCTGTTTTACGGCACCGGCATCCCGACGTGCATCATCGTCCTCGACAAGGAAAATGCGCAAAACCGCAAGGGCATTTTCATGATCGACGCCGGCAAAGGCTTCATGAAAGACGGCAACAAGAACCGCCTGCGGGAAATGGATTTCCACAGAATCGTCGATGTGTTCAATAAGCAGATCGAAATCGCAGGCTATAGCAAAATCGTATCGTTCAGCGAAATCGAGAAAAACGAATTCAACCTCAACATTCCGCGCTATATCGACAGCTCAGAAACCGAAGACCTGCAAGACATCGAAGCGCATCTGCTGGGCGATATACCCAGGGCCGATATCGACGCATTGCACGATTACTGGGCGGTGTGCCCCAACCTGAAAGCGGCGTTATTCACCGAG
Organism: Nitrosomonas supralitoralis; assembly: GCF_003011925.2. Lineage (GTDB taxonomy): Bacteria > Pseudomonadota > Gammaproteobacteria > Burkholderiales > Nitrosomonadaceae > Nitrosomonas > Nitrosomonas supralitoralis. The sequence continues at coordinate 7,693 of NZ_PXXU01000059.1, forward strand.
GCGAAACGCAGCCCCAACTATCTGAGCCTGAAAGTCAGCAAGGACGCCATCAAGCCAACCATTTACGCGCATCCTGAATTCGTCGGCTACATGGCCGACATGAATCGGGTGTTCTGCCAATGGGAAAACAACACCACCGCCGCGTTGAAAGCACTGCAACCCGGTTTTCATCCGAAGGACATCATCCACAGCATCAGCGAAGCCTTGCTCGCCACCTACGAAGGCCGCGCCTTGATCGACCGCTACGATGTTTACCAGCACCTGATGAATTACTGGTTCGACGTGATGCAGGACGATTGCTACCTGATCGCCGCCGATGGCTGGCAAGCGGCCACTTACCGCATCGTTGAAGAAAAGAAAACCAAAGACGGTCAGGTCACCAAAACCGTCGATAAAGGCTGGACCTGCGATCTGATACCGAAGGCGCTGGTGATTCACCGCTACTTTGCCGCACAGCAGCAGGCCATCGATGCGCTGAATACCGAACTGGAAACGCTGCAAAGCCGGTTGCTGGAAATGGCAGAAGAACACGGCGGTGAAGAGGGTGTGTTTGCCGAACTCGACAAGATCAACAAAGCCAGCATCAACACACGTCTGAAAGAAATCAAAAACGATCCGGAAGCGATTGAAGAAGAAAAAATCCTCAAACAATACCTGGAACTATTGGAACAGGAAGCGGCGACCAAGAAAGCCATTCATGCCGCCGAAATGGCGCTGGATGTCAGTCTGCTGTCGTTCTACCCGACACTTACCGCAGACCAGATCAAACAACTGGTGGTCGACGACAAATGGATCGCCGCCATCGATAAAGACATTCATACCGAGATGGATCGCATCAGCCAGCGTTTAACACAACGTATCAAGGAACTCGCCGAGCGCTATGAAACCCCGCTGCCGCAGCAAAACCAGCAGGTGGAAGAGCTGGAACAGGCTGTGAACGCGCACCTGCGCAAGATGGGGTTTGCATGGAATTGAAACCGGGCTACAAGCAAACTGAGGTGGGGGTGATTCCGGAGGATTGGGATGTCTGTCAACTAAAAGATTTTGTTGATATTAATAGCGGCGAGAGTCCCTCAAAATATAAATTTGTCAATGAAGGTATTCCTTATTATAAAGTTGAGCAACTTAATGCAGGGGACAAATATATTGAAGAAACTCCGTATATGCTTAAGGTAGGAAAAACTGTGCCTGCTGGCAGCATAATTTTCCCAAAAAGAGGAGCATCAATTTTATTAAATAAAATTCGTATCTTGAAAAAAGATTCCTTTATGGATACGAATTTGATGACTTTGACAACAACTAATGGATTAGTGAATGAATATTTATTTTATTGTTTAGACTTCCAAGGATTAGCACAGATAGCAGACACTACCTCCATACCTCAAATAAATAATAAGCATATTAATCCTTTTAGAATTCCACTTCCTCTAACTACAACCGAACAAACCGCCATCGCCAGCGCCCTCAGCGATGCCGATGCCCTGATTCAATCCCTCACCCGCCTCATCGCCAAAAAACGCCAGATCAAACAAGGTGCCATGCAAACCCTCCTCAATCCTTATGAAAATGGACGGTTGAAAGCGGGGTGGATGGTGAAGAAGTTGGGCGAGATAACAGATTTATTGACGGGATTTCCATTTTCGAGCTTAGGGTATACGAATGAAGGAATACGATTACTAAGAGGCTCTAATATCAAACGTGGACAAACTGATTGGAACGATGAGATAACAAAATATTGGTTTTCAACGACTTCTGATATTAGAAGGTACGAATTGCTTGAAGGAGATATTGTTGTTGCAATGGATGGATCGCTTGTTGGGAGAAGTTTTTCTCAATTAAAACAATCAGATTTGCCTGCCCTGCTGCTTCAAAGAGTAGCCAGAATAAGGTCAAAATCTGAATCTTTTGATATAAATTACATTAAAGAGTGGGTGTGCTCTGAAATATTTACAAAACATTGTGATTCATTAAAAACTGTCACAGCAATACCTCATATAAGTCCAGCGGATATATATAATTTTGTGATAAATATTCCTGAGAAAAAAGAATTACAAACCCGCATCGCTACCATTCTCTCCGACATGGACGCCGAAATCGCCGCGCTCGAAACCAAACTCACCAAATACCGGCAGATCAAGCAAGGCATGATGCAAAACCTGCTGACAGGACGAATCCGGCTGGTGAAACCGGAAAGCAAAACCGGAGCGGTGGCGTGACCCTAAACCCGTTCAGCAGTGATGCTGTCGGCAAACCCGAACGGGCGACGCAAAACCGTATCGTGAAGTTGTTCTGCGAGCAATTGGGTTACATCTATCTCGGCAATTGGGAAGACCGACCGGGCAATAGCAACATCGAAGTGCCGCAATTGACGCGCTACCTGGCAGCTAGAGGCTACGATCAAAGCCAGATCAACAAGGCGCTGGATAAATTGCACAGCGCTGCCAACCATCACGGCCCGAATCTGTATCACAACAACAAGGCTGTTTATCAACTGCTGCGCTATGGCGTACACACTAAAACGGAAGCCGGATTGCCCACCGATACGGTGCATTTGATCGATTGGCGCAACCCTGAGCAAAACGACTTTTACATTGCCGAAGAAGTGACCGTGTTCGGCGAAAAGGAAAAGCGCCCGGATATCGTGCTGTACGTCAACGGTATCGCCATCGGCGTGCTGGAACTGAAAAACAGTCGTATTTCCATCGGCGAAGGCATTCGCCAGAGCCTGGTGAACCAGAAACTGGAATTCATCGAGAAATTTTTCAACACCATTCAGTTCGTGTTTGCCGGTAACGATTCCGAAGGGTTGCAATACGGCACCATCGGTACGCAGGAAAAGTTTTTCCTTAAGTGGAAAGAAGATGAAGCGGACAACAGCGGCTACAAGCTGGATAAATACCTCGCCAAAATCTGCAACCCGCAACGGCTGATCGAATTGTTGCACGATTTTGTGTTGTTCGACGGCGGCATCAAGAAATTGCCGCGCGCGCATCAGTATTTCGGCGTCAAAGCCGCGCAGGCGCATGTGCGCCGCAAAGAGGGCGGGATCATCTGGCACACCCAGGGCAGCGGCAAAAGCATCGTCATGGTGCTGCTGGCCAAGTGGATACTGGAGCATAATCCGCATGCCCGCATCGCCATCGTCACCGACCGCGATGAACTGGATAAGCAGATCGAGAGCGTGTTCAGGGATGCCGGGGAAGCGATTTACCGCACCCGCAGCGGGCGCGATCTGATCGCGCAACTGGGGCAGGCCAGGCCGCGCCTGTTATGTTCTTTGGTGCACAAGTTCGGCAGACGGGATATCGATGATTTTGATGCGTTTATCGACCAACTGCAGAGCCAGCCGAGCTACGCCATTGGGGAATTGTTTGTTTTCATCGATGAATGCCACCGCACGCAAAGCGGCAAGCTGCACAAAACCATGAAAGCATTATTGCCCGGCGCGGTTTTTATCGGTTTTACCGGCACCCCATTGCTGAAAAAAGACAAAGCCACCAGCCTGGAAGTTTTCGGCAAATACATTCATACCTACAAGTTCAACGAAGCGGTGGAAGACGGGGTGGTGCTCGATCTGGTGTACGAAGCGCGTGACATTGATCAGCGGCTGAGCTCGCAGCAAAAAATCGACGAGTGGTTTGCCGCCAAAACCAAAGGATTGAACGATTTCCAGCAAGCCGAGCTGAAACGGAAATGGGGCACGATGCAAAACGTGCTCAGTTCCAAATCGCGCATGGACAAGGTGGTGACCGATATCGTCGGGGATTTCAGCGTCAAGCCGCGTTTGAGCACGCAACGGGGTAACGCCATCCTGGTGGCATCCAGCATTTTCGAAGCCTGCCGCTACTACGAGTTGTTTCAGGCAACCGAGTTGAAGGGCAAATGCGCGGTGGTCACTTCGTATAATCCGCAATCCCGGGACATCACCACCGAAGAAACCGGGGCGAATACCGAAACCGACAAGCAAGTTATCTATAACACCTATGACGCCTTGCTGAAGCATATCAATGCCGAGCCGGGCAAATCCAGGACCGAAACTTACGAAGATCAGGCAAAAAAGCTTTTTGTCGACGAACCGGCCAATATGAAGCTGTTGATCGTGGTCGATAAATTGCTGACCGGTTTTGATGCGCCCAGTTGCACCTATTTGTACATCGATAAATCGATGCAGGATCATGGCCTGTTTCAGGCCATCTGCCGGGTGAACCGGCTCGATAGCGAAGATAAAAAATTCGGTTTCATCGTGGATTACAAGGATTTGTTCAAGAAGCTGGTGAATGAAAAAGGCACCGGCGCGATTCAGGTGTATACCGAAGCCTTGGATTACGATGAGTTTGAAGCCAGGGATTGCGATATCCTGATCCAGGATCGGCTGACCAAAGGCCGCGAGTGGCTGGATTATGCGCTGGAAGAACTGGAGTTGCTGTGCGAGAAAGTGGAACCGCCCCGAGGGGATCTGCAACATATGCATTACTTTTGCGGCAATACCGAAATCCCCGACGATCTGAAGGCACGTGAAGTGCAACGGACAGCGCTATACAAAGCGACCGCCAATTTGATCCGGGCTTACGCCAATATCGGTGACGACATGGAAGCCGCCGGTTACACCGCCGATGCGACTGAGCATATCAAGAACCGCGTGGATCACTTCCTTAAACTGCGGGATATCATCAAAAACGCGTCCAATGAGAAAATTGATCTGAAAGCGTATGAAGCGGACATGCGCCATCTGATCGACCGCTATATCCAGGCGGAAGAATCGGTGGTGATTTCACCGTTCGCCGATATGCCGATGCTGGAAATCATTGTGAAAAGCGGCCTCGCCGAGGCCATCGGTGCCATGCCGGATGGCATCAAATCCAATCAAGCAGCGGTGGCAGAAACCATCGAAAACAATGTGCGCAGCCATATCATCAAGAACCACCTGCTTGATCCGGCGTACTTTGAAAAAATGTCCAAGCTGCTGGGTGAAATTATTAAATTCAGAAAAGAAAATGCAGAGAAGTATCAAGAGTATTTACAAAAGATTGCTGATCTCGCCAACCAGGTTGTGGCCGCACAACCGGACGATACGCCAAAGTCACTGAATACCAGAGCCAAGCGTGTGCTGTATAACAATTTAGGCAAAAACGAGGCGCTGGTGCTGCAAATAAATGACGCGGTGATGGACAGCAAGCAGGATGATTGGCGTAATAATCCGGCAAGAGAAAGCGATATCCAACAAGCGATTTTTAAAATCGTGAACGATGTCGATGAAGTCGAACGGATTTTTGCCATCGTCAAGCAGCAAAGTGATTACTGAAATTGCAACCATGAGACTGAATGATCTTGAGGTGGAAGTTATTCATAAAAACATCAAGAATGTTCATTTGAGCGTCTATCCACCGGATGGCAAAGTCAAAGTCTCGGCGCCGGTCGCTATGTCATCCGATACCCTGCGGGTGTTTGTCATCTCCAAGCTGGGCTGGATCAAGCAACAACAGGCAAAACTTCGTGCCCAACAACGCGAGGCGCCACGGGAATATATCGACCGTGAAAGCCATTTTGTTTGGGGAAAGCGCTATTTGCTCAAGGTTGAGGAGAAAGACGCTCCACCGGCGGTTGAATTGAAGCACAGCAGAATGCTTCTATCGGTACGCCCTGGCACAAGTCCGGAGAATAAACAGGCTGTTGTTGCAGCCTGGTATCGTAACAATCTCAAGCAAACCATTCCGCCATTGATTGAACAGTGGCAACCCCGCATCGGGGTGCTGGTGCAAAGGTTTTACGTACAGCGGATGAAAACCAAGTGGGGCAGTTGCAGCTTTCATTCCGGCACTATCAGGCTCAATACCGAGTTGGCGAAGAAACCGTTGGCTTGCCTGGAATATATCGTCGTGCACGAAATGACGCATCTGTTAGAGCCTACGCATAACAGCCGCTTTATTGCCTTGATGGATCAATTCATGCCGAAATGGCGGTTTTATCGGGATCAACTCAATCGATTGCCGGTCCGGCATGAGGAGTGGGGATATTGATCTTGCTTCACAGCATCGCGCACTTTTGATTCCAGTCTGTTTTATTCCCATTGCAGATATGAACCGGTAAGAACTGCAGCAGTTCAATTCATATAAAACAGATGGCTGCCTGTCAATTATCTGTGCATGTCCAACGAGAATTAGAATTAGTATTTTTTGATTACTTTTTACGCTGGATTGGATATTGGATACATCGATAATGAAGAAACATTCGTTTTCATGGATTGACACAGATTTACGCATTAAAAACAAAGAAGCGATTATTATTTTACAGCTTATTGTTTTTAATGGCGTCCCCAAGGGGATTCGAACCCCTGTTACCGCCGTGAAAGGGCGATGTCCTAGGCCTCTAGACGATGGGGACCCAGTGATGATCGGTACAGCTTCGCTTTATTAAAATTAACTGGTGGAGATAAGCGGGATCGAACCGCTGACCTCTTGCATGCCATGCAAGCGCTCTCCCAGCTGAGCTATACCCCCTGAGCAAAGGAAGGGGGATTATACTGATGCCATGATTCATTGTAAAGAAAAGATCAATCCGGAATATTGCTCAGATGATTGTTAATGCGGGCAAGCGTTTCTTCGCGTCCGAGCAGTGCCAGCACCGCATCAATTGAAGGGGTATGAATTTCTCCGGTGACCATTACTCGCAGTGGCATGGCAATTTTAGGAAATTTAACGTCATACGCTTTGGCAATGGATTTTATTTCCTGATGAATCACTTCGCGCGTCCATTCAATTTGATTAAATTTTTCCAATAAACCGCTCATGATCGGTTTTGCTTCCGCCGTCAGGTGTTGTTCTTTTAATTCGTTGCTGGGCTCCAGAGGGCGGTAAAAGTATACCGCTGCATCGGCCAGTTCTTCGATGGTATTTACTCTTTCCTTGAGTAAGTCGACTACAAGCGCTAAATCGGGACCCTGATCAATTTGGCAATTGTCTTTTGTGAGGAATGATACTGTCAATTCAGCCAAACGATCATTATCAGCTGTTTTGAGATATTGCTGATTGATCCAATGCAGTTTTTCCGGATTGAATTTTGCCGGGGAGCGATTGATTGCGGTGAGATCAAACCATTCTACCAATTGCTCGCGGCAGAAAATTTCTTCATCGCCATGAGACCATCCCAGCCTTGCCAGATAATTCAGCAGCGCTTCGGGTAAATATCCATCCTCGCGGTACTGAATGACCGAGACAGCGCCATGTCGCTTGGATAAACGTTCGCCGTTTGCGCCCAGAATCATTGGAACATGTGCATATTCCGGCAATGGTGCGTTCAGGGCTTTTAGAATGTTAATTTGACGTGGCGTATTGTTGACATGATCATCGCCGCGTATGACCTGTGTAATATTCATATCCAGATCGTCTATGACCACACTGAAATTATAGGTTGGCACCCCATCACTGCGCAGTAACACCAGATCATCCAGCTCATTATTGGCAACTGTAATCCGTCCTTTGATCTGATCATTGAATGTGACATGACCCTCTAATGGGTTTTTGAACCGGATTACCGGTTTGATTCCTGCGGGCGGAGTTTTTGAGGAGTCACGCCAGCGTCCGTCGTAGCGGGGTTTCAAGCCGGCACTCAATTGCTGCTCGCGCATTTCTTCCAGCTCTGCCTTGGAAGCATAGCAATAATAGGCCTGGTTATTTTGTAACAGCTGCTCGGCAACCTCGTGATAACGCTCCAACCGCTGCATCTGATAAAAAGGTCCTTCGTCATAATCCAATCCCAGCCATGCCATGCCATCGAGAATCGCCTGTATCGATTGTTGGGTTGAGCGTTCCAGATCGGTGTCTTCAATGCGCAAAATAAATTTGCCGCCGTGCTTACGTGCATAGGCCCAAGAAAAAAGCGCAGTGCGCGCGCCACCAATGTGAAGATAACCGGTGGGACTGGGTGCAAATCGTGTGCGTACCATCATAATTTTTGTGTCAGTTGTTCGGCCGAAGATTTGAAAAGGAATAGTTTACGCGATTCTGTAAAACCGGTGTTTCTTTTGCCTGGACTATTGTAGGAACGATGCATGTTCGTTAATGCGTGCAGCTTAAAGCCTATTATAATGTGCGCAATTTAATCCTGATGATTTTTAATGGTTATGACCATGAAGTGTTTGATAAATGACTGACTTAATTCATGACCTGATTTTTGCCGCGGCGGAACGGTCGCCTGATGCTGAAGCATTGTCTTATCTAGATCAACGTATGTGTTATGCCACGCTGGCTGGGCAAGTTAAAGCCAGAGCAGGCGGGTTGCGAGCATTTGGCTTGAGACGAGGAGAGCGGCTTGCGGTATATCTCGAGAAACGTTTTGAGACTGTCATTGCATTATTTGCGGCGACGGCGGCGGGCGGTGTTTTTGTTCCGATTAATCCGGTATTAAAACCGGAACAAGTGGCTTTCATTATGATTGATTGTAACGTGCGAGTTTTGGTGACGTCGTTGGCGCGATTAAAATTGCTGCAAACTGCTTTGCTGTCTTGCCGTGATCTGCATATGATTGTGGTGGTCGATGCCAAAGACAAGCTTCCGGTTATAGCCGGTGTCGTTATTGTGAGCTGGATGGAGATGGAAGGCGTAAGTGAAGCGATGCCAACGATCGATAGCGATATGGCTGCGATCATTTATACCTCTGGCAGCACCGGGAAACCCAAAGGGGTTGTGCTTTCGCATCGTAATCTAGTTGCTGGCGCTAAAAGTGTGACGCAATACTTGCAGAACCGACCGGAAGATCGGATTCTGGCTGCGCTGCCGCTGAGTTTCGACTATGGGTTGAGCCAATTGACGACCGCTTTTTATGCAGGTGCAACAAGTATCCTGATGAACTATTTGTTGCCGCGTGACATTATCGCTATTGTAAAGGAGCGACAGGTTACCGGATTAGCAGCTGTGCCGCCTTTGTGGATTCAACTTGCGCAGTTGAATTGGGGAAAGGTGCCTTCGTTGCGTTATATCACCAATTCGGGTGGCACTATACCACGCACCACGCTGAGTCAATTACGCAACGCCTTACCGGATTCGCAAATTTTTTTGATGTATGGATTTACCGAGGCTTTTCGCTCAACGTATCTGGCGCCAGAAGAAATCAACCGGCGTCCTGGTTCGATCGGTAAAGCGATACCCAACGCAGAAGTACTGGTGCTCCGGGAAGATGGGTCGCATTGTGCGCCGGGTGAGCCCGGAGAATTGGTGCACCGGGGCACTCTAGTTGCGATGGGTTACTGGAATGATGCGGAAAAAACCGTAACCTGTTTTAAACCCATGAAGCCACTTCAAGCTGGCTTAACCCTGACTGAAATTGCTGCGTGGTCGGGTGACACGGTGCAAATGGATGAGGAAGGTTTTTTGTACTTTATCGAGCGTCGTGATGAAATGATCAAAACTTCCGGATATCGAGTCAGCCCGACTGAAATCGAGGAAGTCATCTATGCCACGGAATGTGTCGCTGAGGCAGTCGCTTTTGGCGTTCCGCATCCTATATTGGGACAAGCAATCGCTGTGGTGGTTACTGCCAGAGAAGGCATCCAGCCTGATGTTGATACCCTGTTAAGCACGTGCAGACAACAGTTGCCTGCTTATATGCTGCCAAGCCATCTTGAAGTACGGGAAGGAAGCTTGCCGCGCAATCCGAACGGTAAAATTGATCGTAAATTTCTTTCTCAGCAATTGCAGCGACTATTTAGCGGAAACGAACCATGACCCATCAATTATTGGAACATGCGTCACTTGCACAATTTTCTGTGCAAAACGATTGCCTGCAGATAGGTGGAATGGCACTGACTCGATTAGCGGATCGCGTGGGCACTACACCATTTTATGCCTATGACCGGAAAAAAATTACCGAACGAGTCGAATTGCTGCGCCAGAAGTTGCCGCGAGAGATATTGTTGCACTACGCGATAAAGGCCAACCCCATGGCGGCCGTGGTTCAGCATTTGGCAGGTTTGGTCGATGGCATGGATGTAGCTTCGATCGGTGAGATGAGAGTTGCGCTGGATACAGTCCTCGCCCCTGAAAAAATCAGTTTTGCCGGGCCTGGGAAAAAAATGCATGAGCTGCGCAGCGCGATTGCCGCAGGTGTGATTGTAAATGTTGAATCGCAGCAGGAAATGGAATTGATCGCACAACAAGGAAGAGATTTAGGTATTACTCCCAAAGTTGCAATCCGTGTTAATCCGGATTTTGAGCTCAAATCCTCCGGGATGAAAATGAGTGGCGGTCCCAAGCCATTCGGCATAGATGCTGAATATGTACCCGTTGTGCTGAAACAATTGGGTTTGCTGGGTTTAGATTTCATGGGATTCCATGTTTTTAGCGGTTCACAGAATCTGAGTGCAGTCGCAATTCAAGAAGCACATGAAAAAACCGTTCAGCTTGCTATCCAACTTGCTGACTATGCGCCATCGCCCGTGAAGCTGCTGAATATTGGTGGTGGTTTTGGTGTGCCCTATTTTCCTGGCGATCAGCCGCTGGATATTGCAGCTATTGGCGTCAATCTGCAGCATTTGATGCAGATAATAAAACAGCAGTTACCAAATGCCACGGTTGCGCTTGAACTGGGACGGTATCTGGTTGCTGAAGCAGGGATTTATGTTTGCCGTGTTTTGGAGCGAAAAATGTCGCGCGGGCAAGTCTTTCTCGTAACGGATGGTGGGCTGCATCATCATTTGGCAGCTTCGGGGAACCTGGGTCAGGTTATCCGTAAAAACTATCCCGTTATTATCGGCAACAAAGTTCAAGGTGCTACAAGAGAGATTGTTTCAGTAGTGGGGCCGTTATGCACGCCACTGGATTTGCTGGCGGATCAAATGCCCATGGCTGCCGCTTCCGTAGACGATCTGGTGGTTGTTTTACAATCAGGAGCTTATGGTTTGACTGCCAGTCCGACAGCTTTTCTTGATCATCCTCCGCCGATTGAGGTGCTGGTTTAGACTAGGCACACATTGCTTAAATTGTTCTGGATCAAGACTAATTATTGTACACATCAAAATTCATTATCCTGTGTCGATATGTTGTTTATTGTGTACAGACTAGCGTCTATATTGTAATTCTTCTGCTAAATGACAAAGATCGGTTGAATATTCCCTTTAAATATACTTAAATAATTGCAGCAATGAGTATTTATTACATTGTCGAATGTAAAAGTATTCGTTTTGAGCAATTGAAAATAGAAAATACACCGTAGTTCCCGTGCTTATTCGATTATGACGCTGCTTGGAAAAGGTTAATATCTCAACGCAATTAAATTAGACAAACTTATTATCATTCATTCTTATTTGAGTAACTAAGAATTAGTCAAAGTAAATATTCTTCAATATGGATAGAACCTGCTTCTAACAACTCAACTGGGTGATTCAATGAGTGATATGTATAATAATTTTCAGAAGTTTTTTGAAATTGTAGAAGCTGATACAAGTGAATTGCTTGAGATTGTTTATCGAATTCGCTATCAGGTATTTTGTGTAGAGCATGATTTTCTTGATGCTTCACAATACCCCGATAAAAAGGAAAAAGACAATTGCGACGATCATTCTTCTCATGTTCTTTTGCGATTTCGCTCTTCGGGAGATTTTATTGGTTCAGTCCGTTTGATATTGTTTAACCCCTTACAACCTGAAAAACTTTTCCCAGTGGAAATGTATACGCAACTTGATCTAACCCTTTGTAATATCAATGCACTGCCACGTCAACAAATTGCCGAAATTTCTCGTTCCGTTATTGTGAAACAGTTTGATAGGCGTAGAGGGGACCGTCGTGGATCAAGAGCAGAAGATGCTGCTCAAGAAAACCGGCGATCATCCGATAGACGCTTTACTGACAATAACGCAGGTAGAGAGCGTAGATCGTCGGATAGACGTTCTACGCCACACTTAAGTTTAATACTAATGGCTGCTGTACTGCGTATGTCAGTCAAACATAATATCAAGCATTGGATATCAGCTAAGGATCCTGCTTTGAATAGGTTGCTTGGTTATAATGGGTTGAGTTTTAGTCCGATTGGTCCACCTGTTAATTATCATGGTATACGCAGACCTTATTATGCAAATGTAGAAGAAATGCTAAATAGAATGTATAAAGAGCATCATGATGCTTGGGAAGTCTTAACCGATTGTGGCAAATATAGCCCTATTCAATCTAACTAATTGAATAGTGCTGAATCAGAAATCCAATTCTTGAATTTATTTCCTTTCTCTATTCATGTCCGATTATCAGGCCGGTTTTTGTTAAACCTTAGAGCCTGTTTTTGTTTTGTTCTAGCAATATGTCTTATGGGTATAAAGACTGAAGTTAGAGCAAATGATCATTATGAAATTGTGACAAATATAGAAGTACACGAGAAATCATTGTCAATCAATTCGTTGCGCTCTATATATAGTATGCATATGAAGACGTGGTCTGATGGCACCAAGATTAGGGTTTTTGTATTTCCCGATGACAATAAGCTGCATCAAAGTTTTTCCAAAGAAATACTAAA
>NZ_PXXU01000006.1 GCF_003011925.2 Nitrosomonas supralitoralis
AAACAAAAACTCAAGCGCTTCTGTAGTGAAAATAGTGCTTGATAATAGTTAATAGCGTAAAAATAAAATTGTAAAAAAAGTTGTATATACAGAAGAAACCAGAACAGAAGGAGCAGACTTGCTCAGAGGCCTAATTGATCAGATTGTGCTTACGCCCAAAGCGTCTGGAACAGAATATGCCTGCGACTTGCTTGACGACCTTGCCGGAATTTTAATAGTTGCGGCTGGTAAGCAGCAAAAGATCAGCGATAACGATCCATTGTTGCAGCAAGTCAAAATGATGACCGAAACAGGTGATCAAAACCTTGGTTGGCAGGATAAATCTTGTACTGACGAAAATTCAGAAGGAGGTTTTTTAGACAAGAGTGAGATGGTTAATCTAAATGCACATTCATTCCGTAAAGCTGAATTCTCTGGAAATCCGCATGAAACGGCTATTCACAGCAAGGATAAGCTGGTTGCGGGGGCAGGATTTGAACCTACGACCTTCGGGTTATGAGCCCGATTATAATAGTGTTTATTGGTGTTGATCGGTATTCGTATAAATAATTAAAACCTTTAATAACAATATAGTTATAAAAACTACCCTTTTATTTGCGTTGATTAATATTCAGTTGTATACTGCAAAAGCGGTTACAAAACGGTTACAAATCTTAGGGTGGAATAATGGCAAGAATAAAATTCACGGCTGGTCGTGTTAGTGGCTTTAAATGTCCTGATGATGCGACACAAGCATTTTTATGGTGCGATGAAGTGCCCGGTCTTGCTGTACGAGCTACACCCGGATCAAAGCGAAATCGTTATATTTTCCAAGCCAAGGTTAACAAGCAAACACGACGAATTACCATTGGTGATGTAAGCGTCTATAGCATTGACGATGCAAAAAAAGAAGCCCGTCAACTTCAAACCATGATTGATCAAGGTGATGATCCACGCGAAGTTAAGGCAGATAAAGCCGCTGCAAAAGCAGCCGCCGCCGCTATCAAAAAAGCGCAGGAAACACGCGAAACTCTGACGGTAAGTTCGGCATGGGTAAATTATCTAGATTACCAAAAAGACAAAATGCAGCATGCTCATATTGAACGCGGGAAACGATGGGGAGCGCGTCATTTAATAGATCATGAAAACCTATCACAAGCCGGAGGCGAACCAAAGAAGCGCGGAAAAGGATTAAAAGCACAAGGAGTGCTGTACCCGCTATTGCAGATGCGTATGGTTGATATTAAAGCCAATGTTTTGAAAGAATGGCAGAGGAAAGAAGCGCAAACACGAGCAAATAATACACGCCAAGGCTTTGAAATGTTCCGTGCATTTTGGCGTTGGTGTGCATCACAGCCGGAATATAGCGCGGTTATCGATCCGCAAGCCGTGGAAAGTAAAGATTTGCGTGATGAAATACCCAGCCGGAAAAGTAAACAGTTTGATGTACTGCAAAGGGCACACCTTCCCGGATGGTTTGCCGCCGTTCGATCACTTAACCCCGTTATTAGTGCATACCTTCAAGCCTTGTTATTGACCGGTGCGCGACGTGAAGAAATGGCAGGCATAACTTGGCAGGATGTAGACTTTCAATGGAGTAGTATATGGGTTAAAGACAAAGTACATGAAGAGGGCAGGAAGATTCCATTAACGCCCTATCTTGCCAACTTAATAACTGCTTTACCACGCCGCAATCAATGGGTTTTTAGCAGCATGTCCGCAGCCAATGGCCGGATAGCAGAACCACGCATTCCCCATAATCGAGCCTTATCAATTGCTGGATTGCCACCAGTTACCTTGCATGGGTTGCGACGCACTTTTGCCAGCCTTGCTGAATGGGTGGAAATGCCACGAGGTATTGTTGCACAAATCATGGGACACGCACCAAGTGCAACGGCTGAACGTCACTATATTAATCGCCCCCTTGAATTGTTGGCAGTATGGCACGGAAAGTACGAAACATGGATATTGCAGGAGGCAGGAATAAAATTTACACCTGGTAAGGCCGGTTTAAGAGCAATAACCGCCACCTGACGGAATCAGGCAAAAGCGGGGTTATCAAGTGTTATAGCACTTGAGCCCCTAACCACAACGCAACACTAATATGGAGTGTCAAATCATGGCTAGAAAAGATTTTACCTCAGAAGTACAAATCAGGGGAATTAATGGGGTATGTGATACTAACAATATATTGATGGAATTATGGAAGCGAGTCGCCCCATCATTAACTAAAGAAGAATTGCAGTGGTTTTCTGGGGCTTCTGATTATGCTGAAAGTATAACTATCTCATTACAGTAAACAATTGTTGGTATTGGTTGTTTGGTTTTTGCAGATGGTAGTGCTGGTAATTTTAAATCTAGCGAAGATATACCAGATTTACTTTTTAAAATTGATAATTCACTAAACCAAATTCGCTGTCTCTATAATGTTGGGAAAAATGCGGATGAACAATTGAAACACCCAGAGCTTTATCGTGACTCGAAAGATATCAAATCAGTTAAGTAATTTTTAGCGGCACACCTCCTTTAGCCTGACGGGGCGAAAAGCGGAGACCTTCACCGCCTGGGGGGGTTAATATGAAGGCGAACTGAAAGGGGTACAGTAATGGCAGAAAAAGATGGTTTGCAAGAATCTATCCGCATACTAACAAAAGAATGGCCGTCGGAAGATACTGATTTTTTTAACGTAAAGATTACGGCAATTGAATCTTATATACCCCCAGGAAGCCAACACAAAGATGCAATTAAAACCATGGAATCTGCCAAATTGGCTCGTAAGTATGGATATTCTGATAAAGGTTTGATGTACATATTAGAAGCTGAATCTGCAAGAAAAGATTTTTTGCTTTATGACGCGGCAGTCAAAGGAGGACTATTTACCCGTCCGCTACAACGTGGGATTGATAGGCTAAGCAAGATTCTGCTTGAGATTTTAAAGCAGTTGGGTAAGGAAGTATCTTCAAAGGATGTTTTAAAAGAATTGCGAAGAATAGCGGAAGACCGTTTGCCTAATGCAGTAATTTTAGAAGTTGATGATGATAACTCTGTTTGCTGGAAGAGTAAAAAAGGTATTACAGATACACCATTCAGACATCTTGAAAACCGTTTGTCAAAACTACGCAAAAAAATTTAATTTCATTTTCACGCTTTCCGACAAAGCGTGAAACCACTTCATTAATATACAAACATCAACACCGCAACATAGTTGAAAATACCGCTGTATTCATTAATAGCGTGACAGGTGAAACTAGATAGACAGCGGACACCAAGTCACGCAAAAACGCCGTGAGGCGCAGGAGAAATAAATGACCCTAAATGTTTTTCCACCATTAGATTCAAACACACAGCCCACTTTACCCACAGACGCAACCGCATTTTACTTAAATAGAAAATCGCAAACACTACGTTCCTGGGCATCCTTAGAGAACGGTCCCATACGTCCGATACGTATCAATGGGCGTCTTGCCTGGCCGGTGCGTGAGATTAAGAAAGTTTTAGGCGTGGAGGTGTAATATCATGGTTGAAAACACCGCCAAAGCGCAGCGTATGCGCATTCTTGCTTATCTCCATACCAAACCCCTTGATACATTAGCCGCACGCAAAGAGCTTGATGTGATGCACCCGGCCGCACGTGTAATGGAACTGCGTAAGGGTGGAATAGGAATCAACACAATTTGGATAGACCGGCCAAGCGATTGCGGAAAAATTCACCGTATTGCTTGCTATGTATTGGTTGGAGCGGGAACAACCGCACCAACCGATAAAGGCAAAATCGGAAAGGAAGCCGACAATCAAGAGCATAGCATAGAGGGTAATTTATGAAAACCTCCATTCAATTAATAAAAGATAAATCATTTTATCAGGCTGGCTTGATAAAACGTAGAAGACGTACAAAAGCACAGCTAGATCAGTTAGATAATCAGATTTTTGAGGCGTTAAAGAATGATCATCCTCAAAGTGTGAGACACATTTATTATCTAATGACCGATCCGAGATTAGCAGAATGTGTTCCCAAAACTGATGAGGGTTATAACCAAGTTCAAGATCGTTGCGTGAAGTTACGTCGATCAGGCCGCATTCCATATGCCTGGGTAGCTGACATGAGCCGACGAGGCTATTTTGTTAATACTTATTCCAATGCTAGCGAATTTATTTCCCGTATGGCTGGGCTGTATCGGTCTGATTTATGGGCAGATGCAGATTACTGTTGTGAAGTCTGGTGTGAATCCCGAAGCATTGCCAGCGTTATCCAGAAAGATTGTACCGAGCTGGCAGTTGATTTATTTCCAACAAGCGGTTTTGCAAGCTTATCGTTCGTTAACAATGCAGCAGAACAGCGCAATCGTTCCAATGATGAGCGCCCCTTAATTATTCTATACGTAGGTGATTATGATCAGAGTGGGGTACTTATAGATGTAAAACTGGAAAAAGAATTGCGCTTGCATCTTAATAGCAATATCGATATGCAGTTTATTCGTTTGGCAATTAATGAAAGTCAAATTAAGCAATATGACTTACCTACGAAACCCCGCAAAGTAAGTGATACCAGATCAAAACATGTAACCGCTACCGTTGAAGCCGAAGCAATGCCTGCGCATATTTTGCGTAAATTACTTAGAACCAACATTGAAAGCTTACTTCCAAGAGGTGCACTACAGGCTGCAAAAGTAGCTGAACAATCAGAACGTGAAGGGCTGAAAATTCTTGCAAAGAACTTGCGAGGTGCTCATGAGTAAGAAACCTAAAAAGCCAGCTGAAACCTTTACAGGAGGGTTTTCACGCATCCCTCATGCTGTTATGGATAGTCAGGCATTCATAGGGTTATCAGATCGCGGCAAATCGCTTCTATTCGCGTTGATAAGGCAAATCAATGGTAGTAACAATGGAAGGCTGCAATTAACATACAAATGGCTTTCTCAGCATGGTTGGCAATCTAATTCAGCAAACAGAAAAGCGATAGCCGAACTTATTGAACGAGGATTGATTGTATCTACTCGCCTGGGTGGCTTGAATGCTGGCTGCAATTGGTATGCGGTGACATGGCTTCAAATCAGCAGCTATGTAGGATTGGATATTTCAAATCAGACCTACAAGCAAGGTGCATGGGCTGACTGCAAATTGCCACCTATCGGCAGGAGAACCCCACCTCAAAAACAAAATACCCAGGCCGGTAGCCGGACTAGTGCAAGGCCGGTGGTCGGCTCAGGTGAGCAATTCACTAGGCCGGTGGTCGGCTCAGAAAAGACAGTTTTTGACCAATTCACTAGGCCGGTGTACGGACACAATGTATCTATACCATATACACCACGGGAACACAGTAAGAGAAGAGTAGTTGGTAAACCGCTGAAAGGGGTAATTCAGTGATGGCTAATTATGAAAAGTGCAAAAGATGCGAGATTCGATTCTTGATGGTTAGATTTCTGGATTACCGCACTTCTGGCTATTGCACATGGGAATGCTCAATTGGTGAACCGCCTGGAGCTCCCACGGCTGAAAGTATGGCATGGAAAGATAAAATTTCAGTGCATTCATTAAGGGAGAGAATGCCGGAACCGCCAAAGAATAATGTGGCCGTCAGGAAATGGAAATTTGACATGGTGCATTATCCACCGTCCAAAGGCTGGCAGATTGAAAATTGGAGGTGGGTAGATGAGGCAAAGAGGTCATGCCCCCTTCAGTCTTCAGAGTAAAAAACTCAAAGTACCGCCCTTAGCATTTCTTTTAATAATCATAACCAAAAAAAAATTCAGAAAGTGGGCGGCCTTGGATCTTTAGAGAAAAAAAACTTAAAGTATCGCATCGCTCCCATTTATTTGCACAGTCAATTGAAAAAAAGAGGTTAGTATGAGACCACGAAAGCCACAAACTTTAAAAATAGTTTCAGGGACCGCAAGAAACGATCGTCTTACTGAATCAGTTAAATTTCCACTTATTGTTGATATGCCGGTCTCACCTGATTGGCTACCTAATGCTTATGCTGTTAATGAATGGAATAGACTCGTACCGCTCTTAATGGCCAATAAACTGCTTACTGAGGGAGCTTTATCTGCTTTGGCAATACTTTGCTCACTACATGGGAAGATAGTCCAGTTATATTCGACTGGTGACACTCCTACCGGCCACATGATTTCACAGTATAGAAATCTTATTAATGATTTTGGTTTGACTCCTGTTTCACAAGGAAAGGTTAAAGCATTTGGGGGAGAGGATAAACCAAATCCATTTGCAAATAATGGTAAGCATCCTAGTGCCTAGTCTTGTAGGTTTTGATTTAACGCTAGCTAAAAATAAATAAAAACAAAACTACCACGTCAGATATTAAGCATGATTAATCTCTGAATTAGAGCGTTTAAGGGATGATAGAAGTATTAATTAGTGATATATTTTCTAAAGCAACATTCTTGAAAAGGAATTAACCGACTCAAGCTCCAATTCAGAAGAAGATGAAGCTCAAAAGAAGTAGCGGGCACAAGGAATCAATATATTTTCAAAAAAAATGTCACTGTCGCTGTAAAAACAAGAATAATTAGGGAGTCATTATGAATAAATTAACACTAGGGATCGTAGCTGCGATCCTCTCAACGTCTGCAAATGCGGAATATAAGTTTATTGATTTGCATTTCAATGGCGCTCATCCAAATAGCCAAGCATTAGCCATCAATGATCTCAATCAAGTTGTAGGGTTTGAGTGGGTTAAAGATGGCCCAGTTACCTGGCAAACTCCAACCTTATGGGATGTAGAAAGTAAAACATCAACTTACTTGTTAACACCGAGAAATAACCGTGATGCAAAAGCATTAGACATAAATAATAGAGGGGATGTGGTTATTAGGGCATCTGATAATTTTGATCCAAGCGTGTCTGGTTACATACATAGGTCTGATGGTATTGAAAAGCTCAGTTTCCCATCAGGTATGCCAAACGGAGTTTTGAATCTTGATCTTAATGAAAATGGATATTTCATAGGTACAACATCTAGATTCACAACAACATTATGGAATAGTTCAAACAAGCCAATAGCTGTATATAACATCAAAACAAATGCTTTAAATGATAGAAACCAAATGGTTGGTCAAATTGATATTGGAGGACCAAGCCATGAAACAACAGCGGCACTATTTGATGTCGGTGTAACCGTAAGTTTAGGCAAAGGATATGACTGGATATTTAGCTCTAGAGCGGTAGATATTAATAATAATAGTCAAGTTTTAGTTAACGGTATTGGTTTTTCTGGAGGATCAAAATCATTTATTTGGGATGATGGCGCCGTTAGATCGTTACAATCAATAGGAGGGCCATCTCAAGCAAATTCTATTAATGACTTCGGTATCGTTGTTGGAAATAAGTTTGTAGACAGAGGATATAATTCTGAGATATTGGATTCAGCAGCGGTTATATGGGATGGACATAATCAATACAATTTAAATGACTTTCTCGACCAAGAGACTAAAGATGCTGGCTGGATTTTACTTTCAGCGAATGATATAAATAATAACGGTTGGGTTGTTGGTTATGCGATTAATACGATAACAGAGGGAGGTCACGCCTACGCGTTATCAACCGATGAGATGCTTTCACCAATACCCGAGCCATCCACTTACCTCATGCTGCTGGCGGGTCTAGGTTTACTGGGGTTTGTGGGGAGAAACAAACAGTTATAAGTAAGTAATCTAAGAAGCATCGAACTAACCCTGACGAGCGGGTTTTTATTGCTTTATTTGATAAGTTTTTTCCTACACCAAGACTATTTTGAGCAAAAATGAGAAAAGTATTTATCAATTTAATCTTTAAGTGGTTTAATTTATTGGTTGGTCTGGCTGAATCCGAAACAGCGATCAAGAGATTATGAGTCCTATTTCAATCAGTATTAATAACTAATATCAAGATTGCAATCTAGGTATTTAAAGCAGATGATGGTTGTTATTGCTTTTCACTGATTCTTACTACAAGAGTAACCAGAGGGATTCTATTGAACCCCCCTGGCTTTCGTGGAGGGGTACACGAAGCGCAAATATAAGCGCATTCTTTATATCGGCACTGGATCGAAAAAATTATGCATTCAAGAGAATTAATAATTATTTTGAGATAAGTTAGCCACCGCACAGAAGATAATTAAGAATGACGGATAATTGCGGCTGTGATCATTTATATTCTTGCCCTATAAAAAATTCACTTCCCTTCCAAATGGCGCGTGTAAATCTCCCCCCAGATTGCACGCGCTATTTCTTATGGGCGAAACTGTGCTATGGGTTAAAAGAAGTTTAATCCTCCTTTAGGTTAACTCTTCCCTCACAGTTTTGCCCACTCCATTCAATCAGGTATAAATCAATATACCCTAGTGGCAAATTTGCTACAAATCGAAACAGGCAAGACTAGTGATAAACTATTTAGGAAATGCATAAATGCGGTTACAAAATGGTTACAATCCTCAAGAAATGAAAAAAGCACTTATGGTTATTATCCTATAAGTGCTTGTTTTATTTGGTTGCGGGGGCAGGATTTGAACCTACGACCTTCGGGTTATGAGCCCGACGAGCTGCCAGACTGCTCCACCCCGCGTCAGAAGCGGAATTATAACACAAGCAATTGCATAGCAGTCAATGAACATCTTTGTTCTATTCTTTTATTTTTGAAAAAATTCTCATCATTGTGAAAAAAAGCATTCCATTTCGTTTCTTTATGATGTTGCCAAGTGATTTCTTTTCTCAGTACTGAATCAATAATCTGAGAACACTACTAACAATCCCGGTTAAACGCGCTTGTGGCGACTGACCACGCCGGTAATAGGACCATAGGCAGAACGCCACAAAAAATTATAGCAATCGGAACAGAAGCTTTTCTGCAGTGGTTATACAATTCGGATGCTTAATCTAGCACCACACGTTCATGAAAATTCGTCTAAAATGACGTGAAAATTTATTGCCTTGCCTCAATAGATTCACACTCTTTGCTGAATGGGCGGAATAGCAAAGGCTTTACTGCCTCACATCTGATGGAAGGAATGTCATGCAATCGGAAGAAGATCTGTTTACACATCAGGACACGCTAGCCAATTTGCATGAAAATTTGCCGCTGACAGAAAAGTTGCGCTTCTTGCATCAGGTCATGCGTGAGGATTTTCCCTTCATTGATCGGCTCTCTATTGCTTTGTATGATGAAAAAACCGAGATGCTCAAGACCTATACGCATAGCACCGAAGGCAACGAAAGTCCGGTGACTACCTACGAGGCACCGCTGAGTGCAGCGCCATCATTGTCGAGTATTATCGAACATCGCCGCCCGCGCCTGGTGCAGGATCTCAATATTTTTTCTCAGGGTACACATGAACATACCAAACGAGTAGCTGCTAAAGGATATAAATCCAGCTACACGATGCCACTCTATCAAAGTGGTGTTTTCGTAGGGTTTCTTTTTTTTAATTCGCTGCAAGAACATCCATTTACCCCGCAGACACTGCGTCAGATTGATATTTACGGTCATTTGATCGCTTTGATGGTCATCAGCGAATTGACTGCCATTCGCACTTTATTGGCTGCAGTCCGTGCGGCTCGAAGCATGACGCATTAC
This sequence comes from Nitrosomonas supralitoralis, assembly GCF_003011925.2. GTDB lineage: Bacteria > Pseudomonadota > Gammaproteobacteria > Burkholderiales > Nitrosomonadaceae > Nitrosomonas > Nitrosomonas supralitoralis. The sequence continues at coordinate 9,547 of NZ_PXXU01000006.1, forward strand.
CGTGATCTTGAAACGGGTTCGCATATCGACCGAACGGCCCACTATGCACGCCTGATTGCACGTAAGCTCGCATCCAGTTATGGCATTACCGATGAGCAGATTGAACATATATTTCTGTTTTCACCCATGCATGATGTTGGCAAGATTGGAATTCCAGATAATATTCTGCGCAAACCCGGCAAATTAGATGCGGCAGAATTCGATATTATGAAAACCCATCCGGTAAAAGGGCGCGAAATCATCGATTCCGTGCTGGATGATTTTGGTCTGGGGGCGTTTGGCCACACCAACATTCTGCGAAATATCGCTGAATATCACCATGAGGCAGTAGATGGCAGTGGTTATCCCGATGGCTTGAAAGGCGAAGAAATTCCGATAGAGGCACGCATCAGCGCCGTTGCGGATGTGTTTGATGCATTGACTTCGCGCCGCTCGTATAAAGCACCATGGAGTAATGAAGAAGCTTTTGCGGTATTAAGGCAAATGTCCAATTCCAAACTGGATCGTGACTGCGTTGCAGCATTGATCAATAATGCTGATAAGGTTCTGGAAATACAGCAGCGCTTTCGTGACAATGATCTGATTTAGTAATCCCAAGAACTTAAACTATTTACCAAGCTTATCTTTATTGATCCAATGCTGCACCACCAGGCTTCCTACCATATCCCCTTCCACATTAACCGCAGTACGAAATGTATCAAGTATACGATCAACGGGTAACAATATTGCGATCGCTTCAACCGGTAATCCGACAGACTGCAATACTACTACCATCGTCACCATACCAGCGCTTGGAATGCCTGGTGCACCGATTGCTGCCAGCATGGCAGTCACAAATACAATCAGTTGTTGCGAAAAGCTGAGTTCAATACCAACCAGATTTGCAATAAACAAGGCAGCAACCGCTTCATACAGTGCTGTGCCATCCATGTTCATAGTGGCACCCAGTGGAATTACGAATCCGGCAACATCACGTTTGACATGCAAATGCTGTTCAGCGCAGCGTAATGTAACCGGTAACGTTGCGGCGCTGGAACTGGTCGCGAAAGCAGTGATCAATGCCTCGCGCGCGCCCAGCCAGAATTTGAGGGGTGTCATGCCGGTAGTGAGATAGAGAATCATTGGCAGCACTACCAATCCGTGCAGCAAAGTGGTTCCCAGCACTATCCCTACAAACTTAATCATCGTTGACAGCAATCCGGCATCTTGCGTAGCTATCAACTGCAATACCAAGGCCATAATTCCAAGTGGTGCGAGGCGCATAATCCAGCCAACCAGCATCAGTATCAATTCCAGAAACTCTTGCATCAATGTCAGGATGTTGCGATAACGTTCCCCACCCACTACCAAGGCAATGCCCAATAACAAAGCAAATAATACCACCGCTAGCACGTTGCTTTGCGCTAAAGCAGCGATCGGATTTTGAAACAGTGAACGCAGGAATTGTGCAAAAAAATCAGGTAACGACATTTGTGTTGCCTGAAAACCCTGCATCGCATCCTGGAACATTGCAATCTGTAATTCGCCCCCAGGCTGCAGCAAGTTGGCGGAGGTCAGTCCCAGAATCAGTGCAAGCATCATCGTAGAAGTAAAGAAAATCAGCGCTACCTGCCAGACGCGATTCATTTGCCGATGTGTACGTAAATTGGCCACCCCGACAACGATCGATGTAAACACTAATGGGATCAGTATCATACGCAATAAATCAGTAAATAATGTACCCACCAGTTTTGCAATATACAGCCCACTTTGTGTGATAGCCGATTGCTGCTCCAGCGCTGTGAACCAGAAACCCAGTAATGCACCCGCTACAACGCCGAGAAGGATTTGGTTATTAAGTGATATTGTGTGCATGGATTGATTACACCCAATCCTTACTAATCAGAAAGTCCGTATATAATTTTTCCTCAGCGCTACCTGCCGCTGGTTTCCAGTCATAGCGCCATTTTACAATTGGCGGCAAGGACATCAGGATGGATTCGGTGCGGCCACCGGATTGTAAACCAAACAAAGTTCCGCGATCCCATACCAGATTAAATTCCACATAACGTCCACGCCGATAAGCCTGAAAATCCCGTTCGTGATCGCCGTAAGACGTATCCTTGCGTTTTTCCAGTATTGGACGGTAAGCGTTGAGAAAGTTTTCACTCACATTACGTATGACCTTAAAGCAGGTATCAAAATCAGGTTGATTCAAATCGTCGAAGAACACACCGCCGATTCCGCGAGGTTCTTTGCGATGTTTCAAGTAGAAATACTCGTCACACCATTTTTTAAAGCGTGGATAACAATCATCGCCAAAAGGTTGCAGGGCGTCCTTGCAAGTTTGGTGAAAATGAATCGCATCTTCTTCATATCCATAATATGGTGTCAGATCCATACCGCCACCAAACCACCAGACGGGTTCTGCGCCTTTCTTGTGAGCTTCTAAATAGCGCACATTCATATGTACGGTTGGCGCATGTGGATTGCGCGGATGCAATACCAGCGACACACCCATTGCTTCAAATGAACGGCCTGCTAATTCAGGACGAGCCGCCGTAGCTGAGGCGGGTAATCCGGCACCATACACATGGGAAAAATTGACGCCACCGCGCTCCAGCACATTTCCTTCTTCAATGACACTGCTCATGCCGCCGCCACCTTCCGGACGATCCCACTGATCTCGTTTGAATGTTTTGCCGTCCAACTGCTCCAGTTCGCTGATGATATTGTTTTGTAAATTAATAAGAAATTCTATGACTCGTGGCGTATTCATGCAAAACCCTGATTTTATTGGATTAATCAAATCCCGTATGCGTCGGACAATAATTTACTTAAGATATTCATGCATCAAATTATTTCTGCATCGGTCAGTTAATCGCATTTTAGCGCAAGGTATAGCAAGAGGAATGAATTTCATTCCTGATCTGTTGCAAGTTTAACCTTGATGACTTACATAAATCAGGCAAGAGGCGAAGCTCAAATGCTCCTTTCAGAGCCAAAAAACTCAAGTACATATGATAGACTCGCACCATTATCCTTAACCCAACAATAGCAATTATATGTCTGGTAATACATTTGGCACGCTTTTTACTGTCACTTCATTTGGTGAATCGCACGGCCCTGCAATCGGGTGCATTGTGGATGGCTGTCCTCCCGGGCTAACCATCAGCACCGAAGAGATCCAACTTGAATTGGACCGGCGTAAGCCTGGAACATCGCGTCATGTCACGCAGCGGCGGGAATCCGATACGGTAGAAATTTTATCAGGTGTATTTGAAGGGCAAACCACTGGCACACCCATTGCATTGTTGATACGTAATGAAGATCAACGCAGCAAGGATTACAGTAAAATCATGGATACGTTTCGTCCCGGCCATGCGGATTACACCTACTGGCAGAAATACGGAATTCGCGATTACCGCGGCGGCGGCCGCGCATCGGCGCGTGAAACCGCGGTACGTGTCGCGGCCGGTGCGATTGCAAGAAAGTGGTTGCACGAAAAATACGGCATTGTGATTCGTGGCTATATGGCGCAACTGGGACCGATCGAAATTCCATTCAAATGTTGGGAGGATATTAGCCAGAATCCTTTTTTTATTGCTGACAGCAGTTATGTCAATCAATTGGAAACATTCATGGATCAACTGCGTAAGTCCGGCGATTCGGTCGGAGCCAAAATCAGCGTGGTAGGGCAGGGGGTGCCGGTCGGTTGGGGCGAACCAGTGTATGACCGTCTGGATGCTGAAATCGCCTACGCTATGATGAACATCAACGCGGTAAAAGGCGTCGAAATCGGTGCGGGTTTTGACAGCGTGACGCAAAGAGGCACCGAACATTCGGACGAAATGACACCGAATGGTTTCTTAAGTAACAATGCAGGCGGTATTCTGGGGGGTATTTCAACTGGTCAGGATATCATCGCTCATGTTGCGATCAAGCCTACATCCAGCATTCGCATCGGGCGGCGTTCAATTGATAAGAACGGCAATCCGGTCATCGTCGAAACGCACGGTCGACACGATCCGTGCGTGGGTATTCGCGCCACGCCGATTATCGAAGCCATGCTCGCACTGGTACTTATGGATCATGCTTTGCGCCACCGCGCGCAAAATGCCGATGTACAGTGCAAAACACCCAAAATTCCCGGTAGTCTGAATGCTGCACAACAATCTACAGCGGTTGCTCAAGCACTGGCGAGAGAAGACCCTGAGCCTGAAGAAGATATGTAGGCGTGAAGGGAGTGCATGGGCTCTGCTATTCAGGTAATCTTTCTAACTATTGATTTGGGAATAGTATTCAGCCTTGATTCCGGTTTGTTTTGCGAGCATTGTCCCGACCTCATGAGTTTACCGGTGATTTGACACCCTTGGTCACATCAGGTCATAAACCAACAGTGCAGGATAGTATGTTTGATGCTCCAGTGATTGCACAAAGCACCTTTTGTTAAGTGTTGCTCAACTTGTTGCGCCAATTGCCATACTGCCTACTTTAATCTTGCCATTCCAGGTCGCGCCATTGAAATTATAAGTCCATAATAAGCTATCAGTGCCGACAACAAACTAGTAGTCCTGAGATCATTTTGACGCAACTTGTAGCTGACCTGAAAATATCACTCAATAGACATCCGACTACTCTAATTCGCCGCACTCCAAGCACCTCTACTAAAACGATATACAAATCTTATGCAGTTAGCCACCAGCGCAAATAAGTTTTCAGAAATACAAACAAATCACTATCTTGGTACACTCTCCAAAATGGGAAAGTCGATTTTTTAATTGCGGCTTTAAGGACATAATGAACACCATTGATATTTTTTATTTTGCCTTCCGGTCGCTAATAGCCCATCGCCTGCGTACTATATTATCAGCGTCTGGAATCGCCGTTGGAATTGCCGCGGTCATTCTCCTGACTGCAATTGGCGATGGTGTGCAGCGTTTTGTGTTGGCTGAATTCACCCAGTTCGGCACTAATATCGTTACGATCACACCGGGGAAAATCAATACACATGGTGGTTCTCTGGGTGCTATCGGCAGCGCGCGATTATTGACGATAGAAGACGCGATGGCGCTGAAACAGAGCCGTTACGCAGAATATACTAACGCCAGCGTAATCGGCAATGCAGAAATACGTGCGCAGGGCCGGAGCCGACGTGTAACCGCATATGGTCAGGGGCCTGATTTTGCAAGAGCATTTAACATGCAGGTCGAAATCGGACAATTTTTGCCCGATGATGATCCGCGTAATCCTCGTGCGTATGTAGTACTTGGTGCCAAAGCACGCACGGAATTATTCGGTGATACCAATCCTCTTGGAAAACTGGTGCAAGTTGGGGGAACGCGCTTTCGCGTTATCGGTGTGATGGCATCCAAGGGTCAAGTGCTCGGCTTTGATTTTGATGACACGGTTTTCATACCCACGACTCGAGCATTAGAAGTGTTCAATCGGCAAGGTGTGATGGAAATTCAATTTTCATACTTATCTGATGCAACGGTGCAGATTGTTGTCGAAGATATCCAGCGCATCCTGATCGCGCGTCATGGACGCGAGGATTTTACAGTCAAATCACAACAACAAATGCTCAGTACCTTATCTACCATTTTAAGCATATTAAAGTTTGCCGTTGCTGCGCTGGGCGGTATTTCTTTGATCGTCGGTGCCGTCGGCATGGTTACACTGATGCATATTGCGGTTTCCGAACGTGTGTCGGAAATTGGTCTGCTTACTGCCTTAGGCGCGACACGTGCACGCATCCGCATCTTATTCTTGCTGGAATCTATTGCGCTTTCTACGTTGGGTGGACTGGCAGGATTGCTCATCGGCTCTGGTATTTCCTGGCTGCTCAAACTGCTGATCAGCGACCTGCCGGTGAATATTCCATGGGATTACGTGCTTGGCGCCGTGTGCATATCGATGCTGATTGGCCTTGCTGCGGGTGTAATTCCGGCCATGCAGGCGGCAAAATTAAATCCGGTCGATGCATTGCGCACGGACTAGCCGGCAAGAGCTATCTAAACATGATCCTTATCTGCACCACTTCAGGTACAGCAGCATTTGTGCTCTGAAGCTGAAATATATAGTCTGGATATGCTTTATTCGTTCTAAAATTCCAAGATGCCATTCGTCACAATCCAATTGGTATATGAAGCGTACTTTAAAGTTTTGTAGTCTCATAATACTGACAAATATGAGCATTGGCTCATGTCTTGCGGTTAATTTTACCTACAATGGTGGTCCTAGAATCAAGACCGATGATGGTAATTTTGAAATAGGGTTGAACGGTCGTGGACACTTCGATGTACATTCATTATATCCAGATCAGGAGAGCCCAGAATACCCGGCATTTGGCAGCCAGCTTTTGAATGACAATGATCGTGAGGGCTTCAATTGGCGTAGAACCTACGCCACGATCACCGGAAAAATATACGGTGTTAATTTCAAGTTCGAAAACGACTTTGCAGTCAATGCGACTACCGCCTTCCCGCACAGCCTTCGAGAAGCCTGGTTGGCAACCAAACTAGGGTCTGGCCAGCTTACCATCGGACAATTCAAGCCGTATCGGGGATTGGAAGAAATAACCAGCTCCAATGAAATTACCCTGATGGAGCGACCATCGACGTCATCTACCGGAATCTATAACAGTCGACAATTTCTAACCGGCATTGGCTACCGGGCAATGATCAAGGATAATCTGGGTTTTGGCATTCATGTGATGAGTCTGTCGCATTTTGGTTTACCTCTGGAAGGCATTAGCTTTGGCGGCCGCGCTGTCTGGTTGCCGATTGACAGACAAGGTCACATTCTACATCTTGGATTTTCTGCCAGTCGAGATACCGCGAACAAAGACTCGCTGGCAGCCGGAGCCGTCGATGTTTATGGCGGGCGTCAAGGTATCCATCAGTCCTTGGGAGTCGCTGGAACCAGTGTTGACTCACCCAGTCACAATAGCCAATCGACTTTTGCCGCAGAAACAGCGTATACCCTCGGGTCGCTCATGCTACAAGGCGAATACGTCATCTCAAAACTCGATAATACCCATCAAACATCTGGGAGCAGCAGGGATTCAACTGTTCAGGCTTTCTATGTGCAGGCGAGCTGGTTTCTAACCGGGGAAACTGCAGTTTACAAGAAAGAACGTGGGGCTTTTGGCAAGCCCCAGCCCAACGGTCAATGGGGTGCGCTAGAATTTGCAGCACGTTACGATCTTGCGGAAAACTTAAATCAAAGCCTCATCGCAGACCCATGCAGGACTGGCACGTCAAAATGTCAGATTCAAGTCGTCACGCTGGGTGTGAATTGGTACCCCCGTACGAATATCCGGTTTATGCTGAATTACTACTTGACCGATGCCCTGATTGGAAATGCCGGTATTGGTACACCAACACGTACAGATCATTTTTCAGTGCTTTCATTCCGAACTCAAGTTAGTTTCTAATATACTAATAAGATAGATACAGATACTCTCTGTTTTCTGTCTGTCCATTAATTAAGGAGGTGCCTCATGCGTATTTTATTCATTTTTATGATGATTTTTCTGATCAACCCCGTTTTTGCCTGTAGCTCACTATTGGATCAGAATTTTCGCAAGCTTGCAGGATCGGAAATGGTGAATTTATGCGAAGCCTACACAGGTAAAGTACTGCTGATTGTGAATACTGCCAGCAAATGCGGCTATACGCCGCAGTATGAAGGATTGGAGCAGTTGTACGATAAATATCACCAAAAAGGATTGATCGTACTGGGTTTTCCATCCAATGACTTCCTAGGGCAGGAACCTGGAACCGAAGCCGAGATTCAAGATTTTTGTCGCTTGACCTACGGTGTGAAATTCCCGATGTTTGAAAAAACCACGGTGAAAGAAGGACAGGCTCATCCATTTTATGTGCAACTGGCTGAATTGTCCGGCACCTATCCGACCTGGAATTTTCAGAAATATTTAATCGGTCGTGACGGCAAGTTCATCACACAATTTAGCCCACACACCAAACCTTTTGATCCAGTCGTAGTGACAGCCATCGAACAAGCCCTAAAACAATGAGTTAATGAAGAAACAAGCGCAATCTTCTGCTGACTCACCAGAAAAACAGGAACCGAAAATAAGCGTCTTTTCGATCCTGATCATGTCCTTGTTTATCGGGTTGATAGCCGGGGCGGGTGTAGACACGTCGTATATACTTCCGATAGCGCTCATCTCTGCGGTAGTGCTTATTGTCAATCGAAACAAAATCGTTACTGTAGATCAATCGGATAAAAATGCGCGGCCACACGTCAATCCAGTGCAAAGCTATTACACGTGGCCTGAATTGGATCAGTTTGCTTGTACTATTGCAGCAGCTCCGTTTCAGAAAGTGATTTCGCAGTTGATACAGGAAAATGTCATCAATCCAGATAACAATTCGATTACACAAACGCATATCTTGAAAGCTCATCTGATACCCGACAGTAGCAACCCTTTCGACACTGACGTGGTTCACATCGATATTAACGGCCGCTCTATTTGTTATCTAAGTCGAGAGGAATCCACAAGTTTATGCAGCAGATTGAACGAAAAGAAGCTCTCAAATCAGATTACTATTTGTAATGCAATTATTTCATGGAGTAGTGAAACGAATAAAAAAACTCTATGCTACACAGTAAAGCTCGACATAGAGCCATTTTTAAAAAAATAATGTCTAACATAGGGCTATCGAAACTGATCAATTAAAATCCCCGAATCTTTCGGGGGCATATCGGGCCATATCGTGTTCCAGCATTTGTAATTTTTCTCTCATCAAATTGCCTACAGACAATTGGGAATTTGAAGGAGTGAGATTTTCCGATTTTTCGCGTTGCTTGATTCTTTCTATTGCTTGATTAAAGCCGTCAATGAATTGGTATGATCTTCCTTCTACATTTTTAAACAACGCTTCGCCAAAATAAGTAAATTCATTCTCACTTGAGCATCCAAAAGATGCGCTATCAGCAGCTGTGGCAGTCAAAATTAAACTGGTTTCATTTTTTAGTGTCTCAATAAAACCGCCCGAGTAACATGCCGAAACCAGGATGATACGCCATTTGATCCCAGCATCATCCAGATAAGCACTAAGAACTTCCGGACCTATGTCGTTGAGCTCAAGCGGCCACATGTTCACTGCAAGCTCATGATCGTAGGAACCATGACTGGTTAAGTACAGCAACACAATATCTTCTTCAGGATTTATTTTGCTACCTAAATGATTCAATGCAATTCTTAGGTTTGTTGATGAAGCAAGCGGTGTGATGTCGATTGTTTTTAAGTTATTAATCAACGCAACTGAGCGACCTGTGGTTCCAAAATTATGGCTCATGACTTGCTGCACATTGTTAATTTCTTTCATAAATACATCTTGCGAGGAATCAGCGCCAAATCCAATAAAAAATAGATCGGTTACGCCTTCTACCCCGGGTTCAATAGAATTAAGCGCATTATTCAACAATTGATACTGATTATAGTAAACCTCCTCTTGATTAACGTAACTTAAATCATCATTATATGCAGTCAACGCTTCTGAATAATCAAAATCTTCATGCCAGAAACTCAATGGAACGTTAGCCAATGGATACGAAGCAAATATCCACAGCATGACAATCATTACAGTTTTAATCTTTTGCCAATCCAGTAATTGTAGAACAACGTAGAAACATACACATAGGATCCATAATGCATAAACCATATACCCGGTTTCAAAGTAGGCATCTGGCAAAAATGGTAATACCGCGATAGAAACGAGATAAAGAAAAGGTAGAATCGAGTAGGTGACAGTCAGAAATCGTAATAAGTGGTCTTGATGGTCACAGAGTTTTGTTAGAACAAATCCCACCAGAAGCACACCCAATAATTCCACTCCTATGTATCCTAGTCCGAATAGTCCGAAAACCGGATTAGGTGTCATGACATACGAAGCTACAAACGCTGTTATGCCATAAAAAAACAAGAGCAAGATGAATTGATCATGAGAAACTGTCACTTCGCCAATGATATTGCGACGAAACACAAGCAGTTTTATCCCACATGCAAGATTCATAAATAATATCTGAAGTTCTTTAATTATCCCAGGTTGCTTTAGTTCTTTGGGCATGCTTGCATCTAAGTCCATGTCTATCTCCGGGATTGATATCGGTTAATACAACAGACTAAGTACGGCAAAAATTTATCCAGATGAAGGAGTTGCCGAAACACTTGTAGTCATTTTCTAGCGAATTTGTCGCTCAGGCCCACTTGGAGCGATTCTCCAGAAATCAAAAAAATAATGAAAACAGTCCTTATTCAATCAATGAAAAGGCGCTTGCTGAGTTGATAATGTGTTGCAATAAAATTCACTGGAAACCGCTCCTGCCAACTCAAATAATTTGACAAGAAATGCCCCGATTGGTTGACAGTCATACAATTTAGTTCATGAAGGCGCGGATAAGCAAACATTTTGTCGTATTTTTCAAGATTCTCCAACTTTAGCCGATACCGCACACTTACAAATTCCGTCTTGCTTAACAAATATTGGAGTATATTCCATGAGTACAGCCTTGCATGATATTGACGAACGCACCAATCTGACTGCCAACAACAAGTTCGAATTATTATTGTTTAGATTAGGCGAGGCTCCTGGTGCCCATCATCGTGAGTTATTTGGCATTAACGTTTTTAAAATTCGTGAAATAATGGTTATGCCTAGCATCACTGAGATAGCTAATGCGCCTCCCAATGTAATGGGCATAGCCAATATTCGCGGCCAAGTTATTACGGTCATCAATCTACCTGGAATTGTAGGTTGTACGCCAAGGAAAGGAACTTCGATACTCCTGGTTACCGAATATGCGCGGTCGACGCAAGCTTTTGCAGTTGAAGAAGTCAATGAAATAGCACGTCTGGATTGGAATCAGGTAATCGCTGCAGAAGGCAAGGGCGGCAGCCTGATAACCAGTATCGCACGGCTCGATGGGGATAAAGAAGGTTCCCGCCTGGCCCAGGTGCTGGATGTTGAGCAGATTCTGCGTGATGTACTGCCCAGTGCTACCGGGAATATGATGCCTGGAATTATTGCCAGTAAAATAAAGCTCCCTGCTGGGAAAGTTGTATTAGCTGCGGATGATTCACCTTTGGCACGCAGCATGATTGAGAATGCACTGAATGCATTAAATGTGCCTTATGTAATGACTAAAACCGGGCTCGAGGCTTGGTCCAAAATTCAATCCATGTCGGATATCGCCGCGACCGAAGGTAAAACTATTCAAGATAAAGTTGCTTTAGTCTTGACCGATTTGGAAATGCCAGAAATGGATGGATTTACGCTTACACGCAATGTCAAAAACGATCAGAGATTTAAATCTATTCCAGTGATTATTCATTCATCACTCACGGGTGAAGCAAACGAAAATCACGTTAAATCGGTGGGTGCAGATGCTTATGTTGCTAAATTCGCCGCTGAGGAACTGGCCGATGCAATGCGAAAGGTGTTGGCGTAGCAAGAGTAAGCATCTGCTTTCTTACAACCAAGCAATATTCGAGCAGGCAGGGTTGCCGCTCATTGCCAGCCTGTAACTTCGTAGCCTTTCTCCTCCAAACAACGTGACACAAAGTTGGCATAAGCTTGGCTGGGTTGTGATGGCCTGGCCGAGAACAGGATTCCCCGCAGCAATCCGGCAACAGCCCCGCTGGCAGCACCAATCAATGAGCCTTGACCTGCCGATCCGTATATGGCTCCCCCCGCAGCACCACTCGCAGCACCAACACCTGCACCCATGGCTGTACTGGTTGCAACATCCCCCGCTTTACCCTTGCCTTCTCGAGCACCCGCCGATTCGGCTAACTGTTTACAAACATCAACATCCTGCTCAGCAGAATCTTTTCCTACGGATAAAAAATGCGTGTTGGGGTATAGCACTGGCCCAGTACTAGAACAAGCCGATAGTCCAATAAAAATTAATCCGATCAAGAATATCATTGTGAATTTCATCGTTTAATCCTCGTTTCATAAATATTTTTATCTGAATAAGCAGTATAACTGGAATGGATTTAAGTATTCTTAAAGCGGATCAGCCGATAGGCAAAACCAAAACCAAAACCAAAACTATTGATCTATCTCTGCACAAGGCTATTTACCCATTATGAATTTTTATGCCGCATGGAAATCTGATTGTGACTTACGACTGAACTGGTAAATTTATTAGTAAGTGCTGGCCTCAATAAGTCATTACTCAGAAACCTTAAGTTGGTTAGCTTTTAGTCATATTCGATTATACGGATTAATTTTTATGACAAGTTGTTATATAAAATAAACTGACTGAATGATCTAATCTTTTTTGACATAATGATCCGAGCTATCGGAGACTTGTTCTAACTCAGGCAATGATTTCTGGGTGGTATTATTGGTTGTGGTAGCCTGATCATTAGCCCCCTCCATCGGCAATTCAAACCAAAAAGTACTTCCAATTCCCAGTTCACTTTCTGCACCGACGTGACCACCCATCAATTCAATAATTTGACGCGTAAGCGACAATCCTATTCCTGTACCTTCAATAGTGCTTCCTGCAGCATCAAGACGATTAAACGGTTGAAACAATTCTTTCATTCTATTGGCAGCAATACCGATTCCTGAATCGGTAACAATTATTTTCAAGTACCCTGGATGATCGGATTCACCGAGTTCGATATGAACCCAGCCTCCTTGGCGATTGTATTTAATCGCATTGTTAATCAAATTAAGAGCGATTTGTTTGAAACGGACTCGATCTGTATATAATACTTTATCCGTCGTACCACTTTGTGTCAGTTTGATATTTTGCTGATCGGCTTGTATTTTTACCAAGCTGATGCACTCCTCTAAAATAGAATCAATCTCAACCCACTCCAGTCGCAAATCAATGCGTCCCGACTCAATCTTTGCTGAATCAAGCACTTCGTCAATCAATGCTAGTAAATGAATGCCCGCCGACTTGATTTCTTTGATGTATTTCAGATGCCGATCATCAAAGCTCTCTAGTTCAAGTAATTGACTAAAACCAAGAATCGCATTCATCGGTGTCCGCAATTCATGACTCATGTGGGAAAGAAATTCGGATTTTGCCTTACTTGCCCGTTCGGCTTCATATCGGGCCTTAATGAGCGCCTGTTCAACAGCTTTGCGTTCGGTAATATCTTCAACCATCGACCAGATTAATTTTCGACCCGAAGTATCGTGAATCATAATTCCGTTTAGCTGGACCGGATAGCGACTGCCATTCTTGCGAATATATTCTCTTTTATAAGGACCAAATCTACCTTTTATTTGCATGCTCTCACGTTGTTGAGCTTCCTGTTTTATGTAGTCTGCTGGCGTAATGTCCCAATATGTAAGACTTAATAACTCCTCTCGCGAGTAACCGGTCGGCGCCAACAGTGCATCATTGGCTTCGATAAATTTTCCGGTTTCAAATTCATTCAAGGCAATGCCGATAGGCGACATTACAAACAGCGCTTCAAGCCGGGCTTCACTATCGCGTTTCTTTAATTGGATTTTTCCGATCAGAATGATCGGCAACAACATCAAAATACCTGTCAGTATCAAGCCCAAACGAAAAATTGCACTATCATAGTTTGTGTTAACCCATCCTCCTTTCGGAATGGCAGCTATCTGCCAAAAGCCATTCGGTAGAGAAATATCCAGCAATACGGGGTGCTGTTCAAATATTTGATCATCGCCAAAAAACACTTCACCCGCTTCACCTAAACCATCTTTTCCACGGATCGCAATATCTAATTCTTTTGCAGAATCCAGTAAACCGCTTGCCTGGAATAGCTGGTTCACATCAATCACGGCTGAAATTATACCCCAGAAAGCTCTCTTCTTTGCTGCAGTATTTTCGAGAAATAGCGGAATTCGTGCAATAAATCCCTGTCCGCCCTGAACCAAATTTACCGGTCCGGCAATAATAAGATTCCCGCTATCTCTTGCGCGTCGGACTGATTCGAGCTGCTGAGGGTGTTTTCGGAAATTGAAACCAACCGCCGCTTCATTACCTTTAATCGGATACATATAACGTATTATCAAATCAGGGGAAGCACTAATATTGCGTAACTGCGCCCCATCATTAAACAAATACCGTGCTAATTGGGTAAATTTTTCTACCGATAAATCCGGCTCAACAGAGAAGGATGCTGCCAGACCCTGCACCAGTTGAGTATTGCTGGTAATTTTACTTTCCAGGTTTGTGCGCAACAGACTTAATCGGTTAAAAACCGAATCACGTTTTTCGCGTTCGAGGTTACGTGAATGCAGGTGATCAGCATAAAATCCCATCATTAATAAACAAATGCCGATGAGAATGGCAAGAAAAAAAATGAGCCGTCTGCTTTGCAAAAAATTCTGGAGATGAGCTGCATTATTCATAAACTGAAGCTTAATAGGCTAACATTGCGGTTCTTTCCGAGAAAGTTATTAAAGATCTGAGTTTTATTTTGCGTTTTGTCAGACATCCAATGAAGAGTCTTTCTTTAAGTTATGCTTGCATCCCTGCCGCAGATGATATGAACACAAATTGAAGTGTTAATTATCGTAATTCCTAAAATTTCCATAATACCGGACAATATATACCTATCCCTCCTGATTTCTAAAATAAACCATAGGTGTTACCCAGTTTTGGGGATGTAATGTAATCATAAAGCATTAAAATCAACCATCGCTCTGACTGTTTATAAGAATGCTAAATTAATTTTAAAGCAATTCGTTGAGCATGTTCATATACTGCCTGACATCCCGATTATTGCAAAAGAAAATGCTTGAATTAGCATTGGGTACTGACGAAGGCGAAACTCAATTACTCAAACTCGTCGCAAAGATCCACAGATTTTTGCACGTATCATCCTGCTGTCAGATTCTTCCATATTTGGTTCACCAGTTATGATTTTTACAATTAGTGATGCTACCTGACTTGGCAGGCCGTTGAAAAACTATCTGCGTGGCTGCTACGGTGTTAACAACAGGCTCAAAATGCTGATTTATTATGCATAAGCGCGCTTATCCGCCTATTTTTGCCTTGTATCACCTGCCTCTAAAACGTTTTTCAACGGCCTGTCTGCGATTACTGAGCAGAAATGGGTCATTCTTCGGTATCGATCCGGGCGAAGCCGATACGACTGTCGAAGAGATTGGAGTCATTAATGAGCAAGTCACATAGTTTACCAATGCTGCTTGATAAATTTGAATTGATAAGAATTTACTGATTTTTCCATGCATATTCAGATGAAAGTAATCAGGAGATAATGAGCCGCGAAAATAAATAGTCATTGGCTATATAATGATTACTCAATGAGTAAGTAGTATTAATCTTCCATTTTTACCTTTCTCTTCGAAGCATAAACATATCCTCCGATCGCTCCCAAAATCACCCCTATTGGTGCAGCAATAAAGATTCCGATCATGGGGCCCTGGCTGGTATCTTTGGCGATAAACATCGGCGCTAAAAAAACGAGTGTAAAAAATACCCCACCAAGAATTAACGCGCCCCCGATGACGGCAATGAGGGTGTGTGTTTCTTCCCCAGTAACCAGTTTCCAAGTAAACCAAGCGGCCAGCGATGCGCAGGCTAATGAAAGAATCGTGTTATGCCAGCTTGCAAAGCTGGTTGTGATTGTGAGCAGCGTGTTGACAAAAAACAGCACAATTAAAAACATTAGAAGCGATACAATTGGTTTTAATATTTGAATCATTGTCTGCTACTTTCATCCAATAAATATGAAACGACTCAGCATTGTAAACTATCTCGCATCATATAACTTTGAGTCTATCATGAGATTCGCTGCATAAGGTACAAGTAGGATGAAAACATCAGATCTGAATCGTCGTAAGCTATTGAAGTTTGGAATCATGAGCTTGGGTGCGTTTGTCGGTAACATTTTGCTACCCTCACCAGTTAAAGCTGCTGCTTTATCATTATCGCTAGTTGCACGCGGTGAGCTTTTACCGCCGGATCATAATGGAGTTCGTTTACCTGCAGGGTTTACGTCTCGTATCGTGGCCCATTCGGGTCAAAACCTTTTTGGCTATACTTGGCACGCAGCACCTGATGGCGGTGCTACCTTTACTTCTCCGGAAGGTGGATGGGTTTATGTCTCCAATAGTGAGCTGGAAAACCAGGCGGGTGGGGTAGGGGCATTACGTTTCAATGCACGAGGAGAACTGGTTGATGCATATTCGATTCTGAGTCAAACCAACCTTAACTGTGCAGGCGGACAAACGCCATGGCAAACGTGGTTATCATGTGAAGAAACCGATAATGGGCAGGTGTGGGAATGCGATCCATTCGGTCACAAACCTGCACAAGTTAGAAGCTCTCTGGGCTTGTTCAAGCATGAAGCGGTGGCGGTGGATACCCGCGACAAACGGCTATATCTGACCGAAGATCAATCAAATGGCTGTTTCTATCGCTATATTGCACGTTCATTTGATATTGCCGGTAATCCCAATCTGGATGACGGTATTCTTGAGGTTGCCGAGGTAATTGAAGGCAGTAATGGGGCAGTCCGTTGGCATGCTCTGGCCGATCCGTCAGCAACCACCATGCCGACACGCAGGCAAGTTCCTGCTAGAACCGCTTTTGATGGCGGTGAAGGTATATGGTATCACCAAGGTATTGTTTATTTTACGACCAAAGGGGATGATCGTGTGTGGGCATATGACGTACAACAGCAGCGCCTAAGTATTTTCTATGATGCGGGATTATATCACTCACCGGTATTAACTGGGGTGGATAACATTACAGGCAATACCGCAGGTGAATTGCTGGTGGCTGAGGATGGCGGTAATATGCAAATTGTGGTGCTATCTGGAGGAAACGTTCTGCCTTTATTACAAGTGGTTGGCCATGAGCGGTCAGAAATAGCCGGCCCCGCTCTAAGTCCTGATGGATCATGTTTGTATTTCAGCTCACAGCGTGGTAAAACTGGAAAAAGTGAGGATGGCGTAACGTTTGAAATAACCGGTCCATTCTGAGGTTACTTTGCGCGACTTTCATGAGTAAGGCAAGACATCTGGCGCTTGATTGTCTTCCAGTACTCACCTGTCGGCAATTGTTGCAAAACTATTGCCGGACTGAGCGCATTTGAATAAAAATGTTTCATTGATACCCTCATCTTCATGAGTTGTTGAAAAACTGCCGCTAAATATAAAGCAAAGAAAAAACACTTCCCCATGCCTAGAAAATAGCGGCATTAACGCCGAGTGCCCGTCATCGGGTTCTGCAGCCTATTGTTTTTTTAAGTAGCAGCAGTATTTTTATTGTAGTCAAATTACTATTCGGATATTTGTAGAGTACGTCCTTGATAATTTGAATGCGTTTGCGCGTGGCAATCTGTAATCAAGCATATTCCACCGAAATCTTTCATTGCAGGTCGCAATTCGTCAAGCATTTTTTGTGCTAGATCTTCATTGCAAATAAAAACTGTTACAGTATTTTCATCGGGTAGTAGTAAATCATCGGGGTTTCGTATGCCTGGTGCTCCCAGACCTCCTGCGCTCTTCATCACTGTGTATCCGAGTATTCCGGATCTTTTTAGCAGTTCAGTTAACGGATCATGATGTTCTAATTTTACAACGATTTCGAATCTTTTCATTACGATTAAATCATTCATTATTGTCTCCAAAAAAGAAAATCGTCAAATATCATTAGGAAATTCTGATTAAGTTTCTTGACAAACTTGGGGCGAACGATAGTTTATTGATTACGTTTTCTGCGAGACTGTCGAGCCGAGAATATAATCAACTTATTCAGAACATCTTTTAGTTCTTTTATCTC
Source organism: Nitrosomonas supralitoralis (assembly GCF_003011925.2). Taxonomy (GTDB): domain Bacteria; phylum Pseudomonadota; class Gammaproteobacteria; order Burkholderiales; family Nitrosomonadaceae; genus Nitrosomonas; species Nitrosomonas supralitoralis. Next base: position 27,313 of record NZ_PXXU01000006.1, read on the forward strand.
CTCGATTCTATGAAACTACTTCTCTCATCTCCCGGTAAATCGATATGCCAATGAGATATGTGTATGGGAGGTTACAGGCTTTTTATGAGAGTGCTGAATCGGTATAAGTAACAATGATAATGAAGTACCGACATCAAATTTATCGACAGACACAACATTCACTTAGATATATCACATATTCATTGTGCGCTCTGATAATTCATTCCTGACAGTAAGGCATGACTCAATCTTAATACAGTCGACACTATGCGCCTACTAAGGAAACCATTGTTTTTTCTTAATGGAAACCATTAAATAAGGCAATCCCACTGCGTGGCAACTGGATTGCTAAAGAATTTATTAAGCGAAATGGAGACTTTAATACTATTTTCTTGATCCAAAGCTAGAGGATTCAGATGTGAGATACTCAAATATCGATGCAAGTTACATCGGCTTGTGAGTGTTCTAATTTTTCTTGGAATAAGTTGCTTCTGCTACTTAAGTTGTGTTGTAACTGTGCTTTGAAACCAGCAAGATATCTCCTTTGGAAGGATCAACTTTAACTTTAAGGAATTATTCCTGCGCAATGAGTTAATTTAGTAAGCTAGTAATGCAGCTTTATATATTTAATGTCAACTAATAAATGAGAAACTAGGCTGTAGTATTGATATTTCTACCCAGATGTGCGGGTAGATTTTGTGCAAGCTGAGTAATGTCAGGTATGGCTTCAATTAAAGCGAGAGCTCCCGCAGCGTTAATTTCTATCGTCTTTTTAAGAACTGCAATGCCTACTGTTTGCTTGGTACCGAAGTCCGCCATTTCAGTTGCTATTTTTGCTATACCTGTTATGTCCATACAATCTCTCCTGAACTTTTACATTAGTTATAACGACATGCAAAGCCAAATTTTTAGGTGTAGCAAGAATTTCTCTCTTTTAGATTTAAATTGTTTGCCGCTCGATAGCGATACAGGACATTTTATGGGACCACTAATCTTTTCTTAGGAATGTTGAGAAAAGTTTTTTAAAGTGATCTTTCCAATCTGATCCGACTTTTATGGGAATCTTCACTTGAATATTTGTATTTTTAATGTTTTTTCCTTCCAAATATAAAATATATTGCCCTGGTTCGTTCAGCTTGAAGGCCTGGGTAATTACACCTGATGGATGTTGTTGAGCGGATATCGATAGTATTTTTTGTTCTTTCTGATTATTATCAATAGCGTCTACCTTAACTAAGCGTTGAGCTAACAAATAATCCCGTGCTGATTCTGGATACAGCAAGTCAATCGAGATATTCAATGTTGCAGGCTCGGGTACATTTCCACATTGAACAGGAACATAGGGCGACCGTAAGGTATTTTCAGGCGATTCAAAATCTGCTGGGAGGTAGTATCCTGAATAACCAATGATTAGGTTTTCGGTTTCGATGGTACAGGCGCCACCGCGAAAACCTTTAGGATAGGTGTCGGCTGAGTCACCTTGTGAACTTGCGCGAAACAGCATGCCGAATGCAATAAAGGAAACCAAGACTCCAGTCAAAATTAAGAATAGAAATTTATGGGATGAAAATTTTGAAATGATAGACATAGTAATTTCTATTCATTTAGAAGAAATGGTGAAAATTATATCAGCCAACGTTGCTTGACGATACCGCTGTGCTTGTTGCCGTGGATTACTGATGTAGTCATTGTAATAATTGATTGAGCGATCACGCATTAATAGCCTTAATTGCAAATTATTTAGTGCGTTTACCCAATAATTGGTGTTTTAATGGCATGGCAAGCCGCCCTTCAATTTTGAAGGCACTGCAATCAGTCATGCTTTGCATAAATTATATTACTAAACCAATGAGGCAAGTCGCTATGGTCATGTTATAGCGCCAATTATGATTTGTTGTGAACTAATTCAGAATTACTTACAGCTAGCCAGTAATGATCAGATTGTTGTTTGTTGTTTGTTGCTTGTCTTAACTTAACCTTCAGGTACAAATTTGTTAAGTTAACTCATTCAGTATAAAAATATCATGGCGTTCTGCTGACGGTGTCGAGCAGAACGTAGCAGATTGATATTTTCTCAATTGGAGTGGTCAGGCAAGGATTCTGGCGCACTACTTAGAAGCCAAGGCTAGCCAATAAATCATCAACCTGGTTTTGATTACATACGACATCTTTTCTTTTCTCGGGATTAGTAACTGGGCCATTCATGAGCCCTTCATCATCTGCGGGAGCCTTCTTGGCAGGCACATTGGCAAGCAAAAGATCAATTAGATCTTTCTCCAGACTTTGTACCATTTGTATGACTTTTTTGATTACCTGACCTGTAAGATCTTGGAAATCTTGAGCCATCATAATTTCAAGCAATTGTGTGTTGGTTGCATTAGTATGTTCCGGTACCTTGTCAAGGTATTGCAGTGTATCAATAAGCAATGTTTTAAATATTTCCGTATCTGGATTTGCTTGTTGTGTTTCGAGAGCTTGCTTCCATTGTTTGGCTAGATGGATTGCATCGTTTGAAAGTTTTTCTTGAATCGGCATTGCAATCTCAGTGGCACTGAGTGTGCGTTCAGCAGCTTGTTCTGTTTTGGCGGCCACATAAGTAAGCTTGTTTTGAGTTTCTGGAACTTCGAGGGCAATTGACTGAAGCCGTTTGTCATATCCCAACTCGCGCAAACTATCGTGCAAATTTCGTGTTAACAATCCGATTTGATCAATAACTTTCTTGTCGGTTACTATTAGTTCTTGCTCTTCATTGACATTATTTTTGGACACCTTTGGTATATCAGCCATTTGAAACGATTTTTTAGAATTTTTTTGAGGTGGAGCTTGATCAGTTTCACTAGCCTTTACTTTCATATGATGCTTAGTATTCATATTGTATCCATCAGTTTGTTATAAAAAGAAATATTATGCTTTCGCAGCCAACTTGGCTTCCATATTCTGGAAAATTTTATTTAGTTTTTCCTCGAGCACGGCGGCAGTGAATGGTTTAACAATATAACCACTTGCACCGGCTTGAGCAGCAGCAACAATATTCTCTTTTTTTGCTTCAGCAGTGACCATAAGAACGGGAATATCTTTTAACGCAGAATTGGCGCGTACCTTCTGAAGCATGGTTAATCCATCCATATTGGGCATATTCCAATCGGATACAATAAAGTCAAAGTTGCCATCTTGCAGCTTACGCAACGCAACTGCGCCGTCTTCAGCTTCGTCAACATTGACAAACCCAAGTTCTTTCAAAAGATTGCGAACGATTCTACGCATAGTAGAAAAATCATCTACTACCAAAAATTTTAAATTTTTGTCGGGCATATATTTCTCCGTTAATGGCTATATTTTGTAAATTTTTTGAAGCACCTATTCATAGCTGACTAATCAAATGGCTTCGCTTGATACTCATATTGTCGGTGTTTTTACGACAAATGGTTTTGAAAGTTTAGTTAAGATTTGGAAAATAAATTCTGTCACAGAGATTGTTACTATAAATTTAGATTGAGGTATCTAAATTCAATCAGAATCAGAATTAGAAGTTGAGTTGGTGACGGCATGATTTGTTGAAAAGAAGTGCAACACTATATCTATATAATTAGGGTGTAATAAGTTAAGTGCGTTTGTAGGAGCTTGCTTGTGATAGTTGGAATCGTCTCTTGTCTATGTCATTTTTATGTTGTTTTCATCAATAAAATCACTGACCAATTGCTATTTGCGTGATATTAATCAACAGTAACATCCAAGGGGTTAACTGCAAAAAAACTTTTATAAATTGGGGAGTTGTCAGTTGCTGTAGCCATTTTCTTTGAACCAGAGAATTGCATCTCTAATTGCTTCAAATGCTGGGCGGTATTGATAACCTAATTCATGTTGTGCTTTTTTACTGGAGAAGAACATAAGTTTTCTGGCCATACGAATGCTATCCAGTGTTGCACGAGGCTCAGAGTGTGTAAATTGTGCAATTTTTTCCATACACCATGCCATAGGTAGCATTACACTGATAGGTAAGTTGATGCGATTTATTTTTGTTCCATTAATTACATCAATGGTTTGCAGGATTTGCAGTAGAGTCATGTCATCGCCACCCAAAATGTAGCGTTCCCCTTGTTTCCCATGCTGATATGCTAGTAAGTGGCCATATGCAATGTCATCGACATGAGCAACGTTGAGTCCGGTATTCACATAAGCAGGCATGCGCCCCATGAGTGTATCCACTATAATGCGTCCGGTTGGGGTAGGGCGAATATCTCCAGGGCCTATCGGAGCCGAAGGATTAACAATGGTTAAGGGTAAATGGTGCTCATCGGTTAATTGTTTCACCATTTGTTCGGCGAAATATTTGGAGCGTTTATAGTATCCGGTAATCGCAGAAATATCGGATGGAGTTTCTTCGTTGGCCGGTGATCCATCAGGGTTCAGACCCAGCGCTGCAACACTGCTAGTATATACGATGCGCTTAATACCTTCCTGATGAGCGGCTATGATGAGCGCGCGAGTACCATTGATGTTGATGTCATACATGGTTTCTGGATCAGGAACCCAGAGACGATAATCGGCCGCAACGTGGAAAAGATTGTCGCAACCATGAACTGCACGTTGAAGGGATTTATGGTCACGTAGATCACCTTCGGAAATTTCGACCACAAAATTCTTTAGATTCCTTCGGTCACTTTCTGGCCTAACCAAAACCCGGACGTCATGGCCAGCTGTTAGCAAACAGCGCATAACCGCAGAGCCAAGAAATCCAGTCGCGCCTGTAACCAATGATTTCATGATAATGTAATTGTTCAGCTAATTTCTGACAGCGCTGCTTCGTGTGAACTAGCTTCGGGAAGGTTTCTGGAAGTATACTTGAATAATAGCGCAAGTATCCAGTTGTGACTGGCAAACAAACTAGTTGTTACGATGGTCGCTTTAACGCTGCGGCGACTGATCTTCACTTGCGCTCCTTCAGAAAAATTCCGGTGTTGATTAATTTTATTCAGAGTCAGGATGGCCATGCCAATTGCCCATAAACAAAATCGGCGGATGCCTTTTTCGTTTGGGGGTATCAGGCTAGTGTAGACCAGAGCGTTAAGTAAATGCCCTTTGGCAACCCCCAATAGCTCTGCCAATCCAGCTTGAAATTTGTCATCACTCATGCCTGGCTGTAACTTTTTGAGATCGAATCCATTTTTTAGAAAGATATCTTGTGGCAGCCAGCATGCACCACGTGCACGGTCATCCCATATATCTTTAAGAATATTTGTCATTTGTAAACCCTGTCCAAATGATACTGCAAGCTTCATCAAAGTGGCCTTGTGTGCATTGATTTCAGCTGAGTAATCACAGAATAATTCTGTTAACATTTCGCCGACAACACCTGCGACGTAGTAACAATACTGATTCATGGCGGATAAATCTTTGAGTCCTTCCAAAGATTCGGTTTCCTGATAATCTGCCATACCTCGTGCCATGATTCTTACACATCGTTCCAATGCCTTACGTTGCGCGAGATTAAAACCGTGCGTGATGCGAATAACTGCAGGTGTGTTTTTAATTAAATCATGTTCTGCAGGAATGGTTTGGACAGAAAGAAGAGGGCTCAATTTTTTTGCAAATGCATCGGCGGATGCATTTCCGCATACCACCTCCGCAAACATGTCCGATAGCTGTCGAGTTTGATCTATCGTCAGAGCATTATCATCTTCAATTGTGTCAGTGATTCGGCAAAGTAGATATGCATTACCTATGACGCAGCGTAAAGCTTCCGGTAATTGTGGGATGGTTAGTGCAAAAGTACGCGAGACGCCCTGTAGGATGTGGTCTTGATATTGCTTATCTTTGATACGGGAGTGACTTGTCATTACGAAATTATCATAAAGCAATACAACGTATTATTTCAATTAATTGTATCTCCTGATTCATGCTGCTCAGTAAGATAAAGTGTGCTCGTTAGAAAATAACTGATCAATTGTTTCACGTTGCCGGATAATATGGGAAGTATTTTTATCCACCATAATTTCAGCAGCGCGCGGTCTCGAATTGTAATTCGAGCTCATGCTCATACCATACGCACCGGCTGACATGATGGCCAGAAGGTCACCATTATTCAGACCGAGATTACGATCATGACCTAAAAAATCACCCGTTTCACATACGGGTCCAACGATCTGATAATTTTTGATTTCTCCGGAATTTTTATTAACGGGTAAAATTTCATGATAGGCATTATAAAGTGCCGGGCGCATCAGATCGTTCATGGCTGCATCGACAATGGCAAAGTTACGCGCAGGGGTATGTTTTAGATACTCAATGCGCGTCAGAAGGATGCCTGCATTGCCAACCAACGAGCGACCCGGTTCAATTAAAAGACGTTGTTTTAATTGATGCGTGCTGGTACAAAGTGCGGAAACATAATCACTAATTGATGGCAAAATTTCATCGTTATAGCGAATACCTAATCCTCCACCTAAATCCAGATGATCAATTTCTAGATTCTGCGCCTGCAGAGTTTTAAGTAAGTTGAGCATTTTTTTACTGGCCTGCATAAAAGGTTCTAGTTTTGTAAGCTGCGAACCAATGTGACAATCTAAACCAACAAACCGAATATTTGAATATAAGTGCGCGGAATGATAGATCCTTTCAGCTTCACTGGTTGGAATACCAAATTTATTTTCTTTGAGGCCGGTGGAAATGTATGGGTGTGTTTTTGCATCGACATCTGGATTTACACGTAGACTGACAGGTGCAATTTTGTTCATTTCTTTAGCAATATGATTTAAAGAAATTAATTCAATCTCAGATTCTACATTGAAACATAAGATATTGGCGTCTAGCGCCATGCGCATTTCAAACAAAGTTTTACCAACGCCGGAAAAGACCGTTTTACCCGGATCTCCACCTGCTTTAATAACACGCTGCAATTCTCCGCCTGATACGATATCGAAGCCGCTGCCAAGTTGAGCGAACAGATTGAGTATGGCAATATTTGAATTGGCTTTTACTGCAAAACAAATTAAATGATCACGATTTGTGAATGCCGCATCGAATTCTTTATAAGCCTCAGTCAATGCTGACCGAGAATAGACATAGCACGGCGTTCCGAATTCCTCAGCTATTTCCTTTAGAGGTACTGATTCGACGAAGAGCTCATCGTTGTAGTAGACAAATTTAGAAAAACCACTCATTTTCTTTCAATTTCATCTGGAGTTGCGCGACTAGCTTCATCAGTCTGAGGAAGATAAAGCGGCCCTTTAAGACCACATGCACTTAAAGCATAAGCTAATAGGATCACGGTACAGATTAAACGCATGGATAAACCTTTAGTGAGAATTTACCGGATACTATCATAAGCGAATAACAAATTAATCAAACTTGTGATTAATATTGTCAGCCGTAGTAAGGTTAAGCGAGAGGCAATTCTAAGGTCAGCCAGCTTACTAATTCATCAATTAACTTATTACTGGCAGAGCTTAGAGCAAATACCGCGCCTGCGGCATCAGCTGAGGGAGCGTTTTCTTTAGCGCTGAAGTCTTTTTGAGCAAGTAGTTTCCGTGAACTACGTTCAATTAAGCTAACACGAATGCTAACAACAACATGACTAGAGTTTGTAGTGTCAAACAGCTGGGTAAATTCGTCCAATTCGATTTGCAACGAATAATCAGCTTTTGCTGCGCTGCTGTCAATTATGACTTGCTCATGCGTATTGGTAACGATGCGGTTTCGTATCTGTTGAGTAAGCAGCGTAGCAGGTGCCGCTATCCAGCGGCTATTGGCGTAGGCATGCGATTGTGCAGAATTGTGATACAGCAATCGGTAATGAATCGCGGTATTATCCAGCCAGGTGGGTGCTGTCGCATCGGAAACTAACAGACTTCTTCGGTATGGTTGCGGTTGTTTTGATAATTGCTCAGACAGAGGTGAATGCTGTATACCAAAATTGTAGGTCGATATTGTAGATTGAGGTTTGTGCAATATAGAGCATCCCGTAAGAAAGAAAATAATAAGGATCAACAATAGCATTTTCTTCATGGTTTATTTCCTTTGGGGTGGAGTAAAGCCAGCTTCACCCGGACCAGGAGGTGAAGAGGTCCGGCCAAATATTAAGCTTTGCGGGTTTTCTTCTAATTGGTGGAGTACTTTATCCAGATTATGAGAATTACGAGCTATGCTGAGACTCAATTTTCGCAGCTCAGGAATTGTAGTTGCGAGCTCCTGGGTACTTTGCGACAAGCTATCGAAAATACCTTCTTTTTGGTTGGCATTGGACACCGTAAGACTGAGTTCACCCAGGAGATGATCCAGGCGCTTAACTAAGGTACCTGATTCTATGGTTAATTCAGTAAATGATTTTAATACCGGTTGTAAGTGACCAGCAATGCCATCAAAATTTTTGGTGGCTATATCGATATTCTGCAAAATTTGCGAAACATGATTTTGATTTTGTTCGTTTAACAATTGGTGCATTTTCAACACTAACTGGTTGACATTGCTGAGTAAATCCTGTCCGGAGCCCGTCACTTCATCCAGCAGTGATCGGCGCATCGGAATGCGATCTTCGCTGAGTATCTCATTATCAACGCCATCATCATTTAGCTGAATATAAGCGAGTCCTGTGACACCCTGGTACCCTAATTGTGCATAAATACTTTTTCTCAGGGTAACATTCTCGTTCACTGCAATATGGATGAGTATCTGGTGTGGATTATCGGGATCAAATTCAATCTTTTCCACTTTGCCAATATTAACGCCGCGATAGTGTACGGCAGATTGAGGGCTAAGCCCGCTTACCGATTCCTTGGTTACCACGAGATAATCTGTACGCTTGGTGTTGTTGCCACTGAACCACATAGCAACTAAGGCCACAGAAATACTTAATATAATAACAAAGATGCCGGCTATGAGGGCATGGGCACGGTTTTCCATGTTTGCTCCGAGTGATTTTTTTGCTCAATTTTATGTTGTATGGTTTTAAAAAAACTGGTAATAAATGGGTGTTGGAAGCGGCGTATCTCATCCAAGGTTCCCGTTATGATAACTTGCTGATCTGCCAGGACAGCGATGCGATCTGATAATGCAACGAGTGTATCAAGGTCATGGGTAACCATAACAATTGTAAGATTCATTTCACTTCGCAAAGCAAGAATCAGCTCCACGAAACTTTGACTTAGCTCAGGATCCAGTCCGGCAGTAGGTTCGTCGAGAAATAATAGTTCTGGGTCTAATGCCAGTGCACGAGCTAAAGCGACGCGCTTGATCATTCCTCCGGATAAGGCTGATGGCATCTTATTGGCATGTTTTGGTTCTATCGCCACCATATTGAGCTTAACCATTACCAAATCACGAATCATGTCTTCACTGAGCGCATGCAATTCACGTAAAGGTAGAGCAACATTATCGAATACAGTCAATGCACTAAATAACGCTCCTTGTTGAAAAAGAACGCCGCAATGGCCGCGTACATTTTTTTCTTGAATATTGGAGCGGATGTTATCTAAAGAGTTGCCAAAGACTCTTACTTTTCCCTGGGAAGGTCTTTCCAGTCCCAGCATTTGTCGCAGCAATGTCGTTTTTCCACTCCCTGAGCCGCCGATCAAAGTCAGTATCTCGCCACGATACACGTCTAAATTAATATCGCGATGGACAATATGATTCCCAAAGCGAGTAGATAGTGATTCAATCTCAATGATACATTCCGGCTTGTTCATTAATCTAGGCGATCCCCACGTCAGAGAATAACACTGCAAAAATCGCATCTATGATAATGACCATGGTGATGGCGGTGACGACAGAGGAAGTGGTTCCTTCACCAAGACTTTCAGTGTTCGGTTTAATTCTTAGGCCAAAATGGCATGCAATCAAGGCTATTACCATTCCGCTTACAATTCCTTTTCCTAATCCTAACCACAGATTCCCTATCGGCACAGAATCTGGCAGTGAAGTAATGAAATAATGATAGTGTAAGCCCAACTGTATCTCGGCTGCGACCATTCCGCCCAGTAATGCTACTGCACTGGTCCACAGTACCAGCAACGGCATTGCAATACCAAGGCCCAAAACTTTGGGTAAAATTAATCGTTGACTATGAGAAATGCCCATTACAGTTAAAGCATCCAGCTCCTGGGTTACACGCATGACACCGAGTTGTGCGGTCATGGATGAGCCAGAACGGCCCGCTACCAGTATCGCCGCCAGCATTGGGCCTAGTTCGCGGATAATACTGATTCCCAAAATATTGACAATAAAAATGTCGGCGCCAAATAATTGCAATTGTTTGGAGGAGAGATAACTCAATACAATACCGATCAGAAAACCAACTAATGCAGTGATGCCCAGTGCTTGAGCACCTGTTCTATATAAATTCGCGGAGATTTCGCGCCAAGGAATATAGGCAGGATGCCGGATTAAGTAAGCCACATCAAGTATTAGCTGACCAACCATTGCAATCAGGCCTACCGCATGTTGCCATAAAGCTAGCGCTGGTTTTCCTAACGTAGTGATCGGCCATAGTAAGTCCCGTTGTTTGGTTTCTAATTGAAGAGTGGGGAGATGTTCTAACCGTTCAAACATCTTTTCATGTTCGGGACGTAACTGTAAATGTTCGGGACGCTTTGTTTTCCATGCACTCCAAAGCATGAGGATGCCAGCAGTGTCGATCTGTTCAATGCCAGTCAAATCCCAAGAAAGATTCTGATTTTCAGCTTGTCGTGACAATTCATCCTCAAGGGATTTTAACAAGGTATTCAATGCCACCAAAGTATAACTACCCGTCAAAATAATGTGAGGAGAGCCATCTTTAGTACAGAGCTGATACCAGTGATTCATCGTTTTATGAGCATGATTTACAGATATTAATTTAGGTTTGGTCTTATTGACAGGCATACCAGGCATGTTTAAAACCGACAGAGGTAAATCTATAATATTTACAGACAGAACTGCTTATCTTAGATTGGCCGTGCTTATTGTGATCTGTATATAACAGAAGATGCTATTGTATATGGTTATATCAGAGCGGGTTCGCCAGATTTTTCACCTTTCTGTCTGTGGCCCAGCAAGTTTACTGTGTTTGTGCAACCGCCGTGCGGGCTAATGCCGGATTATCAGCAAAATATTTCTTGATCCCTAAAAACATCGCATCTGCCATTTGGTTTTGATAATTTCCACTGCGTAATTTTACTTCTTCTTTAGGATTGCTGAGGAAAGCTGTTTCCACCAGAATTGAAGGAATATCCGGTGATTTGAGTACTGCAAAACCTGCCTGTTCTACATTTCTTTTATGTAAGTGATTGATATTGCCAAGTTGATTTAGAACATAATCAGCCAGTTTGACACTGTCGCTGATGGCGGCATTGAGTGACAAATCAAGTAACAGTTCTTTGATGTCTTTTGATTTTGATGTGATGTCAATTCCTCCCATCAAATCGCCATCGACGCTGTTTTCCTGGTTAGCGAGCCAACTGGCTGTGGTTGAAGTTGCGCCATGTTCAGACAAAGTAAATACTGAAGAACCATGAGCATGTGATTTAGGGTTAGCATCTGCATGTATTGATACGAACAAGTCAGCGTTGGCACGTCGTGCATTAATCCGTCGTTGCGGAAGCGAAATGTAATAATCTCCATCGCGTGTTAAAACAGCTCTCATATTGGGTTCTTTATCAATCTTTTCCTTGAGTCTCCTGGCTATTGCCAACGTGACATCTTTTTCGTATGTGCCCTGTTGACCGACCGCCCCAGGATCCTTGCCACCGTGACCGGGGTCAATTGCAACGATGATAATTCGCGGTACCATGATTTTTTGAGGGGTCGTGCTGGGTTTGCGGTTTTTTGCTGCTTGAAAACTGCCTGAATGCTTGACCGGATTCGATGGCTGAAGTTGGAGTCTTGGTTGATGTTGGAGAATCTGCTGCGCTGAGTTGGGCTTTGGTTGATTGCTACCCTGTATTAATGAGACAACCAACTCATCCAAAACATCCGTTTCAGAATCAGCATTGGCAGCTAGATCAGCCCGAGCGTTAAGATCGGTTCTGGCTGCTTTATCCGGGTTATAAATATCCAATATTAATCGATAAGTTGAATTTTCCTTGGGTGGTACAACGAATGTGCGCGGTACGACGTGTGCTTTTAGATCGAATACCAGCCGGATAACATGCGGTGTAAACTGACCAATACGAATGTTTTGCACAAAAGGATCGATAGCATCCACTTTCTGCGGTAAAGTATGCAGTATCGGATTAAGCTTAGTATTGTTTAAATCAATAACTACGCGATGTGGGTTTTCCAGCATGCTAAGTTCATATTCAAGCGGCCGGTCGGATTCAAGTGTAATGCGTGTATAGTCAGGTGTTAATCCAACGCGAACGGATTGAATTATGGCATCTGCAGCCAGAACGGATTGGCTCAGCAATATCCAGAAGCAAAAAAGGATTAGTAACAGGGGCGTCAGAAATCGATGTTTCGCGGTAGCATTGCTGGAGTTGCTAAAATGAGCAATCAGATATTTTTTTCTGTATTCCAATGTATCAAGCATTGTTTTCCTGTTTCTGTACTGCTTCTGATTTCAATATTTCTGCCCGAATCAAACATGTTGAGAAAGCACTGTAGATCAGCTTTTGGCAATAGATTCCCTGCTTTTTCAGGCCATTCCACCAAACAGATCGAATCTGAATTAAAATAATCGCGGAAACCTGCTTCTTCCCATTCAGAATAATCATTGAATCGATAAAAATCAAAGTGATACAAGTATAACCCAGAGATTTTGTAGATTTCAACTAAATTATATGTAGGACTTTTTACGATATGCGAATATCCAAGGCCATGTAGAATACCTCGCGTTAATGTGGTTTTGCCAGCGCCTAGGTTGCCAAACAGATGAATTATCAAACCAGAATGCAGGCAAGCTGCTAATTTTTTGCCGAATTTCAGAGTTTCTTCTTCATCGGCAAGATAGCGTGTAAGGTTTTGTGCTGATTCAGCATCTGTCGAATGAATGCTATGCAAGAAAATACCTCAACAAATAAAATATCAGATTATGCAGCCTTGGCAATTGCCATCAAAGCATGGGGCAAGGAATTGGGTTTTCATGATATCCGTATCGCCGATGCCAATGCGGATGTTACCGCTACCGAATCTGGTTTGTTCGCATGGTTGGACAAAGGATATCACGGTGACATGGATTATATGGCAAAACATGGTACCAAGCGTACTCGTCCTGCCGAACTTGAACCAGGCACACTACGGGTTATTTCGGTGTGTATCAATTATGCACCACCTGCAGTCAGAAATAGCTGGGATGTAATCCATTCGGGAGAGCAAGCATTTATTTCACGCTATGCGCTGGGGCGTGATTACCATAAGGTTCTGCGTTCCCGGTTGCAAAAATTGGCAGATAAAATTATAGCGGAAATAGGGCCATTTAATTATCGGGTTTTTTCCGATAGTGCACCTGTGATGGAGGTGGCGTGGGCGCAGAAATCTGGACTGGGCTGGCGCGGAAAGCATACTTTGTTGTTGTCGCGTCAGGCGGGCTCGATGTTCTTTCTCGGTGAAATGTATGCTGACCTTCCGCTGCCTGTCGATGAGGAAACTGAAAATTATTGTGGCAGTTGTACCCGATGTATTGATATATGCCCGACACAAGCAATTGTTGCACCGTATGAAGTTGATGCACGGCGCTGCATTTCTTACTTGACCATCGAATTGAAAGACAGTATTCCCGAATCGTTACGCCCATTGATTGGCAATCGCATTTATGGTTGCGATGATTGTCAGTTGATATGCCCATGGAATAAATTTGCCAAAATAACGAATGAAAATGATTTTCATGTGCGCAATGGGCTGGATGATGTGTCGCTGATTGAATTGTTTGGCTGGGATCAAGAGACATTTGAAACTAAATTGGCTGGCAGTGCAATACGTCGTATTGGTCATGTGCAGTGGTTGCGTAATATCGCGGTCGGTTTGGGAAATGCGCCGTATTCGCTGGAAATCGTTCAAGCGCTTCAAGCACGGGTGGATGATGCTTCAGCTGTGGTGCGTGAACATGTGCAGTGGGCGTTAGAGCAACAAGATATGAAAAGAAAAGCAAAGTAACTAAGGAAAACATATGATGAATAAACGATCAGTTATCGGCACACCGCTGAGTCCGTCAGCGACCAAAGTCATGCTGCTGGGCAGTGGTGAGCTTGGTAAAGAAGTGATTGTTGCATTGCAGCGTTTCGGTGTCGAAACCATTGCGGTAGACCGCTATGCCGATGCGCCGGGGCATCAGGTTGCGCATCGTGCGCATGTGATCAATATGGCGGATGGTCAAGCACTGCGCGCGCTGATTGAGCAGGAGCGCCCTGATATCATTGTGCCGGAAATTGAAGCCATTGCAACCGATATGTTGGTTGAAATCGAGCAGGCGGGGATTGCAACGGTGATTCCGACCGCACGTGCTGCTAAACTCACGATGAATCGTGAGGGGATTCGCTGTCTGGCAGCCGAAACATTAGGTTTACCAACTTCACCTTATGCATTTGCCAATAGTCTGGATCAATTGCGCGCAGCAATTGATGCCAAGATCGGTTATCCCTGTATCGTAAAACCGGTGATGTCGTCCTCGGGCAAAGGACAATCGCGTATCGAAAATTCAGATGAAGTTGAAACAGCATGGAATTACGCTGCGAGTGGCAGCCGGGTGAATCAAGGGCGGGTAATTGTCGAGGGTGTGATTCAATTTGACTACGAAATTACGCAACTGACAGTACGTGCTTTGGATGCCGGAGGTGAAGTAAAAATACATTTCTGTGAAGCGATAGGTCATTTGCAGGTGCGGGGTGACTATGTTGAGAGCTGGCAACCGCAGGGAATGTCACCGCTGGCATTGGAACGTGCACGTGAGATTGCTAAGATAATCACTGATGATCTGGGCGGTTTAGGTGTTTTCGGTGTGGAGTTGTTCATCAAAGGTGATGATGTCTGGTTCAGCGAAGTAAGTCCACGGCCGCATGATACCGGCATGGTAACCATGTGCAGCCAGAAGCAAAGTGAATTTGATTTGCATGCACGCGCTATCTTGGGGTTGTCGGTGGATACAACTTTGCTCGCACCAGGTGCCAGTGCAGTGATTTATGGTCAATTGGAAGCGCAAGGTATTGCATTCTCAGGCGTGGTTGAAGCACTCAGCGTACCGCACAGTGATTTGCGTTTGTTCGGCAAACCAGAATCATTCAAGCACCGGCGCATGGGCGTCGCACTGGCGAATGGCGCTAATGTAGACGAAGCCCGAAGCCGTGCTAAACTCGCGGCCAGCAGGGTGATCCCTATCAAAGCATAATAAGCAGAATAACCAAAAATTTAATAAGGAAAATTATGACTATTGAACAACTTAACGCAAATTACAAAATCGCAGGTCAACTTGAATTTGTCGATGGTAAGGGCGGTTTGCCGATGATTCAGGTGAATAGCGCCAAAGCCAGAGCGCTGATTTCAATTCATGCGGGACAAGTGTTGTCGTATCAGCCAGTCGGCGAGCCGGAAGATCTCATGTTTCTGAGTGAAAAAGCATATTACCAGGACGGCAAAGCGATTAAAGGCGGTGCGCCAGTTTGCTGGCCATGGTTTGGCGCCGATCCGGAAGGCAAGGGCCGTCCAGGTCATGGCTTTGTGCGCAATCGTGCGTGGAATGTCGTGGCAACCGAAGCTATGAGCAATGGCGATATCAAGGTCAAACTGGGTCTGGTGGACACGCCAGAAACGCGCGCGATCTGGCCGCAATCCTTTAGTCTGCTGCAAGAAATTATTATTGGTGATGCGCTGAATCTGTCCCTGGTCACGCGCAACGCCGGCAAAGAAACTTTCTCAATTACGCAAGCGTTTCATACTTACTTCAAAGTAGGTGATATTGCGCGAACCAAAGTGCTTGGCCTGGAAGGTTGTGAATATATCGACAAGGCAGGCGGTAATGCGCAAAAGCAGCAATCGGGAGCAGTGACTATCGAATCCGAAGTCGATCGCATTTATCTGGATGTCGGGAATACCATAACGATCGATGATAGTGCGCTGAGTCGCCGTATCCAGATTACTTCACAAGGTAGCAAAACCGCAGTGGTTTGGAATCCATGGGAAAAAATTTCCAAGGAAATGGCCGATCTGGATGACGCCGACTATCAACGCTTGCTTTGCGTTGAAACCACGAATGCCGCGAATAATGTGGTGGAAGTGACTCCTGGCGGTGAATGCCGATTAACGGCTAACTACCGAGTGGTCCGCAACTAACCCGGGGAAATGGGAATAATGCGGTATATTTCGCCGCATCATGGTAAATTTTTGATTGTACTGAAGAACTTCTCATTGCCTAGGTTCAACTTATACTTATCCCAATCGAAACAAGGCCCTGGATCTGTTTTGCGGTCAGGTGCGATATCCGAGTGCCCGACAATATGCCGGATGGGATATTGTCGGCATAGGCAGTGCGTCAGTGCAATTAATGATGAGTATTGATTTTCAGTAAACGGTTCGGTGTCACTGCCTTCAAGTTCTATGCCGATCGAAAAATCGTTGCAACGTGTTTTACCTTGCCAATGGGAAATACCTGCATGCCAGGCGCGTTTAGTGCAGGGTACAAATTGAATGATCGTACCCTCGCGGCGAATGAAAAAATGCGCCGATACTTTCAAGCCCTGTAACGATGGGTAATGTGGATGCGCTTGCGGGTCGAGTTGGTTAGTAAACAATTCTATCACGCCACTGCCACCAAATTCGTTGGGTGGAAGACTGATGTTGTGAATAACCAATAAGCTGATTTCCGTATCCGCTGGACGTTCGTCACAATTGAGGGAGGCGATAAATTCGGCGGTATCAAGAAAACCTGATGCATCGATTTGCATGCGTTAGAATTGCTGAAATTGAATGTTCCTGCATGGTAACTTACCTTAACAAAACTTGAAAATCGGAATCGCATGAAGCAAGGCAAATTCATTACGCTGGAAGGCATAGACGGTGCGGGAAAATCGACCCAACTGGCGTGGATTGTCGAACTATTGCAAGATGCGGGAAAGCCCGTCGTGGTGACACGCGAACCGGGTGGAACGACTTTGGGCGAGCAGTTGCGCGCGTTGTTGCTGAATAAGACCATGATCATGCATGCGGAAACCGAAGCGCTGTTGATGTTCGCCGCGCGACGTGAGCACTTGGATAAAGTCATTTTGCCTGCACTCACGCAAGGTCAATGGGTGATATCGGATCGTTTCACGGATGCCAGCTTTGCTTATCAGAGTGGAGGCAGGGGATTGGATAGCGGTAAACTGGCCATTTTGGAACACTGGGTGCAGGGCGATTTGCAGCCTGACTTGACGCTCTATTTCGACGTGCCGGTGGAAGTCGGGCAGCAGCGTGTCTACCAATCTAAGAGCAAGGATCGTTTTGAGAAAGAACAAGCCGATTTTTTTCAGCGCGTGCGTGCAGCGTATCAGGATAGAGCAAAGCAGTTTCCTGAGCGCATCAGAATCATCGACAGCAGCCGATCTTTAGCCGATGTTAATGCTGCGGTTGAACAGACGTTGCAGCCTTTGCTGAGTCATGAGTGAAATTTATAGTTGGCAACAGGAAATATGGCGAAAATTGCTGCGCAGCCGTCAATTCTGGGGTCATGCGTTGCTGCTCAAAGGTAAACAAGGCATCGGCAAGTATGATTTCGCGTGCCAATTGGCGAAATCATTGCTTTGCGCCGCGCCAATGGCTGACTACAATGCTTGCGGGAAATGTTTGAGTTGCGGCTGGTTTGAGAAAAACAGTCATCCCAATTTTTATCCAGTAATACCGGAAGCATTCGCTGTCATGTTGAGAGGGAGCAGCGAGAAGGAAGAGAGCGAAGAAAAAGCAAGTAGAGCGGCAACCAAAAAAAGCGCCAGCCAGCAAATCAGTATCGAGCAAATCCGCAAATTATCCGATTTTGTTTATCTAACCGGCCATCAAAGTGGTTACAAGATTATCCTGATCTATCCTGCTGAAACGATGAATACAGCCTCTGCCAATGCATTGCTGAAGAAACTCGAAGAACCACCGCACAATGTGTTGTTCATCCTGATTACGCACCAAGCGCAGCATTTGTTGCCGACAGTACGCAGCCGCTGTCAGCAGATTGCGATGCCAATCCCGGATGTTGAAACTGCCGTGGCATGGCTGAAACAGCAGGCGGTCGATGATCCACAATGTCGTCTCGCCGCCGCCGGTTACGCACCATTATCTGCATTATTGATGGATAAGGGCGAATACGCAGCGCACTATGAACAATTTCTCCAGCATATTGCCAATCCCAAGCAATTTGATCCTCTGTGGTTGGCCGGAACGTTACTGCAAACGAATCTGTCCGTTGTTGTCAATTGGCTGCAAAAATGGTGCTACGATCTGGTCAGTTATCGCACCACTGGAAAAATCCGCTACTATTTGAATCAGTTGTCGACCATTCAAGTGTTAAGCGAGCAGATCAATTTGCCTGCGTGCGTGACTTTCACACGTGAGCTCAACACCAAACAACAACTGTCGCATCATCCACTCAATCCGCGCCTGTTTCTGGAGGAAATGTTCATTGCATATGCCACCATGATGCGGAGAGAATAATCACTTTTTCTCAAACGTATCGTCTGCTTTTAGAACTTTTAGTGCCGCGCTGGCACAAGCTTCGTCATATTCAATCCCTGGAGCACCGCCGACGCCTATTCCGCCCACCACTTCTCCGCCGATCTTGATCGGAAAGCCGCCACCCAATAACAGAATGTTTTCATTCATTCGCGTCAAGCTTTGCAATTCCGGTTTTTGCGCCACCAGCACGGCAAATTTATGCGTCGAATCGCGCAAGCTGTTGGCGGTGTAGGCCTTGCGGCGGCTGCTATCGAGCGTGTGCGGCCCGGCGCCATCGGCTTTCAACTGCACTTTGAGTAATCCGGATTGATCCACAATGGCCACGCTGACTCTGAATCCATCGTCATGACATTTTTTGATTGCCGCCATCGCCGCCTGGGTTGATAATTCAAGTGGTAGAGTTTTTTGTGTAGGAAAATCCTGCGCTGAGATCTGAGCGGATGCTGCACACAGCGTGAGCGCTGAAATGCCGGTTAAGAATGATTTGAGTGTATGGGTCATGATCGAATCCTTTGAATGAGTTTCCATGCAAATACATTAACATTGCACAATAAGATTATCACTGTTTTAATTGACAACAAACCCTATCATTTGCGAGAAGAGGTAATTATATGATTACACAAACAATCGATTATCAGGATGGCAACACAGGTTTGGAAGGCTACCTGGCTTACCACGAAACAGGAAAACATAAACCCGTTGTGCTGGTTGCACATGATTGGAGCGGGCGGCGCGAAATGGCGTGCAAAGCAGCAGAAAGAATCGCCGACATGGGCTATGTCGGTTTTGCGCTGGATATGTACGGAAAAGGCATATTCGGTGCCGATGGTGATGCAGAAAAGAACGGTGCCTTGATGGCACCATTTGCCCAGGACCGGGCCTTGCTGCGGCACAGAATTAACGCCGCACTTCAAGCAGTACGACAATTGCCGCAGGTCGATATCACCAAAATTGCCGCGATGGGTTTTTGTTTTGGAGGCATGTGCGTATTGGAATTGGCGCGCTCCGGTGCAGATGTGCAAGGCGTGATCTGCGTTCACGGCATTTTTGCGCCTGGCAATATCGCCAATGCAAACATCACTTCAAAGGTACTCTGCCTGCACGGTCACGACGACCCGATGGTCCCGCCGGAACAGGTGCTCGCGTTTGAAACCGAGATGACTCAAGCCAACGTGGATTGGCAAGTGCACGTCTACGGCGGCACGATGCACGCGTTTACCAACCCGAAAGCCAATAATCCGAACTTTGGCACGGTGTACAAGGAAGTGGCGGCGAATCGGGCGTATCGGTCGATTGAAAATTTTTTGAATGAGGTGTTTGTGTAAAATTTTAAGCATTCGGCCTGACTGTCTCGCTCCGTCTCAACTGTCTGACCGAAGGCTACTAATTTGAGGCCTACCGGCCTTCGTGCTTGTCTACCTTTTCAACTTGAGGCCAGGCGAAAACCGATGAAGGCGAAGTGATCGTCAGGCACGATTCTGATGCTGCTTAGCTTTTGTCCAGAAAAATGTTGACAATCTTAATTACGTCTCTGATAGTCAGATGTCTCTGCTTTGAAAGTTAACGGGACAGTAGTGGTTATGGTTATTTGATTTTCTTAAAATAAATTTTCCTTGACCTCTATATCCTTTCAAGCAAAATCTGCCTGATTTCTTCATCTTCCAACACAATCGGATTGGTTTTCATGCTGCTGCCGCGACAGTTGGCTATGACCTTGTCCAATGCGGTTTCTTGCAAACCGTAATGCGATAGCCGTGGCAGAGCGAGCTCGCTGGTCCACTGCGCCAGCAGATTAATTAATGCGTTGTATGCGGATTGAGGATCAACGAAGCGTTTCTGGCAGAGAATTTCGGCAACATGCAGGTACTTTGCTAGTGCCTTGTTGCCGGGTTCGCGTGCCAGCATGCTTTGAATATTGATTCGTGTAGCGGGCGCGACCAGGGTGCCGCAGACGACACCGTGCGGAATCGGATAAAAAGCGCCTAATGGGGAGGCCAGTCCATGTACTGCACCAAGACCCACTTGCGCCAGCGTGATGCCGGAGAGCAGGGCGGCATAGGCCATTTTTTCGCGATGTGTTTGCAGTTCTCCTTCCTGACGGTAGAGTGGGATCAAAGCATCTCGGGCGGCGTGCATGCCGCTGATCGCTAATGCGTCGGTGAAGGCTTTGGATTTGGCCGATACATACGATTCCAGCAGTTGCGTTAACGCATCCATGCCGTTGGCGGCGATAACATCGGGCGGACAGCTGGCCAGTAAATCCGGATCGATGATGGCGTATTCAGCGACCAGTTTGTCATGTCGGAATGATTTCTTAAAACCGTTTTTACCTTGCACACTGAGTACGGCATTTTTGGTGGCTTCGCTGCCGGTGCCAGCGGTGGTGGGGACGGCAATAAACGGGATGGATGGGCCCTGGTATGGTAATTCCGGCCCTACGCCTTCCAGGTAATCCATTACAGATCGTTGAATTTTCACTAGGCCGGCGATGGCTTTTGCGGCATCCAAAGCACTGCCGCCGCCGATACCCACCACCACATCCAGAGGATGGTCTGCATATGTTTTTACCAGATCATCAATCAGCGCAGGAGAAGGTTCTTCAGCAACCACGCAATGCTGCCAGTTGATCGTGCGTTGTTGGAGTTGATCAATCAAAGCTTGCCAGTGACTGGTGTTAATGAACGAGCGAGCGCCTGTAACGAGTAAGATGCGCGAGCCATAACTTGCTACAATGTCCGGCAGTTTTTTGATAACACCAGTGCCAAATTCGATGCGCGGCAGTCGAGCAATAGAGAAATTAAACATTAGCCGTTTACGACCGGATACAAGCCTTGATAGGGAACGCCTTGACGCGGTTCCGCCATCCAGTCTGCGACGGTATTCCGCCATGCCAGGTAATGTGCGGTCTCTTTATGGGCGAGTGCATCCTGCTGAGTTTTATAGGCTTCGTAAAATACAAACTTCGTTGGATCATCCGTGGATTGCAGAATATCAAAACGCACATTGCCCGGTTCAAGAATGGAGTTTTCGTGGTTGAGTCGACAAGCTTTCTTAAATGCCTCTACTTTTTCTGGTTTGACTGAAGCATAAACGATGGTTACATGCATGATTTTTTTCCTTTCATCAATTATTTTCTGCTTAACTGATTGTTAAGTTTTTTGCTATAAACCCTGACAGGTAGATCTGGTGGTACTCTACTACTAAGTCTACTGTAGTCTCTGTAGTTGTCTGCAGCCTACATAAATTCTCAATCGCTAATTCCTACATGAGTCTGATAGTTTTTTACAGCGATTTTAAACCCTTTTTATTGATATTGAAGTTTCACCCATCTAAATAATATAGATATAATCACGATATTGCCTTGTCATCCCAATCTTCCACATGCTTGATAAAAAAGACGCTGGACCACCTTCTTTGCTCAATAAATTAGTATCTCTGACTACGATTCGAGACATAGAATTGTTTGAGTTCAGTTTGTTGAAAACATTGGCTGAGCTTTTAAGAATTAATCAGATTTCAATGTACAGCCTTAATCAAACCGATACCACGTGCTGGTTTTCGACGTATTCAGCTAATCTGGCTCAAGATGACAATAAAAGGCAGTTTTCAGAATCACAGGAGATTTATACAACTGAAATAACGATTCCTGAGGAAATCAGAACTGCTCAGTTATGGATAGAGACAACGAAAAAACCTTATATTCATCACCAGGTAGACCGTTATCTGGTAGTTTATCCCATACTGGCTGTCAATAAAATTGAGGGGATGTTGACTTTTGAACTATCTCACTCATTAACTGAAGACGAAATGCTGATTATTTCCAGTTTGTTGAGTATTACGCATAATTTTCGTAGTTTGTTGGATGAAAGTCAGAAAGACAAGTTAACGGGTCTATTGAATCGTCAAACTTTTGAAGAAAATATCAAGAAAATAAGCGTGCATACTTTAAGTTCTGATATGAATCAGGAACAGGTTGGGAATGAGCCAAATCGGAGAAAGTCTTATGCAGAAACAGAAAGATTCTGCCTTGCCATAGTCGATATAGATGATTTCAAATCGATCAATGATCGGTTTGGACATATTATGGGGGATGAAGTTTTACTACTGTTATCTTATGTGATGAAGCAAAATTTCCGTACAAGGGATTTATTATTTCGTTTTGGTGGAGAGGAATTTGTAGTAATTTTTCGCGCTTCCAATAAAGAAGAAGCTCATAGAGCGCTGGAGCGTTTTCGCAATAAGATTCAGGAATATCGTTTTCCGCAAATTGATACCGTGACAATCAGCATGGGCGCGACCTTGATTAACGAGGTGAACTACCTGGCGTCCGAAATCATCGGACGTGCAGATCAGGCGCTTTATTATGCAAAACAAAATGGCAAGAATCAGTTGCATTTTTACGAGAATCTTCTGCAGAATGGGCATGTTGTTGACAAAAAAGAGGTCATTTCAATTGATTCCTTTTAACATTTATGGGCGCAGCATGGGTGGTTTTTCATGTTGCTGTTAGAAATACTGTAGGTTCCCAGCGGTATTAATAGGGTCCGCTATTTCTTCCCCGGAAAAAAGGGTAGGAACCGGGATTGGTGGGATAGCCAAAATAAGGATGCGCATAACCACGGTTGTCATAGTAGTAGGGATAGATTGGCCAAAGGTGTATAGCTGTTGCCGATAATAGCGGAACTCGAATAATTCTTTTGCCAACAGTCCGTTCAATATCTCCAGAAATGATCCCGGCAACAGTAATTTCTCTATCTTTTGCATAGAAAACAGGATCTAGAAACTCAGCGCTTTTAATTACAAAGCGACCTTCTCCCGTTTTGTGTAACTGTGGGCGACCATTGAAATCGAGAGGATAATATAAAACTTGCATCAGACTTGCATGTTCTTCATTTTTCACTTCAATAATCACCCCTCCCCAGCGAACGGGTATACCCTTATAATTATTGATGTCATGACTAATCTGAATATAGGAAACGTTGGTTGCTGGCGCATTTTTGATAGCCGATGGTAACCCCGCGCAGCCAAACAAAAGCAAAGTGGGTAATAGTAGTGTAAATTGTTTCATAACTCTTCTCCTGTGATTTATCTGCTGGATCTGGTTCGGTTTTGCTTAAAATTCAATTTCTAAACAACCGTACTTAATAAGTGAAATCTGTTGTTATGATGTTTAGATTCCTTGCAAGCTATAATTTGAATTGCAGGGTTGATCTATAGAAATACTTATACAGTTACTACTGAATCAAAAGTTGAAATTGAGATTCTAATCCGATTGCTGATGTCAGTCAGACGTATGATTCTTAGGCAAATATTTGGACAGAAAATTTCTGGTTGGGTATTTATTTTTGTTCGAACTGTTTATTCAGTCAAAGGAAAAAGCATTGTACCCACCGCTACTAAAACAGCTTTGGCATACGCCTTTGGCGAATGCACCCGAGCAAGAAATTGTTTATCGTGATTATTTGCGTTTGAGTTATTGTCAAGTGTACGCACGAATTCAGCAATTCGGTGCGGCATTGGCAGTCGATAATGTTCAGCGAGGTGATGTGATTGCGGTCATGGATTACGATAGTCATCGTTATCTTGAACCCAGATTTTCCATTAGAACTTTCTAAGGAGAGAAGACGGGCTTAAATTTCATGGGCAAATCGAAGGACTTGGACTTGTCCCAGAGTCCTTCAAACCACTCACGATGTTGCATAGCAACGGCCATATTTATGATTTTCTTTCGCCCGTCATTTGTGATGTAAGCTGCTTTGGCAAAGAGCTTGTAGCGTAGCGTTTTTAGGGTGTGCTGAACATCCGGCTTACCAGAAACGGTGTTGCTTCTCATTACCCCCTGACGAAACAGGCTCATTAAATTGTAAGCCATCATGACCGTTAACAAAGCCGCCTCGGTAGCCCAGAAGTTCTTGAGATTGAGGCTATCTCCGCCAAAGTCATATTTCAGTTCCTTGATGCGGTTTTCACAATCTGCATACCTCATATTTATAACAATTTATTATAATGGCTTCCATTAGAAATCAAACCTAATGGGAAATCTGGGATAAATAATTTTTATTAAGATGTTTTGAAGTTTGCAGCAAATGCTTAATGTGGAGTGATGAGATACGAAGCTAGCTGCCAGACACATTCATGATGTCAATTGGCGGATGATTATCTTAGTTTGCGGAGCGATGGTGATGGTAGTGGTTGAAAAATCGTCTCAACAGATAGCTGCGCGCTATTGAAACAGCCGTGAAAATCAATCCAATTTGAATGTTTTGATTGATGCTGACTTCTATTTCATAAAGTGGGAACACGATCATTTGTGCAGCCAAAGCTACAAAATAGCCGATGGTAACATTAGCGGATGACTCTATGAGTGACTGGGTCTTGGTTTGCATATATTTAATGAGGCTTCGGTTTCTGTAGCTATTTTTCTGTCAGCAACATCATTGCACAAGTAAAGGAAACAAGGAGGCCAAGCAATATGGGCGCCAATACTATTTCATCACCAGTGATTGCATAATATCCATATAGAATCAATGAAAGTATTAGTGCGGTTATCAAGATTTTTTTTTTCATGTTCAGATCCGTTTGAGTAGTTAAAGATTAATCAGATTATCTTTATTTCTTTAAAACATTGTTTTCCCGGATTGCTCGAGCCAGGATTTATCGATTCTAGACGTATCCCAGGCTGATTCAATATGAAATCGTGCGGCTATTTATGTCTATGCAGTAATCGGACCAATGACTGTGACGAAAATTGGAAATGAGTAAGGATTGATATTCAATTGGAATATAAAGCGTATCTTGGAAGCAATTGTAGGTCACTACCTTGGCTCTTCTATCACGAAATACTGTATGGTCAATCTTATTTAAAATGACATCGATTAGAATTAAGGAGCATTACACTGCATGAGTGGTTTTCTGAGCGGGCATATTATTTTCTAAATTTCTCATTGATAAACTGTGCAACAAGTAACCCAGCAATCAGTGCAATTGCAGAATATAAAACAATTTCTATCATATTAGACATTTTTAGAATCACTCCATGTTAATTAAGTTGGCTTCAATCATACTATATTCGATATTATTCATTAAATGTTTCAAAGGATTCATCGCCGCTATTGTTTAAAACTATAAGGAGATAATTAATAATGAGAACAATCAAACAATTAGCTCTAATAATACTGTTATGTTTTATTTTTTCGACGCAGGTTCAGGCAATGGAAGAAATTACAGGCAGAGTTTATTTTAGCAGAGCAGGTACGAAGATTCTAAGTGGAGTTGCTAATGTAGCCACCGGATGGATGGAACTGCCTAAAAATATTATTTTGTGGAGCCAGAGGGATAAGAATGTAGTAATTGGTGTTGCTGAAGGATTGTTATGGGGAGTTTTTCATACCGCGAGCCGTACTGGAAATGGAGCATTGGATCTTGCCACTTTTTGGCTTCCAACCTATCCAACTCCCGATCCATTGTTTATTTGGGATGACTTCTCGAAAGATTCTGACTATTTCGGATGGCGCATGGCTAGATGATAAACTGTATTGGTTTCACACTATCCTGTCTCATTGGCAAATTTTGTTGATTAAGAATGTCCAATTCCAGGACTATCACTAGATGAAACGGCAAAAGCTATTGGCTGTTTTCTATTAGACTCGTACGTCGTACTTGTAAACCTTACACTTTAGCAAAGCTCCTGCTAAGAAATGTCGCCACAAACGAAACAAGCGCTTCTTAACTTGTGCTACGGCGGTGTCTGAACGAGAAGCGGAATTCTTGCTCAGAATCTGGAAGAGACCGATCAAACAGACTTAAAGTTGCTCTTCTGTGCAGAACGCCTTAATTTATTTCATTTTTCTATTTTGTTCTTGTTTAATAATATAGCGTTGTATCATAGCTTCCATACCGGCGGCTAGATTAATAAACTGACATCCGGCGCGCATGCAATTTTGACCGTTACGTAAAGTGATTTCATAAGTATTTTTTACCTGAATGTTAACAGTGATAATACCAATCTCTGGAAGGGAAATTTGGCAATTGTTATAAATTATCCCTGGGTCAAAATTGATAATTGGATGTTGATCAATGACAGCAGTGCCGCCACAACTTATATCAAGAAGTGCGACTTCGGCTTTGTGATTTGCCGCATTTTTTCCAGGTATTGGTATAACACATTTCAGTGGTTTTACGATCGGAGTAGTAATACGGAAATGGTTTCTTCTTTGTATACGTAGAAGCATTTTGGGAATATTAACTAAAAATGCATCTTTATTATTAAATTGTATTTTCTTGATTTGATCGCAGACAAATTCTATTTTTACTCTATTTTGTGTAGTGACAAAAACTAATTCCTTAGAATGGAGCGCTTTTTGGCAGTGTTTATCATTAATGCCATAATCGATCAACATTTCTTTCTTGTCAGAGTTTATGGCTAAAATGGATGTTAGTATAAAGTCGCTCTCATAGTCGGGATAAAGCGTAATTAGTGAATCTGCTTGCATGATTCCGCGAAGTATAAAGAGAATATCAATTTCTGAGTTAATGCGAAATTTCTCACTCTTTTCTTCTGGGGATAGTTTAGTGGGCTCTAATACTTCATATGTTTCAGTATTTTTATCTGATGCGAGCATTATAAATTTCCCTCTAAAATTTTTTGTGTGATCTTGCTGTCAAGACTATTTGCAGTCAAGGGTGTTTTCGCTTTTTCCAGGTGATAAAGCCATGCTAGTAATTCGGCGACTGCGACATAAAGTTGTGGTGGGATGCGATCGTCGAGATTTACCTGCATCAATAATGCGACCAATTCACTTGATTCATGAACATAAACTCCTGCTTCTTTAGCACGCCTTATAATTTCTTGAGCAATGAGGCCACGGCCTTTAGCAATTACTTTAGGTGCAGTCTGTCCTTCTCGATACGCAAGTGCGACCGCAGTTGGGTAAGATTCATTCATTGTCATTGTATTGAATCTCTACTGTTTGGATAGTCAATCCGGCGGATTGCATATCAGTCGTGAGCAGTGATTGATTGTTTTTTAATAAACTAGTTGTATCTACTTGTGATGTTTCCAATTTAATATTAATGCCTTGAGCGTTAAATAAAATGTTGGCGGAGATTTCTCCGAGCTCTGGCAATGATAAGTGAAGCTGTGTGCGCCACAGCGTTGCATGATCGGATTCACTGGTCTTACTTTCGTCATTGGATTGTTCATAAATATCCCATTCCATTGCTTGTCCATGCCAAACCTCACCTCGCCAGAACAGATGACCTGATTCGAGTGTATTTAACTGCTGTTGAACTAAAGGTATCGTCTGAGCGTGTACTGGCATTTCAGGATCTAGTGAAGCTGAAATAGCTGTCTTAGCAACAGGTAACTCAGGCATAGCTAACATTAATTTGCCTTGTGGTTCTTGTTGTAAATTTTCCAGTGTATTTTCTCCATTAATCCATTGAGCAAGATGTGATTCATAGAATAACCCACTTTGGGAAATTGTTTTTTGCAATAAGCCGGGTAATTCAGTGCTATTTGTTGGTGTTCCACTCATCATGGGAGAAGAGCTTGTAAGCGGTGGATTTGTATTCGCTGAGGCATTTCTTAAAGTATCCTGCATTAAAAGACCGATAAGCTTCCCCGTAGTGCTTATTGAAGTATTATTTTCCTGAGATTGTGTGGCTGTTTCGTTAGGAATAAGGAATTTTAGATTTGGCTGGTGCGATATGAAAACTAATTCTAACTTGCTGCCGGGTTGAAATTTTGCTGGTAGGTCTATCTGAAGTAGCTTATCGTTCACCAGAACTCTGGAGTTTCCATTAGGTAAGCGTGCTTCAACGAATGCCTGATATTTCTGCCCTTGTTCAAATTTGTTAGCAGAATTTTGTGAATCAGGAATTGCTGTTACAGGGGTTATCGGTGACACAGATTTTATCTGTGTCAGGGGTGTGATTAAATCTGTTTTGATTATAATTGGATTCACGACAGCTTGTATTTAAGTTGTTTGTATTTATCCAGTAGGAGCGACATGTTCTGATTTACTTTTTGGAGGTCTATATATTGCTAATAGGCTGATATGTTTGTTGAAGATTGCGTGTGCGTCTATTAATGCTGAGCATATCCTGTAGTTTTGCCATCCAGGGTTCAATAATCGCCCTAATCTGCGCATCATTATCCAATATTTGGTGTATAATTTTTACCTTCTCTTGCTGTAATTCCTTATCTAGTAAAGGCTCTGTATCATTATTTCTGAGTCTATCGGTTAACTGCCTACATTCTTGCTCTAATACAGTCAATTGCTCCCACTCGCTATTTTGAGCAGCAGTCAGCATTTTTCCAGTGGTTGCTAAAATGGCATCGTAGATTGATATTACTTGAGTATGATTTATTCTTTTACATGTCCTCATTTTCGAATTCCAGAATTTTAATTAGATATTGATTGCTTTTATTGCGGCTTGAGTTCCATTGGACTGTCCAATTTCTTTCCAGGCGCTATATAGTTCAGACAGAAGCATATTTACTTCATCGATTATTTCAAGATTATTCTGCATATTAGCCACCAATAATCGATGTGTCATATAATCGTAAAGTGCTTTGAGCTTAATCGCTAAATCGCCACCTGCATTCATGTCCAGGCAAGCACTTAAGCCTTCGTCAATTATTATTATAGCCTTTGAGATCATTTGTCCTTTTTCAGCAATCTCATTCCGCTGCATATGCATTTTTGTTCTGGCTAAAGCTTCTTGTGTGCCTTCGAACAGCATCAGAATAAGTTTGTGTGCATCCGCTGATTCAACGCCTGTTTCAACACCAACGCGTTGATAGGCAGATATTGCATTTGTAGTGAAGGACATTTTGTATTCTACCTCGTAAGTAATTAGTGATTTTTAATTACCGGAATTAGCACCAGGCAATCTAGATAATTGCTGCTGCAAAAAATCGCCGGTTTGTTTCATGCCGGCAATTGTTGAATCCAGCGCTGCAAATTGGGCACGAAATCGTTGTTCTACAATTGCTAAACGACTATTCACTGCATCGCGTTGTTTGCCGATATCCTTGATGGAAACATTAATGCCATCCATGCGGCCATCAATTAAGCCATCGTTTTTAAGCATCCCATCAATCACTTGACTCAGTTTTACAGCAATGCCATCTGTTGCAAATAGCGACGACATATCCATGGTGGGATCATTGAGAACAGCATTTAATTTGCCGCTATCCAACTGTAACGTGCCATCTTTCTGGAAGCGGATACCGGCTTGTGATAGTGTGTTCAATCCTCCTGCAGCACCACTTTGTAAATTCGAATTCAATACATTTCGCAGCTGTGTCTGTACAGATCGCAGTGTTGAATCACCGGTCAGGACGGATGCCCGTTGATTGGTTACATCGTAATTAGACAAGCTAGAGATAGTTTTTTGCAACTCGTTATATGCATTCACAAACGTACTGACTGCAGTCTGCACACTGGTTGTATCCTTTGTTACTGATAGGCTAGTAGTTGTTCCAGGATTTGCCTTGAACAAATTGATCGTTACTCCTTGCAATGCATCGGTGACAGTGTTAGATGGCTTGGTAATGGTAATCCCATCGATCACCATGGTCGCATTTCGTGCTGCCACGGTTTCGGACATATTTGCTGTGCCACCGGTTGATGCATCATAAGCAAGTTTTGATAAGCCACTGTTATCAATATTGTTTGAATCAGCGTCATTTACGGTAATCTTCAGCGAATTGCTCAAGCCGGAATCATTTGAAGCCAAAACTAACCGATTGCCGTTTCCGTCATTGACAATACTTGCAGAGACGCCGATATTGGCTTTATTAATTGTATCGCGTATATTCGCAAGGGATGATTGACTAGGTTCAATAGTGATCGACTTGGATGCTTTTTTTAAATTCTCAGTGAAGGTGCCATCACCGTTATAGGTACCAAATTCAATGGTCAGCGTACCACTGCCGATAGTGTCGCCGGGTGAAGCAAAAGATTCGGATTTTATTTTCTGAGCTTGTGCGAGTGTTTGTACTTCAATTGTATGAGCACCTATTTCAGCATTGGATTTTGCACTAACAGAAGCAATCGTAGAATCAACAATCGAAGCTTTAACGCCAGTGAACAAAGATGGATTGGCTAATGCTTTAACGGTGCCCTGAAAAGTTGACAGACCACTTTTCAGGTTGCCATAAGCTGAGAGTTCTGCCTGCTGCTTTGCTTCTTTCGTGCCTAGTTGCAGGAGAGGACGTTGCTCGATTGTCATGAGTTGACTGACGATTCCGTTGACATCTAATCCTGAGCCGAGACCTGGTGCTGAGATCATGCTTTCTCCTATCTATCTATAGACTTAATTCTGGAACAATTACATCAGGCGTGGCCGTTAAACAGTGCGCCATGAATCTTGCTGAGCGAGCGAGCTATATCGATTGCCTCTTCCGATGGAATTTGACGAACTATCTCATCGGTTGTGGCATCCATAACTTTAATAACGGTCTTGCCGGTATCTTCGTCGATAGAGAATTTCAAGTTTTGTGATGCTGCTTGCGCGAACTTCTCTATCTCGTTCACGGCTTTTTGCAATTGATCAGGCTGAACAGGGTTTGTCGTATCAGGCTGCGCTTTTGGAATAGAAATATTTCCATTGCTTACTGGATCGGTCGATGACTTGCCAGTAATCGGAGCAGAGTGAAAAGATGTAGATTGCGAAGTAACATTGCTCATACTTCCGGATAAATTGGTAATCATGAAAAATCTCCTACTATGGAAATGATTGTGGGGTGGCCATTACACATATTAAGTTCCACCCCATAATCATTCCTAAATGATTGCTTATCTCAACAAGGATAAGACATTGTTTGGCAATTGATTGGCTTGGGCCAACATTGCTACCCCAGCCTGCTGCAGAATCTGATTACGAGTCAGATTTGCCGATTCAGCAGCAAAATCAGCATCTCTAATCCGAGAACGCGAGGCTGACAAGTTTTCCGAGGTAGATTGCAAGTTAGACATAGTGCTTTCAAGTCGATTCTGCAGCGCACCGAAGTTAGCACGCTGACTGTTGACTGTGCTCAGAGCGGCATCGACAATTGCCAGCGTACGTTGAGCGGCATCATAGGTTGTGACATCGACTGCGCTGGTAGCTTGCAGTTGTGCGCCGTAAGTACCCGCTGCCGCTGTACCCGGTGTTCCCGCATCTTGGAATACATCCGCAACGGCAGTTGTGACACTAAACGATTGCGCGGAATCAAGTACCACTTTGCCCGTGTACCAGGCGCCGTTGCCATTAGTCCATACTCCCGTAGTTGTATCGAGTCCACCGCCAGCAAGTGTGTCCGCTAAAGCGTCAGTTGTATTAGTGTCACCGTCGAGCACTGATATATCAGAGACAGTAATACCAATCGCAGTTCCAGTATTGTCATAGGAATTGTTCAAAATACGCAGGTCGTTACCGTTCGTATTGCTCAGCTTGATAGACCAATAACCATCTTCTGACTGCACAGCCTCGGCGGTGAATCCTGTCTTGGCAGAAGCATCGTTGAATGCTTTCACGGCCGTGCTCAGGTAGCTGCCAGAATCGACATCAGATGCATCATCTGAGCCACCAGTTTTAAAAGAAATGGTCGTAAATTTTGGATCAACTGTATTGGTATTGGTTGGATCTGAATAATCAGTTGAAATTGCAAAAGAATAGGTAGTGTTCTGCTGAAACCCGGCGCCGCTACCTGTATCTGCCCCAAGCACGACTTCGGTGGTGGCGGAAGCATTGACGCCACTGCCGGTCTTGTTGATTGCACTGGCCATCTCAGCGGCACTGGCGCCTGCACGATAATAGACGTCAAAGTTTCCTGAGGAAGTGGAAATCCTGAAGTCACCCGCAGCCTTAGCGCCGTTGACACCGGATGTATCTCCCGTTGTGCCGCTGACCAGCACGGCATTGCCTACTGCGTCGCTATTGGAGCCGATCGTCCCTGCGACGAGATCACCAACACCACCTGCTGTAAAGGCAGCGAGCCCGCCGATACGGTAGTTGCCGAAAGCATTAGTTTGGAAGTTGCCTGACGAAGCAGAAATAGTCTGATTGGCGTTAGCGCCTACTTGCAGATTGAAGGTGCCGAAAGAACCATCCAGCAAGTTCATTCCGTTAAATTGCGTTTGACTGGCAACCCGCTGAATTTCAGAGGTCAGTTGCGTGACTTCAGCTTGAAGTGCGGCGCGATCACTAGCGGTATTGGTAGCATTGGATGCCTGGACCGACAGCTCGCGAATACGTTGCAAGTTGTTACCCATTTCGCTCAATGCACCTTCAGCTGTTTGAGTAAGCGAGATGCCATCATTGGCGTTACGATTTGCCTGATTCAATCCACGAATTTGAGTCGTCATTCTTTCTGAAATCGCGAGTCCAGCCGCGTCATCTTTAGCACTGTTTATTCTTAATCCAGAGGATAAGCGTTCCAGTGATGTATTGAGTGACGACTGTGACGAATTCAGGTTGCGCTGAGCTGTCAGTGAAGCAATATTTGAATTAATAACTGAAGACATTTGGGTTCTCCTATTTCATGTTTGGCATTATTGCCAGTTAGTTTTTCCGCAATCCTGAAAGATATAAAAATCTTGGGCGGATTTTAATTAATTTAATTTACGGTGGTGACTTCCTCGCAATCCAAGAAGAAAGGCAAGCACCGTTGATTGCAGTTATCGGAAATCATTTTCAAAAGTTTAGGATTATACTTTTGTGCGATTTGCCTAATTATTTGGTTAATATCATCTATTCGTGGTATAAAATGTTTTCTTTTCATGAAATTATTCAGTAGAATCTTATAAAAATACAGGTGGTTAATTTTGTAATTTAACTTTTAAGGTTATATCGGCTTCATTCAATGAGGGGCTGAGATGGTTCATGAAGAAAAATTAAAAATATTATTGATTGAGCATTCTGCACAGGATGCTGAAAGGGTTCTGGAAATACTTTTGCGCAGCGGTTTTCAAACAGATTGCTTGTGCGTTGCTACGGTTGAAGATTTTCTGAATGCTCTGAGACTTCAGGATTGGAATCTGATTCTATCTGATTATGCTTCGCCCCATCTGGGTGCGCATAACGTTATTGAATTGATAAAAAATCAAGGATTAGATATACCTGTAATTATTATTTCAAGTGATGTCGGTGAAGAAACGGCCGATTACATCATGGCCTTAGGCGCTTATGATTTTATGATGAAGGACAATCTTGCGAGATTAGTACCGGTAATCAGACGCAGTTTGTCTGAAGTAAAGAATTACCAGCGCTTTATTTCTGCACAAGCTGCTTTGCAAAAGAGTGAAGCGCTTTTTCAGGCAATCACCTCCAATCTTCCCGGCGTAGTGTTCCAATTTCAGTTGAGTAAAGATAATCAAGCCAAGTTTCCATATGTCAGCGATGCAAGTGAAACACTACTCGGATTATCACCTCAAAAGCTAATGGGTAACCCGGAGCTTTTTCCAGCATTGATTTTAGCTGAAGACAAGGAATCCTATCGTCAATTGATGCTGACATCAGCCGAACGACTTTCAACCTGGAACTGGGAAGGTTGTATTCAAGTGAAAGGAGATAGTGATATCAAATGGGTCAGTTTACGTGCAACACCCAGAAGGATGCCCAATGGGGACATGCTGTGGGATGGAATCATGATAAACATAACGCGTAATAAACTGGCTGAACGCGAAATCGCACGTTCTCGCGAACAATTAGCTGAGCTGTCTTCATATCTGCAGAAAGTTAAGGAGCAGGAGCGGGCTCGAATTGCACGTGAAATTCATGATGACATTGGTGGAACCTTAACAGCCATTAAATGTGAGTTATTCCCCTGTATCGACAAGTCAGTAAGAAATCTCGAATTTTATCAACAGAAAGCGAGATCTGTTGAATCACTAGTTGATCGTGTAATCGATAGTACTAGGCGTATTTCTCTTGATTTGCGTCCCGGAATTCTTGATTGTGGAATAGTAGCGGCTGTTCAATGGCAGGCAAAAGAATTTAGTAACCGTACAGGCATTATTTGCAGGGTATCATGCGACAGTGATGAAATATCTTTAGATGCGGATTTGGCCATAGCGATTTTTCGGGTATTTCAGGAAACACTGACAAATATTTCCAAACACGCCAATGCATCACGTATTCATGTGGAGCTTATTGAATTGGAGGGACTTATTTTGCTGGAAGTGATAGATGATGGGCGTGGTATTACTGTAAGCGATATGGAAAAACAAGATTCATTTGGTATCCGCGGAATGCGTGAACGATGTCTGCAATTAAAGGGAAATTTCCATATTTCTGGAGAATCGGAAAAAGGAACAAAGGTGACGATTCTGATACCGACAGGAAGTCTGGAAGATCAGTCTGAGCAAGCGTTCAATTTAAACAACAAGTTTAAAGAACTTTCGCAATCAGAGTTCATTAAGAAGAGAAAGCAAATTTCTCGACTTTAAGTAGTCGGAGGTATCCATGATTAGTGTAATGATTGCTGATGATCATGCAATTGTTCGTCAAGGCTTGAAACAAATATTGAGTGAAACTGATGATATCAAAGTGACTGGGGAAGCGGAAACAGGTTTCCAAGCAATCAAAATTGCGCGACAGCATGACTTCAATGTCATGTTGTTGGATATTTCCCTGCCAGATAGAAACGGTATTGAAATTCTAAAACAGATAAAGAAAGATAGGCCGAGTCTGGCAGTATTGATGCTTAGTATGCACAATGAGCACGAATTCGCTATTCGTGCATTAAAAGCGGGCGCATCAGGTTATCTGAACAAACAAAGTGCGCCGGCACAGCTAGTAGTGGCTATTCGACAAGTCGCAGCGGGTGATAAGTATGTCAGCCCTGTGGTTGCTCAAGAACTGGCTAATATCATTAACTCTGATACCGATAAACCTCTCCACGCTACTTTATCCGATCGAGAGTATCAAACGCTGTGCTTTATTGCAGCGGGTAAAACTTTGTCTGAGATATCGCTAGAGATGTTTCTGAGTCCTAAAACAGTCAGTGTTTATCGTGCACGTCTACTGGAAAAACTCAAGCTGACAAACAATTCAGAGTTAATTCGCTATGCGATAAAAAATAAATTGGTTGATTGATTTTAGAGTTGAAGATGCCAGTGCGATTGGCCCAATATTAAATTGGCTTTTGCTTATTCGTTTCGATGAGTATTCATGTTTTTGTGGATTGGTCGATATTTCTAACCTTAGAATTAATGACTCAGTTTATTTAAATCTTGACCCATTATTATGAAGAATTCTAATCCAATTGATGTTGCGCGCGAAACATTGCGGCAACTCACGTCATTAAAAATTCCGCCAACTCCGGATAATTACCACAAGCTATATGATCAGATTTCCGGGAATCCTGAAACTGGCGCAGGTTCCTTAGTTCCAGAATCAACGAATCAGGAATTGATCAAAGCAAATGAATTAATTGATCCTGTCGCAGCATGGGGAGATACGATCGAAGCATTATTGAAGCAGTTGGAAAATAAGCAGGGTGAATTGACAGTTGCAAAAAAAAAAGAAGGTGTTTATCGGGTACTGGCTAAGTTTTCAAAAAATTCAAATCAATTGTATCTTAAGCTCAATGCATTGATCGATTCTTGGGAGGTGTTGGCGCCCACAATGCAAGAATTTTCTAAGGGCGAATCAGTAAAAAACACTTCATCACAAATCAACTCAAATACACTGGATTCTCGGGCATCGCAAGTAGTTTCAGAACACAATCATCTGCTTAGTACTTTTACTGATCAGTTACTGGAATTGTTGTCTCAAATTTTAGAGCATGTGGTTGCTAAACAAATTGAGGATATTACTCTGAATGAAGAAGTGAGGGTGCTGGCATACCAGGTGCGTAAGATTCAAAATATATCTGATATGGAAAGGTTTGTAGCTGATTTTAAGCAGTTTTACAGAAAATTTGATGTGTATGGTGAGAATGGATTTAAGCTAAAAGAAGGCTTGCTGAAATTACTTAAGATGCTTATGAATAGCACCGGTGAGTTACTTGCCGAAGATCAATGGGTTGGAACTCGGATTAATAAATTGCGGGACACTATCTCCAAACCTCTGGATCTTCAAGTCATTCAGCAAGCTGAACATTATCTGGAGGAGATCACACAAAGGCAGGAAATAATCAGACGTAATCTGAATGAAGCCAAGATGACGCTGAAGTTGATGGTGGCATCCCTGATTACAAATATCGAAGAGCTAAGTGATACTACTGGAGAGTACCAGATTAGACTGGAGCAATATTCAGAAAGAATCAATAAGACTGATGATATCAAAGAACTTAATCAACTGCTTGGATTGATTATGGAAGAAACCAAGCAGATGCAGAAAAATGCGTTAACGTATCGAGATGATTTTCTTGTTTCTCGTGCAGAGGCTAGTTTGGCGCAAAGCAAAATCGATCAGCTCGAAACCGAATTGATAGAAATGGGTGAAAAAGTTCATGAAGATCATTTGACCGGGATACTTAACCGGCGAGGTTTGGATGCTGCTTTTACGCGAGAAGTTTCCCGTTCAATGCGCCATCAGAGTCCGTTAAGTTATGCATTGTTGGATATTGATAATTTCAAGCAACTTAACGATACGCATGGCCATAAAGTAGGCGATGATGCACTGAAATATTTGGTTGAGTCGGTTAAAGATACTACGCGCCCCGAGGACATTGTATCGAGATATGGTGGTGAGGAATTTGTAATTTTGCTTCCTAACACAAACCTTGAGGAAGCAGTTCAAATATTGTCTAGAATCCGACGAAATTTAACCAAGAAGTTTTTTTTGCATGAGAACAAACGATTGCTAATAACTTTTAGCGCAGGTGTTGCGCAGCTTAGGTCAGGTGAATCGCAAGAAAGTATTTTTAAGCGTGCTGATGAAGCTTTGTATCGTGCAAAAAAAGGCGGTAAAAATCAAATTCTCGAAGCAGAGCAAGTTATTTAATCTATTGCTAATTAATCCATCGATTGTTTTGGTCGGTAAATAGTACCGATTTCCCTTTTTATTCATTAAATCTGTTCCGGGTGGATTCTGTTAACTTTGCAGACAGACAGTCCATACCAGGATGGGTTCTCCTTCGCAATCCAACGAATTACCCCTGACTGGCTTAGTCTGACATCTTATGTCGTCAATTCAGGAGGGTAACAATGCAAGAAGCTATTGATCATAAACAAAAAAGAACGCTGAGATTGGTTAAATCGGCTAATGTTATTCGCAATGAGCATAAACCTATGGTTGATTCTGAAGATTATTATAAGCAAGTAGAGAATTATGCTGAACAAATCCGTAAAACACGTAATGCTGATGAAATCATTCGAATTCTGGATGTGGTGCTTTCCGAGACTCGAGGATTGAAGTTTAGTGATGAAGTTTTTGCTGCACAGGAACAGGTCAAACGAGCAGAACAGAAGATTGAATTATTGAAGGGTGAATTGGAGCAACTGAGAGAGCTCGTGCAGACAGATCAAATGACGGGCGCATTCAATCGTCGTGGTCTTGATGAAATTTTTAAACGAGAGGCAGCGCGTGCAGACAGAAATGCGCAATCGCTGGGGGTAGTTCTTATTGATCTGGATGATTTTAAGAGAATTAATGATGATTTTGGCCATCAATACGGAGATAGCGTATTAATCAACTTCGTCACCGTCGCGAAGGAAACATTAAGGCCTTCTGATATCGTCGCACGTTTTGGCGGGGAGGAATTTGTGATTTTATTGCCTGAAGTTGAGATAGCAGATGCATTAACTATTATTCAACGGTTACAAAATAATTTGGCAAAGAATTTCACTTTGCAAGTCGATAACCAATCAATGCCTATAACTTTTAGTGCTGGCGTTGCATTGCGTTCA
This sequence comes from Nitrosomonas supralitoralis, assembly GCF_003011925.2. GTDB lineage: Bacteria > Pseudomonadota > Gammaproteobacteria > Burkholderiales > Nitrosomonadaceae > Nitrosomonas > Nitrosomonas supralitoralis. The sequence continues at coordinate 65,733 of NZ_PXXU01000006.1, forward strand.
TTTGGGGAACATCAGAGTTCGGTGCTAAGTCGTGCTGATAAAGCGCTTTATCAAGCAAAGCAAACTGGGAAAAACCGAGCAATTCCTGCTTTGTGCTAACTATGTACCTATGAACTTTATGGAAAATAATTTATTTTCAAATAAATAAAACTCAAATAAGGTATCTAATTTGTAATGAAGAAAGCTAAAGAAACAAATAAGAGAGCCGATGTTCTTGAACGTTTCTTTAAACGCTTGGTTAATATGGGGGAGTAAATGGAAGGTTTCTTTCTTGGACGGCAGCCTATTCTGGATCGTAATCAAAATCTAGTAGCCTTTGAATTACTGTTTAGGCAGGATGAGACTGATGAGAAAGCCAGTATTACTAATGATCTATCCGCGTCCGCAAATGTCATCATCAATGCTTATTGTCAACTAGGCATCCAGAATGTATTGGGTAAACAGCGAGGTTTTATCAATGCGGATCCAGAATTAGTTATGAGCGACATTATTAGTCTATTGCCCAGCAAGCATGTTGTGCTCGAAATAAAAGAAACAGCAATTGTGACAGCAGAGTTTATGCAGCGATGTAAGGAGTTAAAACAGAAAGGATATCAATTTGCACTAGATAGTATCGTTGCAATGAATCAAAAGGTAGAGCAATTGCTACCATTGGTCAGTGTGGTTAAGGTAAATGTTCTTGAACTTGAGAAGGCTGAGCTTTCTAAACTTGTAGCTGAATTGAATCGTTGGCCAGTATTGCTATTAGCGCTAAAAGTGGAAAGTCGCGAACAGGAAAATTACTGTATGCAACTGGGGTTTCAGATGTTTCAAGGATATTATTTTGCAAAACCTGAAGTGCTGACGGTAAAAAGAGCTGACCCAGGAAAACTATCGCTATTGAAATTATTGACATTAGTTATGGGTGATAGTGATATTGAAGAAATAGAGAAAGAGTTTAAGCATCAACCGGGATTAAGTTATAACTTAATGCGAATGGTAAATTCGGTGGCAAACGGGCTTCCGCAAAAAATCAATTCCATAAAGCAGGCCATTATGATCATGGGGCGAAAGCAACTGCAGAGATGGGTGCAACTGTTACTTTATACGGCTGATCAGTCTAATGGAAATATGTCTAGTGCTTTAATGCAAACAGCAGCAGCTCGGGGCAAATTAATGGAATTAATCGCAGCAGTAGAACGTCCACATGATAAAACTCACCAAGAAAGAGCATTTATGGTAGGGATATTATCCTTACTTGATGTGGTTCTTGGCATTGAGATGCAGCAAATTGTCGACAAGTTAGGCATTCCGGATGATATGAGCCAAGCATTATTAGTTAGAGAAGGGCGTTTGGGTCATGAACTGAAGTTAATTGAAGCAAATGAAAAGGGTGAGGTAGCTGTTATTCAATTGATATTAGCTGGGCTTGGTTTTCTGAGTTTGAGTGAACTGGCGAATATCGAAATACAAGCAATTGGATGGGCTAATCGAATTGGTGAAGTTGCCAATTGATTAAACAGCCTGTGTAAGTCAAATATAATTTTAAATCTGAGAATTGATATATAACTAATTCGTTCTGCGTGATGTTTTATATATGGCAAGAAATTCTGCCGAAATATTTATTTTGTTCATGACGGTTGATGACATGTTACTTGCTGCGTAGCTTGTATGCAGTTATTACTTGAATCCGCCTTGTTTAATGTTAAAAGGTTTTAATGCGACAAAGATTTACCTGGTTATGTTTTTAAGCCCAGGAGTCTGCCAAATTCTGCGTATAGATCTTTACATAAACAATATGTTATATACATTGAGTGATAGTATTAATAGCCTTGAATAAAATTAGTAACGAGGAAAAAAGTTATGACTGAACTGCGATCAGTTAGTGGCAAGCCTGATAAAAAAATTGAAGATAAATTAATGCTGGAAGATAAGGAAGAAGTTATCTGTGATAGCGCAGTCGATGAATACTTTTTGGGTATCAAAGGAGACTTAAATCAAGCCGATAGATTAGTGAGTGATGCAGTCAATAATTTAGTTATTAACTTTAGATGTATAGATGAATTAACAAAATCTTATCATGAGTTGGTTTTAGCGATTGAAAAAATGACCCTTTCTGAAGGATGTGGCTCTATCACTGGATTATTGGAGAAACAAATGGTTATTGCTAATCGAATTGAGCAAGAACTAGAAATGGCAATCATTTCGTTGCAATTCGGAGATCTAGTATCACAATTACTCGCACACACTTCACGTCAAGTAAAAATGTTAAACGTTGAATTGGAATGTTTTGATAGGCAAGGCGATTGGCAGGGAAAAACTGAAAAGAAGACCATTGATTCAATACACTCAGCAGTTTCTAAAGCAGTTAATGTAGTAAAGAATAAAAGCAGAGATAAACCAGTTGTGCAGCAAGGTATGCAGATGGGAGATATTGATATTTTTTAACATAATGGTAGGTGCAAAAATTTTTATCAAGAAAATTAGTTATATCAGTAGGAGGATTAAAGTAAATGATTAAGACGATACTTGCAGTGGATGATTCTGCATCAATCCGGCAAATGGTTGCTTTTACGCTTAAAGGGGCAGGTTATGAGGTCATTCAAGCTGTTGATGGTCAGGATGCATTAGATAAAGCTAATTCTCATCAGGTTAATCTCGTTTTAACCGATATTAATATGCCACGCATGGATGGGTTAAAACTACTGGAGCTGTTACGAAAATTAGCACAATACAAAAATATTCCTATCTTGATACTGACTACAGAATCTGGCGATGAAATCAAAGCTAAAGGCAGAGCCGCAGGGGCAACCGGTTGGTTAGTGAAGCCGTTTGATCCCAAACGACTACTGGAAGTAATCGGCAAAGTTATTAGTTAGAAAGTAATATTGTCAATCAAATTGTTAGTGCTAAATAATTGTATAATTTCATTGGGTTAAAGTTTTTTTTGTGTCTATTATTCAGCTGCTTTCTTTAAAGCGCTAGCCGAACAATTCAACTTGAAATAAGGCTTTCTATGAGTACAGATCTCGAACAGTTTTATGAAATATTTTTTGAGGAGTCCTCAGAATTACTTGCGGACATGGAGGCATGCTTACTTAGACTTGATGTGAATTCACCGGATTTGGAAGATTTAAACGCAATTTTTCGTGCTGCTCATTCTATTAAAGGTGGGGCGGGTACATTTGGTTTTGCAGATATGACGGAGATGACGCATATGTTGGAAACACTACTTGATAGACTACGCAGGGGAGAACTTAAAGTACGTAGCGAGATGGTCGATGCATTTTTGAAAGCCGGAGATGTCATCAAAGCACAATTGGCCGGGCATCGTGGAGAAGGACAAGCTGATCCCGCTGTTGCTGAGTCAGTGTGTGAGGAGCTTAAGAAACTAAGTGAGGATTCGCAGGAAGCCGTTTTAGTAGTTGATACAATGGCTACTAATTTTGATACTCAAGCTAATTCAATGCCGCAAGCAAATGATGTTGCACAACTGAATTTTAATATCGAGTTTTCCGGTACGGACTTGAATAGTGCAACAATTGAGAATTTACTTGCTAATCTGAAGGGACTGGGAAGTCTGGAAAATCTTACACCTGAAAATTCAGAGGGCCGTTATAAATTAGCGCTGACCACGAGTAATAGTGAAGAAGATGTTTGGGAGAATTTGGCTTTCTTAGTTGATCCTGCAAGTCTTAAAATTGAAACGATTCCGTTTGATAACGCGCGGGCCAGAGTAGCAACAGAAGTCGGGTTCCTAAATGAATCAGTCAGCAATGCTGAATTTTTAGTAGCAGAAGATGAATTAACGTGTGCGTTGCCCCCTGCTCCTGGTTATGGATTTTTCCCTGGAGCGCCCGCGGCACCAAAAGATATAGAAGATTCGGAAACTAATTCGAGAAAGACGCAATTGCATAATGCAAGCAATAGCAAAAGTGAACCTCAACTTTTACCGACTAAATCATCTGGTAAAGCCAATGTAGCAACTTCTGCTAGTGAAACTTCGTCGATCAGAGTCAGTATAGAGAGAGTTGATCAAATGATTAATCTGGTTGGAGAATTAGTAATTACGCAAGCAATGCTTACACAAACCGCATCTCAATACGATCCAGTACTTTTTGAAAAACTGCATAGCGGAATGAGTCAATTAGAGCGAAATACGCGAGATTTGCAAGAATCCGTGATGTCAATCCGTATGATGCCAATCAGTTTTGTATTTAGCAGATATCCACGAGTTGTCCGTGATTTGGCAGCGAAACTGAATAAACGAGTGGAGTTGAAGACTGTTGGTGAGAATACAGAACTTGATAAAGGGCTAATCGAAAAAATTGCTGATCCCTTAACTCACTTAGTCAGAAATAGTCTGGATCATGGTATAGAAGTGGCGGAGAAACGTATAGCGGCCGGTAAGCCCGCACAGGGCACAATAACACTTCGAGCTTTTCATCAGGGAGGGAGTATTGTTATCGAGGTTAGCGATGATGGCGCAGGATTAAATAAAGAGAAAATTCTTGCTAAAGCAAAAGAACGCGGCTTACCTGTGCATGATGGAATGACTGATCAGGAAGTCTGGTTACTGATATTTGAAGCCGGCTTTTCAACAGCAGATCAAGTTACAGATGTGTCTGGCCGTGGTGTCGGCATGGATGTGGTGAAACGCAATATACAAAGTCTGGGTGGGCGTATCGACATTGAGTCGGCTTTTGGAGTTGGTACGCGTATATCCATTCGCCTACCACTCACGCTCGCCATACTTGATGGATTGTCTGTGGTTGTTGGGGATCAAATGTTTATTGTGCCGTTAAATTATATAACCGAGTCATTGCAACCGACAGCTACCGATATTAAAACAGTGAGTGGGCAAGGGCGTGTAGTGCAAGTGCGAGGTGAATATCTCCCAGTGATTGCATTACATGAGTTTTTCAATTTGCGTCCTAACGTAACAGAGATTCATAAAGGAATTCTTGTGATCCTTGAGGCAGAGGGGCATAAAGCGGCATTATTTGTGGATGATTTGGTTGGACAACACCAGGTTGTTATCAAGAGTCTTGAAAGTAATTACCGCAGAGTTCAGGGCGTTTCAGGTGCGACTATTATGGGGGATGGTAAAGTGGCACTTATTCTTGATACCGCAGCTTTAGTAATGGCATCACAGCAGGAACTTGTATAGGAGAAGGCTTATTAAGGGATGCGCGCCAAAACGAGTGACACGAATTTTGTACCCGCATGCGTTCCTCGTATTCTCGATAAAATGAATTGTACTAGGCTCCGGCTTAATATGGGCGTTGCTTTTGTCAAAGAATTGAGCTTACGCTCAATGTTTTGTGATGCTTGAAATAGTTCTGAAGTTGGTATCTTCTCTTGCTTGTGGATGGGTAAATGGAATTAATTACTGATATTGAAGAAAACTCTGAAAGTAAAACGCGAGAATATACTTTTACTCAGGCTGATTTTGAGCGAGTTAGAAAGCTGATATATAAACATGCGGGTATTTCACTTTCTACAGGTAAGCAGAACATGGTTTACAGTCGACTTGCCAGGCGACTGCGTGCGACTGGATTTGATAACTTTGATGAATACTTGGATTACTTAGAACGTGAAAACCCGGAAGAATGGGAGGCATTTACAAATGCCCTGACTACAAATCTTACGGCTTTTTTTCGTGAGCAGCATCATTTTCCCATTCTTGAGAAACATATTGTACAACGCAAAAATCAAAATAAAATTCAACTTTGGTGCAGTGCGTCGTCTACAGGTGAAGAACCCTATTCAATAGCTATGGCAATGATACAGGCATTTAAGTCTTTTACTCCGCCAGTTCATATTTTGGCGACGGACTTAGATACTGATGTGCTCGCAAAAGCGCAAATGGGTATTTATCCACAGGAAAAGTTAGAAAAAATTTCTAAAGAGAAACTTAAACAGTTCTTTCTGAGAGGTAAAGGTTCTCATGCTGGATCGGCAAGAGTACGTCCCGAGTTACGAAATATGATTACATTCCGTCAATTGAATTTGCTCGACGAGAAGTGGCTGATTAGAGGCCCATTTGATGCGATATTTTGCCGCAATGTAATGATTTATTTTGATAAACAGACACAATACAAAATTCTCAAGAAATTCGTTCCTTTGCTGGCTTCTGATGGATTGTTGTTTGCCGGTCATTCCGAAAGTTTTCAACATGCTAATGATTTATTTAAGTTGCGTGAGAAAACAGTTTATGAGCTAGCTATTCGGTAGAGGTGATCATATGAGTGAGATCCTTGATGAGCAAGTAGCGAGCAATTTATATTTTGACAAAAGTTTTAACCACCAAGCTGTCAAATTGTTACCGGGCGAATATTATGTTACCGATAAAGACATGCTCTTGGTAACAGTGCTTGGTTCTTGTGTTGCAGCTTGTATACGTGACTGTTATAGCGGTATCGGTGGTATGAATCATTTTATGCTTCCGGATGGTGGTGCGGACGTGGGTAGCCCTTTGAATGCTTCAGCTCGCTATGGTACGTATGCGATGGAAATACTGATTAACCAATTGCTAAAATTGGGCGCCCGTCGGTGTAACCTTGAAGCCAAAGTGTTCGGCGGTGGTAATGTTTTGGATGGGCTAACGGTTGCAAATGTAGGTCAAAGAAATGCAGATTTTGTTTTAAAGTTTTTACAAACCGAAAGAATAAGAATTGTGGCTCAAGATTTAGTTGATATATTTCCACGCAAAGTCTATTTTTTCCCAAAAAATAGCAAAGTAATGGTGAAAAAATTGCGAAATATTCGTAACACCACCATTTCTGATCGCGAAAAGGAATATAGACAACGTTTACACAAAGTAGATAGTGGCGGAGATGTGGAATTATTTTCTTAGGATAAGTCTGCTTATTGAATTGCATTGAGTGCTTATAATGAAAAAAATCTCGGTTCTAGTCGTTGATGATTCAGCACTAATTCGTAAGTTATTGAGCGAAATTATTAATAACCAGCCGGATATGGAAGTCATTGGGGTCGCAGCTGATCCTCTGGCAGCACGCGAAATGATCCGAGCCAGGAATCCTGATGTGCTGACATTGGATGTTGAAATGCCTAAAATGGATGGGATTGATTTTCTGGAGAAATTGATGCGATTGAGGCCCATGCCGGTTGTCATGGTTTCAACTTTAACCGAAAGAGGTTCGGATGTAACTTTTCGTGCACTTGAGTTAGGTGCAGTTGATTTCGTGTCTAAACCTAAACTGGATATTGTGTCTGGATTGAAAGAGTATAGCAGTGAAATTGCAAATAAAATCCGTATAGCGAAATCAGCTAGATTTAAGCGACATTTGCCTTTGTCAGTTACAAAAAGCGCTACTGCAGATGCGGTTCTGCCAGTCATGTTAAATCATATTTCTTCGACCGAAAAGTTAATTATAGTAGGTGCTTCTACCGGCGGTACAGAGGCGATAAAAGAATTTCTGATGCACATGCCACCTGATTCACCGGGTATACTTGTTACTCAACACATGCCAGAGGGGTTCACTAAGTCATTTGCCCATCGGATGAATAGCCTATGCAAGATATCGGTAGTTGAAGCGGAGGGGGGGGAAAGAATATTACCAGGCCATGCTTACATTGCCCCAGGTCATTCACATTTATTGCTTAAGCGCAGTGGCGCAAATTATATGACCGAATTGAATCATGGTGAGCCAGTGAGTCGACATCGACCATCTGTTGATGTATTATTTCGATCAGCCGCAAATTTTGCAGGTAAAAATGCGATTGGTGTGATTCTGACGGGCATGGGAAAAGATGGCGCTGCAGGAATGTTGGAAATGCACCGGGCAGGAGCCTATAATTTTGCTCAAGATGAAGCTAGCTGTGTTGTTTTTGGGATGCCAAAAGAAGCTATTGCAGCGGGTGGTGTTAATGAGGTTGTATCATTAAAAGATATGGCCAGATGTGTTCTGACAAAATTATCCAATATGGGGTCGCATGGTAACCGCATTTAGCATGCGCTAGCTCCAGGTTTTGATTTGGGGTAAAAGAAAAAAGTACATTACCAATGAAAAGATCTTTTTTCCTACTTACTATTTTTATTTGTCTCAGTTTTATAGTTAGCTGTGGATCAATCCAGGAACGAAATGTTTCCCAATCTAATTATCGTATTGCGACCAATAAACCCCTGGATCCCAGCTACATGCGAAAAGTACTCTATTCTCATTATAATGAATGGCAAGGCGTGCGCTATCAATATGGTGGGCTTAGCCAACGTGGAATTGATTGCTCAGGTTTTGTGCATCTGACATTTAAATCAAAGCTAGGCACACATTTGCCTAGAACGACATGGATGCAGGCGAAAGTTGGGAGAGAAGTAAGAAAAAATGAGCTGAAAACTGGAGATTTGGTGTTCTTTAGAACTGGTAAAGCTTCAAATCATGTAGGAATTTATCTGGAGGGGAATAAGTTCTTGCATGTATCTCAAAAGAAAGGCGTCACAATATCACGACTTGATCATATCTATTGGAAATCCAATTACTGGAAATCCGTTCGTATCTAAATTAGAAATAAAATTGCATTAGTTTCCTTTTTATAGTTTGGCTTATTAACATGAGCTGGGAGCGAGAATCTCCTTTGGCAATTTCTTCTTGGTTCTGAACATAAGTATGTAACATGTAATCTGCACTTTATTGCAAGGAAATAAAATGGAAGAAGAAATCAAACAAAGATTACAAAATAAATATTTCTGGCAGCGTGGTCTTTATATTCTTTTCTTTATATTTATCTATGGATTATCTAATTCCTTAATCATCGCTATCGTTCTTTTTCAGTATGTTACTTTGATAGTAACTGGAAAAACAAACCCATTGTTACTTGGATTCAGTCAAAATCTAAGTGCTTATATTCATCAGATAATTAGCTTTCTGTCATTTAATGCCGATTTGCGCCCGTTCCCATTTAGCGCATGGCCGCAGGAGGCGGATTCGAATTCGAAGTGCAACCTTTGATGTCTGGTTTATCAGTCTTAATACTGACGACTCACTGAAGTTTGGCGGATTCGAATTCGAAGTGCAACCTTTGATGTCTGCCTCCAGTTCTAAAGCGATGGTTTCATGTTGCGAAAATTCCTTGCCAATAACGAATGTCACGGTATGGCATTTGTGTTTGTAAGGGCGTAATGGACTGTTGATCTTCGCAGTCACCCCGCGCTGTGTTTGCTGTGCAATTGGCCAGCCAGGACGGAACGCGATTTCCTTTCTGCCAGCGTTACAGCGCGCCCTGATGGTTCTTGCCAATTACTGTATCACCCCTCCCAATCGCCATACGAACACTCTGCTCAGTCATCTGCGGACGTTCATCAAAGCTGACCCGGTTAAGGATGGCGCCACGACGATCAAATCCGCTTGCATAAATAACGCTTGCGCCGTGGCTTCTGACAGCGCAAATGCCACTACAACTCGCCATTTTCCCGTTTGTCAGCGTAAATGTACTGATAGACGGTCTCATGACTTATTGACAATTCATTCTCCAGTTTAAGCCGGGCTGAAGCCTGCTCGGGATTCATGTGGTAATCCACCCAATTTTAATGCTTTGTTACCAAGTTTGATTCTTTCAAGAATCTTGAGCGTGAGTACAGATCGTGCACGGTGTCGAGATCGCATGAGCATGATTCGTTAGAAAATAATCGCTTATTCTTTGCTGGCGATTTGAACAACCTCAGCAATATGTTTAGCCCAGTAATCAATTTTTTGTTTTGATTTCCCTTCAACCATTACGCGAATAAGTGGCTCCGTTCCTGATGCTCTTATAAGAAGGCGTCCGTTATCTTTCAAATCAGTCTCGGCTTCTACTTGCGCCGCTTTAACAATTTTATTAGATCTGAAATCAAATGACTTGGGGATTTTTATATTAATCAATCGTTGTGGATAAAGTACGATGTCACGTGTGAATTGAGCCAAAGTTTTTCTGGTGTCACGTAACGCGTACAGTACTTGCAAAGCAGAGATAATGCCGTCACCGGTCGTATGCTTGTCCTTACAAACGATATGTCCAGAATTTTCGCCTCCAAGATACCATTTTTTCTCATGCAATAATTCTAGTACGTAACGATCACCGACATTGGCTCGGAGAAATGGAATGCTCATTTCTTTAAAACGATTTTCTATTGCAAGGTTAGTCATCAGAGTACCTACGACACCGCCTTCAAGCACTTTTCTTTGTTTACGATGTTTGGCGATGATATAAAGTAATTGATCGCCATCGTATAGTCTACCTTGTTTATCCACCATCATAAGACGGTCACCGTCGCCATCCAATGCAATGCCCAAGTCAGCATGGTTTTCCATAACAGATTTTTGTAATGTTGAACAATGAGTAGCTCCGCACTCAAGATTGATATTTAAACCATTAGGTTCCGCACCAATGGTAATAACTTCAGCTCCTAACTCGTGCATAACATGACTGGCAATATGGTAAGTGGCTCCATTGGCGCAATCAACGACCAGCTTTAATCCGCGAAGATCAAGATGATAAGGGAAAGAACTTTTGCAGAATTCAATATAACGGCCAGTTGCATCTTTAAGGCGTTGCACTTTCCCAAGCTTTTCTGAAGGCTTGGTTTCAATCGCTGCATCTATTAAAGATTCAATATTATGCTCCACGTCATCAGGTAATTTGCACCCATCGGCAGAAAAAAATTTGATGCCATTATCTTCGAATAGATTATGTGATGCGGAAATGACAATACCAGCTTGTAATCTCAGGGCACGAATTAGATAGGCAATGGCGGGCGTCGGCATGGGACCGGATAGGAGTACATTTACGCCTGCGGCACATAGGCCTGCTTCAAGTGCAGATTCGAGCATATAACCAGATATCCGCGTATCTTTACCAATCAGAACTGTTGGGCGCTCTCCTTCCATTAGATGCCAGTCGCCAGAAACCAGGGTCTTTCCGGCCGAATAACCTAAATGCATAAAGAAATCAGGTGTAATAGGATATTTACCTACCCGACCTCGTATACCATCAGTTCCAAAATATTTTTTAGTCATTTTATGAAAGTATTAATTAAAGATAAACAAATTACTGTAATGAATCGCCCCGGATTTTCTGGAGGCTTTTTGGTTTGAGTTGAACGATATCAGCCGACTCCCTCGGTTGGCAATAATATGCTTTTTCAAATTCAGACGGTGGAATATTTCCGATTGGTTTCTGTAATCGGCGATTGTTGAACCAATCGTCCTCTTCCAGGGTGGCGAATTCCACTTCACTAGTATTGCGCCAGGAGTCGCGATGTCGAATAACCTCTTTTTTGTATAATCTGTTAATCGTTTCTGCCAGCGCATTGTCATAAGAATCACTGACCACATCACTTCTGGTGTTCAAGCTCCAGCCGTACAGCTCGTTCCAGAATCTCCGTGGAATATCTCATTTGTTTTTTTCATTACTCTATCCTCTCAAGAAATAGAGTCTCCGGCAATCCCGGGGCGATTCAGTTGGACGCTTACCATCAAATACGAAGAGGCATATCTGTGCGCCTGCGATAAAGTAAGTGATGCAAAGCGAGGTTTAGAAAAATATTTCATGCCCTATAGCCGGAATAGACATCACACTGCGCTTGACGACAAAACTCAAAATGAGTTCTATTTGGAACCTGACTGCAATACAAAAAACAGCTCAAGCTTTAATCGCAAGGTTGTCACTTAGGCTATGGATTACCTGTCCAATCAAGTGAAGCTACTTCAACTGCACCCATTAGTTGGACTCAATTAAGAAAAATTGGCATCGGTTAAAGGTATTGATTTGGCACTTCCAGTTGCAATGGGTCTTTTTATAGTACCGAAGATAATCGTGAATGTAGTGCCTACTCCCGGTTCACTAGCAATCCTTATTTTCAATCGATTGTTTTCAGCCGCGATCTTGACGATCGACAAACCAATGCCGCTTGTTGCCTTGTTATGGAGCGCTGCTCTAGGAGAATAAAAATATTCGTTAAATATGTTGGGCAGATCCTTCTCTTCGATACCGATACCATGGTCGGTGATAGTAATGCTAGCATGCAAATTCTTCCGATCAATTAGAGATGAAATTTCAATGCTGGTATTTTCATGAGAATAGATGATTGCATTGGTAATGATGTTTTCTAGCAGTATTTCTAATTGATCAGGAATTACCTTGCAGATAAAGTTCTCAATAGATAAATTGAGTGCGACTTTTTTAGAGTTGGCAACTGGGGTCAATTTCTCAATACACTTTTGCAGGACGGCTTGAATTTCAACAGGTTCGAAAACTGCAGTGTTAAGACAGGTATCTTTTAATCGTTCCAGTCGGAGTAGATCAAGTATTAGAGCAGACATATTTTTTGCCCGATAATCCATTTGTGCCAGTGCAGTACTGACCTCTTGGGTTGTGTCACCCAAATAACCTTCTTTGATTAAATTTATTTTGCTGCGGATGGCATCAAGAGGAGATTTAAGTTGATGCGTAATTAACAATGCATATTGGTCTTTTTCAACTTGTGCCTGGTTAATTTGTCTATAAGCATCAAGAAGATGGTGCTCGTGAGCACGAACGATGAGAGAAAGCCTTGAGACCACATACCAAACAACAAGAAAAAGGATATCAAGAAAAAGCATCCATATTATAGCGCCATCTTTGCGCGCACTCTCAGACAAAAACTGAGTATTCAGCAGTGTAGAGAGCGGTGCTTGAGAGATTAGAAAATTATCAGCAAAGATTACGATAGAGTCCATGAAGCAGACTAGAATTGTGACATAGAGACTTTCACGGGTAGAAAAAAAGATACAGGCAAGAGCAATATGCAGTACGTAGAAAAAAGAAATGGGTGTGGAGGTGCTTCCAAAATAATGCACGACAACCGATAAGCAGATCAAGTCAACAATGATCTGAATCCATAAATTGATTGAAGGCGAGTTATATCTGCTTGGTTTGCAATGATCTAACGCGAAGATGTAAGCAATATTGGCTACAATCAGTACGATAATAATGGCAACAGGCCATTTTTGCTGTTCATTGATGCCTACTTGCGTCAACGCATCTGATGCTGAAAGCATCAGAATTTCGAAAAAAACCAGTGAAGCAATGAGTATCCAGCGGAAGGTGATGAACCAGCGGATATTACTAATCAGAACATCGTCGCTAAGCTTAAGCTTATCTCCCTTAATTTCAAGCAATATGCCTTGATTGCTGGGCTTATTCCAGGAAAATTCTATAATTGCCATACTATGGAGTATTGCACAAAATTATGCAGCTTCTCCTGCCTTTTTCAAGCGCTCATTAATCGTTGCCATCAGGCTGATTGGCTCAACAGGTTTCTCCATAATGCAAACCCATTCATGTGAACCGTCTTCAAAATAGGGCCTGATCATGTCACCTAAAGATGTCAGAAAAATAGTTTGAATCTGAGGATATTGCTTGTGGACTTTCGCATAAGTGATCAATCCGGCATCCATTGATTCAACCATGACATCCAGAATGGCCAAATCTGGCCGTTTGGTTTCATCCTCTAATGAATCAATAAATTCTTGCATTGACAGATAACTATCAACTGCGTATCCATGCTTGGATAATATACGTTGAACTGATTCACGAATATCTGAATCGTCATCAACATGAGCAATTCTTGGCACCATAATAATTTTTCTCCTTGCTTAAGTTTTTTCTTGAAAACCACAGTTTAGAAGCGGCTTGGAATAAACCGTTCGTTCAACGGGGTTATTATATACCGGATCATATCGTATTATTGTGAATATTGTGTGAAATAGTAATAACGACGGCCCATTGAAAAAATATAATCTTTTTGAGCAACGAACTTAGGAAAGGTTGTTTCAATTTTCATTGAATCAGACAGTTGCAGTAATTTAATTGGAAAAGATTTTTAGAAAATACTTTCGATTCAAGAAATATGAATTTTAATTACGCTTGCATTGGGGTTGGTGGACTATGAATATAATCAACTGAATCATGGTGCTTTAATGCTAGTGACCGTAGTTATTGTAGTATTCACAATATAGAAATACTGTGTATTCAGGTTTAATGAACTGTTGGTCCAGCTTCCCGAAATATTGCATCAATAGCTAGTGCATCCAAGCGATATTCGCAATTACAGATATCATCACTAACAATGACCTCGCCAAAATCTTTCAAAATAGAATCAACTTCTTCACGTCCTAGTGTGCGAAGCATGGCATAAATCTTGGCAATATCTTCCTGGCAACCATATTCAACCGACTGAGTGTCAAAAATGCGGATGGTTTCTTCATGAAATAAACGTGTTAATATTTCTTCTGCGGTTAGATCGAATAATTTATGATCATGGATTGTATTTGCTAGAGCTTCGGCACGTATCCATCCATCGGGATCACGCGCGTCAGCATCGGGCATTTTCTGAAGTAGCAAACCAAAAATTGCGTTGTTAGCAGTGACCAGAAACAAGCGCGATGGCAATTGGTCGGATTGCTTGAAATAATGCTCAAAAATTTCAGAAATGGTATTGCCATCAAGCGGTACGATGCTTTGGTAAGATTCGCGCATCGATGTCATATCGAGTGTAATAAGTAAATGACCACGGCCAAGTAAGTCTGGAACTGATTGTGCTTCGATGGTTTGTTCGCATTTCGCCATGCCACGCAAGTGTAAGCTCTCAGTGCAATCCAGTATCAGCATGGAGATGGGTCCGCTACCCGTTAATTGAATGGTCAAACGACCTGTTTGTTTGAGGTTTTCACCCAAAAGCAGGGTGACTGCACTCATTTCACCTAACAGTTTTGTGACTGGTTGAGGATAGTTGCGTCCGGATAACATTTCCTGCCAGACGGAGTCGAGATGCACGACAGCGCCACGTATGTCTAATTTTTCCAGCAAAAAGCGTTGTACATAATTACTCATTGTTAAACCTATTATTTTAATCGATATTATAAGCAGGCATTTTGCAATGCCACCCAAGCCTGACCAAGAGCGATAGCGCTATCGTCGGGCTGTAATTGTCGTGAAAAAAACAAATGAAAGCGTGGTGCGTTTAATCGATTGACTAAGCCGTATCGTAACACCGTATTGTGAAAACAACCGCCACCCAATGCCAAAATGAAAACTTGATGTTTTTCAGCGGCTATTTCTGTCCAGGTTGCTAGCCCTTCAATTAAGGTAGCGTGAAATAGAGCCGCAGCATATGGAAGATTTTGCTTTAAATCGCAGTCGTCGATTAAAGTCATTAATAATGGAGAGAAATCCAAATTATTTGTTTCTGTAATTTGATAACCGTCAGTCAGAGCACATGCAGGTCCATGTTGTTCTGCCAATTTTTGTAATTGGATTGGTGCGTGTGCTTCATGGGATTGAGTGAGACTGACACCGAGCAGACCTGCTGCAGCGTCGAATAATCTTCCCATGCTAGAAGTCTGTGGACAGTTCAAGTTTTTACTCAGCATGCTGGCGACAATTGCGCTAGCAAACTGATCAGAAAAACGTTGCGTAATCTCCTTGCTGCGATTTAAACGAGCCAACACAGCCGCAGCCATTCGCCAAGGCTCTTGGGCAGCCCGATCTCCACCTGGCAGAGCTAATGTAGTTAGATGGCCTAACCGTTCAAAACGTGCACCTTCCACCTTTAATAATTCGCCACCCCAAGGGGTATTATCGGTTCCTAACCCTACACCGTCCAGCGCCAAACCCAATACCGGCTGAGTAAGTTGATGCTCTGCACAGATAGCACCAATGTGTGCGTGATGGTGTTGCACGGCAAGGGTTGGAATATGCTGGTGCTCAGCAAAAGCCTGGGCAAAATGTGTGCTGTAAAAATCCGGATGTAAATCATGCGTAACCAGTTCAGGTTGAATCGTGTAATTTTTACACATGCTTTGTACGGTTTGGTCCAATTGATAGCGAGCATCTGCTGTTGCTAAATCTCCGATGAGCGATGAGATATATGCCTTGTTTTCTTGCGTCAAACAAATGGTATTTTTTAACCAAGCCCCGCAAGCCAGAATAGCGGGTCCGCTGATTGCCAACGGAATAATAATGTCTGATCGATTAAACAAGTGTGGAATTGGCTTGTATCTAATTTGAATTTGCTGGAGGAATAGCAAGGCGGTTAGCTTCAATCCAATCAACCCAGATTTGCATGCCACTACCCAGTGTTGCTGAGATTTGAATCACCGGTAATCCGGGGTGGACGCGATGGGCATATTCAATTGCCAAATCGACATCAAAAGACAAATATGGTAGTAAATCGCATTTATTCAACAGCATTAGATCAGCAGCATGAAACATATCTGGATACTTGAGTGGTTTGTCTTCGCCCTCGGTAACCGACAAAATAACCACTTTATGTGCCTCACCTAAATCGAAGTTCGATGGACACACTAGATTGCCAACGTTTTCAATAAACAAAACACTATTCTGCTGTGGAGATATTTGCTGTATGGCTTGTTTCACCATAAATGCGTCCAAGTGACAACCTTTGCCCGTATTGATTTGTGTTACTGGAATACCAGTTTCACGAATTCGCGCCGCATCATTATCGGTCTGTTGATCGCCCTCGATTACAATCATAGGCAATTTATTTTGGAGTATTTGAATAGTCTTGACTAGGAGAGTAGTTTTACCAGAGCCTGGACTGGACACCAAGTTGAGCGCAAAAACACCCAGTTTGGATAAGTAACAACGATTTTCAGTGGCATATTGGTTATTTTTTTCCAGAATATCGCGTTCGATTTTGATCATTCTTCCGTGGCTCATGCCGGGTGCGTGCTTATCGGCGATACCTGTTCCGAAATCAAGAGTTTCTGAAGTGCGATTGTTTTTAATCGATAATAACGGGGCATGGTCGTGATTATTAGAAGGCTTCAATGGGCGAAAGTGAATTGGATTCCGAAGATGGAGTGATTGAATTATTTTTCCATTAATGCGTGTTTGTCCGATACCGCATCCACAAGTTGCACACATTTGATCCCCTTTATTCAACTTCTAATTCTTTGATTTTTATCTCGCATCCTTGAATGACTTTCAATGTATAACTGCCACAATGTGGGCAAGCCTCATAATAGGTCGAAATCAAGCAGTTGAGATTGCAGTAAGTACAAACCGCCTGTCCAGCAATCTTTATGATTTCGAGCTTGGCCTGCCGAGCCAAACTGTCCTGGGATACTACATCAAAAAAAAATCGCAACGATTCTTGCTCAACGCAAGCCAATTCTCCAATTTCCAGCCATACGGTTTTAATCTTTGTAAAGTGCTGTTCAGTCGCGGATTCTTCAATAATTTGCAACAAATTTTCAGCGAGCGAAAGTTCATGCATGTTTTGTCTTTCTACTGAACTACTATTAAAATCGATAGTAACAAACAATCATGATACCGCCAAAACGTACTTATGGGGTACTAGAAAATATTGGGTAAGTAACGCTAGCTCTGTTTTGCATAGATGCAATGGCGTAGTGGTAAAGTGTTACGCAGAATGCATCTGCGTTCATAGTCTGAATTAAGCCTAACTCATTCAGTGGATGGGATGATTTATGCAAGGAATCATGATGATATTTAGTTCATCATGTGCATTGTGAATGCCAATGCTGAATTTTTAGGATAGCTGCTTGCAGGTTCATTTTTGCCTGATTACTTGGTTTCTCTCCCAATTCAAACTGATAGCCTCGAATGCGAAGTAAAAAAGAAGATGGGGCAGTGCGTTGGTAAATTTGCTGATAAGTAAATAATAATGCAGATGGTGTTAACGCATGGCTGGTATAACTCGTGTCTTTCTCGGCATGTATGGTTGAGAATTGGTATGGTTCTGCGCATGACATGTCTGCATCAATAAAAACAATCTGATCAAATTCTAATAAGTCGATTGTGTGCTCGATCAACAATTGCATTTCAATGAGGCACTTGGTATTTATCAGTCTGAGTTGATCAATATGTTCGATCAATAAAGGGCCCAGCGCATCATCTCCACATCCAGGATTTCCATATCCAAATAATAATATTCTCACAGTATCATGGGCTTATTGGTAAGCTCATTTTTGTCTTGCATGGGATCATATGGAAAATGCATTTTTAAATGCTGACTGATAGTATGAATGCCTTGGATGATACCAGCTCCAAATTGCTGCTGACGAAATGCAGATTCCATGGTACGGCAGATGTTTTCCAATTCCTCGTTGGAAACTTTGTTGTGGATGCCCCGATCTACAATGATTTCTACGTCTCGATCAGCCAGCAGCAAATAAATCAGCACTCCATTATTCTGCTCGGTATCCCATATTCGCAATTGTGAAAAAACTTCAATAGCCCGCTCTCGAGCTGTTTGATTTTTAATTAGCGCAAAGGTATTAAGTGCGCCTTCCACTGCAAAGCAGATTTCACCGCTATGACTCATTTCCGATTGCTGGATTGTTTGTTCAATTGATGCCAGGGTAGTTGCGGGGAATGCACGCCGAAGCATCCATTGTCCGATAGTAAGATGACGTAATATACGAGCAAAATTCATTTACCATCTCCCAGAGGCGCCGCCGCCGCCAAAACTGCCGCCACCACCACCACTGAATCCTCCACCACCAGATCCGCCGCTCCTAATGCTGGAGTTTGACCAGTTACCTCGTCCATTCCGATAGATTCCTGGGTTGATGTGAATAAAAAGATTAAAAATGAATACTGCAACAGCGATGAGAATGGCTGCCACTAACGAAGAGAAAAATAACCAGCCGACAAATCCCAAACCAATTCCAGTCACGCTAGCTCCAACCAGACGACCCAGGAATACCTGTAATATTCTCCCGATAACGGTAGAAAAAATTAGGATGAAGATTAGGCTTTCAAGGTTTGTGTGTGAGATTGACAAGTTGTTGTGCGCATTTCTCGGGAGTGGTAGTGCTTCACCTTTGACCGAACTTATTATCGCTTTAATACCTGCTTCAATACCTTCACCAAATTGTTCCTGTTTAAAATGAGGTGTAATGATTTCCGCAATAATTCGTTTCGCTGTAATATCGGGTAATGCGCCTTCCAGGCCATAACCGACTTCTATGCGAAGCTTTCTGTCGTTTTTTGCAACCAGTAGCAGTACGCCATCATCAATGCTTTCGCGTCCTAATTTCCATGTTTCAACAATCCGCATTGCGTATTGCTCAATAGTATAAGGTTGAGTAGTGGGAACAATTAATACGGCAATTTGACTGCCTTTTGTTTTTTCAAATGTTGCTAATTGATGCTCTAGTTGCAAAATTTCATGAGCCGAGAGTGTTCCAGTTAAATCAGTCACATGTGTTTTAAGAGGAGGAATGGCGATTTCTGCTCTAATCGTAGTGATTATCAAAAAAATTGCGAGTAGGACAACGGTTCTTGAACACATACGCAAGATGCTGAAGCCTGAATTATTGCTGATTGAAGTAGGTGTCATGAAAGATAATTAACTGAGTTTATTTCCCTTCCAATCTCGGCGCATCAAAATCAACTTTTGGTGCTATAGAAATTTCGTGCTCATTATCCACAGTGAAGCTGGGTTTTGTGTGAAATCCAAATAGCATGGCTGTTAGATTGCTGGGGAAAGACCTGACTGTAGTATTGTATTCTTGAACTGCTTTAATATATCGATTGCGTGCCACTGTGATGCGATTTTCAGTGCCTTCCAGTTGTGCCTGTAAATCACGAAAATTGGCATCCGATTTTAACTCGGGATAATTCTCGACTACGGCCAAAAGCCTTGAAAGAGAACTGGACAGTTCTCCTTGCGCATTCTGGAATTTGGCAAAAGTTTCAGGGTCGTTGATTAGTTCTGGAGTCGCTTGAATACTGCCAATTCTGGATCGAGCATTGGTAACTCCAAGCAATACATCTTTTTCTTGAGCAGCGAATCCCTTGACGGTATTGACTAAGTTGGGTATCAAATCAGCACGCCGCTTGTATTGATTGAGTACTTCTGCCCAACTGGCTTTAATTTGCTCATCAGCAGACTGAAGTGTATTGTAGCCGCACCCGCTTAAGACAAGAACGCAAAGAATTATCGCGATTAATAACATATTGCGCATAAACTTCTCCAAAGAAATTTGATATTCACAGATTAGGTTCTGTGGATATTTCGTAAAGTTCAACGAAAATATTTTTCCATTCTTCTGGATAGAGTTGAATGATAAAACGGAATTGACCCATGAATAATCGTGAATTTCAATAACGGTTGTTGGCGCTTATCTCAACTACCATTTTGGTAAATCGAGTTCAGTCTTTTAATAGCTTTCCGCATTGGCGTAAATTGAAGTATCTGGATCCTCGAAAGAAGGTTCTGCACCTCGCCTGAAAATCCTGAATCAGATCTTGGTTGATTTAAAGAAATCACATTAAATCAATTTGTTTTTAAATATTCATTCAATATTCTGGTTAGTGGAAAACCTGCGAAAAAAAAGCCACTCGATCTTAATTGAGTGGCTTTTTTGCAAGCTTCGATACTTTAATTGTCAGGGGATCCTGATACGATCCAAGTCAAACCACCATCCATTGATTTGTAGATATTTTTTCTTGCAGCACCCACAATCGTAGAATCTGATGCAAAGGTAGGCGATATCTTGAACTCAATGAATTCAATATTCTCATTTCCAAGCAGCGATGAAGTTGTATTCAGCGAAGCTGTGACTGCGCCTACTCCATCCAGATTTGCACTAAACAATCCTTTGCCGCGGACATTGACAAAAATCGTTCGATCGGTGCCGAAGTTGGGCGAAAATTCCACTTGTAGAATAACGGCATTTGCTCCAACTGAAGCATCGGTTTCTTTTGTCCAAGTGGTGCCGCCATCGGTCGAGCGGTAAATGCCGCTGGTTGTGCCAACGAGAACAAGATTATCGATGGCAAATTGCGGAGATATCGCAACCCACATATATCTTTGTCCAGCCCATCCGGTTTGGATGATCGAACTGGCACCTACGCGTAAGAAAGTATTCCCGCCATCCTGGGTACGCCATAATTCTCCAGCACGAGTAGCGGCAAATGCAGTGCGATCAGTGGCATAATTTGGCGATACTGCTACGCTTGTAATAGGATGATTCGTCGGGATTCCGCGTTGCAAAATCCAAGTTTTTCCAGCGTCTTTGGTTTGCAGCAATCCATGGAGTCTTGAGCCGAGGTAAATCTCCTTATCGGTTGCAAAGTTTGGCGATGCTGCTAGGGCCGTGAGAGAGACAAGATCCTTTCTAATCTCAGGAAATCTAGGAATGAACCTAACGGTAAAACTGTCTCCAAAATTATTAGATGATCCCACGTATCCATTGGTCGCAGTAACGATTGTTTGAGTACCATTGGCATTCTTCACGATCTGCGAATCGAAGAAATTCATTTTTCGCCCTGTCGGGTTGGGCCAGCCACTGGTAGACCAGGTTGTGCCGCTATCCGCAGAAATAGCGATGCCTCTTCCAACATATGTTGTGGCAATCATTTTTTGATCAATGTTGAAATTTGAAGATAGCGCGAGACCTGTCAGTATGCCAATACGTGTTTGACTTTGCTTCCATGTGCTGCCACCATTTTTCGAGATGAAAAGTCCATCGAATACCGGTAAAAATACTGTCTGATCTGTTGCATAAGTGCGCGATACTTGTAAGTCAGTCATTTCATTGAGTAATGATGTTTGAACGGTGACTACAGCGCCCGAGTCATACAGGGTCCATTTATCGCCACTATCAATGGACTTGAATACCGCTTGAGTCAGGCTGGTACTAAATACTGTGCGGTCGATCGCATAGTTTGGTGAAACAGCTATATTATTGATCGCCTCGTTAGGCAAGCCAGTACCTTTGTTGACAAAAGTATTTCCACCATCGCTGCTATAAAAAATCCCGAAAAGTGGGGTAGCCAGGAATATCTCCGCTGCGCCTCCTGGTGCAATGGCCATATCATAGATGATGGTTCCTGTTGGGTTCCCCAATTCGATCCAGTCAATGCCTCCATTGGTAGACTTTCGTAAATATCCAGTATCGCTTGCAATCACCAAGGTGTTATCGGTAGCAAAGTCGGGTGATACCGCAATAGCAGCTACTTTATTAGTTTTGTCGAGTATTTGGGTCCACTGTGCATCTGTATTGGAACGGCGGAAAAGAGCTCCATTGCCTTCACTAAAGAAAACCACATAACCACTGCTTGTTTCTGCGACCTCCATTTTTTTAATAATTTTGTTTGAAGCGGCAAGGCCTGTGTTATAGGATTCCCACGAATCTCCACGGTTGGTTGATCGATAAACACCGCCTTTGCCTTTGAGTCCCGCAAAAACGGTTTGATCGGTCGTAAATTTTGGAGAGACGCGAATAAAACTGTATTCGAGTGGATGGTCCAAACCATTCGCTAGGTTGATCCAGGTTGTACCACCGTCAGTTGAACGCATAACTTGGTCGTAATACCAGCCGGTAAACGCGCCATCGCTGATTAGAAACATCGTTTTGTCGTTGGCATAATCAGGTGATGCGGCAAATGCAATTACCATGTCATGGGGTGTGTGCGCATGCGTATTCATGCCAGTAAAGCCGATTGACAAGAAAAATGCAGTAAGCACAGCAATTCGCCGGATGCCACCGATTTGAATTTTATTTATATCGAATAACATGTTCAATCCTTCAAGTTTTTGTTGCATATTGATCATTAACCCCACCAACGAAGCTTTTGCGACGAATTTTTGTTGATAAATCTGAATCACTGGATAGTTGATTTTTAGCCGAAGCTGGAGGTAGATATTAGTGGAAATGTTTCTTAATACCAATAGGTCATTATTACTTATTTTATAGTATAAATGTACTGAGTCCTGCCTTAATCATTGAAGCCTTGAGGTGTCAATGGAAATTTATACCCATATACCCACAAGACAGCCATCTGCCTGCTTTTTCGCGAGAGGTCGCATGTGCGGGTAGTGCGGTATGCTTCTGCGTTTTACTGGTAACTGCTAATGAAGACAATAAATACACCTTTGCGCACCTGTTGATCAGGAGAAGGATGTTGTTTAACAAACAGCGATCCCGTTTCCTTGTTTTCCTGAAGATTTTTTGCATGTGAATAAAACCAACGTACCTAATCTGTTTCTCAGCAGCCACCAGCACTTGAATTTTTTCTCGATGCTTCGCTCGCGCATACTCTTGTATGGCATCCTACATTCAGCCCATTATCAATTTATGCAATTGATCTACGCTAACCTAAGCCTTCAGGTTAGCATTGCCGGATCAACGTCAGTGGCACAGACATCTTCTGTTCCAGATTGAGCCTGCCAGTCCAGCAAGTTAGTGTCTCCCCTGTTCTTATCCAGAGTCCTTATCTCACTAGCCTTAGTAAGTAGGAAGGAATACCAAAACAAGTTCATAGCTATTAATTTGATTGTGAATTATTTGTGAAATAATTGTGAACTTCTTGTGAAGTATTCCGTCATAAGCAGTACAATACATATTTTTCAAACTCAATAACTTTTAATTAAGGAGATTTTCATGACTGACAATCATTTTTTTGCAATCGCAGCATTAGTCATTATTGGGATATTTTTTGGAATAGTGGCGATGCTCGGATTACCACAATCAATTTTGGAATGGGTAATCACTGATGGTGCTTTTGCTATCCTTCTTTATATAAGCTACCTGGCAATAGGTGCCTTTAAAGGAACGTCTAAACCAAGAATGCATTATTGATTCAAGAAATCGGCAGAATGAAGCGTGTTAAGTGAATGGAAGCACTTATAGTGTGAGATTCATTTAACACGCAATTTTATTAACCTTTACATATGAGGTGATTTTATGAATACGAGTCAAATCTATTTATTTTCAACCGGCATTGAGAGCAAGATTCAAACAACTTGCCCTGCAGCATAACCCGATGACCAGGCCCATTGAAAATTAAATCCTCCTAAATGACCGGTAACATCTACAACCTCTCCAATAAAAAACAACCCTTTTGTATGTACGGATTCCATTGTCTTGGATGACAAATCATGAGTGTCGACACCGCCCAGCGTCACTTCCGCCTTCTTGTAACCTGTTGTTCCGCTCGGAATAATCTGCCAATTGTGTAGTTTGTCTGCAATCAGTTGTAATTCGTTTTCACAGTAGCGACATATAGGCTTTGCAGCAATAGCTAGCTGGGTTAGTGTGATTGCGCACCAGGTCTGCACGAAGCGTTTAGGTAGATAATTGGCTAACAAATTCGGTAGAAGCATGGTGCTTTTGCGGTAACTCAGAAATACATTTTGCACATTCAGTTGCGGTAATAAATTGATATGCAGGGATTCTCCTGGCTTCCAATAGGATGATATCTGCAATATGGCGGGTCCACTTAATCCTCGGTGGGTAAATAAAACATTCTCACGGAATGAAGCGCCGTTACAACTAACCTCAGCATCTATTGACGTACCTGAAATTTCTTTAAAACCAGCAAATTCATCTGCAGTAAAAGTTAAGCTCACCAAACCGGGCCGTAACGACGTTACGCGAACGCCAAACTGATTGGCAATTTGATAACCGAATGCGCTTGCGCCAATTTGTGGAATGGACAATCCGCCTGAAGCAATAACCAAAGATTTAGTTTCTAAAGTATTGCGCTCGGTTATCACTCTAAAATTCGACTTGACATCTGGTATCTCTTTATCGTTCAATAGATACTCCACTGCCCTGATTTTTGAGTTGATTTGCCAGTCTACCCCCGCTGTAGTGCACTCGCTATGAAGCATGTCGATAATTTGTTGTGAACTATCATTGCAAAATAACTGACCTAATTTTTTTTCATGATAGCGAATACCATGCTTTTCAACCAGAGCAATAAAATCCTGGGGTGAAAAACGAGCCAATGCGGAACGACAAAAATGCGGATTACCGGAAATGAAATTTTCAGCTGTGGCGTACCGATTAGTAAAGTTACAACGACCACCGCCCGAAATACGGATTTTTTCGGCTAATTTACACGCATGATCAACGAGTACCACACTGCGGCCTCGCTTCCCTGCTTCAATTGCACACATCATGCCCGCAGCACCTGCTCCAACGATGACTACATCCTTATACAGCTTTGGCAAGCTCATGAGTCACGCTTTGAAGTGCTTCCGGGCAGAAAGTCTACTGGCTCATCATATCCAATCGAGTCGCTATCATCATGATGATAAAAAGAAAAAGCGACAAACCAATACGTATGCTCAATGATTTTACCATGCGTGTTGAATGACCTTTATCCTTATACATGTAATACAGTGCTGATCCTAAACTATATAATATGAGCAGAAATAATACGGCAGCGAAGATTTTCAATGACTTGATCCTAACAAAAGTTGAATTTGCCAAAGTTTAGCCGAGTTTTTCTGATTGTCCAACGACTATTTAACGATAAAACTCCCAAAAATTCATTACCTAAATTAACCAATTGTTTCTATTTCACTTCATTCTCACTCATTTTCATTCAATCAAAACTGTGCAATGCAAGATCTGATTTGCTTACCAACTGCTATTTTTTTAATGGGTCCCACAGCAAGCGGCAAAAGCCAAATTGCTTTGGAAATTGCCAAAAAAATCCCAGTTGAAATCATCAGTGTGGATTCAGCCCAGGTATACCGCTACATGGATATTGGAACCGCCAAGCCCGAGCAAGAAACTTTGACCCATATTCCTCATCATCTGATTAATCTCATTAATCCTGACCAGAGTTATTCAGCAGCACAATTTCGCCATGATGCTTTAAACGTCATGCATGACATCTCTTCGCGCAATAAGATTCCGCTACTGGTTGGTGGCACGATGCTTTATTTCAGAGCATTACAGGAAGGACTATCCGTATTACCGGCAGCAGATCAGGGCCTTCGCTTGGAGTTGGAAAATATGGCGAAGAGTCTCGGTTGGCCAGCTATGCATCAAAAACTCTCGGAATTGGATCAAACAATCGCTGCACGTATCAAACCTACCGATAGTCAGCGCATCCAGCGCGCGCTGGAAGTATGTTATCTGACTCAACAACCGATGTCAGAAATTCTGAAAACCTCACAACCAACAGATTTTCCCTATCGTAAAATCAGCATCGCACTCATCCCCAGTGAGCGCAGCCAACTGCATTTACGAATTGCTGAGCGCTTTAGAAACATGTTAAGCGTCGGGTTAATCGATGAAGTTCAATCCATTCGTCAAAAATTCTCATTGCTGAGTACAAAATCACCATCGATGCGTTGTGTCGGTTACCGTCAGGCTTGTCTTTATTTGGATAACAAAATCAGCAGTGATGAATTACATGATATGGGAATTGTCGCTACTCGCCAGCTGGCCAAACGACAATTGACCTGGATGCGCAGTATGAGAACCACCAATAAAATCCATGAGCTTGACTGCTTAGCCAGTAATTTAAGCACACAAGTGCTCAACTTACTCCAAGCTGCGATTGAGACTGGCTCAGATTGAGTTCAGAAATTATTATTGTTGATATTTTCTGGGCTTGTCAGCTTGTCTATTTTCTGTCGATAGCGTTATGATTCTATGTACGCTAAAGGGAATAGATTGCGAGCAGCGTAGAAAAAAAATTACAATACACATACAGAACAAATATTCAGAGGACACACAATAATGCAGATTTTTTTTAAATTCTTTACTTTTGCCGCGCTGCTGATAATCATCTTCTTTTTGACAGGCTGTGGAAACTACGCAGAAAAGACCCATCAATCTTGGGTTGAACCTCCGGCCGGACCTGTTTACGATGATTCGACCATTTTCGCACGGATTACTCAGGCAATTCAATCAGACCCTGTATTACAGGGTGCGGACATTGAAATCAAAGTTAAAGACGGTCAGGTTACCCTGACAGGCACGGCTAGCAAGGAAGATCAGATTACCCGCTCTAATATGCATGCTTGGATCGTGGATGGTGTGAAGAAAGTAGATAACGAAGTGGTCATTAAGTAATCGAATAAAAAATCCCCGTAATCGGGGATTTTTTATTTATCTTATGCGGATATCTTGTTCAAATTCCGCGTAATAGCTCATTAATTCCTGTTTTTGAACGAGTTTTTGCGTCTACTTGTTTAACTATCACGGCACAGTACAAACTGTATTTTCCATTTTCAGCCGGCAAGTTTCCTGATACCACAACAGATCCAGGCGGAATGTGACCGTAACTTACTTCGCCAGTTTCACGGTTATAAATTTTAGTACTTTGACCAATATATACGCCCATAGAGATGACGGAATTCTCACCGACAATTACGCCTTCCACAATTTCCGAGCGCGCCCCAATAAAGCAATTATCCTCAATAATGGTCGGATTGGCTTGCACTGGCTCTAACACGCCTCCAATACCAACACCACCCGACAGATGCACATTCTTGCCAATTTGCGCACACGATCCAACGGTAGCCCAAGTATCAACCATCGTACCATCGTCTACATACGCACCAATATTGACATAAGATGGCATCAGTACAACATTGTTGGCAATGAACGAACCTTTGCGCACCGCTGCGGGCGGGACTACACGAAAACCGCCATCTCTAAAATCTCTGGAACTGTAATCAGCAAACTTGGACGGTACTTTGTCAAAATAATTGGAAAATCCACCTTTAATAAAACTGTTATCTTCGATTCGGAATGACAGCAACACCGCTTTTTTGATCCATTGATGCGTTACCCAAGCGCCATCGATTTTCTCAGCTACCCGTAGCTTGCCATCATCCAGCATCGCCAAAACTTGTGCAACGGCCTCCTTTAAACTGGCATCGACATTACGCGGCGTAATTTCGGCACGGCGTTCAAAAGCTTCTTCAATGATGGTTTTCAATTCACTCATGATTTTCCTTAGTAATTTAAATTCAATCCGATTCAATTCAATCGAGTCACGAGGCTTTTAATTCTTTGCATGGCTTCGATACATTCCTGCGCAGATGTTACCAATGCAATCCGAACATAATTTTTACCCGGATTACTGCCTTGTGCATCACGTGCCAGATAACTGCCTGGCAGTACCGTCACATTATAATCTTGATACAGCTGTCTAGTGAATTCGGTATCGTCGATAGGTGTTTTAATCCACAAATAGAAACCCGCATCAGGCATCTGTACTGCCATTGCATCAGACAGTATCGCCATTGCATCGATGAATTTTTGTGCATACAAACGGCGATTTTCCCTCACATGCTCCTCGTCATTCCACGCCGCTGCACTGGCAGCCTGAGCCGCGGGGTTCATGGCACAGCCATGATATGTCCGATACAACAGAAATTTTTTCATTATAGCCGCGTCTCCGGCCACAAAACCGGAGCGCATTCCCGGTACATTCGAGCGTTTCGATAAGCTATTGAACACCACCAGGCGAGGAAAGCCCACGCGACCCAATTGATTTGCAGCATCCAATGCACATAACGGTGGGTTGGATTCATCAAAATGGATCTCTGAATAACACTCATCCGAGGCCACCACAAAACCATAGCGATCTGACAGAGCAAACAATTCTCGCCATTCTTCCAGAGTCATCACTCCGCCCGTCGGATTATTTGGCGAACAGACATAAATCAACTGCGTGCGCGACCATACATCATTACTTAATTGTGAAAAATCCAATCTAAAATGATTTTCTGGCAGCGTGTTAACAAAATAGGGTGTTGCACCAGCTAATAGTGCTGCGCCTTCGTAAATCTGATAAAAGGGATTGGGGCATATTACTGCCGGGCGACCAGCACTTGGATCAATCACAGCTTGTGCAAAAGAAAACAACGCCTCGCGACTACCATTGACAGGAATAATTTCGGTATCCGGATTGATTTCGGGCAAATTAAAGCGACGTTCTATCCATGCCGAAATGCTGTTGCGTAATGCCGGTATTCCTAGTGTAGTCGGATATGTCGATAAGCCTGCCAGATTGCCGATTATTGCTTGGCGGATAAAATCAGGCGTTGCATGTTTGGGCTCGCCAATCTGGAGATCAATCGGATTCAATGCAGTATTACGAGTTACTCCCTCAAATAATTGCCGCAATTTTTGGAACGGATAGGGTTGCAATTGACTCAGATTTGGGTTCATACCATATTAGAAAGAATGCTCAGCTAATAGTCTTATACTGATCATCCTGGAATTAGGATATTTAATGCGTGTGGATTATAAATCGTGCATGTAAAAATGGCCAACTTAAATTAAGGCCATGTAATAATTAACTGTTGATTTTTTCAGTACCCTGATAATAAATGACTTTTTGATTACCATAAAACCACATAACCAATTGATTATAAATAAACCATGCGATTCTATAAGCCATTTCCAACAATCAGTTGTGACATAGCCTAAATTAAAGTGCCGAATAAATACTGCTTCAAATAAAGAATATAAACCCTATTTCTCACACTCAAATTAAAACCGGTGTGACTCAAGAAAACGAGGTTTGATAGTACTGGAGCTAAAAATATGCATTGAATAACCCGCCAATTGGCGGGTTATTCAATGAGATTAAATCCATTATCAATGGAATATTAATCAAAGCCCGAACAAATTTGTAAGGCAGTCTAGTAATCCATCCGAATCAGAGCGGTGGCAAAAATAAAAAATGCTGATAAAGAAAGTGATAATTGAAGATAGTAGTAAAGCGACAGAAGCTTTTAAATTCTTTTGTTCATATTTTGCTTTTATCGCATTTGCAATGTCATCATAGGATTTGTTCGATACATCTATTTTTGCTCTTGGAATAACAGGAACTTCATCTACGCTTGAGAGAGTTTGCGGTTGCATCTTCTTTGTGCTTGGCGACGGGGATTGTTCGTTGTGCGGAACAGTCTCAGTTGCAACAGTCTCATGGGCCGGGTTGTCAGCAGCTTCGAGCAATTCCTGTTTTTTCCTTTCTTCATTGTTGAGCATAATGATGTAATGAAATACATCAGTTATCAATCCCATTCGTTGCGTAGCCTCATAAACATCTTTTGCATCGATCGAAGATTTGTCACGTTCATAGGCAACATTGAACGATCTGTCACATAACGAATTTATGGTTCGCGGAGTTCCACCGGCGCTAAACGCAATTGAGATAGCCTCCCATCCGGTGGATGAAATGAGATTTGGATTACCCCCAGCTACCTGAATACGATG
Source organism: Nitrosomonas supralitoralis (assembly GCF_003011925.2). Taxonomy (GTDB): domain Bacteria; phylum Pseudomonadota; class Gammaproteobacteria; order Burkholderiales; family Nitrosomonadaceae; genus Nitrosomonas; species Nitrosomonas supralitoralis. The sequence goes on from NZ_PXXU01000006.1 coordinate 95,729, forward strand.
CGTAATATATTTTAGTACACCATCGGTAGTCAGTTTTCCTAATGATTCAAGTGCGGCAATTCGTTGTTTGAATGGAATCATTTCTGGTTTATTGATCTTCTCCATCAACTCTTCCTGGCCGAGGAGCAATAACTGAATAAGCTTGATGGATCCTTCTTCAAGATTATTTAATAGGCGAATACCATTAATAACATCTTCAGTCATCAGATGGGATTCATCGATGATAACCAGACATTTTTTTCCTTCCGTATTGATCGTCATCAAAGCATTTCGAATATCTCTCATGACAAAGGTTTTTTCAGATGACGTGGGCTGGAGTCCCAGTTCTTGAGCAAGAAACAGATAAAGATCAGTGCTATTAGCAGGAGGTTCTGCCATCCAAATTAATTTGATGTTCTCTGGGAAATCGGCTTTTATCATTTGACTCAATGTTGTTTTGCCGGAGCCAATCGGCCCTGTGACGACAATTAGTCCACGGCCGCTTTGTAAAGAACCAGATATTTGCTTACGTATGCGCGCATGATCTCCGTGATCATAGAAAAATAACGGATCTGGTACATTCTCGAATGGAAGTAATTTGAGGTTAAAGTGCTGGGCATACATATGCATTAGTTTGCTCCCTCTTGAGGCATAAGTTTTACTTCGACTCTACGGTTTTTTGCTCTACCTTCAGCTGTGTCATTGGTATCTATCGGGCGTCTGTCACCATAGCCAATAATAGACATTCGTGTGGCGGGTACTCCATGTAAAGCCAGTATATTTGCGATGGCTCGTGCACGACGTCTAGATAAATCCATATTGTCACTACTAATCTTTCCAGTAGGTATATTGTCGGTGTGACCCTCAATGAGAATACGGCTGTTCGGAGATGCTATAATTTCTTTAATTAAATCTTCAATCGTCGCATAGGAGACGTCATGGATAATATCTTGTCCGGAACGGAATGTTTTGCCATCAAATATTGTTAATGTTCGAGGTTTCACTATAGTGTCTGAAGTTGGAATGACTTCTGTTATTTCTTCTGCAGCAGCAGTGAGTTCTTTTGTAGCTGTGGGTTCAACTATTGCAGTAGATTGATTTTTATCTTGCGTGGTTGCATTTTCCGCGTTCTCAACAGATACATTATTACCATTCAGAGCTGCTTCGGACGAATAGTGTAAGTCGTCCATACTGGAGACTGGTCCAGGTGTGGGTATGAGCGAAGGTGCAGATTCAGGGGTGGGGGATATTATTTCCGGCCAGTCACCCCGATAAACTGCATCGTGAGCTGGAATGTCTAGTGCCTTAAACGCAACAACAGCTGATAAACTAAAAAATACAACAGACAGTCCAATAATAATGAAACGTAACATGATAGTGTACTCGATTTAGTATGTGATAAATTAAGCAAGTATTAACGGACCTCTTCATCAATATTTTAGCGTATTGAAGGGCGTTTTGCTTATGTGAATAGAATAAAATGATCTGATTATCGGTAAAAAAGCTGTATAGCCCGAATTCAGCGTAATTCAAAACCTGTGCCACAAGCTGCCGGTTAACATTGTCCCGTACAAATTTGGATTTAATTGAACTAATAGAAGTAATAAATTATATCTTTCCATGAGATTAACATATTATATTTATTTGATGTGCCAAAGCATCTATTCTAAAAGGGTTTGAATTTTTTGAGAAAGATCGTGTGAGATTTGTCACGCGTTTATTCACTGTAAGATGCTATGTTACAAGATGTCAATTATCATAGATCATAGATCATAGTTGTTACTTCACGAACTTTGAAAAAGGCTTGCAGCATCAGTCAGTGTAAAATATTGATATGACCGAATTGGTTGGCTAGATGCGAGGATTATTTTAATTGTTTTTGCTAAAGCCTGTTGGTAAATACTTACAGAGAAGAATGAATCCCTTTCTTTGTTAGTGTCGAGAATATTCCACAGATTTTGTATGTGTCAACGATAGATACTTTTTCTGTTAGTGAACAGCGTTATTGACTCAGTTCTTAAAATTCTTAGTGTTATATTTATTAACTCAATAAAGTCTCGGCTTTTGTTTGTTTCATGTAATGGAAATCCCGAGTGTTCTACTATCAATATGGAGATTAATAGCATGACAATAACTACAGCGTCTTTCTCACGATTGCCTCGAACAGACAACAGAGTTCCAAAATTATTACTCTGGTTGATTGCGTTTATGCCGATTTTGATCGCAGGTTGCAGCATCGGAGATAAAATCGACAAATTAACAGATAAAGTAAGTGATGTAGCGGGAGATACCGTATCTACGTTAGATAACGCGATTGATGCTTTGGATCGAAACTCAGCATCATGGCAATCGGTATTGCAAGATACTACGACAAAGCTGACCGATGAAGCCCAATCCACAATCCGTAATGAGGTTTCTGATCTGCTTAATCGCAGCGTCGCAGCTACGGGAAACGAATTGCGCTGCAATATGGATTTTATCGGTTCGCGCGTGCGTCAGGCTTTGGCGCGAATACGGGCGCGACTGCTTCATCAATCGATACCACCGGTTGAGCCAGCGTTATGTCATGTAGTGCCTGCAGCTGTAGATATGGCATTGGATACAAGCCGTCGCAACAAACTGGAGTTTTTCGGATATGATTTTGATACTACACCCATTAAAGTAACTTTACACAATAAATCAGGTGTATTGGATGTTTCTTCCAAGCTTGATCGATTGACTCATTATCACATGACGCTCAATCTCGGTGCCAATGGGGTTCCTGTATCCAGCGCCAGTGATCGTCTGACCTTGGAATGGCAGGATCGTCCTATTTCCAGTATCGCCGTGATTCAACCGGCTACACCAGTGTGCCGGGAAAAACCAGAAACATACGCGCGTAATACTTATTTATCCTTTACGCCACCCCATACACGTGGGGACAAAGATTTTAGCGGGAATGGTCCTGAAGTATGGGCAAAAGCACGTTGGAGTAACGAAGGTACGCATGTTAGTTTACGACTATGGATGAAAGCTCAGGAAACACGTAGCGATTGGACCACTGCAGAAGGTGAGCGCACTGATGTCTACTATACGCCGCCGCCAGGCTGGCGCATTGACAGTATTGCCAATAGCCTGGAAAGCACGGCCCATTATATCGATACAGATCATAACGATGATCGTCAAGGCGGTGGCCCGAACGGACCGGTCAGGGAGTTCAAATTCCGTGGCGATCGCAGTGGTGATGATGCAGGTAGCTATACCGGTGTAGATGTTACTTTTAATCCACTCGTGGTGAAATTAGTGGAGGTGGCTGACTGTGCTCCGGCATCAGTAATAAAATCGTTGCAGATAAAAGATCTGATTGCTCCCTCTACAATCAAACGCCTGCAACCCATGATGTTGAAGCTGAAGCCTTAGTTATATACTCTGTGGCAAAGCTTTAATTGATTCTTAATTGATGCACTGCACTAGTGATCACGAAGCATTGGTGCAGTGCATTTTTATGTGTTGTAATTTCTTTCGCAACGCCTGCGCATTTAGGCGAGCTTGCAGCATAAAGCTTCCCGTTACATTTTGTATCTGATTGGGATCGTTAACAATCTGGGAGTAAGTTTCTGCATCATTTGACTTAATTTGAAAAATGCTGAGGAGAAAAGTCTTTAACCAATAATCTAGTTGCAATGCAATTGGTACTGATGAGTTAATAATTGTTGGTTAAATTTTTTGCAGGCGGTACTGTTCTGGTAATAACGCTTTTTGTGCTAAGGGATTATTTATACTTGAGCCGAATCAAGCTGCGGTGATGGTTTTCTTCGGCAAGTATGCTGGGACTGTCAGTGAAAGTGGTTGCTTCTGGGTTTATCCATTTTATAGCCGAACGCCAGTATCGCTTCGGACCAATAACTGGAATACCCTGCTCTCAAAGTCAATGATGACGTGGCAACTTGATTGAAATTGCTGCAGTAATCGCTTGGCGTGTGCAGAATACGGTTCGCGCAATTTTCGATGTGGAGAGCACATTCAATTGTTTGCAGGTTCAAAGCGAATCGACAGTTTGTCAAGTAGCCAGAATTCATGCATACGACAATACTGAAGGATAAGGGTTGCGCAAAAGTTTGCGTACTGATTTTGATACATTGCAGCGTTGTTGCGTGAATCAATTCAACAGCATGTCGAAGTTGCAGGTATTGTGATTGAGGAAGCTAAGATTGCTCATCTTGCCTATGCACCCGAGATTGCTATGCCATGTTGCGACGACAACAGCGGAAGCCGTAGTATTAATCAAGGGCTTCCGAATTAAAGGTGCCGCACATGGACAGATCGAATGCGTTGACTACAGGGAGTTGTGCCGCTAGTGCACGAAGCGCTGTGCGCAGGCCTTCTTCCAGAACCGGATGATAAAACGGCAAACGCAATAACTGCTGAACCGTGAGCGATCGATCGATGGCGAGCGCCAGTAGATGTGCCATATGGTCTCCGGCGGGTGCGCACATTTCCGCGCCCAATAACCGACCACTTTCTGCATCGGCATAAAGACGCTGAATGCCCTTGTTTCGCTGACCGACGCGAGCGCGTCCCTGGCGGTCAAAATGTACTTCTCCAGTCAGAGTCTTGGCAGGGTCGAGTTCCTGAAAGCGACTACCTACGATTGCAATGATCGGATCAGTAAATATGATGGACAGTGATGCCCGGCGTGTAAAGCAAAGGGGATCAGAGCGCATGGCATTAAGTCCAGCAATGTATCCTTCATCGGCAGCTTCATGCAGCAGTGGCACTTGGTCGTTAGCGTCGCCGGCCAGAAATACCGGCAGATCGGCCACTTGCAGGGTACTTGGATTTACCGGTGGCATGCCATGTTGATCAAGTGGAATTCCCAGTGTTTCGAAGCCCAGATTATCGATATTAGGGCGGCGACCCAACGCAGCGAGAACACAATCAACCATCACTTCGTTGTTTCCGGCACGTACCTGCACGTTCTTTTGTACGAGTTGCAACTCGGCCTTCTTTCCCAGATGCAGAGGAAATTCTCTTCCTAACAGATCTGACGCCACTGCAACGACCTGCGGATCTGTTAATCCAGCGATTTGATTTCCACCAAATGCTACTACCTTGATCCCAAGACGAGAAAGCGCCTGGGCCATCTCGGTACCGATAGAGCCCATTCCCACTACTGCCATACGAGCGGGCAAAGTTTTCTGTTCAAACAAGGTATCTGTTGTGAGCAGCCGACTACCCAATGAATTCCACGACGCTGGGACAATCGGGTGCGATCCGGTAGCAATTATGATTTTGTGCGCACGTAACTCCTCACCATTGACTTCCAATCTATCTGGGGCAAGCAGGCGCGCACGCCCAGAAATCGCACGCTTTCCCAGTTCTTCTGTTGTTTTGATCGTGCTGGCAACAAAATCATCGCGTAACCGCCGCACTCGCTGTAAGACAGCAGGAACATCAATTGTGAGCTGACCAGAGCCACGAATTCCGAATTCTTCAAAGGTATTGCGACGTTGAAAGGCATTGGCAGCCTCAATCAACGCTTTGGATGGCATGCAACCGACCCGGGCGCATATAGTACCCCAGGGCCCGTCATTGATAATCACAAAGTTCTGAGTGCTTTTTCGCACCTCTCGCAACGCGGATAATCCTGCGCTACCGGCTCCAACGATAATCACATCCAGTACTTTACTCATAATTAATCTCTCCGATGACACGCACAGAACATCCGAACATTGTGGTTAGATTCGATTTATATTCTTTGCTCTAGTTTTTCTAGACCGCTTATCGTCGGTTGAACTGATCCTCACGATAGTTTTCGATCTGTTGAAGAATCTGCCCTGTTTCTAACATGCATGCATTATTATTGACAATTCTGATTTTCTTAACCATCCTATCAGGGACTCGACATTCAAACAACATGCTATTACCTATACGATGTTTTGCAGCAGTTACTGAGACACGTCAAATTGGAGAGGTCGAGCCATATTTATCTATCTGACTTGCTTGCCCATGATATGGTGAAACTTATCTTTGTATAAAAATCGAGCCTGATTTTTTGTTGTCAGTAGTTAATTATAAGCCGCTAATTTCGCCCTCGCGGCGAGGATCGGCGCCACCTTCGAGTCCGGTTTTTGTGTCGATGCGAATCACGTGCAAACCGCTGGTTTGATCCTTTAGCTTAATGCGATGGCCACGTTCGCTCAGTCGTGCCAGAGTTGGCTCGTCAACGTGACCGCGCTCCAGTTCCACGTCGTATCCCATGGCAACAATATGTCCATCGGCAATGGCCTCAGCAACAGGTAATTCCTTGGCCAGAATGCGATAAAGACTACCGGCAACATAGTTGATAATCCTTGCCCCGCCGGGACTGCCAATCGCCAATAGCGCTTTGTCGTCTTTAAAAACAATGGTTGGCGCCATCGATGAGCGCGGGCGCTTACCAGGCTGAATCCGATTGGCGACCAGGGCACCATCGATATCCTTGGGCGTAAAAGAGAAATCAGTAAGCTGATTGTTCAATATAAAGCCGCCGACCATGATTCGCGAACCAAATGCATTTTCAATACTACTGGTCATACTCACCACATTACCCTCGGTATCGACAATGCTCAAGTGAGTGGTGGAAGGAAGTTCAGGCGAGTTGCTACTAAGGCGAGGTTCGGCGCCTGGCGGTAAGCCTGCATTCACTTTGTCAATTACTGAACTATTGCTGATCAACATTGCACGCTGGCGAAGATAATCGTGGTCTATCATACCTTGAGTGGGTACGCTGACAAAAGCAGGATCTCCCATATAAGCATTTCGATCAGCAAATGCCAGCTTGGAAGCCTCAATAAAGCCATGTTGCCAGTCGACACGCTTGCCATAACGCATTTCGTAATTTTCCAATAAGCTAAGAATCGCCAGCACCGTGGTGCCACCGGAAGATGGAGGTGGAACGCCGCAAATTTGGTAAATTCGGAACTGCCCACAGATTGCTTTGCGCTTTTCTGGCTGATATGCCGCCATATCAGAGAGGTTGAGACGACCTGCACGGTTGGGATCACTCTTTACAGCCTGGACGATTTGTTCGGCCAATTCTCCACGATAAAAATCAGAGACGCCAAGGATGGCAAGGCGTCTAAGCGTTTGTGCGTAGGCCGGATTTTTCAGCAGACTCCCTTTGGTCTTGGGTTGCCAACCTGTTTCAGTCTGGCTGTAAAAATAATCTCGGATTTGCGGATTCACTGCTACTCTGGGCATGCGGTTTAGCAAAATGTGCAACCGTTCGGAAATGGCAAAACCCTGCTCGGCTAGCGCAATAGCGGGTCTGAATAAATTTGCCCATGGCAGCTTGCCATGCTCCTTGTGACTTGCTTCCAACATCGCCATTACGCCGGGTACGCCTACCGAGTGGCCGCCAATAACTGCACTAAAAAAATCCATTGGCTGGCCATCGGCATTCGAGTAATGAGTCTCTGACACTGTCGCAGGCGCGGTTTCCCGACCATCCCAGACGACCAGTTCGCCGCTCTTCGCTTGCCAATGCAGCATAAATGCGCCACCGCCAATTCCCGAGGACTGTGGTTCGACAAGACCAAGTACCAATTGCGCAGCAATGGCGGCATCAACCGCAGAGCCACCCTGGCGCAAAATTCTTGCAGCAGCGCGGCTTGCGTGTGGATTGGCAGTTACGGCCATTGCTTTGTTGTAATTGGCTGACTTGATCGCGCTAAAGCCACTGGCAGCCTCGGGTGCAATAAGGGGATCGCTGGCATGGGCTAATACGCCGTAAAGACACAGCGCAGAAAAAAGCAACGGTTTTATACTCAGCCAGTGCATTTCATTTCTCCGAAAAGATCAAACGTGTAGAGAGTGCCACTTCCTGTTATGAGCAGTAAAGTTAAGTCAGATGAAGTAAAAGGTCAAACACGATTGAAATTGAAAGTTTCCTCAGAACCTTCCAACACACTGATGCCTGTCGGTGTCATTTTTTTAACTAAAATCAGCAGCCTATGATGGATTGTAAATTTGCACTAAAAGATAATATAAATTACTAAAAACAAGATGCCGAGGCGTTGTTAGTTTATTTGATAGGGAGTCCAGGTTATAAAGCCAAATGTTCATTCAGTCTGCGATACTCAATTGTTTTCGCGATAAGCTGATTGTTGATTATCTTAATGTCCGATAATGCCGCAATCGTTCGCGTTGGCGAAAAAAATGCTCGAGTCAGATTCCTCCCATTTTTATGACTCAAGACAAACAGAGAAAATCTGTTTGTCTTGAGTTGTGATTTTATTGCGATTCAGACTTTCAATATCCCTACCTATCAACTTTGTATCAACCTCGAGTTATGCGGATGGTATAGGGGCCTGTCCCGATAGGCGAATAGTGTCTGACGCGAACGAAATATTCACCAGGTGCGAGCTGACGACGGATCAGGGCATTGAAGGAAACTCCCGCATCGTCATTGCTGGCAATTTCCGGTATCTGACTATTCGGCCCATGCAAACTCATAAAGGTATCTGTCGGTCCATTCGTCTGAATAGTATAGGTATCGCTAGTGATTATATTAAATCGGTACACATCACTTTCGTTTGCTGCGGAAATAGCCGCACTGATACTTGCGCCATCCACAACGAGCTCGGGGATAGGGATTGGAGTGGGGCCGGGGCCAGCATCATCGGATCGAACGGCAACTGCATAATTTCCTGTTGCGCTCGAACTGTAAAGCCGAATACGCAAATAGTAAGTGCCTGCTGAAAGATTTCGCGTGATTTGTGAATTAAAATTTTCGCCTGCATCATCGTCTGAAGCTACTTCGATATTCGGATCATTAGGACCGAAGAGCGTCATGAAGGTATCGGATGGCCCAGTGGTGTATATGGTATAAGGGCCGAAAGATGGGATTTCGAACCGGAAAACATCAGTTTCTCCCGCTGTTCCAATATCAGCCTGGGTTGGATTAGCTCCAACAACAATCAGCGGTATGGGTGGTTGAGGCTGGATGACAGTGTCATCATATTCGATGCCTAAAGCGATACTATTTAGCACATCGATAGGTCGCGATCCGATCGGTCCTGAAGGTGTGTTATTCATTGGATCGGTCAAATTCTGTCCGAAAGGACCGCCGTTGGCTGGAAGGTAGCCTTGATTCGGGAAGCGTATTTGCCATTCATGCCAAATCTTGTCCACCATACAATGATGCATAAAGAACACCGGATCATTCGGAGAGGTCATCGGCAGCATAGAAACACCGACCCAGACATGTCCACGATTGTGAAGATTAGGGCCGATCCAGCCTTCTACTTGATTACGGAAGCTTGGATTGCTGTTTATGTTCCATGAAGGCATATCATAAGGCGTGACAGCCATGACTTGATCGATTTCAGTTTGAGTGGGTAAGGTTGGTAGTCCGTTTTGACCAAAAGCTCGCATAAGAGGGCCCGCCGGCAATCCGCTGGAATTGACGATTGTCCATTGTCCAGTGCGGAATGGTCCATTCCGGACAACTCCACTAGCATCTCCATTTCCCCCGAGCAAGTCGTCATTCCACATGGAGGCATTGGCTCCTCCCGATGGCCAATTCCAGTAGGGTATTCCGAGATTTGAATTGCCAGAGACGCGCTGAAGTTCTAACTCGAGATCAAAAATAAAGCGACGGTGCCAAGGCAGGAAGGCAGGACATCGATGAATTGCACTCATAATAGCGTTTGCGTGCCTGAGAACAAATTGATCATAGATGCCTTCTGTTTTTAAAGCCTGAATGGCGGTAACGAATTCTGTATGTTCGGCAGCAGTCAGCGTATTTGCATCTTTTCTGATAGCCATGAGAATTTCCTCCTTCTCTCAGTCTGTTTGAATTACTCTTTTACATGGGAAAACTCGACAGTATGTTGGACGATTGCTCGAGCCAGTTCCAATAATGAATCATATTGAGTGTAGGGCAGATATTTTGAAGAAAACTTGTTCTTTACTCGATCATGTTGGTAATCAATTACCTTCCCCTTTATAAGCAGGTGGATATCATTTTTTATCTCAATTTCGCAACTTTCAAAGGTCTCTTTATAATTTGCCATGTTGTGAACTCCTTATTTTGGATAATGAAAATTTATCTGCCCTTTGTATAAAAAAAATTTTTACTGTGTTAGCCTCTGCAACTTTTGAAAAGTCCGTTAATTAATAATAAATAGCATCCTCTTCCTTCGTTATTCAGTCACCTCGCACTGCAGTTTCGAATTGGATATATTTCCGTTATGACGCCCGCGCCCATGGATCACAGCAGAAAAATCAACAAAGTATCCATCCAGCCTATGGTAATTTAAATTTGCAAACCCTAGCGTCCTCGGAAAATCCGATATCGCACCTTTCGATTCTTTTGTCATGGTAGCCAAGAGTTCTAGGCTTATAGTTCCTATAGAATAGGATGCCTCAAATTTTCCTGATTTTGTTATATTCTCAACCATAAAGCATCCCTCATAGCGAGCCTTTAGCTTAAAAGTGCCATTTTTCGAAATGATCAGCTTTCCAGAGTGAAGCGTCGGTATCCCTGTGCAGTCATTCGTGTCGGCTGAACTAACGTAGCAAGTCATATTTCTTAAATTGAAAGGTTCCTGTGACATTGCCGTAGTATTTTTATGAATGAGTATCGAGATACCCATGAGAATCATAGCCGATGGTTTCATGGCGCCTTCCTTAAGAGTCCAGCAGAATCAGGGATAATCCAGCAATTGTCTCTTGTGGCAACTATTTTTACGCTTACTGGCGATCATTTCACGCCTATGTTCGCAGAAACGATATCAAACAATTGTTTGCAGAATCATCAATGCAAGTTTGGTCTTCTGGGCATTTGATGGCCTCAATTTTATAACTTTCCTTATGTCCCGCTGGTTTGTATTCTGGTTGATCGCTGAATATGCCTATCAAGGCCATTTCACCTGCGCACCATAGGTCTTGTCATTACACCCACAAATCGAAGAATACCTTATTGCAAATTGTGGACCTGGTCTAGCTGAAGGCGATGTCATTACTACAAAAACGATCATCAAATATGATTGAGCGCAGTGCCGAAATCATGACCAAGACGGGAATGTCATATAACCGCATTTCATTATCTACTTCAAGAATCTCTTTCCTCTTTGCTGCTATGTTTCACAATACTAGACTTGCAAGTAACATACAAATTAAAAAGTCATTAATTTGGCATGGAAGAGCTGGCAATGATGACAAAGAAACATCTGATAAGAATCATGTGGTCAAATCACGAGGTTATTTTTGAGCTTAATCGTTGTCTGGATTTGCTGAACGAAGGAAGCTGTTCAAGGTGATTTCAGTGCCTGCGTAACGCAGGTCATTCAAAACCACCCTTGTTTCTACTATTTGTCGCGCTCATCATTAAAATGGCTATTGTGCTGGATAACTCATAAGATAAGAAGCCCAGAGCTTACCCAGTCTACGAAATTGAATCGCTTCCGCAATATGCTGATTATTAATTATCTAGATGCCCAGCCGTGTCCGCAGTCGTTCTCCACCTTTAATAAAACAATCAAGTCTGGTGTTTTGAAGCACATTGACACGTGCTACCTCGACGTGAGTAGAACTTAATCAATATAACCATTCCAGTCAAAAGTTCTGCTAAGGCTTAATGAATATTGCTGATGCTTATGTGCGATAACGAACAGATCATCCTTAATCGATTCGTTAAAGTTGAGAGCGGAAGGTTTTGTCAATGCTTCTGATTTTTAATTGAGAAAATGTCTTCGTAGTAAAAATACAAATTCAAGGAGAACTTATGAAAATTACTAATAAAGATAAGCAAAACATCTCAATAAAGAGCGTTCTAATGGTTACTGTAGTATTCGTTGTGCTTGGCTTGACGGGCTGTCAGCAAGAGGGGCCGGCTGAAAAAATGGGACAGAAATTAGATCGTTCAATTGAGAACGCTGAACAAAAGATAGGTAAAGAAATAAACGAAGTGAGAAAATCATTAACCGATAAATCCGAAGAAAGTATTCAATATCTTGATGATTCGGTTATTACCTTAGATGTTCAGGCAGCAATATTGAATGATCCATTGCTTGAGGTATCTGACATTAAAGTAACCACAGTTAATGGCATAGTGCAACTGAGCGGCATGGTTGATTCTCAGGAACTTGTTGACAGAGCAGCAGAAGTGGCTTCTGCTCAGAAGGATGTGAGATCTGTAGAAAACAATCTGATCGTCAAAGTCGTTTTGGCTGAGTAAGGTACAATAATGATTTGTTTGCGAATTATCGGTGTGCTTGGGCTCATGTTGTCAAATGCAGCCGTAGCACAAGCAACTCTTCCGAATGATGCCTATATTGCTGGTTATGCAACCAGTATGTTACGGTATAAACTGAATTTGGACATACCAACTCTCATTGTGCAAAATGGTGTCATCATTTTACCGCAAGATAGTTTAAATATTCCTGATCAGTCACATGTTGTGCAGATGTTATCGGAAATTGCGGGAGTTAATGAGGTTAGAATAGAGAAAGCTATTACCAAGGTTCCAATAGCGACCGCTCCCTCACAACCCATCCAGCAATCCGCAGATCAAACTGTAGCGATAACGAAAACTGATCCCACATTATTTCCAACCGGTTTATTGCCTAGTGGTCATTTATTCAAACCATTATTGGCGGATCCTCGGTGGGCACATTTTTCAGCTTCCTATCGCCATTTCTTAAATGATAATTTTGAGGGAAGAAACATCGGTGCAGTTAGCTTTGGCGAAACAATACCGTTTTACCGCGGGAATTTCGGACGTTCGCTTGTTCAATGGGAAGCAGGGCTCCAGGCTGCGGTTTTTAGTGATTTCAATTTAGGCGCTTCATCATCTGATCTCATTAATACAGATTTTATTGCCTCGGCATATTCAAGTGTGCGTGCAAAGCAATTTTCAGCATTTGGTCGAATTTATCATCAGAGTTCACATTTAGGTGATGAGTTTTTACTGAGCAAAGTAAATTCTACATTTGAACGTATAAACCTAAGCTATGAAGGTGCGGATCTTAGATTGTCCTATGAATTTCCCTATGGAATACGCTTATATGGTGGAGGTGGTGGCTTATTCCATAAAGAACCATCTTCACTCAAAGTATGGATGACGCAATATGGCATTGAATTTCGAAGCCCATGGCGTATGGAATTTGCGCCGATACGTCCTGTTGTTGCGGTTGACTTCAAGAATTTTCAAGAAAATAACTGGGGCACAGACGTCTCAGCCAGGGCGGGAGTTCAATTCGATAATTTGCAAGTGCTCGGTAGAAATCTTCAGATACTTTTGGAATACTTTAACGGAAATTCCCCAAGTGGTCAGTTTCTTAAAAACAACGTGGAATATATTGGGGTGGGGGCTCATTATCATTTCTGATTCCAATAGAAATATTAAGCAGTTCTTTACCAAAATTTCTTGTCATTGCTCAAATCACAAACGTGACTGATCTATAGGGTCACAATCAATAACAATCCGCATTCGTTATCTATGTTGAGTTACTCTGCTAAGTTATCTGCCGGTGGCTGGTTGCATGTTTTATAGCTTTCTTCCATTTTGGAATGGAATGCCTGGCACTACTTAAATACAACAACCCGAAGCCAATAAGCCGTCTTTTTCAATTATCATCAGGAGTTCGCGATGAGTGTTTTCATGAAATGTAACTTATTAAATTAACATCTTAATTAACTGTTGCGGTTGGCGCTTGAATTCAGCATACTATCAATGCACCCAACGAGATGCACACAACGACGTTTGGTGTTGTTCTTCACAAGCAAAAGGAATCTTGATTTTGGACCAGTACGTCATCTTGATTTTTGAATTAGAAATATAACTAATGAAAGATGGCTACTTTATTAGGAGAATATAGCATGAAGAAACTGTATATTAAGCTCTCTTTGTTTATAACTTTGTTGATTGGACTAAGTGTCGTATATGCTGCAAATGATTTGAAATTCGGAGCAGACCTAAGCGGCGCGCAAGAAGTTACCACTCCAGCAGGTGGAGTAGTAACTGGTGCTACCGGCACAATTGAGGTTGAATTTGATTCGGCGTTAACCAGAGCGCAGTTTCGTATCACGGTGCGCAACGGCACAGGAATAACACAGGCGCATTTTCACTGTGCATCTGCGGGTGTGAGCGGAACAATCGTGGCCTTTCTTTTTGGTCCCGTAGATCCGCCAGTGGATGTGGGTGAAGGATCTGTTGAAGGTACCCTTGATAACAGAAATATAATAACGCCTGAAACGCCTGAAGCTATTGAAGCATGTGGCGTGCCGCTCAATAACATTGCTTCTCTGGCTTTCGCAATGCGTGCAGGAAAAATCTACGCGAATGTGCATAGTACAGCTTTCCCGGCAGGCGTGATTCGGGGTCAGTTATTAGAAGATGAGAATGATGACGGAAACTCGGATCAGTAAAAGAGTGGAAGTAAAAAGTTGATACCATTAACCAAGTCTGAAACGTTGTGCCGGGCTTATTTGCCCGGTACAACGGATTATGCAAAACACTATGAAGAATGGGGAAAGTGAACGTTGGTACTATTATTCTAAGCAGATACTGTTTGAATGCACATGTGAAGTGGTCTCCTGCAACTGTACAGCTGAAAGTAGAATTAAGCTCTGCTAGTATTAGTAGTATTAGTAGTATTAGTTAATCAAGCCCAAGCAGCTTGACGGGCGATCTTGAAATGTATGACAAACTTCATTCGTGGTAAAAGGTTTATCAATAAATTAAATGGCTATGTTCGCGTTAGTTGTTGGTCGCTGTAGATAAACACTAATTATCATTTATAAACAGATTTTTAGAGTAAAAACCAAAAATTGGTATTTTACACAAATTGAATAGGTTACATGACCACCAATAACTAACGCCAATATAGCCAATCAAATATTATTTTGCAGGAGGCACGACAATAATTGTCTCTTTCGCGCCAGGTTCACCTTGCGGCCCTTGCGGCCCTTCTGGGCCTGATTTACCTGAGCCAAACGTTATACACCCTGATATCCCGATCAGAACTATGATTGCTGATAAAAGTCTGAATTTTTGCATCGGATTTTCCTTACTTAGTTCTAAAATTTATTTCAGTTAATTAATTATAATGTCGATTCAACGGCAATTCTGTGCGCTACCGTACAGAATCAATAAGAGGGCTGTGAGGTTAATTGATTAGTGATATGAAGTGGCATCAACCCATTAATAGCGCTATATCATCATCGACGCATCCTTCTGAGGCCATCAGTTATTCTGTAGATATCGCCAAAGTTAACTTCATAGTGTGCCGGATGAGCTAAGCCATCTCCTCATTCCGGGAGCCTTCTGTCCGAATTGCTTTGACGACATACCCTCGAGACATCTTCAATATACTTAACATCACTGCTGTCCCGTTTAAGGGGATTAAATCATTGAAACTACTAAAGAAACAATTTTCATGTCCCAGGTGAATTTAGGCATTTATTTTTCTTTTTAAATCAATTTGTTAACATGATATCAACTTTAAGTTAACGGGACACTAGTGACTTAACATAAAGTATTTGTTTTGATGTGCGTCGAGAAATAAACTTGTTGGATTTTAAAATTAAAGCTGATAAATTGAGCGGTATAACCAAGTTAAGCTTGTGGTTACAGCTGCTGATTATAGAGAGTCTTTAAGATTGGCAGTATTCC
>NZ_PXXU01000060.1 GCF_003011925.2 Nitrosomonas supralitoralis
AATAGTTATGAGTTTAGAAATGCTGTCGCTCTGCAGCGTTTTTTGTATTGCCGGCACATCGATTGCATAGATTTTAGCAGCGTTGAGTCCAAAAATATGTTGACGCATTGCCGTAGTAATGGCGGGGTAAGCATATTTTTCTTGGATCTTCTCACTGATTTGAAAACTGCGTAAAGCCAAAATTTGGTCCTGCGGGCTGCCATACCAAAGAGCATCAGTACCCCAACAGATACGTTCTGCACCAAAGTATTTAATCAACTTTCCCATCAGATGAGCAGCTTGGTCAGGTTTACTCATACAAGATCGCCATACACTGCCAAGTTCGGCATAGAGATTGCCTTCATTAGAACGAAAGCCGTTTTCTTGGTGCGCCTTGATGAGGCGATCAACGCCCTGTGCAGCGCTTGGTGTGTAGGGACCTTCTTCTACGCCAGATTCAAAACCGGAGTGATAGCAAATAAAAGTGACATCCGGATATAACTTCGCTGCTCTGGCAATATCGGCTGGATGTGAGTATTTATATTCCATGCCGCTTAATGGTAAGCCGCGATGTGCACAAATGGTCTTAACCTTGAGATCGCGCGCTTTTTCAATCATTGGTATTCCGTAATCATGGTCATCCATAAAATAGCCGGATCCATCGGGTCCCCATTGCGGATAAGTTTTCCATGCAGCAACATTGTATTCTTTTGCCTGTGTTTCCATAAATTCGAGTCCGCCGGGTTCGTTTGGCATGACGCCGCCTTGGATCAGAATGCGGTGATTAGCACCACCTGCAGCGGCAAGTTGGCGTGCCTCGGCTGCGTATTCCATCGGAGTTGGACTGCTGTCTCGCCCTCCCCACAGTGCTGAAACTACCGAGACGTCCGTATCGCTGTCCAGAAATACTTCCTTAACCATTTGTTCAGCTGAATAGCAATCGAATTGTTCCGTGCTGCATTTGCGCCGTTGACCAAATACTTCATTGAGTACGCTGATCCAGCGTTCCCCGGATTCTCCCTGAGCCCACTTTCCGGAAGGATCAACACAGTGATTCTGGATATCAAAAATAGATTCACTATCACCAAGACTGACTTGCGCGGCGGATTGGTCATATGCGGCTTCTTGTGCGATGGAGAAATAGCCACCCGTCTGGCCTGAACGCGCAAAAACTTGGTTAAATGCTAGTAGGGTAGCTGCAGAACCAGCCAAAGTTTTTAAAAATGCGCGACGGCCTTTATTTGTGACTTTGCAAGCTTGATCTATAAATTCATGTGCATGGCGGTTTGCGGCTTGTTCTGTGAAAGTGAGTGGAAGTGGGCAATATTCAGCATTGGTTGTTGTGTCAATCTTTATTGGTAGTCGCTTTCCATTCGGGTCAAAGTCCATGGGGCACCTCTAAGAAATTGAGAACTTTTGAGACAGCATAGAGAGTGTAAACCTATGCCATGAATTTTTAAATCGCAACAAATATAAACGTACCTACAGAACACTGGAGGAAAACTGAAGAGGTGTATTACCGTAATCATCCTGATGAGATTGATGGTTATCTTTCTATTGCTTTCAAAGAATACGCAAAGGATAGTTGTACGGCGGCCTTGCTCTCTCAATTACGTATGATTACTCGCGTCAAAGGTATCTCAGCATTAGCAAAGGAAACAGGGATTACACGGAATGGCATTCAAAAAGCTCCATCAGAAGAAGGAAATCCCAAGTTTGAAAGTATTAAGCCATCATGAATGCTATGGGATACTGTCTTACACCGCAAAAGTTAGATGTTCATGCGAAGTAGTGGTCAGCTTTAGAAAGCCGCAAACATTTTACTATAATCTGTTATCTATTTACATAATCTAAATATCTGGGATAGACAAAACTAGGACAATCAATTGATTAATAATCTTTCATAAACATTAGATCGTTTAGCATGTGTGTGGAAAAATGATATTCGGCACCCTGTAACAAAAAACTTATTTCAAAGCTTCGATGCCCGCACCAAAGTTAATGTGGAAAGGTGTCCCATCCAAAACCAAGGCAGGAACAGATTTAACCCCAGCGGATTCCGCTTCAGTCAAACGTGATTTGTCGGTACCAAGGTGAACGGATTCAACTTCATATTTTTCTGGATCAAGCGGACTGGCAACGTTTTGTTCTGCCTGAAATTATAGAGTAGAAAATTTGGAAAGTGCTAAATGTTACGCAGGAAATCAGAGTTCTGTGCATTTTTGTCCGTAAATATACAGTATCGTGTTTTTAACCTATTTTTGCGCAATTTAGCCCAATAAAACGAGTGAATAAACCTATATCGTGATCAAAATATCATATTTCTTTATCTGTTTAAGAAAAATAAATTCTTGACAACAAATTATATTAGTCGCTATAAATCAAAATCTTATAATCTAAGCGTATATTTACGGACAAAAATGCACAGCACTCTAAAATGACCACTCTCGCCATCCTCCTAGCAGCGGAAAATACAGGCCCAGTCGAATGGGTTTTTTTTCCATTTTGCTCATGATAACTGCGTAACGTTCCAACTGTTGACGATAGCGCTCCCGCTCACGATCAAGAAACTCATCAACACCGCCACCAGTATGGGCGCCTGTCTTGTAATCGATGATCCAGCGTGTGCCATGCTCATCCACGAATGTCCGATCGATAACCATGTGGTCTATACCGCCGCCTAGTTTGCCACTCAAAGCCAGTTCACAAACTGCCTTTTCGTGCAACCCACTCAAAATCCACCGGCCTCGCTCGTCTTCTAATGCAGCCTGCAGAGCCGCATCTATCTCTTCAAGCGCAACCTTGATGCGTCCCTCCGGCACTCCTAAGCGTACCAGCATTTTACGACCAATCTGCTCGAAACGGCGCAAGTCGCCAGACTTAACATGCTCAATACCAACCGTTCCTATGTGTTGAAGCAGTCGATGCACTACAGTACCAACGTGTCGCGCAGTCTCTCCTGCCCAACTAAACTCTATCAACCCACCCGCTATACCTTCCATTCTCGTTTCAGAAATCTGAATGGAATCCGGCGGGGTTAGCAGTGACCAGTCCGTTGCCAATCGGAGGCGAACGGGGGTATTTTTTGCAGGTTCAATCACATCTTCTAGTAACGATGTTCCGATATCCTGCTCAGCAAGAAGAGACTTAAAGTCATTTTCCACCACAGGCCATAGGCGCGCCAAAAGGGAGTCTTTGGGTGGATCTTTTAGTTCAAGCCCACCATCATGTTCCTGAATACCAGCGTGCCCGAAAAGGTGCAGGCGTTGCTTTGCCCGCGTCGCGGCAACATACAATAAGCGACTATCCTCAAAACGTCCCTTCGCCTTATCTAATCGCTGCAGGTATGCAGTCATCAGATTCCGATCTTCGCCGTGTGCGCTAATCGGGGCAAGAAGAAGATCACTATTGCCTGACCCACGACCACGTGTCAACCAATGCAATAACTTCTCATCATCATGTTTTGGGCTGCGCCCCAGTCCAGGCATGATCACAGTATCAAACTCCAGTCCCTTGGATTTATGGATAGTCATGAGTTGAAGCAAACCGTCCGCTTCCACGTCTGGCAATGCGAAGAGCTTCTCAATCTGCTTGTTAAGATCATGGATATCCGGTACATCACCTGCCTTGCCGAGTTTTTCAAGCAACTGTAAATAGACCTCTGCATCTTCCAGATCAGTCTCGTCCGTTACACAGGCCGGACCGCCAAGCGCGATCCATGAACCTTCGATACTGCTCCGCAGGGAACAACGCGCCTGCTCTGAGAGCGCCGTATCCAGTACAGGCAATACTCGGACTATACGGGCGCGGCCATCTTCGCTCAGTTGTTCCCTGCGTTGTTCTTGATGAAGCAGATCGATAATGGTTCGATTGTAATCATCTCCTGCCAGAGTATGCAGATCTTCGAGCGTCAACCCACAAAACGGTGCACGAAGCACCGCC
Organism: Nitrosomonas supralitoralis; assembly: GCF_003011925.2. Classification (GTDB taxonomy): domain Bacteria; phylum Pseudomonadota; class Gammaproteobacteria; order Burkholderiales; family Nitrosomonadaceae; genus Nitrosomonas; species Nitrosomonas supralitoralis. The sequence continues at coordinate 3,922 of NZ_PXXU01000060.1, forward strand.
AGCCACGCGATGCGATCACCGATATGACTCAATGCCCGAGTCAGCGCGAGCAGATCCTGCACTACAGGCCGGTGTGCTAATCGCTCGATCTCAACAGCCTGAAAACGGAGCTTAGCCTTCTGTAACTGCTCTACGATCTGCACCAGATGATTGCGGCTACGAACAAGAATTGCAATCGTGCTGTCCGGTTGCTCTCGCTTTGCCTGCTGCACTATCGTCACGATCTCGCGTGCCTCAGCGTTATCATCGCGCTTTTGCGATGAATGGACGAGTGATCGATGGACGGTAACGGCATCCGCTTGCAATTGCGGGTGAAAGGCTGTTGACGGTGCATAGGACACGGCTCCACTGACGACGTTATCATCTGGAGGCAATACGTGCGGAAAGTTTTGATTAATCCAATCGATGATCCCTTGTTGCGAGCGGAAATTAACCGCGAGACGGAGAAACTCGAGCGGCACCTGACCGATCCCGTGTTCTCTTGCCGCGAGAAATAATCCCACTTCCGCTTCTCGGAAACGATATATTGACTGCATGGGATCGCCCACCACAAACAGGCTGTGGCCATCCCCCGGCTGCCAACCGGCCGTCAATCGTGTGAGCAATTCGTACTGATTGAACGAAGTGTCCTGAAACTCGTCCATCAATAAGTGGCGAATACGATAATCCAGTGCCAGTGCAAGATCCGTCGGCGCTTCGGGTTCACCCAATGCCCTAATAGCTGCCTGGGTCAAGGCGGGAAAGTCCACCTGACCTTGTTCACTGAACACAAGTTCCAGGTGAGCTGCCGCTATGCGTAACAATTCAACCAATGCCTGTAAGGTTTCCCATTCACCATTGGTGTATTGATGCGGCGGCAACTCCTGCAACAAAGCCAACTGCTCACGAAATGCATCCTCGCCTTGCAATAACTCCAGCAGAGCCGTCATTCGTTGCTTCATCTCAGTTAATCGGATCTTTTCTTCCTTATCTTTGGCACTACTTGGTGCTGGAAATCCCTGATTCTTGGTCAAGCTCTTACGCCAAGCACCCTCCTCCGTCAACAACATCTTCGCAAGTCCTTCCCACTGACCGCGGTCCATCACTTGCGATCCTGGTAAGCCTTGGAGGTCGGAACAAACAAGAATCGGGGAATCCGTGCCTTCCAGATTCTCCGCAGCAAACAGGGCCAACTCGATCAGTTCCGGTCCGCATGCGCCGGGCACATGTTTTGCCAGTTCACTCAACGCCTCAGTGACCAGACGGGCCATGGCCGCTTCCAGGTTTTTCCGTTCGAGCAATGGGTGGTCTCGGCCGGCGAGGTGACGCAACCATTGATCACGTCGGGCGAGCATGGTGGCAATCAAACCCTGTAATTTATCCAGTCGATTATCTAAATGTTGAATCAAATGTGCAATGGCATCCGACCAATTAGCGCCAGATTCCAACTCAGCAATAGTATTCCTGGCCGCCGCGAGATAGAGTGGCTCGGCATCTTCGGCAATGGCTGGCACCGAACCAAACTGGGAGAGGATCGGCATCTGCCGCGCCAATGCTGTACAAAGGGAGTCGATCGTCTGGATGCGCAGGCGCGCCGGATTATCAAGCAATTGCCATCCCTGTTCTTTATCGCGCATCAGTGCTCGCTGGGCGAGCTTCCAGGTATGTTTTTCATGCTCCCTCTCTGGCGGCTGATCACTCTTGGCGCGTTTCAATGCCTCCAATATCCGTTGGCGCATTTCACCTGCCGCTTTCCGCGTAAACGTAATCGCTACAATCTCTTCCGGCGCGTCGACACCCGCCAGGAGTACTAGGAACCGCTGGGTCAGAAGCCCCGTTTTCCCTGAACCCGCTGGCGCCTGAACAATGAACGACGCTGATGGATCTAGCGCTCGTGAACGTGCTTCTTGGTCGGCTATTCTTCCTTGTTCGCCCATGCCTGGCCCTCCGCTTCGGAAGACTCACCATTCAACACGTTCAACTCGTTGATACGACATAATGGTTTGAGTTCACAGTAGGTGCAGGTGACAGGGTATTTCTTCGGATCTACCGATGCTTCTCCATTACGAAAACCCGCACCCAATTTTTCCATTGTTGCCCGCCAATCGCATAACACATTCGACCAAGAGTTGGCTTCGCGCGTCTGCCTCAAGGTTTCAAATGACTTAACGCCAGGTGCTAGTCCTTCGTCTGCAGCTACCCCATTAAATGCCATACCACCCGCTTTCACTTGCGCAAATAGCACGCCGGCAATATCACCACCCACCGCCATACTGTAGAGTGGTAGTTGTGGCTCGTCGGGGCGCTCCCCAAACCACTGGGCAGGCTTTACCTCACCGGTTTTGTAATCAATCACAACCTGGCGGCCATCGGCCAGTTCATCGATGCGGTCAATTTTTAACTGAACACGCACCCCGCCGGCAGTCGCTTCATGTTTTTCCTCTTTCTCCACGACACGAAACGGCACACGCTGCTTTTCCAACTCCAACCATTCCAGCACGTGCCGACACAAGCGTTCGGTTTCCATTTTCCGGAAGCGCCGGGTAAATGTTTGTGAATACCGACTAGCAATCTCATCGATCGCCTCGCTCACCATACTGTTTACCAGGGCTTGCAATTGTGAGTCATCCATGGCAATGAGCTGTGCGTGTGAATCCAATGCGTGCCACACTTTCTCAAGGACACGGTGCATCAATAAGCCTCGGGCCATTGCATCCAAGCCGATGTCGGCTTGCCTGAGTGCACGTGCTCCCAACCGCAGTTCCGCAAAGGCGCGAAAAGGACACGCGGCCTGAAGTTTGAAAACGGCGCTACCACCTTTGACTTCTTCATTCATCAGGGGCGGTGCGGGATCTTCCTCCAATGGCGTTAACCTGGCACTGTTGTGAACAATATTTTGCCATGTCGGAGCTGGCCACAACCGTAAAATCTCTGGATCCGCAATGGAGAGATCAGTAATGAGTGGGCTGGGTCGAAGCTCCTCATCGCCACTGCGCTGCGGAAAACTCACAACCACCTCGTCCGCACTCGCCAACATCCGACGGGTCATCGTGCGCGACACTTGTAGCTCTCGCTCCTCACTTGAATGTGGCAGCCCGACGCCCCGCTGCAAAGGCAGCGGAATAAACGGATTCGGTCGTAGGGGTGCTGGCCACGCGCCATCATGCAGGCCCATGATCCAAAGACTATCAAATTCAAGGCCACTCGCCTCAAGCATTCCCAGCACCTGCACCGGTACCGTCCCGGTTTGCGGCTGAAACGTTCGTTCCCCCGCCATGCGCCGCAATTGAGCCACGGCAGTGGACGCGGCCATCGGTTCTGTTACCGGCTCCAGTGATGCAAACGTGCCCAGGAGTTCCCGCCATGCTTCCGCGACCTGGTACTCTTCACTTGATAAAGCGCGCCCACTCGCCCATCCAATTGCCTTTAATAATCTCGCAAAGCGTTCCGACCACTGTCCTGGGCTGTCCGTACGCGAGCACTCCCGCGCAGCTTTAATCCAGGCATCAATGTTTTCTGCAAGTAGCGGGCATGAATATGGCTTGTTGATTTGTGACGCGTGATAACGCAACGTCTCCAATGCCACGTTAAGTTCACCTGTCTCCCTCAGTCGACCATCGAGCAATGCTCGAGTACTGGCTTCCCGTTCCCACCCTGCAATAAAGGGTGAACGAAGCAATCTACCCGCGTCTTCCAGACTAATTGTTGGCGCCAATAAGCCGAGCAACTTACATGCAATACTGATAATGGGATACGTACTCAACGGTGGACCGAGCGAAATATTAAATGGGCGCACGAGATACTGGTACCCTGGCTGCAGTACGTGCGGGACCAGTCTCTCGTCAAGCGCATGAATCACGATATCTCGTTGCGATGCGAGTTCAGGAACTACAACACCGATCAATGTCTCTGGATTTTCATCGAGCCGCTGCCGAACCCATCTGGCCATGGTTGTGGCCTCCTGACGTACATCGACGCATCCAATTCTGGTTTCCTTACTTTCCTTACCCGCGAGATGCATCCATCGCACATCACAATCCGACTCGATCAGCGTTTGCAACAACCGCTGCTGTTGTGGTGTCAGTTCATCGAAACCAATCAACATCAGTTCCGCAGGTGTAGGCAAATCTCCTGCCAGAATGCTAGGCTGAAGTTCGTCGGAAAGGCGAGCAAGTGAAAGCCAACCCTTCTCCATACACTTTGCTTCGAATCGCGATGCCCATTCAAAAAATGCCATACTGTCGCTATTATAGCGAAATGTTGCACCAGTTAATGATAGCCGCCACGATTGAATCAACTGCCACGCTTCCTGCGCAAGACGCACTGTTCCGGTCAGCTGCTGCAAATGCTGATCCACCGCACTCTCAGTAACGATGTCTTCCCATATACGTTGTTCCTGTTGGGATGTAAGCAAGAGCTCAGGTGCAGTCACGACACCTGAAACAACGGCCTCTTCCCAGGCCCGCTGCAGCCAGGCAGCCCAAGGTAATATATCCGGGGTTGGCCAAGCTTCGAGGCCGTTGTTTATCGCCGATTGTTCAAAGGCCTGACAAGTGACGCCCGCCAAGCGTTTGTTACCAGTAACAACGGTCACTCCGCGATTCAGCGCACCGATTACTTCCCCCAAAGAAATGGTCTCTCGTTCAATCACACATGCTTCTCCATCCTAACATTTCCATCACGGGTTCTGTCGCACTAACGAAAGAAAGCTGATATCTGGTTGGCGTTGTTGAATAAATCAAAATTTGAACAGAAGTCCACATTCTCTCGTTAATTTTAAGATTTTTATAGACCCGGGAATGCCGAGATTGGTTATTCTGTTGAGTGCACAGGCTTTCATGACGTTGCCAATAATACGCTTGTAGCGTTGCACGGAAAGTTCGGCATAGTTGCGCAAACCATAACCTGTCTTCTTTTGCCCAGAAATGCGTCCATGCTGAACAATCACCTTGGTATGGCCGTCTCGCTGGGTGTCGCCTGCCGCTGAACGGACAGCAGTCTTGTGTGGGGGAATGATCACTTGTGCATCAGGTTGATGAGTCAAGACCGCTTGGAAAATCGGTTCGCCATCATAGGCGCCATCGGCGATAAAGATCTCAAAAGGCGCGTCAATTTGAATCAGTAAATCTGGAACCGCAGTGGGGCCATCAACTTCCGGCGTGGTGAGTTCGCACACCAACAGTTGATGATTCTCATCAACTGCAAGATGTAGCTTACGCCATGTACGGCGAACAAGAACATCGTGTTTTTCTTGGTGCCACTCGTCTTTGCCGTAGACCTTGAGTCTAGTAGAATCAATAATCACGAGACTGCCTGGTTTCATCGCTTTGGCCAATATATGTCTAGGCAAGGCAATGCTGCGCCGGGAAATACTGCTAAAGTCAGGAATAGTGATGTCGGCTTTCATGAAACGGGCAAGCAAATTCATGAAACCTTCGGTTTGACGTAACGGCAGATGAAATACTTGGCGAAGAAATAAAACAGTTTCTATGGGGATATCAGAATACTCCTGGGGTCGCCCACAGGCTCTCGTCATGGCCGGACGCCACTCAGAGATTGCCGTTTCCGTAAGCCAAATCGTGATTTCACCCCGTCGCCGTAATCCGTTGTTTATTCATGCCAGTTCGTCACTATATAACGAGATTTTTTGTTCTTATGGCGGCGGTTCTCGTTGGTTTATAAGGCATTGGCTTTTCTGAAGGTAAAATCCTGCAGAATTATGCCAGATATGCCATCTTTTTACCGACAGTTCGATTTATTCAACAACGCCGCTTCTATCCCCTTTAGGTTAGTTGGTGTTCATATGTAAAAATGTCATTAAGCACGTTGCCCATTTGCTTTGAAGCAACATCCAAATCATAGGCTATCTGCAGTTTGAGCCAAATTCTTGGGCCTGTCCCAAAGAATTTTCCGAGGCGCAAAGCTGTATCAGCTGTAATGCTGCGCTCACCATTCACGATCTGATATATGCGATTCTTAGGCACATCAATCTTTGTGGCCAACTCGACCCCATTGATGCCCATAAATTCAAGCTCCTCGGCCAGAATTTCTCCGGGATGTATCGGTTCGCCTACTCTTTTTGGCATGGTTTTTCTCCTAATGATAATCGACGATTTCGACGTCATATGAAGGAACATTTGGCACGGAATCGCCGCGCACCGCCGCCTCAATCTTGGCAACGTCGATCTTCTGCATCTCCATCATTGCCTCGAATGTACGCTTCGCCACATCGCCGCCACTGGCCATCGCCTCGGTCAGGACGCGCGGCGTGATCTGCCACGACAATCCCCATTTGTCCTTACACCAGCCGCACTCGCTCTCCACGCCGCCGTTATCGACGATCGCTTCCCAATACCGGTCGGTCTCCGTCTGGTCGTCGGTGGCGATCTGAAAGGAGAATGCCTCACTGTGCTTGAACGTATCCCCGCCGTTGAGACCAAGGCATAGCACGCCACACACCGTGAATTCGACCGTCAGGACGTCGCCTGCCTTGCCACCTGGAAAATCAGACGGTGCCCGATGCACCGCGCCGACTGTGCTGTCGGGAAAGGTCTGGGCGTAAAAGCGTGCGGCTTCCTCCGCGTCATGATCGTACCATAGGCAGACCGTGTTCTTCTTCATCGTTACTCTCCTATATTTTAATATTTTGCACGGTATAGTCGATGGGCTTTAGTTTCTGCTCGTGTAACTCCTACATACCAATGCAATTACATGCTCTCCTAGGAGGAGATGAGATTAGTCTTCATCATAATTTCTCCTTGGCATCAAAAATATTTAGCTTCGCAAGCTCGATTTCATTACGCTTTATCAAGGCTGCGTTTGTTCTATCTCCTCGTATTACAGCTTTCTTGTATAAAAGATCTCCATCATCTTCATTTCCTTGCCGCCATGATGCGTTCCGTACATAACAAATTCCTGGGTATCTTTATTAATAATCTTCCAAATAGCGCGATGAGTCATGTATCCCCCGCCCAGTTCAGCGTGTTTGCCATTCAGTGTGATAGTCTTGCCATCCGCACTCGCCGTGCCTTCCATGGAGAAAATGCCTGTGCTCATGGTATCCATCCATGTTGAAACATAGCGTTTAAGTAAATTGTCATAAGCGCTGATCCCTATCCCGGTGTAAGGCCGCCCATGCATTTGGCCGTTATATTCCTGCTGAAGAAAACGACCACCCAGCAGCATTTTCATTTCCGCGGTACCTGTTGATTCCATGGGTGGCTTACCGAGCTCCATCCATTCCTTGGTTTTAGTGGTCCAGCTTCCCGCAAGGCTGGCGAACAGTTTATGCTGTTCGCCGGGCGTGGCCAGTTTCATGTACTGCTCCATTATGACCTGGGGATCCATAGACTGTTCTTCTTTCTTGTCTTGGGCGAAGGCAATAGATGACATCAGTAAAACACAGAATACGGTGAGAGTAAGTTGTATGATACGCATGGTATTCTCCTTATAAAAATTGAGAAGCGTGCAAAAAGATTTGTTGAAATTTATCTGAAAGCTTAACTCGGGCATCAACGAGTACTTTAAAGCCGCCGTAGAATCGGAGTTCATCATTTCCGCCAGCCTTGGATCGTTCATGACTGCTCCATTGACCTTATCGCGATGTTCACACGATTCGAAAATTATCCAGGAGAAAATGACAGTATCGTTCTTGTCAGCGTTTGCTACTTGCTTAAACGAGATTAATTTTTTCTGATCCAGATCATCTCTCACGTATTCGATAAATTCAAAGGCACCATGTTCTTTTCAGATTAATCCAACTAATTCGGCGATTTGTTTATAATCCTCAAGGTTGTTCTTAGAAATGGGAATAACATAGCCATCAACATATTTTTTTCATTTTGATTCTCCTGAGACTAAAAAGATTTTTTAGAGACTTACTATTAAGCTAATATTGATAGGTTTTGTATTTTATTTGTTAACAATTCCGTTAAGATAATGAACCGGCATTTTAACCCTCGCCCCGGCACTGACAGCTTGTTCAAAAGCTGCGTCCACATTGTTGACCTGTAAATGGATGGTACCAGACGTTCATTTTAGTGTTTTCGGTCCAAATGAGCTCCAGTCCGGCCTTTCATCGGCCAGCATGACCGCCGAATCACCAATTTTGAGACAGGCATGGATAAGTTTCCCATCCGGCCCCGGCAACCGCAACATTTCGGTGGCATTGAATGCCTTTTTATAGAACTCGATTGCATCGGCAACGCCCGCGCAAATAATATGTGGCGTTAACGTGTGCATCAATTTAGACATGGGTTTTTCAGATGGCGTATTCATGAGAATTTCTCTTGCTGGTTTGAATTGATTTCAATTTTAATATCGGATTTTAATAAATCTCAACCAGATGCTTAAAGGGTTTCATCATGAGTTCGGAATCTCCGCCTCAACAAGTTGAGCGAGCAGCGTAAGTGACTCTTGCCAGCCGATATAGCAGGCTTCGGGCGGAATCGTTTCGGGTATACCTTCCTGCACTATATTTAACTCGGCCCCGCAAGGCACTGCTTTCAAAGAAATTGTCGTCAGCATTTCCCCGATTAAATTCGGGTCATCGAACGCATCTGTATATCTAATGCGTTCAAAAGGTACAAGTTCAAGGTATTTTCCGCCAAAAGAGTGACTGTGTCCTGTAGAGAAGTTAGTGAATGACATCTTGTAGGCACCCCCAACCTTAGCTTCCAACAGGTGAACCTTACCCGTGAATCCATTCGGCGGAAGCCATTTGGCAATTGCATCAGCATCAAGAAAAGCTCGATAAATTTTTTCTGGTGTCGTGCGAAGTACACGGTGAAGCTTGATGCTGTTGGTTGGCATCAATTTTGGAATGGACTTTTCTGTTTGAGCATTCATGTTGATTTCTCCAGTAGGATCCAGGTTGGGCGCTAAGTTTCCGGGCTGTGCTTATTGGCTACTTGTTCTCTGCTTATTAATCGAATGGGATTCGGTGAAATCGACATCTTGAATGTTTTTTTGCAAACCGTACTGCTACTTCTACTTTGTGGTCTCTCTTGCGTTTATTTTAGCTATTCCGGGGGCCATTCCCGGATAGGCCTGATTTCAATGCTACCGAGACGCGCTGACGGAATTTTGCTTGCCAGTTGAATGGCTTCATTAAGATCACGAGCATCTAACAGATAAAATCCCGCCAATTGCTCTTTAGTTTCGGCAAAAGGTCCGTCGGTTATGGATGCCTACCATATCGAACTCGAACGGTAGTGGCAGTATGCACTGACTGAAGCGCATTACCGCCCAGAAAGTGCCCGCTTTGCTGAAGTCGCGCGACGGAGGCGACACATTCACCGTTGAGCGCCTCCCATTCATCCTTGGTCATGGCATCAATGGTCTTTTCTTCATAATAAACAAGGCAGAGATATTTCATAATGTTCTATAACAGGTGATTTCAACTACAGTTGTTTGGCAAAACCAGAATTCCACATAGACTTTCTCGACACATTGGTTTTGCGAGAGTCAGATACCTCTGTTTCAGCCAGTTTCGGCAATCCTGAGCGCATGAATAGTCTGGACATCCTCCGCTATCGGTCGAACCTCCACACAACCGATTCCGGCTCCTGGTATCCTTGATGCCACCCGGATCGCCTCGTTGAGATCGCGAGCTTCGATAACATAGTAGCCGCCAAGCTGTTCCTTAGTCTCCACATAAGGTCCGTCGCAGGTTGAAACTTTGCCATTGCGAACCCGAACCGTAATAGCGGCTATGGGTGGCAATAACCGATTGCAATCGACAAAATGGCCGCTTGTCCTGATGTTGCCAGTGAACTCGCGGTACTCCTCGAAGTGTTTCTCAGCGTCGACCGCAGACATTTGCTCCATAACCGTTTCCGCACAGATCAAGCATAGGTATTTCATGATTTAGTCCTAATTAATCGATGGAATAATTGATTACATTTTATGGTCGATTAACGGAGCCGAGAATCGACAAGAGCTGATTAGTTTTTCAATTCTGCCAACCGTCGATTCAGAAAACGCCTCTCCGGTTCCTGCCGGGTCAAATTGAGCGCATACTGATAAGCTACTTTTGCTTGCTCTATTTTACCAAGCTTACGATAGAAGTCGGCTTGTGCCGCGTATGTCAAATGATACTTGTTGAGTTCGCCTCGTGACAGTAGATCATCGACGAGCGCGAGGCCAGCTTCCGGTCCGTCACGCATTGCCACAGCCACCGCGCGATTCAATTCAGCCACAGGAGATTGGTTCGCGTGTAACAACAGATCGTAGAGACCGACAATTTCAGCCCAGTCGATTTGGTTAGTGTTGGAAGCTTCAGCATGAACGGCCGCAATGGCTGCTTGCAGAGTATACGACCCGAAATTGCCTGAACTGAGCGCTTTCTTTGTCAGCTCTGAGCCTTCAGCAATCTGTTCATGGTTCCAAAGTGAGCGATCCTGCTCGTCCAGCAGAACCAAATCGCCATTGGGTGCCGCGCGTGCAGCTCTACGGGAATCATGCAACAGCATCAATGCCAGCAAGCCTAATGCTTCCGATTCTTCCGGTAGAAGTTCGATTAAGAGTCGACCAAGCCGGATAGCTTCTCCAGAGAGATCATGTCGCATTAATTCACTACCCGTGGAGGCCGAATAACCTTCGTTAAACACAAGGTAAATGACTTTTAAAACGGCCTCCAACCGATTGGGCAAATCCTCTACTTCCGGTACCTCATAAGGAATATTCGCATTGCGGATTTTGGATTTGGCACGAACAATGCGTTGTGCTATCGTTGCCGGCGCATTAAGAAATGCGTGGGCAACTTCTTCAGTGGTAAGGTTACACAATTCACGCAGAGTAAGCGCTACCTGTGCATCTAGCGATATGCTCGGATGGCAACAGGTGAAAATAAGTCGTAACCGATCATCTTCAATTGTTTCATCTTCAACATCAGTAGCTTCCATAGATGATGCTTCGAAGATCTGCTCATCTTCCCAAGAGGTTCCAAACCGAGTTTGCCTGCGCATGCGGTCTATTGCCTTGAATCGCCCCGTCGATACCAGCCAAGCACGCGGATTTGTGGGTACTCCATCCCGCTGCCATTGAGTCAGCGCAATAGCAAATGCATCATGCATGGCATCTTCCGCAAGATCGAAGTCGCCCAACAGGCGAATTAACGTTGCTAGCACCCGACGAGATTCGTTATAGTAGAGCGCATCCAATGTTTCTCGCAGGGTTGAATCTATATTTTCATTCAAGGAATTTTCCTGCTTTTATCAATTTATGGATTTAGCGAGCATTGGAATGATAACCCAGTGACCCCAAGTGAAAACTGGTTGAACAATATGTTGAATCTGCAAACCAGCAATCAGCCCAAAAACCCTGCATCAAATAAATTACGATTGACGCCAGATACGAGTAAGAATACTGAATCAACGAGCGCCTTCTGATCCATACGGTATAGAGGCAGTTGCCTCATAGCTGCAAAATCCGTCCTTTTTGACTAAGGAAATATTATAAGACAATATAATCATTTCGTTAAGATTTCTTCTTCGCTTTAGCCAATACCCATAAACCGTAAATTCATCCACGCCAACCGGGTAGGCAATTTCGGTCTTTGTCAGACCCTGCAGGTACGCACTTGCCGAATGAACGCCAATTTCATTCGCAATTCGGTTTGATGAAATCCCGCTTTAAGTAACCCGTATATCTGATATCGCTCTTGGTTGAGTTGCTGGTAGTGCTTCATCTGTACTCCTTTTATTTGATCGTTCCAGAAGCTCAGATGCTAACCCATCTTGCCTTCTGTAAATCTTGTAAAAGTTGCACTTCAGACTTGAATCTGCCCAGCATTAATATGTTGCTATTGTTGGCAGTTTTATTGAAATATACGTTTTTGTAATTAATGCGACAGAACCTAAATTTTCGTACCATTGGAATTAGAACCCAAATATTTAAACCATGACACGCTGGTAAATTTCCTTGTCGCTCCGATAACAACTGCAAGAAACGGCTTCCAGTCCATTGCGGTCGAGAATTGTAATATTTCCTCGTTGGTAATTGATAATATTTCGGTTCTGAAGTGAACTTGCCGCTTTGGTGATGCTAACGCGCCGCACCCCCAACATATAGGCAAGGAATAAATGCGTGATATGAAATGTATTGGAATGGGACTTATCTTGAGTCATCAGTAACCAACGAGCAAGACGCGCTTCCGTCATATGAAAACGATTACAGGCAGCTGTTTGCGCAATCTGACTTATCAATACATAAAGATAACGCTTTAGCTCTCGCTCTAACGCAGAGCTCTGCTCGAGCACACGGAGAAACAATGGTGTCGTTATACGTAGCGCAAGGCCTGGTCCTTGAACTAACGCGCGCAATGGTGCAACATCGACGCCAAGCATAAGCGTAACGCCCAACATGCCTTCATTACCGACTAATCCCATTTCTAATCCCGTAACATGTTCTAACGGCGTCGCTAAGGAAATGTAACTATTAATGGGGAAGTAAACATACGAAATATGTTCTCCGGGATAGTAGAGGACCTCTTTCAAGGCCAGTTCTACTTCTTCACAGTCTGCGAGAAATCGTACGAAATCCTTGCGAGGTAAAGCAGCTAATAATCGATTGGCAATAGGAATAGTTTGAGCGATCGACACGGGCATTTTTCTGTGAAATTAGGCAAACCCAATAAGCAACATAAAGATCTAGAATTGTAGAAATCTCGATATGGGAAGGAACTAATAGATTTAAAGCATGTCTCTAATTGTCCCGTTATCTGAAAATAAAATACAAAAAAGCTAAATTACTGCAGAAAACTTTTTCTGTCTGTGCTTAACCGTACGCACATAAGTTAATCTAAAGCCACGAGATAAATATTATAATTTCTCAAGGATTATGAGGACTAAACAGACGGTCTTATTCTCCTTTGACTATCTGATAACATTCACAAACACCCGCTTCCAATCCGGGTCGACCAATACGGTGATATGTCCCCGCTGATAATGAATCAATCCCGATTGCTGTAAATTGCCGGCGACCTTCGTCACCTCTTCACGCCGCACACCAAGTATATTGGTAATCAATTCTTGGGTCATGGACAGTCCATTTCCAGATAACCGATCAAGGCTGAATAGCAAGCCAAGGGCATAGCTGTTGGTCCACCGTATGATGTAGATTGCAAACCGATGGATTCTGTCGCAAAGTTTTTCAGTTTGAGTGATACTTGGGTAATTTTAGTAATTGAAGAATCCGATGATCAGTTTTAAAGGCGCTCAATTTCTAAAAGATGTCATTCTCTACGCTGTTTTTCTATGCCAGGTATGGTGTTACTTACCGTGACATTGAAGCCATTATGAAAGAAAGAGGCGTGAAAATTGCCCATTCCACGCTTAACCGATGGGTTAGCAATTACTCATCTTCCATGGCTTTGGCGGTTAAAAAATTAAACGCGCTGGTGATATCAAAGTTAAGAGTAAAGGAGTTTTTTATAACGAGCTGTTGATAAAGTTGGCGATACGATTGATTTTAGCTTTCCGGGCACCGTAATAAAGCAGCGGCCAGCGACTTCTTTAACAAGCAATCGATCCTAACGGATTTCCTAGCAAAGTTGTCATGGACAAAACCGGAGCCAACTATGCTTGTTTGGAGAGCATTACTATGTTGCTATTGTTGGCAGGATTATTGCTTTTGAAGCGGAATTTCTCATCCAAGTAATAGTAATGCGCTGAATTTCTGAATTAGCTCTATTAAAGTTACTTTGCGTACAGACCTCTTTAATAATCTTTATATAAAATTTCAAATTATGAAATTTTATATAAATTAAAAATTGAAAAGAGGTTGCTATGCGCATTTTCAATTAAATAATCGCAGTCAAGAAAGACAAGCTAAATTCAAAGAGTTTATCGGGAACGTTCATTGATGACAAGCCATTGGAATTTATAAGGAAGAACTCCAAAATGGCGGGGAAAGCATGTGCTATTTCTAATTTTTTAAAGAATATAAAAAAATAAACTAATTTAATTAAAAAGATACAGAGATGAATTATAATTTGAACGGATCTTCCGTGCCACTGTGGCAAGCTACCAATACTATTCCAATATTTCCTCCTCTTACAAACAATACAAAAGCTGATGTTTGCATTATAGGGGGGGGTATCGGAGGTATTTCTACTGCATATCTGCTATCAAAGAATGGAAAAAAAGTTATCCTGATTGATGCAAATTTAATTGGAGGTGGTGAGACCGGGCGAACTACAGCGCATTTTTTTCCTCCAGACGAATGGTATTCAAAAATTGAAAAATCCTTTAGCACTGACGTGGCGAGATTAATAGCTCGCGGCTTTTCCCAAGCAACAAACTTAGTCGAGTACATTATTGAGGAAGAACAGATAGAGTGCTCATTCGAAAGAGTAACGGGTTATCTATACTCCCTATCCGATAAGGGCTTCATTGACCTTCATAAAGAACTCGAAGCTGCAAATCGATCTGGGGTGACTGCCCAGATAGTTGAACAAGTGCCTGAAATTAGTTTTTCTACCGGGCCCGCCATACAATTCCCTAATCAAGCTCAATTTCATCCGCTTAAATACTTACAAGGCCTAACAAAAGCATTTTTAGACAATGGCGGAGTAATTCATTGCGATACACGGGCATTAAGTATCGAAGGTAATAATACTTTGCAGAAAGTAAGCACGAATGGAGGAGAAATCAATTGCCAAGCAGTAGTCGTTGCAACCAACACCCCTTTTAATGACACGATCGTTCTGCATACCAAGCAAGCTGCATATAGAACATATGTTATTGGTCTGCGAATCCCGAATGGAAGTGTGCCGCATATTTTAATGTGGGATCATGGCCATCCTTATTATTATTTGCGCATTGCAAAGCCAGATCCTAATTCGGACCACGAAATACTCGTCGTTGGAGGAGC
>NZ_PXXU01000061.1 GCF_003011925.2 Nitrosomonas supralitoralis
TTGCTTTTATCGCCTACATTGGAAATGGATCTGGACAACAGCGATTATTGCATACGCTGCCTTTCTTTAACTCGCCTGCAGATAATTCACATGCCCTGTCATTACACTCCGGATTTATCGGGCTGCTTACCTGCAGCACGAAGATCAACAATCTTATTCAGCAACTGAAACCAGAAAGGTGCACCAAGTGAAGCGGCAAAAGTCGTGATCAGAATTCCCATAATTTTTATGAACCAGTTCATGGTGTCGTATTTTTCAAAAATCCATTTCTCTTCTTTACCATCGAGTAACTTCCAGCCAATTGGCAGATGTAGTGCTTTGATTTGCTCAACCAATGATCCGGCACTCTGAATGGATTGTGTCAAGCCTTTGATTGAATCATCAGTGGGCGTTTGCTCACTTGGTTGCACCGAGACTGCACCATTCCCAACTGACATCGATTCTGATTCGGCTGGTTGCGGCATCAAACGAGCAATATCCGATGATGAAGCAGCCTCTACCAGTATTTGCCTGAGCGCAATATCGGTCCAAAGTGTCTGGGAAATTTTTATCGCATCAATGTTCAGAGTTGCACATATAATGAAAGCAATCATAAAAATAATGACTTGTATTTTCTGTTTATACCAACCGCCAACTCTATCCATCGCATTGTTGTACCAGCCTTCCAGATTCCTGCGCGCCTTATCGGCATTATCCCCTGCCTCATGCAACAGAAGAATGATCGATTTCCCTGCTTCAGTTTGAGCAAACTGACCCTGTTTCTCGATCGCCTCTATTAATAGTTTATTGTCAGTTGGAAGCTTCCCTATATTACCGGACATGACATCTAACAGTGCCAAGGTAAAATTCTTGGGTGGGATATAAGATGGTTTCTGTCCTGTTTTTGAAAGCCCGTTTATCAACGGATGACCATAGAGATCATTGACCAGTTTGTTTTCTTTTCCCGACTGCAGCAGGTTTGACAACCCTATCTCAAGATTTTTCGCCCGCATGCGCAAGAATTGTGCAACCATTTCATTGATCGTGGAACACAACAGACTAATCAGCACGAAAAGAAGCACCATACCAATAGCAATCTCAAGTATTGAAGAATTAAACATTTTTTCTCCGCAATTTTAGCCGTTACAGTTGATATATCAGTTTATCTCACAGAAACGCAAGCAAGTTAGTTTGTTCAAATCACAGATTAAAAAAATTTCTATCAACAGTATATAATTCCTGCTTTCATTCTTTATTATTAGGCAAAAAATGCAGGAACCTGAACCACCCGTAATACAACCATTTAATTTTGTTTTCAGTTGGCGCCGTTTTTTAGTACACTGCCTCATTATGGGGTTTTGTGTATTGCTAGGTCTGATGACTTGGTATTTTGGCAAACCGCACAGTATCCGCTTTTATGAAACAAAATCAGAACAACTGCTGGCCACGTCAATAGCGCCTGGTATCGACATGGCACTGGATATGCTTAGTTCTGTGGCGGTAAAAGAAGGACGACCCCTACAGGCAGAGTTATTCAAGGGAAATGTTTATTTTGACATTCAGAAAAATGCTGCCAATCAGCTTGAAGTAAAAGTCGGCGATGCCATCATTAAGGATTTTGGAACTCGTTTTAGTATACAACTGTACAAAAACGGCAGTGGCCATATCGCAGTTACTGATGGATATATCAAGATCCACGTCTCTTCCGGGGTATATCAGATTAACGCGTTTGAACAAGCCGATTTTGATAATTTCAGTATCAGCAAACATCGATTGATAACTGAACGCGATATCGCGCCTTGGCGTCCACCACCATAATAAACTCAGATCTTTCATTATTACTTGTTGCTTGGTCATTCATCTACAGGAGCTTCGACTTGATCTGACTTTAGCATCCGGCAAACTATGTATGCAATCGACACATGTGTACGCAGGATTGCCGTGAAGATAATCAACGCACGAATATGGCCCCTGTGCCTCCTCCACTCAATGGCTCCCGCGGTATATCTCTCTTAGAAATCAGCTGTAACTGCTTCCAATAATACAAGAATAATCCTACAATACAAAATGTAAATTTGCTAATTTCTTTCTTAATTTTGCCGTATTATGTGTTTGTGATTGATAAAAATATAAATGAGAAATGATTCGATTTCTTAGTTATTTAGACGAAATACTTCAGTGGTAACTTTACCTCCTCACATAGAATTGGGATACGCTTCTTCATGTATATATCATCACCGTCGTGACCCAATTATCTAAAAGAATGCGAATCCTCATTGTGGACGATTGTGTGTGTATTCGCGCCACACTACGCGCAATGCTGAACAGCGATGAATACGTAGTTGTAGGAGAACTTAATAGCGGTGAAAAACTTCTTTCCTCAATTGCGCTGTTAAATCCAGATCTCATCTGTCTTGATCACTTATTACCTAACAAAGATGGCATGCATCTTTTGGGAGAGATTCGTGCTGCGTATCCAGACATTCTCGTGGTAATGATTACCGGCAGCGATGACACCATGTTGAAACATATTGCAGCCATGTTGGGAGTCGATGGATTTATTTACAAACCATTTTCTCAGAAGAAAATCTTTGATGGATTGCAAGAAGTAATCCATGCAAAAGAACAGTTAATGGTCCTGAACCAGAAGTATAGTTTCTTTGAAGATAATATTACTTATCACGCAAAGGCAGTTGTTGCGGATGATAGCCGCACAGTGCGGCGACTGCTGATAACAATTCTGACACAAATGGGAATTGAAGTAGTCGGGGAAACTTATGATGGCATGCAAGCCACCGAATTGGTTGCAGAACATAAACCTGACCTTGCATGCCTAGATTTTGAAATGCCGACGATGAATGGCTTAGAATCCTTAAGAATTATCCAGAATCAAAACAATGCAACAAAGGTCGTGATAATTACAGCATTCGCCAGTCGTGAATTATTTATACAAGCTACTAGCGCAGGAGCTGCAGGTTTTATAGTAAAACCCTTCTACCCAGATACACTCAAACAAAATATTTCGCGCATACTGGCGAATCAAAGATAGTCAGAAATCTAACTTCCTAACTAACATAGCTAACAATACTTTAATATTTTTTGCTTACCTGCCAAGTTCCAATGCAAGAGCCCGCTTTAGTATGCGGTTGCACAAGCCGGCAGCGGCCATATCGCAACTGCTGATAGATATATCCAGATTCCAGCCTCTACGGGAGTTTACCAGATCAACGCGTCTGAACATGCCGATTTTGATAATTCCGGTATCAACAATCAGCGATTAACTGACACTGCCTGAGTTAAAACTTGAGTTTGATCATTCAAGCTGACGCCGCCGCTTCCTCGAGCCGTGCCGCATATTCCTGGGTAACTTTGTCCATCTGTGTCAAAGCTTAGTTTTCTTGCTGAATGCCTGAACTTTGCTCATATCAAGCTGCTGAAATTTCCCTCATGATATCGGTTACCCGTTTAACCTTGTATCCTAAAAAATGTTGGCACATCAGTTTGAAGCATCAGAAAATTACTAATAAAATCAATTATTTCTTCTCATTGAAACTATACCATATGCAGATCAACTGACCCTGGTTACATTTAGATATTTAATACATTCTCTCTAGCAAGCCGTTGAAAAACTATCTGCGTTGCTGCTGGATCAGGTCACTTCTTATAAAATGTTAAGCAACAAATTCTGATTATTATTATGAGAATCATGATTAAGCAGCTTAGGAAATACTCAGCAATCTTTTTCCTGGAGAACGAAAACCGGAAAGATGTTAATCTGCAAAAAATAGCTCTCGATGCCGCTAAAAACCGCTTCTAGGATCAATTATCATGAATGAAATTAAATGCCAGGAATCATGCTGTACAAACCTCTCTTTCTGATTTTGGTTTTAACGTTATCAATGATGCTCAGTATCTTTGTTATAGGTACGGTTCTAATCTCATCAGCACCAACCGCTGTAGGAACATTAACTACAGACTTTCCAGTTGAGGCGGTACAGATTCCTGCCATGAAAGGGCCGACTGTGCACGGCTGGTTAGTTTATGGAAAACTAGGTAATGGTGTGGTATTACTTGTCCATTCGATGCGCAGCAACCGGCTTGAAATGCTGAGTCGGGCTCGTTTTCTAAAGAACCAGGGTTATAGTGTCTTGTTCATTGATCTGCAGGCACATGGAGAAACTGCCGGAGATAACATTACTTTTGGCTTGCGCGAATCTGAAAATGTAGAAGCGGCAGTCGCTTTCTTGCGAAAAATTTTTCCTACCGAGCGGATAGGTGCAATCGGCACTTCTTTGGGTGCCGCGGCGATAGTGCTGGCTAAGCAAGATCTGAGATTGAATGCCGTGATTCTTGAGTCGCTTCACCCCACCATTGAAGAAGCTGTTGAAAACCGCTTGAAACTGCATTTTGGAGATCATGGATTGCTACTCTTACCACTAATGCTATGGCAATTAACTTCTTATCTAGATACCACCCTGGATGCTTTAAGTCCAATTGCTCGAATTAACGACCTTAGCTCACCGGTACTGTTTATTTCGGGAACCGATGATATGCATACCACTCAATCGGAAACCGAAAGACTTTTTGATGCTGCTAGAACCCCCAAGGATTTATGGATTGTGCCAGGTGCAAGACACTTCAATATGCATACTTATGCCGGCAGAGCATATGAGCAACGCGTTAATACTTTTCTATCGAGATACTTACGCGGGCTCGAAGATAGATAGCTCTCGACACACAGATAAAGTTCGGTATGGATATGATAAAGTGACATCCTGTTGTAGGTTTACATTTATCTTGCTTATCACCATAATCGAAAATACTTCACATGAACAATTATCAGAACATTTTACTCGCTGTTGATTTCTCAGAATTCGATCACCTTGTTGCATCTAAGGCGAAATCGATGGCGGAACTGTTTAGTGCACAGCTCCACATTATTCATGTATTAGATAATATTCCTATGCCCGACACACCTTACGGAACAGTTATACCTCTGAACGAAAATTCATCATATGATCTGCTTGAAACTGAGAAAAAAAATCTGATCCAAATTGGTAATGAACTGAACATTGTGTTAGAGCGCTGTTGGATGGTATGGGGAGAAACGGAGCAAGAAATCACTCGGCTTGCTGTAAAAGAAGATATTGATTTAATTGTTGTTGGTTCGCACGGGCGGCACGGTCTTGCTGTATTAATGGGTTCCACAGCGAAGGGGGTAATATATCATGCGGAATGCGATGTATTGGCCGTGCATCTGAAAAATCATGTGTGAATGACCCCACATTATTCAGGATCTTTCAATTTTTCCAAAACTCCCACCATGCTTTAGCGCCCACTTCAGGCAATTCCGCAAGAAAAATGCTATTAGGGAAATTAATTCGCATCACACGTTCCGCATCGTCCCTTAAATCATACATTTCAAGTGCCTCATAAGCCCTGATCATTATATATAATGCCTCTTCCGTTGCTGGAGTCGGGGGATATTCCTTGACTGCATTCTGTGCCCGGTTAGCAGCAGCAATATAGGCCTTGCGTTTCATGTAATATCGTGCAGTATGAATTTCGCCCATAGCAAGTGAATTAAGTAAATATGCCATGCGCTGCCGGGAGTCTGCAGCATATTTACTTTCCGGAAAACGGGAAACCAATTCTTTAAAAATTTCAAATGATTCATACGAAGCTTTTGGGTCACGCTCGCTCATATCCTGCTTAAATGGACCTTTCAGCAAGAAATCCAGCATACCCCAACCTTCATTAAAATTCGCCAATCCTTTGATATAATATGCATAATCTACATTCACATGATTAGGATGCAATTTAATAAATCGATCAGCCGCTGCAATTGCCGAAGCGGGCTCATCATTTTTATAATGCGCATAGGCAATTTCAAGTTGAGCTTGCTGAGCAATCCTGCCATAAGGATAACGCGACTCTAAAGTTTCATAGAGCTTAATAGCCGCAGCATAACTACCATCATTCAATTTTTCTTTTGCTTCCGAATAGAACTTATTGGCAGACCAATCCTCCTGATCATCAGTACGGTCTGGCAATAAACCGCAGGCTGACAACCCTAAAACCAGAATAAAAGCTAAAATATGTAGCATGATAAATTCCGTAAAAAACAAAGACACAACGGGCAATTATAGCGTAAAGCCTCAGGCGGCAGTAAGCGACGAATCAATATCGAATGCTATCCACTTAACGATCCCGGTTGAATATGAAGGTTTGCGCCTTGATCGAGCTCTAGCAAAGCTTTTACCAAATTGGTCGCGCAGTCGCCTACAAATTTGGATCGCTGAAAATAGGGTGCTTTTGAATGGTCAGATAACTACTGTGAAACAGCTTGTATGGGGAAACGAGCATATCGAAATTTTCCCTCTGAACAGCGCATCTGAATCACCCTATACAGCAGAAGCTATCCATTTAAACATCATTGAAGAAGACGATACACTCATTATTATCAACAAACCCGCCGGACTGGTGACTCATCCAGGCAATGGCAACTGGCAAGGAACGTTACTTAATGCGTTATTACATCATGTTCCAGAATTGAAAAATGTACCGCGCGCCGGCATTGTTCATCGCCTGGATAAAAACACAACTGGGTTATTGGCTGTTGCAAAAACTATTGCAGCACAAACAAGCCTTGTGCGCCAACTACAACAACGCACTGTAAAACGCGTATATCTGGCATTGGTTTTAGGAGAAATCAAACAAGCGGGTAGCATCGATGCACCCATTGGTCGTCATCCGATTCATCGCACGAAAATGACCGTTACTTCCAAAGGAAAACCCGCGCGCACGAACTATCAAGTCATCGAAAACTTTGAGGGCTGCACATTGCTTGAATGCAGCCTTGAAACCGGCCGCACGCACCAAATCCGGGTGCATTTAAGCAATATCGGGCATGCATTAGTTGGTGATCCTGTCTATGGCGGAAAACCCGGAAAAACAGCGCAAGCAATCGCACAAATATTGATTAATTTTCCCAGACAAGCACTGCATGCTCAAAAACTTGCATTGATCCATCCGCGGACTGAACAATTTAATCAGTGGGAAATCACTGCTCCGGACGACATCAATGATTTGTTGCTAGCATTACGGCAGTACAGCAAATCGATCAGAGCAGAATAAAAAAATGCGCTCGAAAGCGCATTTTGTGATAATTCATTCATAATTCATTATTGCATATTAGAAAGGTAATATTGCATCCAGCGAAAAGAGAATCTGATCCTTATTACCACCGAAAGGTCTATAAGCAGAAGCTTGGAGAGACTCATGTAATGCATCAACACGGTCATACCGGATATTCGGACGGATATTCAAATTTTTCATTCCTTGCCAACCCATTTTAAGCGTTCTAAGCGCCTTCCAGTTAGCACCGATAGTTACAGCATAATAATCTGCAGGTGTGCTAGTACCCAGTAATCCAATGTTACTCGCATAGCTATTTCCAAGATGGTTGGTTGCCGCAGTTACCCTGCCTGGCGAAAAAACGCGGAAGCCATCACGATCGCGAAACCATTCTGCACGTACACCCACAGAAAAATCAGGAGTTACATCATAGTAAAAATGCGAGTTGACACCATACCATTCCGCATCCTTGATAACGCCATTATAAACATTATTGAAGAGCATTACGTTATCAGCAAAACCGTGATCATGCTGCAATATTAAATGCGTTCTGTCTGTGAATTTGTGCTGCAGGACAATGCTATACATACCCCAGAAACTACTGTTACGGGTTGATGCCGTGCTGCCCGTACCACTGACATTGAGTGAGGTATTACTATCATCGCTAGTCCAGGTAACACCACCAATGCCGCCCCAATTTTCCATCTGCTTGTCAAAATTTCCGTCCCAACCACCCGTTCCGCTACCACCAATTGTACCTGCCATAACGGTAAAATTCTTATTCACCGTGTAATTACCCAGTACGCCGGTATGTGTGAAAGGCTCCCCATACTGCATGGTATAAGCATGAGAATAAAAGAAATTATTTGGAGCAGGAACCGATTCAAAACCTATCGGAGTATAAAAATGACCTACCTTAACATTCAGT
Source organism: Nitrosomonas supralitoralis (assembly GCF_003011925.2). Classification (GTDB taxonomy): domain Bacteria; phylum Pseudomonadota; class Gammaproteobacteria; order Burkholderiales; family Nitrosomonadaceae; genus Nitrosomonas; species Nitrosomonas supralitoralis. The sequence goes on from NZ_PXXU01000061.1 coordinate 8,045, forward strand.
CCATTACCAACAGGCGCATAGATTTCTGCATAAGCCTGCGGGATTGCAATGCCATAGGTTCGGCTGGAATGACAACATATATCCAGATCCCAATTACCCCGATCCGCCAAAGGCCTTCCGTCGTGCACATCAAATGCCGGATTACCATAGGCCTGAGTAAAAATTGCATCAGTACCAAATAAGAAATCAGCTCTAAAGCCAACGTCCCAGCCTGTGCCTTCTGTTTTTACTGCGCGCTCCAGAAAGAAATTTAACTGATTTAGCTGAAACCTATTCGCCTGGTCAGAAAAAGTGACCGGGCCATTGAAACCATGAGTTTGGCTTGGATTAAATGTTGCACCGCCATGAACCCAGCCACCAGCCGTGATGCCAGTACTTTTCAGTGCATCCATGAAGTTGTTGCTGTTTGTCACACTGCTGGCATAAACACCAGATGCACTCATGCCAATTAGCAACAACCCTCCCGCCATGGCATGAAACATCTGGTTTTTATTGATCGTTTTATGTTCCATCAACTCCCCCTTTAAAAATGTTTATACAAAAATACAAACACAAACAAGAACCAAAAACCCTAGTCTCCACATGGATAGAACTCTAACACCGAATAACGTAAAGGGTCAACGCGAACTCCATAGATATTTACTTTATTGAAAAACAATACAGCAAAAGTTGTAGCTTAGCCATTCAAATCAGCATACTTTTTTCGAGGTATTTTTGATCTCCGTAAACTTTTAAGCTATTAATAATAATTAAATACTCAAGATGTTATTCTTGCCAGCTCCCCAGTCTGAAAATAAGGCTGATATCGTTAAAGTTTTTAATTATTAGCACCGTTAAGAAATATCTGATAGCGGCTGTTAAATTAACTTTCCTCATTGCGAATTAGCGACTTACTGAATAACCAAACCAAGAACAATTTATCTTAAAATATTATTAAATTATGAATTTAATACCTGTACAAGCAGCGGAAATAACCATTGGCAGACCTCTTCCGTGGGATTTATTCGACCAAGCACACCAGCAAATACAACAACGCGGATATGTTTTCAAAACCATGGATGAAGTAAAGCAACTGGAAGAGACACCAATCTTTCGCATACAAAAGCCAGAACTCAAGCGAACTGAATCTGCTAATGATTCAACAGAAAAAATCCGTTTTGAAGACATGCACCTCAAAGTGGGCCATAAAATGTATTTGACTTTAGCCGCATATGCCCAGAAACATGGCGACTCAAGTAATTCATTCGCAACATCAATGATCGGTTATGTGCCAGACAGCACTTTAATTGTAACTATGCCAGCATCCGGTCAGTTAGCTGGAGCGCCTTTCGTTGAAGGAGATCAGATCAACGTACGCTTAATTGCCGGACAAAATGCCTATAAATTTTCTGCTTATGTCGACAAGATTATAAAAGTACCGTTTAAATTTTTGCATTTGTCTTTCCCGCAAAATATACAAGGACAAAGCTTTCGAAAATCACGAAGAATTAAATGTAATTATCAAGCGACCATCTCCGAGGAATCTATTCCGATCAATATTATGGACCTTAGCATTTATGGTGCTGGAATCAATTCGACACTTCCTTTAGGAACGCCGGGTTCAGTTGTCACCCTATCCTTTACCATCTCAGTAGATGACAAGGAAATACCACTATCTATCAAGGCCATCATCAAACCGGCTAAAAAGAACAATAGAAAAGATCAGAAAATAATCTCTTTAGGACTTGAGTTTACTGAAATGAAACCAGATCAGGTGTTCGCGTTAAGACACCTGATTTACCAGGAGATAGTTGAGCACCCAGAAAACGAAATTTAACGATGATAAAAAAACATCATTCTCGAATTCATTTACCAGAACCCCCAGTTTTCTGTATAAATAATCCATACACCTAATACTCCATTGGTTGTTGCATGCGCAAGAATGGGGGACCATAGCGTTCTGCTACGCATATAGAGTAAATTGTAGACAATGCCAGCAAACAATCCGGCTAACCATAAGCTGTGTGCAATTGCAAATAGTGCTGCAGTGATGCAAAAAGCTTTTAATCCGACCTGCGCGGGATTAACCGCAAGAAAATTTGGGTGATCAAGCCAGCGCATCAGGAATGATCGCCAGAATAATTCTTCCATTACGGGAACCACCAAAGCCGCGCCAATCAGTCTTATGGTTACCAGAAACCAATCAATATCATCATTATTGCGCGGATCAAATCCAACGGATTCTCCCATAACCATCCAATCTACGGTCAAATTTATCCAGGCAACAAAAACCACGATACCCGCGGTCATTGCAGTTGCCCAGGTGCGGAAACTGCTGCCAATTGGCCAACGCAATTCGCTATAAGCGCCTCGCATCGCCCAAAGCAGCCCAACCACAACCGCTATCTTTACCGCATAGAGCAAACGTAAGTCATTAGCTTCCCAACCAAATTTCAACAGCACATCTTCCAGCACCATAAAAAAAACATAAGCACCGAAAGGCGCTATTCGACAAAAATTAGCGCGATCAAGCATAACGATATCCTTTTAAATTTTTATTTTTAACTGTAATGTTTAATCTAAATGTCAGGTAAAACGCTTTGCTTGACTAGCTTACGCTGGCAGGTATTAATCAATGAGCTTTTTAAAGCAATGAGATAATAATGCAAACTGGACTTGATTGGATTATCTACCCGCTGAGATTTACAATGCTTCATGGCACCAGCGGTAATTCTCTCTGTCTAGATTCGTTTCCATAAGCAGCGTTAACGGAACAAAGCGTAGTGATTTTTATGCCAAGTAATCTGATTCTTTTCTTCAATGAAACTCGCCGTAAACATTCTCCGGCTGCACGACGTATCAAAACTGGATCACAGGTATAAATGGTCAATGAACAATCGCGTGTAAGAGTAAGGAAATCTTCGAAGCGCAGCTTGATACTGACGGTACGGCCAACGTAACCTTTGCATTTAAGATCATCGGCAACTTGAATACACAATGCAGTGAATGCTTCAGATAAATCAGAACGATCCTGCCGTGGATGCAAATCGCGTTCAAATGTGGTTTCCCGGCTGATAGACTTAGGTTTTGCATCGTTAATGACTGGGCGCTGATCGATGCCACGCGATGCCTCATATAACCAAATTGAATAACTGCGTCCAAAGTGAAAACGAAGAAGACTCAATTCCGCCTGCGCCAATTCGGCAATCGTTGTAATACCCAGTGACGCCAGTTTCTTGGCCGCCTTAGGACCAATACCATTGATTTTGTGCACTGGTAACGGCCAAATTCGCTTTGGGATGTCAGATATCTCGAGAATGATCAATCCATCGGGCTTTTCCAAATCTGAACAAATTTTAGATAACAATTTATTCGGTGTGATACCAATCGAACAAGAAAGTCCGGTAGCATCCTTGACCGCCTTTTTGATGCGTTTTGCAAGTGGCAATAATTCATCCGGCAAGTCACTCAGATCGAGGTAGATTTCATCAATACCAGAATCCTCAATTTGTGGAGTAATACTCGATACAGCGGCTTTGAACAGGCGCGAATAATGTCGGTATATAGCAAAATCTACTGGCAGCAGAATTGCATCCGGCGCCAGTTGTGCGGCTTTCATGACACCCATGGCAGAATGGACTCCCAAAGCACGCGCCTCATACGTAGCGGTCGTAATGACACCACGCCCCGTATACTCACGCAAGCGAAAAAAATGCCTTCTGCCATCTGCTCGCACCACCGGTTGATGCTCGCCCCGTCCACCGATCACAACCGGCAAGCCCTGCAACTCGGGGTAACGCAACAGCTCAACCGAGGCATAAAAAGCGTCCATGTCCAAATGCGCGATACGTCGCAGTGAAGCGTTCATTAGATGAGCCGAAGCAATATTCATGAGGACTGTGATAAATTACATTAACGAACAAACCAGATTGTATATGAATACGAGAATCACCCATTTAAAAACGTTATACAACCTTTGTCCTTGTGGCAACAACAAACAATATGCTGATTGCTGCAACCGATACCTTAATCTGGACGAAATAGCCACCACTGCAGAAGATCTGATGCGTTCACGTTACACAGCGTACACATTGAATTATGAAAACTACCTGCTGGCAACGTGGCACCCTGATACGCGGCCCACTTCCCTAGGATTGACCGATCAACCGCCCAACAAATGGCTAGGATTGACAATCAAACGCCATATACAATCTTCTGAAAATTACTCCACCATTGAATTTATCGCTCGTTACAAAATTAATGGACGAGCTCACAGGCTCCACGAAATCAGCAGGTTTGTGCGCGAAGATGGGATATGGCTTTATGTTGATGGGGATATGCTGTAGTTGTAAGAAGAGTGATTTCAATCATGTCGCCATAAATTGGAGACGACCGCACATAGACTCAAAGCAACGAATAAAATTGTACGATCCGACATATTAATCAACAAGGTTACGAGTAGCGAGGATATGCAGTTGGCGCACCCCATCTTTGAGTCGTTTAAATAAACAGAATCGAGATTCTCTGGAGGAGAAAATCAAACTGCCTCCAGTGCCTGCTCCAGATCGGCTTTCAAGTCATCGATATGCTCTAGTCCGATAGACAGACGAACCATATCTTCCGATACTCCAGCTTTTTTCATTTCTTCCGGATTTAACTGACGATGCGTCGTGCTAGCCGGATGACAAGCAAGCGACTTGGCATCACCGATATTCACAAGACGGGTAATGAGTTTGAGTGCATCCTGGAAGCGCGTGCCACCGGTGATGCCGCCCTGAACACCAAAGGTCAGGATACCGGAAGCACGTCCGCCCATGTATCGTTGTGTTAACGCATGTTCGGGGTGATCCGGCAACCCGGCATACTTGACCCAATTCACCCTTGGGTGAGCCTTAAGATATTGCGCGATTGCCAAGGTATTTTCACAAATACGATCCATACGTACGGCCAACGTCTCGATACCTTGCAGAATTAGAAAACTGTTAAATGGCGAAATTGCTGCGCCCATGTTACGCAGGGGTACGACTCGCGCTCGGCCGATGTAGGCTGCCGGACCGAGTGCTTCAGTATAAATCACACCATGGTAAGAAACATCAGGAGTATTAAGGCGCTTGAACCTTTCCTTGTGTTCCGCCCAAGGGAATTTACCAGAATCGATCAACACCCCACCAATGCTATTGCCATGCCCTCCTAGGTACTTTGTCAACGAATGCACGATGATATCAGCGCCGTGTTCAAACGGGCGACATAAGTATGGCGTCGGCACCGTATTATCCACAATCAGAGGCACGCCCCCTGCATGAGCCACTTCAGCCAGCGCAGCAATATCTACGACATTGCCAAGCGGATTACCAATGGATTCGCAATAAACTGCCTTGGTACGATCGTTGATCAGCGCCTGGAAGCTGGACGGATCATGATAATCGGCAAATCGCGCTTCAATGCCATATTGCGGCAATGTATGTGCGAGCAGATTGTAACTACCACCATAAAGTGTACCTACCGAAACGATATTGTCACCCGCCTCAGCAATCGTTAAAATTGCATAGGTAAGGGCCGCTTGACCAGAGGCCAGTCCAAGACCACCAATCCCCCCTTCAAGCTCAGTCATGCGCTGCTCGAGCACGGCAGTGGTCGGGTTCATAATACGCGTATAAATGTTGCCGGTAACCTTCAGGTCGAAAAGATCGGCACCGTGCTGAGTATCATCAAAGGCATAGGACGTTGTCTGATAGATCGGAACTGCCACTGCTTTGGTGGTTGGATCCGGGCTATAGCCGCCATGAATAGCGATAGTTTCTAGTTTCATTTATAGCCTCTGAAAAAAATCAAATTCATTTGAAAAATAAGTATTCCTGTCAATTAAAAAGAAAAGTACTTGAAATCGGAATAAGTGTCAAACCAACCAATTTAAACCAGAACCATATATAATTCATTGTTATTATGTATTTCTATTCTGCATGTACCGATTGAATACCAGCATTACAGCTCCATTTCTCAGTATAAAACGATCGCTTACACTAAATGCCGAATAAAATACCGGAATTGATCGGGTAGAATACGCGCATTATTGATCTTCAAAGTATCCCAAGTACAAATATGATGTTACGTAAAATTTTCATTGCCAATCGCGGCGAGATCGCTGTTCGCATTATTCGTGCCTGTGCTGAAATGGGCATTCGCTCTGTGGCTATTTATTCGGAAGCGGATCGTTTCGCATTGCATATCAAGAAAGCGGATGAATCTTATTGCATCGGCAGCGAACCAATGGCATGCTATCTGAACATTCATGCCTTGGTTGATTTGGCTCTGGCAACTGGTTGTGATGCGGTGCATCCAGGTTACGGATTTCTTTCTGAAAATGCGAAATTTGCTCGAGCATGTAAAGAGCGTGGACTTATTTTCATTGGGCCAAATGCTGATGTCATCCACCGCATGGGCGATAAAACCGAAGCCCGAAACGCCATGAAAGCTGCAGGCATTCCGGTTACGCCCGGTTCAGACGGTAATTTGCAGTCAGTAGAAGAAGCCCTGGAATTCGCTGCGCAGATTGGTTACCCGGTCATGTTGAAAGCAACTTCTGGTGGAGGTGGTCGCGGCATTAGGCGCTGTGATAACGCAGATGAGCTGAAACGCAATTACGTCCGGGTAATTTCCGAAGCCACCAAGGCGTTTGGTAGTGCCAATGTTTTTCTAGAAAAATGCATCGTCAACCCAAAACATATTGAAGTTCAGATTCTTGCAGACCATCACGGCAATGTGATACATCTCTACGAACGGGATTGTTCGATTCAGCGCCGCAACCAAAAACTGATTGAAATTGCGCCGTCCCCACAACTGGACGAAGCTCAGCGTCAGTATATTGGCGGTCTCGCGGTAATTGCCGCAAAATCGGTCGGTTACACCAATGCCGGCACAGTAGAGTTTCTGTTGGATGACAGCGGTCGGTTTTATTTCATGGAAATGAATACCCGTGTACAAGTCGAGCATACCATCACCGAAACAATCACCGGCGTTGATATTGTTGAAGAACAAATTCGCGTAGCGGCCGGTTTGCCGCTACGCTTCAAGCAGGAAGAGATTGTCCGACGAGGTTATGCGATTCAATTCCGGATCAATGCCGAAGATCCAAAGAATAATTTCTTGCCCAGCTTCGGCCGCATTTCCCGTTATTACGCACCCGGCGGCCCCGGCGTTCGTACTGATACAGCAATTTACACCGGCTATGAAATTCCGCCTTTTTACGATTCCATGGTCGCCAAGGTCATTGTCAGTGCACTCACCTGGGAAGATGTAATTAAGCGCGGAGAACGCACATTGCGCGATATGGGATTATTTGGCATCAAAACGACCATACCGTATTATTTAAAGATTCTTAAGCATCCGCAGTTTCGTACAGCCCGATTCAATACCGGTTTTGTGGAACAAAATCCCTCTCTGATCAATTACTCCGATAAGCCTCGACCGGAAGTGCTGGCTAGCGTCATTGCCGCTGCATTGGCTTCGCATACCGGTCTGTAAGTAGCTTACTACTGATTAATCAAGGAAAACTCATGCAAAAAGTTCATATTACTGATGTCATTTTACGCGACGCGCACCAATCCCTGATCGCGACTCGATTACGTACGGAAGATATGCTGCCGGCATGTCAAATGCTCGACAGCATCGGTTACTGGTCGCTGGAATGTTGGGGCGGCGCAACGTTTGACGCCTGTTTGCGTTTTTTAAAGGAAGATCCCTGGGAGCGCTTAAGCAGGCTTAAAGCTGCCCTGCCCAATACACCCCTGCAAATGTTGCTGCGCGGGCAGAATTTGCTCGGCTACCGTCATTATTCCGATGATGTGGTGCAGGCTTTTGTTAAAAAGGCCGCTGCAAACGGCATGGATGTTTTTCGTATTTTCGATGCGCTAAACGACGTACGCAACCTTAAAACCGCTATTGAAGCCGCCAAAGCATCCGGTAAACATGCGCAAGGCACCATTTGCTATACCACCAGCCCGGTGCATGATGTCAACAGCTTTGTGTTACTGGCCAAAGATTTGGCCGAGTTTGGCTGTGACTCGATTGCTATCAAAGATATGGCCGGTCTACTAACGCCGTATAGAACCCATGAATTGGTAACCGCGATTAAAGAAGCGGTCGATCTGCCCATCCATTTGCACTGCCACGCCACGGCAGGTCTTGCCGAAATGTGTCAATTGAAAGCCATCGAAGCCGGCTGCCAGCATATTGACACGGCATTGTCCTCATGGTCTGGCGGCACCAGCCATCCGCCTACCGAGAGTATGGTAATGGCCCTGCAAGGCACGGAATATGATACCGGTCTGAATCTGCAAAAGTTACAAGAAGTGAACGATTATTTTGTCAAGATCCGCAAGAAATACCACCGCTTTGAAAGCGAATTCACTGGTGTTGATACCAGGGTTCATGTGTTTCAGGTACCTGGGGGGATGATTTCGAATTTAGCCAATCAATTGCAAGAACAAAACGCACTGGACCGTATTAATCAAGTCTACGAAGAAATTCCCCGAGTCCGAAAAGATTTGGGCTATCCACCTTTGGTCACGCCGACATCGCAGATTGTCGGCACGCAAGCGGCTCTTAATGTACTCACCGGGAAACGCTATTCCACCATTACCAATGAAGTAAAGCGTTATTTGCAAGGCGGTTACGGCAAAGCACCAGCGCCGATGAATGCCAGTTTGCAAAAACGCGCGATCGGCAAGGAAGATATCATCGACTGTCGACCCGCAGATCTTCTAAAACCGGAATTTGAACAGTTGCGCCAGGAAATTGGCCAACTGGCGCACAATGATGAAGATGTACTGAGCTATGCAATGTTTCCGGAAGTCGGCAAACAATTCCTGGAACACCGCTCTACCGGTCATCTAATACCTGAACCATTGGAAACGACATCAACAGCAGTTAGTGGCGAACAAAAAGCACCTACTGAATTTAATGTGGCGCTGCACGGCGAGTCCTATCACATAAAAGTCACTGGAACCAGCCCTAAAAATGAAACCGTGCGGCACTTCTATTTTATGGTGGATGGTGTCCCGGAAGAAGTCGTCGTCGAAACGCTTGATGAAATCGTGCTGGACGGCGGCACGCAAGGCGCCGTCAAAAGCAACATCGCCAGCAAACGTCCGCGTCCTGCCAATGAAGGCGATGTCGTCGTCAGCATGCCGTGTAATATTCTGGACGTGCTAGTCAAAGTCAGTCAGAAAGTCACCGCCGGACAACCGATGTTGGTCACCGAAGCGATGAAAATGGAGACCGAAATTACCGCACCAATTGCTGGAACCATCAAAGCCGTGCATGTAGTGAAAGGAGAATCGGTGAATCCGAATGAAGTGTTGATTGAGATCGTGGCTGCATAACAATACGAAAAAAGATCAATTTTGGCGCTTATGCCTTGCTTTTTATACCAACTCGCATGTTACAAGTTGCAACACACAGAATTTGAGATGGGAAACTCAACGGTCAAGATCCTGAAGTTGGATTGTTGCGGTTTGTGCCAAAGTGAAGGAAAAGTTGAAATTGAGTTTTCAGTGCAATAAATCCTTAGCCGGTGCCGATTTGAAAGTCGTAAACTGGGGAACAAAAGGAATGGAAGTATCAAAACATGCACAGATCGTTGAAGGTGACATGGTAAAAACATT